>JAVZHQ010000001.1:0-802037 GCA_038998335.1 Candidatus Aenigmatarchaeota archaeon | reverse complement strand
GGGGGGGTTGCTTCCTTCTTCTATGAATTCTCACTTTCTATCATAGAGTTAAAATAATAATTATAAAAAATATAAAAAATTATATTTTTTATAAAATATTTAAATAAAAACATTAATTTTATTAGATATACTAAATAATATTTTCTGAAACAAATATTTTTTAGTATATACTTTAAGTCTCACTTTTTCTCTAGGAATAAAAAAGCTCAATTATTTTTAGTTTATTGGCGCATTTTATTTTTTCAAAAAAACAAGTAATTTCCACTTTCTTTAATCAAATTTGATTTTAAATCTCTTTATTTGATTTTAAAAAGTTTAAATTTGCTTTTTAACTAAAGAAAATGGCATAAATTCTCTCTATTTTTCATAAAATTCACAAATTGCACAGTCTATTTAAAATATACGGCGCATTTAAAAAATATCGCAAGTTATTATAAATATTTGAAGTTTGTAATATTTATCATGGACATCGTTTCTATAAACACTTTTTTAGTCTTTATAGCTGGTATTATGCTTTTACTTTTATTTTTTGCAGCCGTGATAATTAACGGTATAGAAATAATGTTTGATTCTCAATTAGGAAAAGTAATGTGGACCTTTTTAATCGGTGGTATTTTGGCAATTGTTATTGGTGTCAGGAGACGAAAAAGAATGAGTCAACTGCACAGTCTAGCCTAATAGTTGGCGCACTTTCCTCAAAAATAAAGCCAAAATTACCTTTTCAGGCTCAAAAGTTCGTATAAGAAGCATTATGTCTACTTCTTACTCCTTAAAATTTATTAGTGGTAATGAATTGTTGGATTCTGTAATTGTAGAATATTGGATCCTGTTTCAAAGATTGAAAATGGGAAATTTTGTCGGAGATACAGAAATTTTGAAAATCGTAATTTTGAAAATCGTAAGAGGAAATTGCAATTTGTTGTATCTCGTATTAGTCTAAAAGTTTTTTAATTTTTCTAGCTTTACAAATTGGTACAAGCTCAATAACAATAAAAAAAGCAATTATTAAGTTAAATGAAAGTAAAACGGAAAGTTTGTAATATTGATAAGCAGCAAAGATTAAGTGAATAATTAAGGTTGGTATGATAATAGAAAGTATTGGTGGAATGAACTCCTTTTCACTAAAATCTTCAAAGCTTCTGCCCAAAAAGCTTTTATTTTCTTCATAACACTCGAGATGGAATGGATAACAACCCCAGGGAAAGGATTTGTAAATTTCAGATTTATTCACTCTTGTCATCAATTTGTATTTACTTTTTGGTTTAATCTCTTGCTTACAGTAGTGACAATATACTTTCTTCATCTTATAACAAATTGCTATTTTTTATAAAATATATATACTTACTTTCTTGTCAAAATTGCTTCCAACCTGGATTTTGTAGGGCCATTGATTTAATTTTTGGATTTTCTATCATACTTTACCTTTATAATTGCCCCAAAGGTCTATTTCTTTTCCTTCTTCCTCTTCGCTAAAAAGCGCTTCTAGCCCAGACTTTTGATAGCCCAAGGCTTTTCTCATTCTTTCCTCTATTTCTTTTTGATGTTTCTTGAAGAATGTTTTATCGAGCTTCCAATAATCTTTCTCTCTCTTTTCATCCCATTCTGAATTCAATCCCATACCTCTGTATCCTTTCAAAAAGTCCTCTAAATCCTCTATTTTTTCTATTTTATACCCGAACAAACTTTCAAGAGTCCATTTTATATCTTCTATGTAAGCTTCTCCTCCAGCCAAGGCTAAAGTAGCAAAAACATCTTCTTCCTGAATCTTTTGGATATAAGCTGGTAAAGACTTTCTTCTAGAGAGTATTTCATTAATTCTTTCAGCTGTTTTTTCAGGCGGAACTCCTAAACCTCCCATGTCACCACTAATAAATAATAATAGAAAAAGTAATATTTAAACTTTACTTTTCTATTTTTATACATGGAAGAAAGAAGAAAAATGAACTATATAGGAGTTTTTGATAGGTTAAACGACGCAAAAACTAATATTCATTCTTTTTATCAACAGTTAAGAGAACAAACTCTTGCAGCCTCAAGAGGAATCGTATCTCGAGAAGAAAGTAAAGTGGAGGAAAAGGGAAAGGTTGAAATGATTTTAAAGTCTTTTGAAGAGTTTTGCTACACCTGCGAGGAAGTTCTTTCTATGCTTAAGGAAGATACTAAAAAAATTGAAGAAGAAAGAATCCCGGAAGAGCTAAAGAAAGTATTACAGAACTATGCAAACGCACTTAAAGATTGTAGAAATTATATGGAAATAGTTTTTAAGGATCCAGTATTTGAGTTTTACTCAAGTAAAGATACCATCTACAGCCTTAAGAGTAGACTTTCTTCTCTAGAAAAAGGAACAAAAAAACTCCTTTATGAGCTTTCTAAAAAGAATAGTAGTGTATTGCTTTTAAAATAATTTTTCACTATTCTGTAGTGAAACATAGAAATTTTTAAATAATAGTAACTATCAAACAGTAATAAAATGACAGAAATAATCAAAATAGCCTTGGAAACGATAACAAAAAACATAGGAAAAAACCATAGCTTAGTTGCTGCTTTAGAAGGACCTGGGTTTGAGCACAAAGAATACTTTCATGTTTGGCCAAGAGATGCTTTCTTTGTTGCTTTGGAGCTTGAAAACTTTGACAGAAAAACTGCAAGAAAAATAGCAGAGTTTGTTTTAAACTTACCAACTGATAATGGTTTATTCTATCAAAGGTATGAAGTTGATGGCAAGCCAGACCCTAATGCTTGGTGCAACGGCGATTCTAATAGGCAATTAGATCAGGATGCTTTAAGGTTTGTAGTTGTTTCAATAATTAAAGGATTAAAAGTTGACTTAAAAAAATTAAAAGAGTCTTATAAAGCTTTGTTAGAACAGATAAAAAGTAAGAAACCTAGCGTGGATGTTTGGGAACAGAAAAAAGGTTACTTCTTTTACACAACTTCTGCACTTATATGGGGTATAAAATGTGCTGAAAAGATTTTTGGGGAAAACAAAGAAGACAAGAAAATTCTGGATGAACTAATTGAAAGTTTAGAAAGTTTTTACGACAAAAAAATAAAAAGTTTTGTCAAAAGTCCTTCAGAAAGAATCGTTGATTTAGAAGTTGTCCTTGGCTTAAACATACTTTTTGAAAGCGAGTTAGAATTTTTAAAGAAAAAAGAAAATTTGGAAAGAATTTTATCTACTCTAGAAAAAGTTGAAGAAGAACTTTGCGTTAAAGTAAAAGGTGTGAAAATTCCTTTAAGGTATAAGGATGATTTTTGGAATGGTGAAACGATAAGTGGAAAGGGAAGCGGAAGACCTTGGCCTATGGGTTGCGCTTTAATAACTCAAGCTTATTGTTACCTAGCAAGAAATGCTTTTGAAGTAAAAGCATATGAGATTGCTCTTAAAGCTTTAAAAGGAGCAAAAAAATGGATTAACTACATGAGAAAAATACCAAACGTTTACTATTTCCCTGAGCAGATTGATTTTGACGGTTCTTTACCAAAATATTGCCCTAAACCTTTAACATGGTGTGCTGCTGAATTTATGAAAGCTGAAAGAGTTTATTTTGAAACAAGAAAAAGAATAAAAGAATTTTCTAATGTTTCAATTATTTTAGAAATTTACAAACCAAAATTCAATTTTTACTTTAACTAAGGATGATAGAAAAGAAATTTTGAAGTAAAATCAATTAGGAGAGTCAAAATTGTTGGATTACAATTATGAAACATAAAGCTGTTATCATCGATGTAGCGAGATTAAGACGCAAAATTTAAAGGATTATGCGCAGGATTAAAATTTTCTTGAATGTTAGACGTCTAACTTAAAACAAATTTCTTTTAAAATTTAAAGAAAATAAATATCTTATGAAATATAAAACTGTTATTGTTGGTGCTGGCCCAGCAGGATTAAGATGCGCAAAAATTTTAGCTGAAAACGACGAAGATTTCTTAGTTCTTGAAAAATCTGAAAAAATTGAAAGAAAAATTTGTACTGGCTTATGGGTTTTTAATAAAAGAACAAATTACATAAAATTGCCAGAAGAAGTTTTTGAAAGAAAGTTCAGAAAGGTAGTTTTTACTACACCTTATAAAAAAATCGAGGTTGAGCTAGAAACACCATTTGTTGCAACCATAAACAGGAAAAAATTAAGTGAATGTATGTATAGAGAAATAAAAAAACTTGGGTATGAAGTTCTTTTTGGTTACAATGTTTCAGAAGTCGGCAAAGATTATGTAATTTCTAACAAGGAAAAAATATACTTTGACTATTTGGTTGGCGCTGACGGAAGCAATTCCATCGTAAGAAAAAGTTTAGGCCTGAAAACAAAATTTGGAATTGGACTTCAGTATTGGGTGAAAGAAAAGTTTAAAGATGTTGAAATTCATTATGATGCAGAATCTTTTGGTATTTGGTATAGCTGGGTTGCGCCGCATAAAAACATTACATCAGTTGGAGCAGGTTGTGACCCGAGTTCGATTCCTACAAAAAAATTGAAGGAGAACTTGGACAATTGGTGCAAACAAAGAGAAATAAATATAAAAGACGCGAATTTTGAAGTTGCGCCCATAAGTTACGAATATTGTGGATATAAATTTGGTAATAGATTTTTGATTGGAGATGCTGCTGGTTTTGCTTCAAGTCTTACCGGGGGAGGAATATATTCTGCTATGGTTTCTGGTGAGGATGTAGGAAAAATTATAGTTAACAAGAATTACAAACCAAGACTTATAGAAGAAATTTTAAAAATTAAAAAGAAACATGATTTGGTCACTAATTTCCTCAAGACTAATAGAACGTTAGAAAAAGTTAGTCATGACATTCTTTTATTCTTGCTTAAATCTAAACTTTTTGTTAAAAGAGCTTTAGAATTTGTTTAATCACTCTTTTGTATTTTCTGCTAGAGTTTTAAAAAAAGAGATAAAACCTAGTAAAACTATGTCAGCACCTATCCAAGCTAACAATAAAGAATAAGGAAGGAAAAATATGGCAAAAACCATTAAAACCAAAAATAAAAACATAAAAAAACATAGTTTTTTGAAGGCTTCTGGGATTTTTGGTTTTGTAAAAAACATGAGAAGTGCAAAATTCTTGCTTCTCTTAAAGTTTCTGTATAATTGCGATGAATAATAAAAAAGAATGGAAGAGAGTACTGTAGTTAAAGAAGTTATCGCATACCAAGCAACAGTATAAAAAAATTCAAGCATACCTTTTAAACCTCCTTAACCACCTTAAAGCTATTAAAAACATTAAAAAAGCAAATATAGTCGAACCAAAAAGAGGAAACAGGATGAAAAAGTAATAAAGGTAATTTTGAGTAAGGTAAGTGTGAGAAGATGGGATAGCGAACAAGAAACCTAAAAATACAGACAAACAAGCAAAATAAGCAATTTTTATGTCAGTAAAGGTTTCTCTTGGATTTAAGAGAAAAGAAACCATGGAAATATCTTCATGTTCTTTCAAAATTTTGTAAAGATGAAAAACTATTAAAACTGAAGTTATACCTAAAAATATCCAGCTTGTTGCAAAAGTTGTATAAATTAAAATTTCAAACTGGAGCATAATAATAAGATTACTTTACTGTTAAAAATTTCCTAAATGTTAGACGTCTAACAAAGAAAAAATTCTAAGCTTATAAAGTTAACAATCAAATAAAATTTATGAAGAAAACAAAAAAAGAGAAAACCAGCTTGGGTTTAGAAGAAAATGTAGAAGGCGCACTTTGCTATGTTCTAGGGTGGATAACAGGTCTAATATTTCTTATCCTAGAAAACAAGAGTAAGTTTGTAAAATTTCATGCGTTGCAATCCATAATAACATTCTTAGGTTTAACAGTTGTCGCTATTTTCTTTAATCTAATACCAGTTGCGGGTTGGGTTATTTCAACACTAATCGGCCTTCTTACATTTGCTCTCTGGATAATTTTGATAATCAAGAGTTATCAAGGAGAAAAATATAAACTACCAATTGCTGGAGATATAGCTGAAAAACATTCAAAATAAAATTAAACCTATAACTCATCAAGAGGATTTTTCACTTTTTTTAATTCTTCTGTTGAAACATGAGTATAAATTTGAGTTGTAGATAAATTAGAATGACCCAAAAGTTCTTGAATTTTTCTTATGTTTTCTCCTGCTTCTAGCAAGTGAGTTGCAAAGCTGTGACGCAAAGTGTGAGGATGGACAGGCTTATCTATTCCTGCTTTTTTTGCTGCAATTTTAATTATTTTTTGGATATTCCTTTCAGACATCCTTCCTTTCCTTCCAGGAAAGAGAAATTCTTCTTCATTTCTTCCTTCAACCAAACTTTTAAGTTCTTCACAAAGCTTTTTTGAAATGATAAATAACCTATCTTTTTTTCCTTTTCCTCCTCTTACCCAGCCAATATTTTCGTCCAATTCCAAATCTCCAACTTTAAGATTAACTAGCTCGCTCAACCTTAAACCGGAAGAATAAAGAAGTTTAATTATAAGTTGATGTTTTTTGTTTTCTACAGAGTTTATAAGCTTCTTTACCTCTTCTTTTGTTAGAACTATCGGCAAACTTTTTGAGATTTTTGGTGTTTTGAAATTGACTACTTTCTTGCCTAAAACTTCATGGTAAAAAAATTTAAGTGCAGCTTTAATCAAAACTATTGATTTAGGCGAAACATTTTCTGAGATTTTTTGTGCTATGAAACTTTTCACATCATCTTCTCCAACTTCCTCTGGTTTTTTCTTAACTTGTTCCAAAAATTTTTTGTTCCAGAACAAGTAAGCCTTTACTGTTTTATCTGAAAAGCCTCTTATCTTAAGTTCAGTTTCGAGTTTTTTTAGTTCTTCCATAAATAAAATATAGAAAGTTCGTATAATATTTTTAAAGTCCAAAAACTTTTTGTTTAAAAACGTTTAGAAATAGATACCCTTAAAAGTTTACCTTAAGAGTAAGCAAACAGCACAAGCAGCTATATACCATAAAATTACATCCCCAAGAAGGGCAAATATATTGAAAGCAACTGACAATTCTGGGCAAACTGTTTTTGCTTTATTGCAGCTAACAAGGTAAGGTAAAGGTGAACCTACAAGCACAATCGAACCTTTTTGTAAAGAAACACTTTCGTAAAGAATTCCTGTAATCGAAGTAAAAGTAAATATAACAGCAAAAATTATTATTTTCTTCCAAGTTGGTTTAAAAAACTCTTTTACTCCCACTTATAATTATTAGCTTTTTTTTCTAAAAAGTTTTAAGAAACTTTTCAAAAGCGATTTTAAACCAAGGAGTATAAGCATAAGGATTTTTCTTTATCTCTTTTCTTAAATCTCTGATACATAAATATCTGTAAGCTGCTATCTCATTCGGATTTGGATTAACTTCACCTTCATATTCTCCCTTCAATAAGACACAAAACTCTCTTTCTGAATATTTTCCAAAAGGTGCATAATAAACATAATCTAAAATCCTTTCAAGCAAAACATCTTTATAAATTCCTAACTCTTCACCTAACCTTCTTCTTGCTGCTTCTTCATAAGTTTCTATTCTATCTTCCTTTTTAAGAGGATGGCTTGCAACAGAAGCGTCCCAAAAGCCGTTGTACAAAGTTTTTTGTTCACTTCTTTTTTGTACAAGAATTCTATTTTCTTCGTCAAAAAGAAATACCACAAAACCTCTGTGCAACTTCCCTTCACCCAAATGACAATTTTCCTTTGTATCAAAACCTATTATATTATCAAGCTCGTCCACAAGAACTAGTATCTCAGACATACTACTTCTCTTGTGTTTTTTCTTTAAGTTTGGAAAGTTTTGCTAAAACATTCTCTACAGCACTAGCTAGATCCTCGCCTAGGGCAGTAAGAGTAACTGTTTTTATTCTTCCCTTCTTTTCAAACTCAACCAAACCAAAAGATTTGAATTGATCGAGCAATTTTACTGTGTGAGAATAGGTACAATCTATTTCTTTTGATAGAATTGTGGCATACTTTGGCCCTGAACTTAAACTCACAAGAAGTTTAACAGGTTTTTGTCTCAAGAAGAGTCTTGAGGCAGACTTTTCTTTGACCAAAGCTTCTCACACTCCAATTATAATTTAGTGAAAAAGATATATTTATAGTTAGTTATATAGCTATTTTGAAGTATATTATTTGAAAGTTGTTTAAAAAAATATTCGTGCAGAAAAAATATTTTTAAAAAATGTTTCAAATTATATAGTTTCCAGAATATTTAAATATAAAAAAATATATT
Source organism: Candidatus Aenigmatarchaeota archaeon (assembly GCA_038998335.1). Lineage (GTDB taxonomy): Archaea > Aenigmatarchaeota > Aenigmatarchaeia > CG10238-14 > SCSR01 > JAVZHQ01. Next base: position 793,841 of record JAVZHQ010000001.1, on the reverse strand, counting down.
TGGAAAAATATAAATAAAAAGAAACAAGACAAAAAACATATTAGCTTAAAAGATAATTTTTAAAAGTGAATACCGATGTTGATCTTAAGAGAGCCCGTAGTAGCAGGAAGTTTTTATAGCATTAACCCTGAATCTCTAAAGAAAGAAATAAACTACTGTTTCAATCATAAATTGGGACCAAAAAGTATAAAAAAGCAAAAAGTGATAACAGCTATAGTACCGCACGCAGGCTATGCTTATTCTGGACCTGTTGCTGCTTGGGTTTATTCAAGGCTTGATAAAGCGAACTTTATAATTATTGGGCCAAACCATTCAGGAATGGGATCGAAGTTTGCTCTAATGAAATCTGGTATCTGGAAAACACCTTTGGGAGGAGTAAGTATCCATGAAAACATGGCAGAAAAACTTTTTAAAGAATGTGAAATTTTAGAACAAGATGTTTTAGCACATCAGTATGAGCATTCTATCGAAGTTCAGCTTCCTTTCTTGCAATTCAGGTTTGGAAATGATTTTAAGTTTATTCCCGTTTGTGTTTTAAACGAGTTTGCTGACGACACTCTTTTAGAAAGCTGTAGAATAATTGGAAAAGCCATAGCTAACTTAATGAAAAAAGAGAAAGAAAAATTATGCTTAATAGCTAGTTCAGATTTTTCACACTATGTTCCCCAAGAAATAGCAGAAAAAACTGACTTAGGCTTAATTAAATCGATAATAAAACTTGATGAAAAGGAATTTTTTGAGAAAGTAAATGAAAAAAACGCAAGCGTATGTGGTTTTGGCCCAATAGCAATAGCAATTGTCGTAGCAAAAGAAATGAAAGTCAAAAAAATGAAACTTCTTAAGTATGCTACTTCTGGTAACATCACAGAAGAGTTTGGCTCTGTAGTTGGTTACGCCTCAATAATAAATGCTTAAGGGATTGCAGAAGAATAAGCTCTTCCAGTAATTTTTCCTAGTTGCCTAACAGCTCCTCTGTGAGTTTCTAAGGAAACGTTTAAAGCTAAGTTTATCTCTTCACTTAATTTTGGTGCTTTTACCTTAAGATTTTGAAGCATGAAGATTGTTTTTGAGGTTGATTCACTAAGAGTTTCTAAGTTAGAGAAAGTTGCTTTCTCTTTAACTTCTTTTCCCACTCTTTCTATTTGTTTTGTATACTCACTTACAATCTCTTTGGCTAAGTCTTCCCTCCCTCTTTCTATCAATACTTTTGCTTCTTTAAGTCTTTCCTCTGCTAGGTTGATATATTTGTCAACCCTTTCCGATTCGCTTAATGTAAAGAAAAGTTCTAAGCTTTCTCTTGCACGCTTAACAGGATAAAGAAAATCACCAGGATAAGCTTCTACATTCCAGATAAAAAGTCCTACTAAAATTGCTATAAAAGATACCGACAAAACCATTACCCAACGGTAAGATGATGGGTGAAGAATCCTTTTACCTTCCCTTGTCAATCTATAATAGACCCATTTTCTTCCAGGTCTTTCTACCCTTTCTACCAAGTTTGACTTCTTTAAAATTTCTAGATGCTCTGAAATTGTTGTTACATGCTTGTTCAGAAATCTGGAAAGTTCTGAAGCTGTCATCGGCCTTTCTTCTAAAGCTTTTAGAATGTCCACCCTAGTATCTACACTTATTGTTTTTAAAAACTCTCTTGAAATTTTCACTTCTTCTTCCATAATTATCTTTTATTCAAAATGTTTTTAAGTTTAAAAAAGATTTAGGGTGAAGACCCAAAAAAATCTTTTGATTTAATAAGGTTTCATTTTAAAATTTTTGAAAGGTGAAAAGATGAATAAAAAAATGTTGGTCTTAGGGTTGTCTATAATAAGCGTAATAGGAGTCTTAGCAGTTGCAAAAGCTTCTGAAACTCGGTTAAGCTTTTCTCAACCTAATTTTACAAAAACTGAAGTGCTAGAAGGGGTAGCTTTTGATAAAACAACAAACGAAACTAAACAAGCTGCCTTTCTGGTCATGGAATACGGAAATGAAAAAAATATTTATCTAGTAATAGGCAACGATGTCTTTAAAATGGAAGAAATCGGAAACATCACAAAGCCAGAAGGTACAAAAATCTTTTTTTACAAAAGCGATGACGGAAGTGTTCTCACATTATTGACCCAAAAGTTTGCTTGTGGCTCAAGCATTTCTGGTGATTTTAAAAATTACTTGATAACTTTTAAGAAACCTTGTTGCTATAAATTTAACTCTATACCTCTACAAAACCCTGGGTTGGGAAAGGTTCACAAGGAAGTTAGAAATGAAACAAGAATGGAAACAAGACCAGTAAGAGGAGAATGGAAAGGCTTGACATTAAGAGATAGGGAAGAAGTAAGAAACGAAGAGCGAAAAACCTTAAGGATTTGTAACATTTCTCTATAGAAGCGTCGCAAAAAGCTAAATCAATAAACTGAGTCTCAGTTAACTTTTTCTTTTTATTTTTATTTCTTATAGTTATGGAAAATGAGATACTGAAGCATTGTTTAATAAACGCAGTAAAATATGGAGGAAAGGCTAAAGTCGATGCTGTGCTTGGAAAGATTCTAGCGGAAAAACCAGAATTAAAAGATAAAAGGAAAGAATTAGTTGAAAAAATAAGAAAAATTGTAAAGGAAGTGAATTCTTTAAGCTTGGAAGAACAAAAAAAGAAGCTGGAAGAACTTGGAGTTGAAATAGAAAAACCGAAGGTAGAGAAAAAGGAACTACCTCCATTACCTAATGCTGAAGTTGGCAAAGTGGTCATGAGGCTCGCTCCTTATCCTTCTGGTCCTTTACACATAGGAAATGCAAGAATGGTTATACTTAATGACGAATACGTGAAAAAATATGAGGGAAAGTTGCTCTTGGTTATAGATGATACCATTGGTTCAGAAGAAAAGTTTGTTCTACCAGAAGCTTACGATATGATTATTGATGGTTTAAAATGGCTTGGTGTGAAATGGGACGAAACCATTTACAAGTCGGATAGATTAGAAATATTTTATAAACATGCAGAAGAGTTGATAAAAAAAGGTTTGGCTTATGTTTGTGAATGCGACGCAGAAACTTTAAGAAAAAACAGGAGCTTAGGGAAAGAATGCCTGCATAGAAACCAAAGTGAAGAAGAAAACTTGGAAAAATGGAAAAAAATGTTAAGTGGAAAATATCGCGAAGGTGAGGCAGTTTTAAGGTTGAAAACTGATATGAAACATCCTAACCCTGCTTTCAGGGATAGAGTTCTTTTTAGAATAGTAGAAAGAAAACATCCAAGAGTTGGTGAGAAGTATAAAGTTTGGCCTCTTCTTGAGTTTAGTTGGGCTGTTGACGATCAGTTATTAGGAATTACCCATATTCTCAGAGGAAAGGACTTGGTAATCGAAGATATGGTAGAAGAATTCATATGGAACAAGCTTGGACTTAAAAAACCTGTTTTCATTCATTATGGCTTACTAAGCATAAAGGAAATGAAGTTAAGCAAAACTCAAGCGAGAAAAGCTATAGAAAGGGGTGAATTCTTTGGTTGGGATGATCCAAGAACATGGAGTTTGCAATCCTTGAGAAGAAGGGGAATAAAACCAGAAGCTATAAGAAAGTTTATAGTTAACATGGGTTTAAGCTTAGCAGACGTTACCGTACCTGCAGAAATTCTGTATGCTGAAAATAGAAAGATTATCGATGCAGAAGCGAACAGATACTTTGTAGTTTTAGAACCTGAAAAAATTTCTGTGAGAAACGCTCCTTTGATAAAGGAAGTTAAAATCCCATTACATCCCGATTTTCCTGAAAGAGGTTATAGAACTTTACCTGTAAAAACTGATGAAATATTTGTTGAAAAAGAGGATTTGAAAAAATTTAGAAATAAGGAAGTCGGACTAATAAATCTTTTTTCTATTAAGCTGAAGAAAAACGCAGAGTTTATTAGTGAAAAAATAAGGATGGAAACCCAAAAAATACAATGGGTTTCTGAACCAAATTTTAATGTTGAATTGGTCATGCCAGATGGCAAGATTAAAAAAGGGATAGCAGAACCTGAAATTAAAAAGGTTAAAAATGATGAAATAGTTCAGCTTCAAAGGATAGGTTTTGCTAGGGTTGATGAGGTAAGTGAAGATAAGATTGTTTTATTTTTTGCTCATAAATAACCATTAAAAAAATGCTTTCATATTTATTCTTTTGGAAAAGTTATTAATTAGAATACAAAAAGTATATAAACCTTGTAATATGTATAGAATTTGATAGTGGCATGAGGTGGTGGTATGCCGAAAGCCTATGTTAAATTTAACGTGCCAAAAGACTTAAGTGATAAGGTATTGCAAACTATTGAGGTTGCAAAAAACACAGGAAGAGTTAAAAAAGGAACAAACGAAACCACAAAAGCTGTAGAAAAAGGTTTAGCGAAGTTAGTTGTAATAGCAGAAGATGTTGAGCCAGAAGAAATTGTAATGCATCTTCCTAGTTTATGTGAAGAAAAAGGAATTCCTTATGTATACGTTCCTAGCAAGCAAGAACTTGGAAGGGCTGCTGGAATAGATGTTGCTGCTGCATCTGTTTGTATAGTTGAACCTGGAGAAGCAAAAGAAAGCTTAAAAGAAATTGTAGAAAGAATTTCAGAAATTAAAGGATAAAAATGGCAAAAGATGCTTACCCTGCAGAAGTTTTACAGATATTAGGAAGGACTGGAGTTAGAGGCGTTACTCAAGTAAGATGTAAAGTTTTAGAAGGTCCTGATAAAGGAAAAGTTTTAACAAGAAATGTTATAGGGCCGATAAGAATTGGAGATATACTGATGCTTAGAGAAACAGAGATGGAAACTGCCGCAAAGATGGAAGAAAGGTAATTTTATGAAATGCAGTTTCTGTAGTAGAAATTTCAAGATAAATAAAGGAAAAATGTTTGTAAGAAATAGTGGAGAAATTCTTTATTTTTGCGGTTCAAAGTGTGAAAAAAATTATCTCTTAGGGAGAGACCCAAAAAAGTTGAAGTGGGTTTCTAAAAAATAATTCTGTGAGTTAAATGAAGGTTGGAATTGAGTTTAAGGATAAAGATATTTATACAATCGCACAAATTTTGAACTTTTACTTAAACGAAGAAGTTAAGCTTGAGGATATTTTAATCAAAATGATTGCTAAGAACATTGGTTCATCTGACTTGCTTTTTATAATGTTACAAGAACTTGAAAAGAAAAAAGCAATTGAAGGTAAGGAAGGAAAAATAAAAGTGAGGGAAGAAATTAAAGATGTTGAAGAAATTGCAAAAAAAATAAGGTTCTTATCTAGTAAAAACAAAAAACTTTTTGTTACACCATTAGAAGTAAGCAAATTCTATCAATGTCCAAGAAGACTTTTTTTAGAAAAAATTGTTTTAGCTAAAGAATTTAAAGAAGAAAAAGGTAAGACTTGGGATGGAGAAGTAATTCATCTAGCTCTAAACATCTTTATCAAAAATATAATGAAAAGGCCTATAGAAAATGTTATTGATTATAGTGTTGAAAGTGCTTTAAAAAAGTATGAAGAGAAAACAAACCTAACAAAAGGAGCTTTGAAAGATTTTATTATAAGGTTTTACGATCTTTTGGATGAAGAGAATTTTAAGTATTTGTTCACAGAAAAAACACTTTGCTCTTTAAAAATCGGTTTAACTGGCACGCCAGACATTATTGGAATAAAGGAAAATGAAATCGTTCCTATTGATATAAAGTTGGGCAAGCTTAGTAGCAAAGGGATAAAAGAAGAGCATTTGCTACAAAGTGTTGGTGAGGCAATACTACTTGAAGAATTTTTTAGAAAAAAAATTAATAAAAGTTATTTGATATTCTTTGAATCAAAAGCGCTCGTGAAAATAAACATAGACGAAAATATGAAAAAAAAGTTTTTAAAATATAAAAATGAAATAGAAATGGTTTGCAAAAGCAAAACAATACCAGAAAAGGGAAAAATGCAGAACTTAGAAAGAAGAGCATGCTTAGGATGTCATGTTAAAAAAAGTTGTGATAATATAGAAAATTTAAGAAGAATTAGCTAATGGGCCGGTAGATCAACGGTAGATCGCCACCTTGGCATGGTGGAGGTTCTGGGTTCAAATCCCGGCCGGTCCATTTTAAATTTATAAGTTTTAAAAACGCGTGTAAAGATTATAGGCAAGAGAAAATGGGAGTAACAAAGGTAAAAGGTAAAGAAGAAGAAAAGCCTAAGGAAAGAGAAAAGCCTAAGGAAGAGGTTAAAAAACCTAAGGAAGTTAAAGTTAGAAAAATTGTTAGAATTTTAAACACAGATTTGGATGGAGAAAAACCTTTGATGTATGCTTTAAAAGGAATAAAAGGAGTTAGTTTTACTTTTAGTAAAGCAGTTTGTGAAGTTGCTGGAATTGACCAAAGAACAAAACTTGGAAATTTGAGTGAAGAAGAAGTTCAAAAAATAGAAAAAATAATAAAAGATCCTTTAAGTTATGGAATTCCGCCTTATTTATTGAACAGAAGAAAGAACAGAGAAACAGGCAAAGATATACACTTGTCAGGGGCTGATGTTGAAATCCAGAGGAAATTTGATATTCAGAGAATGATTGACTTGAAGACTTATAAGGGAATAAGACATATGCTTGGCTTGCCAGTGAGAGGACAAAGAACAAGAAGCTCTTTCAGAAAGGGAAGGGTTGTTGGTGTTATAAGAAAAGCTGTTAGAATTGCAACAGAAAAAAAGGAAGAAAAGAAGTGATTAAATGAAAAGGCAGAGAAAGAAGTATGAAGTTCCAAGAAGACCTTGGGATAAAGAAAGAATTGAAAAGGAAAAGAAGATGATGAAGGATTATGGCTTAAAAAGGAAAAAAGAATTATGGAGAGCAGAAGCTATATTAAGAAAATACAGAAGAATAGCAAGGGATTTGGCTGCAAAAAAAGATAAGGAAAAAGAAAAGGAATTGATTAAAAAGTTGAACTCACTTGGTTTGTTAGATGAAAAGGCAAGTTTAGATGATGTTTTGAGCTTAACTGTTGAGAACATTTTAGAGAGAAGACTTCAAACTGTTATTTTTAGAAAAGGTTTAGCAAATACCATTAAACATGCTAGACAATTAATAGTTCATGGACATGTGTTTGTAAACGGAAGAAAAGTTCTTTATCCAAGTTATATTGTTAGAAGGGGGGAAGAAGAGAAGATAGAAGTAAAGGTGAAGTGATGGAAGAAAAAGAAAAAAAGGAAAGATGGGGAATAGCTCATATTTATAGCACAACTAACAACACAATAGTTCATATTACTGATATTACTGGTTCAGAAACCATAGCAAGGTATTCTGGTGGTATGATGACAGACAAAGACAGAGAGGAAGGAATGCCTTTTCCTGCGATGCTTGCAGCAAAAAAAGCTGCAGAAGAAGCTTTAGCTAAAGGAATTACTGGTGTGCATATAAGAGTAAGAGCAGCCGGAGGGACAAAAAGCAAGTCTCCAGGACCAGGAGCCCAACCTGCTATAAGAGCTTTGGCAAGAGCTGGTTTAAAAATTGGAATGATAGAAGATGTGACTCCTATAATCCATGGAAGAATGCGTGCAAAAGGTGGAAGAAGGGGAAGAAGGGTTTAAGCGAAAAATTAAATAGTTGGAAAGAAAAAAGTAGAGTTATAGTGGTTTGATGGAAGTAAAAATTTTAAAGAAAAGTGAGCCTGAGATTAGTTTTGTTATAAGCGGTATAACTCCAGGCTTTGCAAATTCTTTGAGAAGAGTTATGATGATGGAAATACCAACAATGGCTATAGAGTTCGTTGATTTTCTTAAGAATAGTTCATCTTTACAAGACGAAATAATAGCGAACAGACTTGGACAAATTCCTTTGAAGTTTGAAAGTAATATCTATGAACTACCAAGTGAATGCAAGTGTGAAGGGAAAGGATGTAGCAGATGTCAAGTAAAGTTTGTTCTTAAGAAGAAAGGTCCTTGCATGGTTTATTCTGGTGATTTAAAATCAAAGAATAAAGATGTTTATCCTGTTTTTGACAATATTCCCATAATTGAACTTTTTGAAAATGAAGAATTGGAATTTGAAGCAACAGCTCAGCTTGGTTTTGGAAAAGAGCATGCAAAATGGCAAGCCTCTGTAGCTAGTTATAAGAATATGCCTGCTATTTCTATAGACACAAGAAAATGTAAAGGGGAAAAATGTGCTAAATGTGTAGCAAAATGTGTAAGAAAAATTTTAAAAGTTGAGAATGGGAAGATAATAGTAACTGATGAAAAATCTTGTAATTTATGTTTGCAATGTCTTGAAGTTTGTCCTGAAGAAGCAATAAAAGTTGAGGCTTTGGAAGATACTTTTGTCTTTAACGTGGAAACAACCTCTGGCTTAACTGCTGAGGAAATAGTTTTTGAAGCGATAGAAGCTTTAAGTAAAAAGATAAAGGAATTTGGAAAAGAATTAAAGAAAATCAAGTAAAGTTTACTCTTAAAGTCTTACATTTTTATACAACAATCTTGATGGTATTTAAATTTAAAACCTGTAATTGATTTTGCTTTTGTTAGACGTCTAACATACTAAAAAGTAAAAAACTTTTTATTTCAAACTATATTTTAAAGTAGGCAGGGGTAGCCAAGTCTGGTCAAAGGCGCAGGACTTAAGCTTGCCTTAAGTTTAGATTTCAAGATGATAGGAAATCCTGTGGCTTAGTGCCTTCCTGGGTTCAAATCCCAGCCCCTGCACGTTCTTCTAACGGAGTGCACCAGTCTTAAAGAAATTGGAAAGCTGAGTGCAGAATATGAAAGTGGATATTCATAACTATTGTGAAAGATTTCAAAATCTCTGAACTAATTTTGCTTACGGATTACTTTTAAGATAAGAAAATTTCATAATAAATTTTTGTCTAACAGTTGAAAGGACAAGAAGTTGAAAATTTGATAATGAAAAATCTCAAAGATTGCTTCAAACCCAAAATAAAAGAATAATTTAAATAATATTCAACAGGTCATTTAGGTTGGTAATAATGTAATCTGGGTTATGCAATTTCAATTTCCAAATTGGTTGATATGCTTCTTTTCTATCTACAGCTATAGTGTATACACCAGCTTTTTTTCCAGCAATCATATCTTCTTCCATATCTCCAACATAAGCTGAAGTTTTTGGATTTGCATTTAACTTTGATAGCGCTACTAAAATTGGTTTTGGAGATGGTTTTTCTTCGTCGCAATCCTCTCTCCCTACAATTGCATCAAAATAGAGTAACATTTTAAATCTGTGTAAATGTTTTTTTAAGAATTTATTCGGCGTGTTTGAAGAAATACCTAATCTTAGGCCTTTGGTTTTAAGCTGAGATAACACATCTTTAACTTCGGGAAAAACTCTTACTAAATGCTGATAATGTGAATAAAACTCATACCATTTTCTATCTACTTTCTCTATAGCTTCCTTAGGTATTCCAATCGATCTATAATATTCAGCAATTGGCAACTTAAACTTTTGTTTAAACTCTTCGATCGGTAAGTAGTTATAACCATAAAAAGAAAGAGCATCTTTATCAGCAAGCCATACCGCGTAAAGATCGTCGATCAAAACTCCACTTACGTCAAAAATCAAAGTATTGATTCTTTTCATAAAATTTTTTAAAAAAGATAGAGTTAAATTTTTCACTTTAAATTGACCTTGATTTAAAAAAGAGTAATTACTTAATTTTTACAAGTTTAAAGTAAAAGTATGGTTAGAACAATTGATTTGAACTTGAAATTTGTAACTACTATTTTTCCTAAACCACCATTTAATTTTGACGGTACGGTATACGTGCCACATCATTTTCCCGTTCCAGATTTTGAATGACAGGAAGGAGTTTATTGGCAACCCATGAACTTTAAAGGACTTCTAGGCATAAAATGAAAAATAAAGGAACTATAAGCAAACCGAAAATTAAACTATCTATCTACTCACAAGAAAAACTAGTAAAAGATGATTTGGAAAGTATTATTAAAGAGCTCAATTGGAGGTATGGTCTAGATGAAGATATTTCTGAATTTTGTAATAAATTCAAGTCGGATAAGTTCCTTAAATTGCCATTGAAAAGATTGAAAGAATTTCTGATAGTTTTGCCAAAGGGGAAGATAAATGAATTTGAACTGAGAAAAATGACAACAGAAGAAGCTAAAGAAAAGCTAATGAAACTATATGGTGCAGGACCACTCAAATAATTTTAAGCGAGTATTTGAAAAGATATGATACGTTTGATTTAAAAGGAAGATTGTGGGGACAGAAAATTCTTTCCAAAATTTTATTTAGTAAGAAGTTAGTTCCTGTACAAAAAAATAATTGATTTATTTGAAAAAAGATACGGGAAATGGAAGAGTTTGGCTTTTCACTACATTTTTACAGATTTGTTTTGGAAACACAAAAAGAAAAAAATAGATTGGTTGAAAAAAGAAATTAGAATATAATAAGGAAGGCTTTTAAATAGTTTGGCAATAAATCTTAGAAAGCCTCTTTACTCGTGCAAATCTTAACGTAAAACCCCTTACTCTTTACGTTAATAAAATCTCTTATTTTCTGCTTGAATTTATCATCAAGCTCAGAAACCCTTTTGGTTCCTTTTCCAAATAAGACCTTCGGGTCTACATATCTCACTTTTGATTTTAAGTAGAAGTCATAATCTTTCGGGTCTTCTACCACCTTTAGGTTTGAAATAACTTTAAGTAAGTTGTTAATTCTCCTATCGTTTGCCTTAACAAGTTTATTGTATACTACCGGCTCCTCCAAAAACAAGTCTTCTTCTTTAAGAATGTTAGCCTCTAAACCTAATCTTACTATTTCTGAAACTAGTTTAAAAAGCGTTGCTTGAAGGGGATTGCAATAAAGCTCTCCCATTTCTAAGAAAACTTCGCCAAATTGCTTAGCAGCTTCTAAATTTGAGAAGATTATTTCACCCTTATTAATTGTAAGTGAATCAACTATGCTTCTAGCTGTACTTTTTTTTAAACCTAAGCAACAAACAGCATCTCTTAGAGAATAGTCTATGCGATCTGCACAAATATCGGGTAGTTCGTTATCTAATAAAGTAAATCTTCTCTCTAAAATTTCCTCAGGGCTCATTTTATATTTCTTTAGAATGGAAGGAATTTCCGAACTTAGCAGGATTTTTTCATGAAAACTTTCATGAAAATCCTGTTCCAATTCCTTACCATAAAGAAAATCGATACAATGAGCGAAAACTGGAACAGAAATATCATGTAATAAACCAGCTACTTGCTCTAACTTTGAGGCACCAATTTTCTTTAATAAAGCATAGACACCTATCGAATGTTCATACCTTGTAACTTTGAATTTTGCGTAAGGATGAGTAGAATCGAGAAAAATAACATAACCAGCTTGAGTTATTCTTTTAAGTCTTTGAAGAGGTTTTGAATTTAAAAGCTCGGGTATTAATGGATCGTCTACCCTTAAACTACCATAAAGCTTATCCTCAATTCTCATTTTCCAACTCACCAATATATATTAGGATAAAACTTAATCTTACATTAAAATATAAGAGGTTATAAAAATTATAAGTCAGAATTTTCAAAGGAATGCTCAAACAGCTTAACTACAATACAATTTTTTCATTCTTTTGTATTCTTCTTCTAAAACAAAGATCGGTAAAATTCCTAAGTAAATTAAATCTTCGCCACGATACCAAGGACCTTCCAACCATACACAAGCTTTACAAACAACTTTACCTTCTGCTTTTAAAGCGATTTTTTCTAGACCTTGCATCGTTCCGTAAGTTGAAACAACATCGTCAATTAAACAAACTCTTTTATTTTTTAACCTTTTTGCCTCATCGTCCTCTAAAATTAATCTTTGTGGCTTTCCAGTTGTTATAGATTTTATATTTATTTCGAGGTACTTCTCCCCCATGTAAGCTTTTTCTTCTTTCCTACAAACACACATTTCGACTTCAAGCTTCCTAGCAACTTCATAAACTAAAGGTAAAGATTTGGATTCAGCTGTAAGCAAACATTCTGGCTCATAAGGTTTAATTCTGAAAGCTAACTCTTTCCCAACAGTTTTTGTGAAAGCTAAATCTCTACCAAGAACTAACCTGTGATTTGAAGCTACCCATAAACCTTTTTCTACTTGACGGATAGGTAGTTCTCTTTCTAAACCACAAATTTTAATTTTGTAAGAGTTTTGATTTTTATAAATTTTCACTCTTTCTTCAAAGCTCACTCTATTACACCTATTCTCATAAACCTCATCAAAACTCCTGCAAAAAGAGAAAGTAAAGAAATTGCAATGATCAAGTAATCTACTTTTTTCATCTTTATCTCTCTATAAAATACTCTTTCCTTGCTTGCTCCAAAAGCTTTCGTTTCCATGGCCATGCTCATTTGGTCAGAAAATTCTAAAGCTTTTAAAGTCAACGGAATAAGAACTGGTATGTATGATTTAATTCTCTTGAACAAATTTCCTTTGTCTAACTCCAGACCTCTAGAAGCTTGAGCCTCTTTTAGAGTTAAGAATTCGTTACCAAGAGTTGGAATTAGTCTTGCAGAAAGACCAAAAGTAAACGCAAACTTATAGGGAAATCTTAACTTTACTAAAGATAAGACTAACTCGTTGAGAGTAGTTGTCATAAGAAAAAGGAGAGGAACGCCTATCATTACCATGATTCTGAAGGGCATGGCTAAGCCATACATTAAACCTGTGTAATCTAATTGAAGTGGACCTATTTCAAAAATAACTTCGCCGGTTGAATGCTTAAATAAACTCCATCTGTAGAAAAAAGCCCACAAGAAAAAAGCCATTATAACAAGTGGCGTGAGAAGTTTTATTCTAAACAAAAACTCTTTTTGGATTTTAGCCAAAGAACTCAAACATACAACAACCAAAAAAAGAGAAAACAAGAATAAGGGATGATTAAAAAGAAAACTTAACAAAATTAAAACCAAACAAAGAAATAGTTTTGCTCTTGGGTCTAGCTTATGAAAAAGAGAATTTTTCTTTATATAACTTACAAACCTCATATTCTCAACTCTCTTGCAAACTCTTCTATCGACCTAGGAATTTTTCTAAGCCCTAACATTTTTCCAACTCTGAACAACTGAGGTGGATAAAGTGAAAGCTCTTCAAGAAGTTTAAAGTTTGAAAATATTTTTTCCGGTTTTCCTTCTTTGACTATTTTTCCCTTTTTCATAGCAATAACTTTGTCAGAATGCTCTGCTACAATCTCCATGTCATGCGATATAAGAATTATAGTTTTTCCTTCTTCCTTAAGCTCTTTCATCAATTCAACTATTTTTAAACAAGTATTGCTATCTTGTCCTGTTGTTGGTTCATCAAGAATTAAGATTTCTGGTTTCATGGCTAGCAAAGATGCTATCGCTAGTCTTTCCTTTTCCCCCATACTAAGCAAAAAAGGAGGCTTATTTGTGTCTTTAAACAAACCTAATTTTTTCAAACTCCAAAAAACCAATTCTTCTACATCTTGCAGACCTAGATTCCTTGGTCCAAAAGCTACTTCATCAAATATTGTGTTTAAAAAAATTTGATTGTTCGGGTTCTGAAATACATAACCAACGATTCTTGCAAGCTCTGCCGTAGTTGCTTGAGTTGTATCTATCCCTTTCACAAAAACTTTTCCTTTTGTTGGTTTAAGCAAACCATTAAAATGTTTTACAAGAGTTGTTTTACCACAGCCGTTTGGTCCTATTATTGAAACCAACTCTCCTTGTTTGATTTTTAAGTTTACTCCTTTTATTACCCATTCTTCTCCATAACTAAACCATAGATTCTTAACTCTTACAGCTAGCATGAATACCATCTACAAGTTCTTCTACTGTCAAGGGCAAACGGCCTAGCTTAAAGCCTCTCTCCTTAAGCTTGTAAAAGAGACGAACTACTTGAGGCGGTTGTATACCTAAGCTATTTACTAGCTTTACATTCTGGAAAAATTTTCTAGGACTTGAATCGGAAACAATTTTTCCTTCTTTTAAAGCTATTATTCTATCAACGAAAGGAAGTATTCCTTCAATTTTCCTTTCTATCAAGATTATTGTTTTTTTCTGTTGTTTTAAAGAAATAAGCGTGGAAAAAACCATGCGTGTTCCTTCAGGATCTAAGTTTGAAACAGGTTCGTCTAAGATCAGTACTTCTGGTTCCATGACTAATACAGAACCGATAACAAGCCTTTGCTTTTGCCCACCAGAAAGGCACTCAGGTGGTTTATCTTTAAATTTTTTCAGTTCTAAGAATTTCAAAATTTTATTTATTCTTTTTCTTATCTCTTCTCTTGGGAAATTTAAATTTTCTAAACCAAAAGCTATATCTTCTTCGACAGTCATACCAAAAATTTGCGACTCTGGGTTTTGAAATACCATTCCCACTTTTCTTGCTAATTCACTAAGTTTTTCCTCTTTCGTGTTTTTTCCGTTAACCCAAACATTTCCCTTCATCTTCCCGTTCTTTATACAATGAGGTATTATGCCGCTTAAACAATAGGCTAAAGTTGATTTTCCAGAAGCACTAGGACCTGTGAGCAAAACAAACTCGCCTTCTTTTATCCTTAAGTTAATATTTTTTAAACAAAAACCAGAATTATCATATTTAAAGTTTAGATTTTTCACTAAAATTTTCTCCATTTCTTCCACCATCTCTTAAAATTTACCATCGCTCTTTAAGTAAACCTCTTGCTTGTAAAGCTGGAACTACTGCCGCCAAAACTATAGGTGTGCCTATTAGAATAGGTGGCAAATCACTTAAAGCCAGCATGTAGACAGCAGGACCGAAAGGTGCTACTCCTACTAACTCAAAACCAATTGCAACTATAGGTACCATTACAATTCCTGCAATCAAAGAAACAAAAGCTGCTTTTCCTAAACCTTTTGTCTTTCTACACTCCTCAGGTTTGACAAACTTTCCTGGTATATAGCCAGTTAGACCAACCCCTATCAAATCAAAGATTGGAGTTGCTAGGTTAAAGTAGCCTCCTAGTAATGCCCAAAGAGTATTTCCTAGTGCGCCCGAGATAAAACCAATCTTAGCTCCGAAGAGGATACCAAACACGCAAGGCAAGAAAGCCAGAACTCGCCAGTGTATTGCACCTGGAATTAAAGGTATTGGCGCTGTCAGAAGAAAGCCCAAGCCAGTTATTGCTGATGTTACTGCAGAGAGAGCGATGATTTTTGATGTAGTCATTTTTGCAGCCGTTTCAGGCTTCCTCTTTGGCATAATTAACCTTAAGCTCTAAACTTATTTAAAGGTTAAGTAAAGAGCTTTTATTTACTTTTTAATATTAAAAAGTTCGAAAGAGATATCATGAGAGTTGGAATTTTATTCACAGGCGGCAAGGATTCGTGCTTAGCTTTAAAAAGAGTTTTAGGAAAGCATGATGTAGTTTGTCTAATTACTCTAATTTCAAAAAATAAGGAAAGCTACATGTTTCATGTTCCAAATATTAAACTCACAAAACTTCAAGCAAAAGCTATAGGCCTGCCTTTGATTCAAAAAACAACAAAAGGAGAAAAAGAAAAAGAGTTGGAAGATTTGAAAAAAGTCTTGATAAAAGCAAAGGAAAAGTTTAAAATTGAAGGGGTAGCAACAGGAGCTATTGCTTCGAATTATCAAAAAAGCAGAATAGAAAAAGTTTGTAAAGAGCTTGATTTAAAGTGCATAAACCCTTTGTGGGGTGAAGATCAAGTAAAACTCTTGGAAGAAATTGTTGAAAGCAATTTCAAAGTAATAATTACTGGAGTCTTCGCCTTCCCTCTTGATGAAAGCTTTCTTGGAAAAGAAATTGACATTCAAATGATAAAAAAACTGAAAGAACTAATGGAAAAATATAAGATAAACCCTGCTGGTGAGGGAGGAGAAATAGAAACAAGTGTTGTAGATGCTCCTTTTTTCAAGAAAAGAATTGAGATCAAAAATTTTGAAATAAATTATAAAAATTACTCTGGGACTTTTGAGATTAAAAAAGCTGAACTAGTAGCTAAGTAACCAACATTCTTAAGTATATAACTCTTATTGTATGTTATAGGTGATGAAAATAGCAATAGGAGGTTATTGCCAAGCTTGCAATAAGTATTCGCCAGGACTCTACACTTGCCCTGTTTGCAAAGCAAAAGTTTGTCCCTTGTGTGTAGTTCCTGGCCAAAGGTTTTGTATTTTGTGTAAAGGGAAGGTGAAAAAATGAACACTGGAGATTTTGTCTACGTAGATTATGTAGGAAGAGTTAAAGATACAGGGGAAATATTCGACTTAACAAAAGAAGATTTGGCAAAGAAAGAGGGAATTTATAACCCAGAAATAAAGTACAAACCAATCCCAATAATAGTCGATGCCAAATTCATTTTAGCTGGTTTGAATAAAGCTATAAAAGAAATGAAAGTTGGAGAAAAGAGAAAAGTAGAAATTAAACCAGAAGAAGCTTTTGGTGAAAGAAACCCTGCTTTAGTACAAACAATTCCTTTATCAAGTTTTAAAGAACAGAAAATAGAACCGAAAGTTGGTGAAATAGTAAACATAGCTGGCTTTAGGGGAAGAATAGTCAGCATTTCTGGTGGAAGAGTAAAAGTTGATTTTAATCATCCCCTTGCAGGAAAAACCTTAGAGTATGAAATAGAAATAGTTGGAGAAATTAAAGATACAAAAGAAAAAGTTGAATCAATAGTTTTTTACTTTACTGGAATAGAAAAAGAAGATTTTGAAGTGAACTTAAAGGAAAAAAGCGTAGAAATAGAGTTTAAAAAAATCTTTAACTTAACAAGAGAGGTAAAAGAAAGAATAGCAAACACTATAAAAGAGTGGGTAAAGCTAGAGGAAGTGAGGTTCGTAGATGTTTTCAAATAAGAATAAATTCTTAATTTCATAGAATAATTAATCAGTGATTGTATGGGTGTAAAGCAAATAATAGAAAAGCCTGGTGCACCTTCAAAAGTTACTCCTTACGACGAAGAAATAAGAGACTTGTTAGAAAAAAGAAAGACTAAGATAAAAGTAGTTGGGGCAGGAGGTGCAGGGAACAACACAATAACAAGATTAATGCAAGTTGGTATAGTTGGAGCAGAAACAATAGCTGTAAACACTGACGCTCAAGACTTACTTTACACAGACGCTGATGTTAAAGTTTTGATAGGAAAAGAACTAACAGGTGGTTTAGGAGCAGGGGCAGACCCTAGAATAGGAATGGAAGCAGCAAAAGAAAGTAAAGAAGACTTGAAGAAAGCTTTGAGAGGAGCAGACATGGTATTTTTGACTTGCGGTTTAGGAGGAGGTACAGGAACAGGAAGTTTGCCAGTAATTGCAGATATAGCCAAAAAAATGGGAGCTTTAACTGTAGCAGTAGTAACTTTACCTTTTAGCATGGAGGGAAAAGTAAGAATGGCTAACGCAAGAGAAGGACTTAGGAATTTGGAAAGTGTGGTCGATACCCTAATAGTAATTCCAAACGACAAACTTTTAGAAATAGTTCCGGATGTTAGCATAGCTACAGCTTTTAAAGTTGCCGACGAAATTTTAGTAAACGCAGTAAAAGGGATAACTGAGCTTGTTACTAAGCCTGGTCTAGTTAATCTAGATTTTGCAGATGTAAGGGCAGTAATGTCTCAAGGTGGGTTAGCAATGATTGGTATGGGTGAAAGTGACACAGAAAACAGAGCTTTGGAAGCTGTAGAAAAGGCTTTGAACAATCCCTTAATAACAGTTGATATAAATGGTGCAAAAGGGGCTTTGATAAACGTTATGGGTGGGCCAGACATAACTATAAGGGAAGCACAACAAGTTTGTGAGGCAGTTTCCTCAAGGTTATCGCCAGACGCAAAAATAATTTGGGGAGCACAAATAGCAAAAGAGTTAGGAGATACAGTAAGGGCTTTGCTAATAATAACAGGAGTTAAGTCACCTCAAATATTTGGTCCAGAAAAGCCATGGAGTGAAGAAGAAAGAAAGGATATAGAAAAAATACTTGGAGTAGAGTTCATTTAGAAGATGCACATGAGGCTTAACATAAAAGAAACTATTCAAAATTATAAAAGAGTATTGAGTGCGAGTAAAAAGCCAGAGCGTGAAGAAGTTATAACAACTATAAGAATTTGTGCTATAGGAATAACTCTTATAGGTTTTATAGGATTTATTTTATATTTGATAGCCTTGATGTTTCCGTTTTAAGTGATAGCAATGATATACACTGTTAAAACTGTTGTCGGAAGGGAAAATATTGTAATGGAAGCTATAGCCTCAAAAGCTAGGACTCAAAACCTTAACATTCAATCTTTAGTCCATCCAGAAGAAATAAAAGGCTATGTTTTTGTTGAAGGGGACATAAAAGATATAGAAAAAGCTGTTCAAGCAATTCCACATGTTAGAGGATTAATTAAGGCTCCGGTCGAAATTAAAGAAATTCAAAAGTTTTTGGAACCAAGAACAGTAGAAATCGAGCTCAATCAAGGAGATATAGTTGAAATTATTGGTGGTCCTTTCAAAGGGGAAAAGGGAAAGGTTACAAGATATGATAAAACAAAAAGAGAAGTAACGATAGAATTGCTAGAAGTTGCTGTGCCAATACCAGTAACAGTTAGTGTTGAGTTTGTTAAAATGATAGAAAAAGCAGGTAAATGATTAACATGGGAGAAAAAGAAACTATTGAAATAATGGTAGAGGGAGGAAAAGCTTCTCCTGGACCGACAACTGCTCCAAAACTTAGCGTTTATAAGATTAATATAGGAGAAGTTTTCAAGAAGATAAACGAGAAAACAAAAGAGTATGAAGGAATGCAAGTTCCTGTGAAAATAACCATAGATAAAGAGACAAAAGAGTATGAAATTTCAATTGGTTTACCACCGACTTCAAGTTTAATTAAAAAAGAGTTAGGAATAGATAAAGCAAAGATAACTGAAGAAGAAAAAGCTGGTGGAAAAACAAGCGTTGGAAATTTAACCATGGAGCAATGTATAAAAATAGCTAAAATAAAAATGGGAAGCATGCTCTCCAAGGATTTAAAAAATACAGTAAAACAAGTTATTGGTACAGCTAACAGCATGGCTGTTACAGTAGAAGGGAAGAGACCAAAAGAAATAATAAAAGAAATCGATGAAGGAAAATGGGACCATCTTTTAAAATAAATTCTATAAAACCAATTTATTATTGATGGAAATTACAGGCTTTTTTGTTGTTGGTTTGAGTAGTTCAGTTTTAGGTATTGTTACATGGTTATTTCTTTCTCGTGTTTTAAAAAAGAGAAAAATTGAAAAAAGGAACCTGGAAAGTGAGATCTTAAAAATTTCAAAAGATTTAGATGAGCTTTACAAAAGTTTAAATGAAGAAGCTTACAGGAACTTGAACTTAATTTTTCTTGAAAAAACTAAGGAATTGTTAGACGGACAAAAAAACTTCCATGAAGCCTTTCTTTTTACTGAACTTAAGTATGCAAGTCTTTATCTTGACCAATTTCTTAAATCTTTGAGAATAAAAAACAGAAATCCTTACCTAATTTACAAGGCAAAACATTTTTTAGTTAAAGGAATGGAAAACATTCAAGATCTTTACTTAAAAAGGGAAATAGAAAATATACTTTTAGCGATTGAAAATTTGGAAAAAAAATAGTTAGTTTTATAAGCTTTGTGTGTATATCTAAATATACCGTTAGTCACTGCTTAGGCAGGAGGTTTGAATGAAAGAAAAAATATTAAGCAAAATTAAAGAGTTAAGGGAAAAATCTAAGAAGAGAAACTTTGAGCAAAGTTTCGACTTGATAATTAACCTTAAAGAGTTTGACCCTAAAAAACCTGAAAACAAAATAACTGAAGATATAGTTTTGCCTCATGGTAGAGGGAAGGAAGCAAGAGTTGTTATCTTCTCTGACACGATAAAGGATGTTAATGCTGAAGTTCTAACAAGCTCAGACATAGAAAAAATTGCAAAGAATAAAAGAGAGGCAAGAAAGCTTGCCAAAAATACTGATTTTTTCTTAGCTGAACCTAAGCTTATGCCTTTAGTTGGTAAGTATTTTGGTCAATTCCTTGGACCAAGAGGAAAGATGCCAAAGATAATAGTTGGAAATGTAGAGAAGCTTGTTGAAAACTATAAAAAATCTGTTAGAATAAGAATAAAGGATTCGCCAGTAATTCAGTGTATAGTTGGGAAAGAAAACATGAAAGATGAACAGATTGCAGAAAATATAGAAGCTGTTTTAGAAGCTTTAAAGGCAAAATTACCAAAAGGTAAACAAAATATAGGTGAAGTTTTGCTCAAGCTTACGATGAGCAAGCCTATAAAAATTGAGGTGTAAAAATGGTGAAAGAAGAAAAAATTGCAAAAAAGGAAGAACTAAAGGAAATGATAAGAAAGTATAGAATTCTTGGGTTAATAGATATATTCAAACTTCCGAGCAAACAGTTTCAAGAAATTAGAAAAGAAATAAGAGGAAGAGGAATTATCAAAGTTTTAAAAAAATCTCTTTTGCTTAATGCTTTAAAAGATTTAAACCTCCAGAATTTTGAAGAACTTGAAAAAATCATTCCCAATCAGCCTGCAATCTTACTTTCAAACGAAGAAGCTTTCAAAATTTATTCTCTAATTAGTAAGCTTAGCTTCCCAACCTTTGCTAAGGAGGGTGATATAGCAAGTGAGGATATAAAAATAAGCGCAGGGCCAACTTCTTTACTTCCAGGTCCTGCAATAAGTGAACTCTCAAAAGCTGGTATTCCGGTAGGTGTTGAGGAAGGAAAGATTGTTGTTAAAAAGGATGTTGTTGTTGCTAAAAAAGGTAGTGTAATATCAAAAGATTTAGCAAATGTCTTAAGAAAATTAAAAGTACAACCGATAAGAATTGGATTAAACTTAGTTTCAATCTATGAAAAGGGAAAAATATATAACAAAGAAATTTTAGAGTTAGTTAATGTTTATCCAAAAAAGTTAAAGGAAGCTTTTGAACAAGCTTTAAATCTTTCTATAAACATTAATTATCCTACAAAAGAAAACATTCAATATTTGTTGATTAAAGCTTATCAAAATGCTTTGGCTTTGGAAAAATTTGGAGGTGCTAAATAATGGAAGTTGTGTATAGCGCACTACTGCTTCACTCAGCCAAGCTTCCAATAACAGAAGAAAATATAAAGAAAATATTCCAAGCCTTAGGGTTAACTCCTGATGAAAACAAAATAAAAGCTTTGGTAGCAAGCTTGGAAGGAGTAAACATAGATGAAATATTAAAACAAGCTCCAAGCTTTGTAGCTGCTCCGGCTACAGAAGAGAAAAAAGAGAAAGCTGAGGAAGAGAAAGAGGAAGAGAAAAAAGCTGAGGAAGCAGTAGCAGGATTGAGTGCATTATTTGGGTAAGTGAAAAAATGCAAAAATTGTTAGAACTAGCTGAAAAAATTAAGAACGAAGAACTAAGGAGAAAAGTAGTAGAATTTGTTAAAAATCCTAGGCTTAGTAATAAAGATTTCAAAAAATACCCAAAAATGAAAATAGAAGAGGCTAGGTGCACTTTTACTGTAGGTACAGGTACAGGAAAAATAACAGTAGAAAGAGATGTCTTAACCCATTCTATTGCTTTAGCAGAACTTTGTCTTAGTGTTGCTGAAACAGTTGAAAAAAACTACGGGATTTCTATAAATAGAGACAACCTTTTAGCTGCTGCAATTTTACATGACTTGATGAAAATATTTGAGTATAGAAAAACTGAAAGGGGTCTAGAGCATACAGGAATTTTATTAGACCATAGCATGCTAGCAGTTGCTGAACTCTACCATCAAGGTTTTCCTGAAGAAGTTATTCATATAGTAGCTTCACATTTTGGTGAAACAGGACCAACGCCGCCAAGAAACTTCGAAGCTCTTATATTTCACTACTGCGACACTTTACTTTCTTTGATTGAATTTCACCTACAGGCAGCTTCTCAACCTTCTCAACCTTTACAGTTAATTCTTTTAGATGAAGAAACTATAAAGAAATTAACAGAAGAAAAAAAAGAATAATATGGAAGAGTTGTTTAAAAAAGGTTTTTTGTTTCTCAAGAAGATTAAACCTACTGATAAAATTCTTCTTGTTTATCATAAAGACTTAGATGGTTTAACTTCTGCTTTAATTTTTGTTAGAAGTTTAAAGAAGCTTGGCTTAGGAATTGACAAAAAATATGCATCTTCCAACGAAGAAATTGAAAAAATTGCAAAAAAAGTAAGGTTTTTTGATAAGATAATCTGCTTAGACATAGACATCTCTTACATGAAAAGAGAATTAGTCAAGCTTAGAAAGGATATGTTGATTATAGACCATCATCCTCCTAGGGAAAACCTTAACACAAGAAAAATAGTTTACATTAACCCAAGATTAAGAACCCCAAAAATTTATCAACCAGCATCTTATGTAACTTATAAGTTTTTATCAAAAATTCTCGACCTAAAAAACGAGAAATGGTTAGCTGTTATAGGCACTATAAGTGATTTTGGTCTTGACGATTGTAAAGATTTGCTCAAAGAGTTGAAAATAAGGAAAAAAGAAGATATACCAAAAACGAAAGTTTGGAAAGAAGTAGAAAAACTTGTAGGAATAATAAGTGAAATTGGTTTTGAAAGAACTTTTAGCTTGTTAGAAAAATCCAATTCACTAAAAGAATTCAAAGAAAACAAATTTGTGAGAAAAGCTCTTAAAAACTACCTAGAAAAGATAAAAAAATGTGAAAAAATTTTTTGGGATAATTTAAGGGAATATAAAGAGGTAAACCTTCTGATTTCAGAAATCAAAACAAAACACAGAGAAATCACTTCTCTTATTTCAACAAAATTTTCTGGTAGGTTTCCTGAAAGAGTTCTTGTTGTTTTAAGAAAAGTTGGGAAAAAATATGCTGTGCATGCAAGGTATAGAGGGAGTAAGGAAATAGACCTAGGAAAAATAATGGAAAAATGCGCAAAAGGTTTAAACGGTGGGGGTGGACATCCTCACGCAGCTGGAGCAAGTATAAAAACAAAAAATAGGGAAATTTTTGAAAAGAGATTAATAGAAGAATTGGGAAGATTTTTTGGAAAAAAGTAATTTTTTGCTTTTAATTTAAAAAATAAACCAAATTTTTGCTTTTTTTCTAGAATCATCGGAAGTGAGGTTCCAAAAGCCATGTATAAATTAAAACTAAATTTTAAAAAGTGAGAAAAATGAGGTGCTTACTTTGTAACTCAAGAAGAGTTTTAAGGTTTATTGATGGATTTGGAGAGAGAAGAATATTTTGTAAAACTTGTGGAAGAAGTTTTCTTGAGTCTACTGTTTTCAAATTAAAAAACCAAACAAATTTACTTGAGTTTAGGGCCGATTCATACTCTAAAACCTTTATTCCAAGATTGGGATAAAAAATGGAAGTAATTAAAAGATTAGAAATTGAACTTGTGGAAGATAGAAAAATGCTTAAGTGGAGAGTTAACTGGGTTGCTAACAATAGAATGGGTGGTTTTCTTAAGCCAGCTTCAAGGCTTCCTTAAGACAACAAAAAGATGGAACTTTTCATAAGGGTCGAGCTCAACTTTATCCAGAATTTCAAAGTGTTTGCCCAATTCTTGTAAGCACTCTCTATAGACTTCTCTTGGTGGTTTTGTCGAACTAATGCTTTGTGATTTTATAGCTATTTCAGCGATTCCTCCCTGTTTCAAGAATTTCTCCGAATTCTTCACAAGTATCTTAATTTGGTCAGGGTCTGCAACATCCTCATAAATTACGTCTACTTTTTCTACTACAAAATTTTCATAAGTTTCAGTTAGCCTTGCGTCTGCTAGTATCGGCACTATGTTCTGTCTGATTTCTGCCAACCTTATCAAATCTCTTAAGGGTCTTTCAGAAATTTCTACTGCATAGATTATTCCTTCTTTTCCTACTATGTCGCTTACATGGCTTATTGTTGTGCCTGTACCTGCTCCTAAGTAAAGTACCTTGCTTCCTTTTTTGAAAGGAAAGTACTTTATACCTTTTTTAACCGCAGCGCATAATTTTGAACGTGAAGGAATCCATTCCCTATACTCTTTTTCTTTTATTTTTAACAGTTTCTCTCCGTAAACATTTTTACCAGGCGTAAGGTTAAGAGTGCAAATCCTATTATCTACCAGGTAAACTCCTTCAAACTTGTAAGGTTTGGCCTCCATTCTTTCAACCCTTGGATGAAATTTTCTTTAGTTCTTCTTCCAACTCTTTCTTTAGCTTATCTGCTTTATACTCTTTTGAGTAGAAATCGATTTTAACAGCCATACTTAGCTTTGCTGCCAAATGTCTTGCAACCTTTCCTTTCAATTTTGCCGGAGCTTTTTGAACATAGGGATGTTGAAAAAGCAAACCGTACTTTGGGCTTTTTCCCTTTCCATGCAAAAACCTGAAAAGAGATTTTTCTGCACCCAGGAGTTGAATAGTTGAAGAAGGCATCTTAGCAAGCTTTTCCAAACTTCCTGCTTTGGAAATAAATTTCGCTGCCAGAACAGGAGTTGCTAATTCTGAAAAGTTTGGCGCAACTTCTTTTAAAAGTCTTTCAAGGTACTTTGCTAGCCTTTCTCTTACTTCATAAAGCCGAATCACAACTTCTGCAAAATCTTGAACAGATTTTATATCGTCTTGAGAAAATTCCATCCCAATACTTTTATTTTTGAACTGAGCCAACTCTTTATCGCTTATCTTTTCTCTTTGGCCAAACTCTTTAATTATTTTTAAGTATCTTTCATGACTACTAACAATTCTGTCCATCTCAGGAAAATGCAAAGAATACCACTCCCTTATCCTTTCAACAAAAATGTTTATAGTTTTATCTAATTCTTCTATAGCACCGTTAACTTGTACAACAAGCTTATCTTTACTTAAAGCTTTTTTGATCCTTAACTTTGTGATTTCTGAGCCTACTTTTGATAAAAACTGGTTAAATTCTATTTCATTTTTAACAAAACCTTTTTCTACTGCCAATTTTTTGAGGTTTTGCTTGATAAAAGCTTCTGCCTTATTTCCAGTCTCTACAGTTTTAACACCAGCTTTCTTAAAAGAAAAAACAAACTCAGTAAAACCTTTTTTTGAAAGCTCATTTTGAACTTTTTTCTCTTCTTCAATAACTTCGGACTCACAAGCTACAATTTTTTCTGCAATTTTTTCGAAATTCCTAGGAAAAGGAATGAAGGAAAGTATATTATTACTTTCGTCTAAACCAAAAACTCCTATAAAAGTTGTAACTATATAAGCTCTCATACTTTTTCTTATTGATTGTTAGTTTAATAAGCTTTGCACAGCATAAAGATAAATAATGGAATTTCGGTCAATTCCTTTAGGTTTTCTTTTGATCTCCTTAGGAATTTTTTTAGTTTTTATTGGAGCTCTCTTAATATTATTGGAAACTAAACAAACAAAAGTAGAGGGTGGTTTTATATTTTGGATTGGTCCTTTTCCTTTAGCTTTAACAACTTCAAAAGAAGTTTTTTACTTTCTCTTAGGAATCTCTTTAATCTTTATATTAGCAATAATCTTATTTTATTTTATCAAAAGGTGAAAAGATGATAGAAATTATAATAGCAGTAGCAATTTTGGTGCTTATAGTAGCTGGAATTTGTGTTTATTACATAAACAAGATAATAGTTCTTTCCAACAGAATAGATAACGCATGGAGCCAAATAGATGTTCAACTTAAGAAAAGAGCGGACTTGGTACCAAACTTAGTCGAGACAGTAAAAGGTTATATGAAGCATGAAAAAGAAGCAATAAAGATGGTTACAGAAGCAAGAGAAAAAATGCTTGGTGCAACAACCATAAAAGAAAGAGTAAAAGCAGAAGGTGAACTAACAAAAGCTTTAAAAACAATCTTTGCCATAGCTGAAAATTATCCAAAGCTTAAGGCAAGTGAAAACTTTAAGCTTTTACAGGAGCAACTAGAAGGAATAGAGAATAAAATAGCTTATGCAAGACAGTTTTATAATGATTCTGTTTTAAGGTTTAACAATACAATTTCAACAATTCCTGGCATTTGGTTCGCAAAAATTATGGGAAAAGATAAGCCAAAAGAATACTTTGAAATTACAGAAGAAGAAAGAAAACCAGTTAAAGTGGAATTCTGATGGAAAGAATAAGCTTTTATGATCAGATAGCTAAAAATAGAAGAAATTCTCTTCTTTTAGCTCTTATTGTTTTTGCTTTCCTTACCGCCTTAATCTACATTATAGGTGAGATTTTTCTACCAGAACTTTCCTTGTTTTTTCTTGTTTTTGCGTTATTCTTTGTTTCCCTTTATACTTATGGAACCTACATGTATGGGGATAAAGTTGTTCTTGCCGCAACAAACGCAAAGCCTATAGATGAAAATGATAAAAATTATGTTCATCTTGTGAATACTGTTGAAGGTTTGAGCATAGCTGCAGGCATACCAAAACCAAAAATTTACATTATAGAAAGCGAGGAAATAAACGCTTTTGCTACAGGAAGAAACCCTGAGAATGCTTCGATAGCAGTAACAACAGGTTTACTTAAAAATTTAAAAAGAGATGAGATAGAAGGAGTAATCGCACATGAAATTTCTCACATCAAAAACTATGACATAAGGTTTATGACAATAGTTGCTGTTATGGTTGGGTTGGTTGCTATTTTAAGTTACATGCTACTAAGATCTCTTCGTTATAGTTTATACAGTAGGGATAGAAGAAGTGGAAAAGGTGGGGGAAGCATTCTTTTACTTATTGTAATAGGAGCAATTCTTGCTTTAATAGCTCCTATTGCTGTTAGGCTTGTTCAATTTGCAATCTCAAGAAGAAGGGAATTTCTTGCTGATGCGAGCGCAGTAGAGTTAACGAGATATCCTGAAGGTCTAGCTTCTGCTTTAGAGAAAATCATGAAAATAAATCAAGGGAAGATGAAAGTTAGTGAAGCAGTTAGTCACTTATTTTTTGTAGACCCTAATAAAAGCCCTTTGGATAAGTTATACGCAACCCACCCACCAATAGAAGAGCGCATAAGAATTCTGAGGAGCATGTGAATAGTAGGGGATTAAATAACTGAAATTTCAACTTTTTTCCCTATTTTCTCTTCCAGTTCTTTAGCAAGAATTTCCATCTCAGGTAAAATTGTCTTGTGCTTTTCTTGAATGTATATACTTTTATCCACCCCTCTAACTTTAATTTCAGCAGGATATGCAAGAACACTTAAAAGCCCGTTAACATATTGAAAGAATCCTCTTAAACCCTTACTTTTAACTACAAAATCAGGACTTTCCACAGGATCATAAGTGAGCGGATTAGTACTAATTTTTTTCATTACATACCCCTTATTTTCTAAACTTGAATTTATTTTGGGTAAAAGTCTTTCGACACAATCAAATGATTTAAAAGTATCACCTGTTATGTTATTCAGTACTTCGTAATAAGAAAGCCCACCAAAAATTGCCCTAGTAAAATCTTCGTCATTTCTCTTGTATAGAGATTTAATAAATGCCTTCACTTCTTTCATTCTCATATGCACACCATTTTATACTTTATCAAATGAAAAAATATTTAAAATATATACTTTTTAATTGTTTGACTTAAAATGAGAAAATTAAAAAATAGGTGAGTAACCATGAAGAAAAATCAGCCGGTTTTACTTCTTTCAAAAGAAAGCTCTTACTTGGTAAAAGTGAAAAAAGGAAAATTTCACACAAAAGATGGAATCTTCAACTTAGAAGAACTTTTTAAAAAAAGTTTTGGTGAAAAAATCAAAACTCACTTGAATAAAGAATTTGTAATAGTTAACCCAACAATAGTAGATTTGCTCGAAAAACTTGAAAGATTACCACAAATAATTATGCCAAAAGATGCTGCCTTAATTCTTGCTTACACAGGAATTAAACCAGGAAGTTTGGTTGTAGATGCAGGTACAGGTTCTGGTTTTTTAGCTATATTTCTTGCAAGTTATCTTTCTCCTGGAAAAGTTGTTACTTATGAAAGTAATAAAAAATTTGCAAAAATTGCAAAGAAAAATATCAAGCTTTCAGGATTAAAAAACATTAAGCTAAAAGAAAAGGATATAACAAAAGGTATTGATGAAAAAAACGTTGACTTAATAACTTTAGATCTAAAAGATGCTGAAAAAGTTATAGAGCATGCTTTCAAGGCTTTAAAACCAGGGGGTTGGCTGGTTGTTTACTCTCCTTATATAGAGCAGGTTTCCTCTGTAACAAAAAAAATGAAAGAGAAAGGTTTTTGTAATATAAAAACTGTTGAAAATATAGTAAGGGAATGGCAAGTTGAAAAGTATACAAGACCGAAAACTGTTGGTATAATGCATACTGGTTGGTTAACTTTTGGGAGGAAAGAAAAATGAAAAAAGAAACAAAAGAAATGAGAGAAATTGAGCCTGAATTGCCAGCAATAACTCCTGAAATGATTAGAGCAACTTTTGAAGCCTTGGAAGCAAAAGGTATGGTTTTTTACACAGAAACAGGAGCTTACATACCAACAGAAAGAGGTTGGAAACTTTTGATGGAAATTAAGCCTGTAAAGGAAGAAATAATAGCTTATGGTCATCCAAACATTTCTGCCATGCATAAAACAACTTTTGAAATCACAAAATCTGGAGAAATAAAAAAAGATGCTGATTGTATAATTGGGGTAAAGGCAAATAAATCATGCAAAGATTTAAGCAAAGAAATAAAGGAAGCCTTAAAAGAAGGGAAAAAAGTAGAGATAACAATTTCGGCTGGAGGAATAGAAGATAAGGTAATAGCCTACGGTTCACCTGCCTTAAAGCTAAGCCATGTAGAAGATATTGTGGTTAGAAAGTCTGACTTTATTGATAACAGAACTTTAGCTATACTTTCTAATAAAGCTGCCTGTGATTTGAAAAGAGAGCTTGTAGAAAAATTAAAAACCCTTGGAACTGAAATTAAGATAACGATTGAAGTAAAATAATGTTACAAAAATTTCTCCTTCCATGCAGCTTTATACTTTTTAAGGTTTATCTCCAGTTGGTTGTACAACATTTTCCCCACCAATAGTTAGGCTGTTTAAATTCAAACAGCCATAAGATTTAATTGAAAAATTAAAAATCAGAAACAAAAATTAAATAACTTTAGAAATAAAACTTAATCATGTTTGGATTTAAAGAATTGTATGCATACTATAGATTTTTTAAAGTCAAATATCTAAAAGATAGAAAACCGTTTGCATGCTCTTTAGCTCCAACCGCACAATGCAACTTGAAATGTCCTGGATGTTACGAAAGAATAAATCGCCTTAAAAGAGAGAAAGAATTATCGATAGATCAATTTAGTAGTTTGGTTGATTTACTTTTGAAGAAAGGAATAGTCCAGTGCACTTTGACAGATGGTGAACCGTTGCTAAATAATAAATCTATAGAAAAGTGTGAAATAGCTGTTAAAAAATTTTGGGTTACTTGGATAGTTACAAATGGTACTCAAGAACTCCCAGATTTTGATGTTTTATATATTGTTAGTTTGGATGGAAACAAAAAGATCCATGATAAATTGAGAGGGAAAGGTGTTTATGATAAAATGAAAAAAAACATAAAATCTTCCCCGACTGATTGTATCGTTGGAACTTCGACTCTCAACTCAATAAATCATAACTACATCACAGAAATAGTTGAAAGTGCAATGGACTTGGGTTTAAGAGCAATAGCTTTTAATTGGTACACGCCTTTTTCGAATAACGACCCCCTTTGGGTTGATTATCAACAAAGAAATAGAGATATTGATTTGTTAATAAAACTTAAAGAAAAATATTACGATTTTATCGCCAATACTACGGAAGAATTGGAAATGATGAGAAATTCGGGTTGGACAAAAAGATGCCCAAACTGGTGCACTTTATCAATAGACGCATATGGCAAAATAAAGAAGCCATGTGTATTAGGAGAAAATGTTTTATGTGAAAAATGCGGTTGCCATGTTTTCCCTTCTGTACTGCTGACTATCGAAAAATTAAAAGGAGGTATGGTGGCAAAATATGCAAGATTAAGGTGGAAGAATCTTTTGTCTGGGGTTGTCGTCTAGCTTGGTCTAGGACACGAAAATTAGTGGAAGCCTCGGGCGCTCGTAACCTGGGTTCAAATCCCAGCAACCCCATCAAAAAAATCTTCTAATTTATTAGTTAACAATTTAAAAAGTATGAAAGCTCTAGAAATAAGAGATTTGTACAAAACCTTTAAGGGAGAAGAAAGTTTCTCTCTCAAAAACATTAATCTTGAAGTAGAGGAAGGAGAATTCTTTGCGCTTCTTGGGCCGAATGGTTCTGGGAAAACCACTCTCATTAACATTCTCTTAACAATTATCATTCCTGATAAGGGGGAAATAAAAATCCTTGGCAAAAACCCATTCAAGGATAAAGAGATTCTTCAAATTGTTAACTATGTACCTGCCGAAAAACCATCATCCCATCTTAAGGTTAAAGACTTTCTTAATTGTTACGCAAAACTTTATGGGGTTGAACAAAGAAGAGTCGAAAAAATTTTGAAAGATTTTAGAATTTCTTATTTAAGGGAAAGTGAAGGGTGGGAACTTTCGACAGGAGAACTATCAAAAGTTGCTCTAGCAAAGGCTTTACTAAATAAACCTAAGGTTTTAATTCTAGATGAACCTACATTTGGTCTTGACCCAAAAACCAAAAGAGAAATTCACACATTTTTAAAAGAGTTAAACAGGAATGGAACTACAATATTTTTTGCAAGTCATGATATGGTTGAGGTTGAAAGATTAGCAAATAAAATAGCTTTTATAAAAGATGGAAAAATCTTGGAAGTTGAAGAAAAAAGTAAACTTTTGAAAAAGTACAAAACCTTAGAAAATTATTGGTTGAGGTTGGGAGGATGAAATTTTCAAGGTTAAAGGCACTAGTTTATAGAGACTATTTAATTTTCATCAAATCTAGATGGAGATGGCTTGAGCTTTTCTATTTCCCCATAACTTCAATAATAATCTGGGGTCTTTTTGCTATTTGGACAGGAGAATTTGCGAGTGAAGCAGGAAAGATTGTTTTGGTTATAAACGTCTTCTGGAGTTATGCTTATGTGGTTCAATCAACGATAAACTTGAGTATTAATGAAGATGCTTGGCATAGTGAGGCTCACCATATATTTATAACAGGAGTTGGAAAGTGGGAATACTTGCTTGGAAGAATAATTTTTAGTTTGTTAATTTCTTCCTTAAACCTATTTTTCATGCTTTTGGTAACTAATCTATTCTTCTTTAACCTGGCACAAATAAGTTTGGAGATAATACCTTTTATTGTTTTAACAGTGTTTCTTTCGGTTACACTAGCAATCCTAATAGCAGGTTTATACTTTATTTTAGGAAGAGATTACGCATGGCTTGCTTGGGCAAGCCTTCAGTTTTTTATACTTCTTTCTTTCCCTCTATCACCGCTAAAAATTTTGCCTTATCAAGCGCAAGTTTTAGCAAGAATAATGCCTTATGGTAATCTTTTTGAAAGTTTAAGGAATCTTTTGTTAAGCAAACCATACTTTCAAGAAATGGTTTTTTCTGTTGTTGTTGGTCTTATTTATTTTTTCATAAGTATTTTAACCTATAAATTTGGGTTTGATTACTCAAGAAAAACTGGGAAATTTGCAAAGATGTTTTAAGTTTTAAGTGCAAACCTCAATTCAAACTCTTCTATTTTCCTTTTCTCTTCAAATAGGATTTTTTCCCACATTTCCACAATTTTTAAAATTTCTGCCGGTGCTTTTTCAATTTCAAGAATTCTCTTCAGATTTCTGTTAAAGGAAAAGAAAGAATCAAACCTATTAGGAACCCAAACAGTTCTTCCTTTTTCATCTTTACTTAAGTTAATAAACCTATACTTCTCGTTTAGAAGATAAGCATGTTGTTTGCGCTGAAAATCGAGTTTATCATGCGGAAAACTCTCCTCATCTGCTATTAAAGAGAAGGTTTCAAACAAGCCTTTTTTCTCAAGCACGCTTGTTAAAAATGAAAAAATTTGGTAAGAATCTTCTGATTTGTATAAGATAGGAAAAATTCCAAAAGCCTTTCTCCATGTTTGTAAGTTACTCTCAAGAATTAACTTGTAAAGAAGTTTGTTTCTTTCTTCAACATTTTTTTGTGAGACATTGTTTTTCCCTATCTCTTTAATTATTTCTTCGATAGAATTATAGCTACTAGAAAGGTTAAGTTCTTTGTACAAATTTTTTGTAAACCTAGATACAACTCTTGGTATTTTTCCTACTTTTGTTAAACCTTTGTAACCTTCTTCTGTAACTATGAAAAAAGGTCCAATTTTTAGTTTTTTGAGTTTGTAATTTCCATTTCTTACATCCTCTTCGGTCATAAACTGATAGTTTCCTTCAACTATATAGTAGTTCTCGCTTATACTTTCCACCTTTCTTTCTTAAATCCCAAAAAAAAGAAAAGGTCATCTGGTATTTAAAAAAGAAACTAAAGAATATTTAAATTTTTCTCTACTTAATCTTCTATCTTGTTGTATAAATAATTCAGGCTTTCCAAAGGCCATGAATGTTGCAGTATTCCCTTGCCTCAACCTTTTCTGCTTTTACTTCAAATTCTGCTTCTGGCTTTTCTCCTGGTCTTAAGAATTTTCTGCAATATTTCCCGCCTACAATTAACTCTATCCATTCTATGTAATGAGAATCTTCCATAGGATGTGGTACTGAGCCAACTTTCACTTTTATTCCCTTTTCTGTTTTTTCTATTACTGGAACGTGCTTTTCCTTCCCAACATCTTCTGTTTTTTCCTCCAGCAATTCCATCGGTTGACCACAACAAACTAATTGACCAACTCCTGCGTCTAGAACTTCAACTATATTACCGCAAACATTGCACCTATAAATTTGCTTTCGTTTTGTCATTTTCTTCCCTAATACTCTTCACACTTTAACTGATAAAAGCTTCTTTCATGGTCGCAAGAAGGACATCTTTCTGGAGGCTCTTTTCCGAAATGTACATAGCCGCACTCTCTGCAAACCCACCAAACTTCTTTTTCTTTCTTAAAAACCGTTCCTTTTTCCACTTCTGCGAGTATTTTTTTGTATCTCTCTTCATGATGTTTCTCTGCTATAGCTATTGCTCTCAACCTTTTAGCAATTTCTTTTAGACCTTCCTTTTCAGCAATTTCGGCAAACTCAGGATACATTTTCGTGTACTCGTAATTCTCTCCTGCTATCGCTGCTTTCAAATTTTCTGCTGTGCTTCCAAGAGTTGTTGGTACACTTGCTTCAACTTTTATTTCTTCTATTTTCTCTTTTGATTTTTTCTTTAGCTCATTAATCAACTTGAAAAGCCAGCTCGCATGTTCTCTTTCGTTTTCTGCTGTAATTAAGAAAATCTCAGCTATCTGCTCAAAACCTTCTTTCTTTGCAACTTTTGAATAAAAAGTGTAACGATTCCTTGCTTGGCTTTCACCAACAAAAGCCTTTGCAAGATTTTCGATTGTTTTTTTCATGTTCTCACAAAATTTTGTTGCGTTACAAACTCTTAAAGTTATCTTAAAGTAATTTGCCTTTCCTCTTTTTTCTTAATCTCCCCTAACTGTTCTTTAATCTTATACGCTGTTTTTTCTCCAACAAGCCTAGCCAAACTTTCCAAAGGAATTTTTTTCAAGTCAGAAATAGTTTTGATTCCAGAATTAAACAATTTCCTTGCTCTTATCCTTCCTATTCCTTTAAGTCTTACCAAAGGTAAAAGCTCTTCTTTTACCCCGTACTCAAGTCTAATCCTAAGCTTTCTTATGGGCAAAAGCAATTTTTTGTAACCTAGAAGAAGGGCAAGCTCCTGCAAAGAATAAATTAACCAATCTGCTATTTCTCTTCTTCCGTAAAATTCTCCTGGTGCAACTTTAAATTTTGTTAAAATTTCTTCCTCGCTTGCTTCGTTTATCCAAGCTTCAAACATTAAAGCTGTTTTAACACTTCTTAAAAAATCATCAAACTCCAAATCCCATTCTTCTGGTATTTTTTGTAAAAACAAACTTTCCCTTTCAGCAATTTTTTCGTTTAATTCTGAAAATTCGCCAGTTCTTATGTTTAGCAAAGGTTTCATTTCCAGAGTATTGCAAATAACTTGTAAAAAGCTGAAAGGTTGAACTTCTTTTTTTGTTGCTTTTTTAAGAGATTGGATAAAATAGTTTGCGGTTAAAGGGTCGATGTAAAGTTCAGAAACCCTCCTTCCTATTGTTGTAGCACTAAGTTTTTCTTTTTTTCTCTCGATAAACTTCCATTCCTCGAGTAATTTCAAAATTTCTAAAATTTTTTCCTTTATCATTGAAACTTCCCCATACTGATAAGCAAAAAAAGTCTCTGAAAAAAATTCTATCAAAGATTTTTCTGTTTTGCAAAATTCGTTTGCTATTAAAGCTAAAGTGTGCATCCTCAAAGCTGGTTCTGCTGCAAGCTTCGACTGAATTTCTTCTGCTTCACCATAAATGTAATATTCTATAATTTCTTCTGCCTCTTCTTCACTTTTTGACAAAATTATGCCTTCACCAAAATCATCGTATTGTGGTCTTCCAGCCCTTCCAAGCATTTGTTGAACATCTAAAACTGAAACAAAAACAGCACCTATTCCTGGTTGATACCTCTTTAAATCCCTCATTATTACACGCCAGCTAGGTAAATTGACACCATAAGCTAAGGTTGGAGTTGCAACTATAACCTTAATCAAACCTTTTCTAAAATTCTCCTCTACCAAAGATTTTTGCTGGAAGAGAAGGCCGGCATGATGAAAGGCAACTCCTTGCCCAATACATCTTGCCAATTTTTTACATTGCTGCGTTGGAATCTCTAGCACACTTTCAACTTGGCTTGCCAAATCCTCTAAATCTTCTTTCTCTTTTCTTCCTAGGTATTGACTCACAACTTTTCCTAACTTTTCTGCCAAGCTTTCTGCACTTTTTCTAGTAGAAACAAAAAACAAAGCCTGTTTCCTTGATTCTAAGGTGTTTTTTATGATTGAAGCTTCCAAAGGTAAGCTAGAGTCTAACTCATAACCACTTTTTTCCAAAAACTTTATCCTATAGGGAAAGCTTACCCCTTTATAAAGCTTTACAGGTCTCCACTCAGAAATAACGGTTTCTGCGCTTAACCATTCAGCTAATTCTTCTGCATTTTTTATCGTGGCAGATAAAGCGATAATCTGTGCGTTTGGAATAAGTTTTCTTAGAAGAGTTAGAACTACTTCTAAAGTTGGCCCTCTGTCAGCTTGCTGTAAGAGATGGATTTCATCAACAACTATTAACCCAACTTCTGCAATCCAATCAGCTCCATGCCTTATTAAACTATCCATTTTTTCGTTTGAAACAACAATTAAATCATAATTCTTAAGCCATGGGTCAGAACTGTCTAAGTCTCCAACAGATAGAGCAACTTTTATTCCAAGCTTAGAATACTTTTCTTTAAAATCCTTATACTTTTCGTTTGCTAAGGCAACCAAAGGAACCATATAAACAACTTTTTCCCTTTTTTCAAGTATTGTTTTAATAGCTGCAAGTTCTGCACAAAGTGTTTTTCCGCTTGCAGTAGGTGCAAATATTACTAAATTTTTTCCCTTAAGCAAACCTTTCTTTATAGCTTCCTCTTGCACAGGATTAAGCTTTTCAAACTTTGAAACTTCCAAGACTTTTTTTATAATTTCTTCGTCTTTCATAAACACACTTTAATCTTAAGTTACACAAACTCTTTTTAAGTTTTAATAAAAACAATTTAAAAAAAGTTAATTGTTGATTATGTTCGAGAAAATCTCCCTTGGTTTCGAAGGAACAGCCCACACTTTTGGTGTTGGTATAATAGATGAAAAAGGAAATATTTTGGCTGATGAAAGAGATACTTACATACCAAAGATTGGAAAAGGTATAGTTCCAAATGAAGCAAAAGAGCATCACGAAAAAGTTGCTGCGAAACTTCTAGAAAAAGCATTGAAAATTTCTGGTTTAAGTTTGGAAAAAATAAATTTGGTAAGCTATTCCGCAGGCCCAGGGCTTCCTCCTCCTTTAACTTTTACTGCAAACTTTGCTGTTAAAATTTCAAAAGAATGTAAAAAACCTTTAATACCTGTAAACCATTGTTGCGCGCATTTAGAGATAGGTAAACTAACAACTAAAACAAAAGACCCTATTTTTGTCTATCTTTCTGGAGGCAACACACAAATAATCGCTTTTGTTGAAGGAAAATACAGAATATTTGGTGAAACTCAAGACATTCCCTTAGGAAATTGCTTAGATATTGTTGCAAGGGAAATGAAGCTACCCATGCCTGGTGGAGCAGAAATAGAAAAAATAGCAAAAGAAGGAAAGCATTATGTTGAATTGCCTTACATTGTTAAAGGAATGGATGTTTCTTTTTCTGGTATAGCAACAGCAGCTCTTAAGTTGTTAAGAAAAGGGATATCGAAAGAAGATTTAGCCTATTCCCTTCAAGAGACTTGTTTTGCGATGCTAACAGAAGTAACAGAAAGAGCTTTAGCCCATACAGGGAAAGAAGAAGTTTTACTAGTTGGTGGAGTTGCAGCAAACAAAAGATTGCAAGAAATGATGAAGGTAATGTGCGAAGAAAGAGGAGCAAAGCTTTATGTTGTCCCAGAAAAATACTCTGGGGATAACGGGGTTATGATTGGCTGGGTAGGCTTACTAGCTTATAAATCTGGATGGAAACCTACTTTTAAAGATAGAATTAAGCCAAAATGGAGAATAGATGAGGTTGAAGTTACTTGGGTTTAAACTAGTTCACTTTCTGATACTATGACAAAATCTCCTACTGACTTTACTGCGCTGAAAGGAATTAAAACTCTTCCTTTTTCGTCAGTTTTAAGGTTCATGTCTAAAAGATACTTTGTTGGTTCGTCAACAACTAGGTTAAGCAATTCCCCACTTTCTGTGACAAAGTCAACATTAGCCACAACTCCAAACTTTCTTCCTGTCTCTTCACTTACCACATTCTTGCCAATAATATCAGCAGCCCTTATTCTTGTTTCTTCTGCCATTTTTAAAACCACCTATAAAATTATTGGTAATTATTATTTTTATTCTTTCACAATAGATAAAAATTATGGTTAGATGCTTCGTTGGCATATTGGTTCCAGAAAAATTACGCCAAAACATAAAAAAGATTATGGAAGAAATAAAAAAGTTGCCTATAAGGTGTAAGTTTGTTGAAGAACATAACCTTCATATTTGTCTGAGTTTTCTTGGAGAGATAAAAGAAAATGAAGTGGAAAAGATAAAAAAGATTCTTGATACGCTATCTTCAACTTTCAAACCATTTGAAGTTTTTGTTGAGGGAATAAAACTAATTCCAAACGAGAGGTTTTTGAGAGTTATAGCTCTTGATGTAAAAGACGAGAACGAAAAAATAGAAAGTCTAAGAAAAATGGTAGTAAAAAACATAGGTGGAGATTCTAAACCACCTCATATCACCTTATGCCGAGTAAAGACAATCGAAGAAAGAGAGCTTGTAATTAAAAAAATTAAAGAAATGAGTAATCTAAGGGTTGGGGCTATGAAAATAGATAGAATACAACTGATAAAAAGCGAATTAAACAGAGCTGGCCCTACTTATTCCATTATTCATGAGAGTAGCTTTGTAAAAGAAGCACTACCTTGATTTCCCAAGGTAAATCAAAATCCCTCTCAATACAAAGAATACACCAACTATTGCGATGGCTTCGCTATAAAATTGTAAGAAATAAGCAGGTTGTTGGTAAAGCGTTCTGAAAAAAATAGCTATTTGAGAAAGAAATAAAAAGAAGAAACCTATTGCCAAATAATTCCAAGTTTGTGGAATTTCTTTTGTTTTCTTCTTTACTATAAGAAGATTTACAAACGAAACTATCGATAAAAGAAACGCCAAAACTAAGTTTATTATCGTTACCATCATATTTTTCTCACCACTCTCAACATTTCCAGGTTCAATAAAAGCAAGATTAAAAGACTTATTAACATTAACAACTCAGATTTATTAGCCAAATCTTCTACCCAAACTAAGAAGGTTGGTGAACTAAAAGAAAGCATCCCATGGTAAGTGTCTAAAAACTTAGATGAAGAAAAGAAGACAAAACCCAAAAGAAGTAAAAGTGGTATTAAGATAAGTTCCCTTTTAAGTTTAACCACAAAATTCAACAAAAAGAGAACAATTAATAAACTGCCAACCCCAACCAAAAAGTTAACTTCAGAACAAATGCAGGGTGGGTTAAACCACCAAGGTATTGTTTTTTCAAACTTTAACAAAGTTCCAAACTCAATGTTTTTGAGGGTTAAAAGAGGTAATAAAAAGAAAAGAATTGAAGTGACTATAAAAATTAGTTTAAATAGCTTACCTCCCAAACCAATTTTTTTAACATACAAGAAAATGAGCCCTAAAACAGAAAAAGCTACTATAAAAATTAGAGAAGTAGTACTACAAATAGAATAATAATTCATAGGACCTAGCATACCAGCTCCAATATTATCAAAAATCCCGAAAATAAGTGTGGAAATTGTAAAAGATAGAAAAATTTTCTCCAATTTTGTCAGCTCTTTGAAAAAAGCTAGAGTAAATATAAAACCTGGTGTAATGAAGAAAAAGAAAAATACTAAAAGTTGAATTGAGACTTCAAAAGGTGTGAACATTTCCATAGCTGAAATTAACTCTGGCCTTTGTTCAGGAATTCTAAAAGGTAAACTTCGAATGTAATCAGGAATTTTTAAAGCCAAACCTTGAACAAAAACCAAAAAGTTAAGTAAACCTAAGATGAGTAAAACTTTTTCTTTCGTTTGCATAACTACTCCTTAAATATTATTAAACTCAGCAACCTTAAAAGTTAACTTTTACCTTAATTCTTCAGGGATTTTAAGGTTTGGATATTTTTTCAAAACTTCTTTTATGTGTGGTTTTATTATAGCTGTAACAAGTCCAAAACCATATTTTTTATACTCTTGGTAAAGGGCATCAAATGCCTCTTCACCATTAACAACTTTTACCACATTACCCTTGTTGTCAATTTCTAAACCTTCAATTTCTTTTGCTATAGTAATAGCAACTTTACCTACTATTTTTTCTTCACATTTTATCAGGGTTGAGATTAAAACTTTGTACCCATTTTCATTTTCTTTGGTCATATCTCTTCTAAAATTATTTTGATTTATTAAATTTAAGTAACGCTTTTATAATTGTTTGGTAAATTCAGTTAACTCTTTAGTTTTGACTTCTGGTTTATACTGCTCGATAGAAACCCTTTCTCTCAAAGCTTTAAAAATTTCTTTTTTTGTTAGTTCTTCCACTTCCTTACCTTCTGGTGCCCTTGCTATATAATCAATTTCACCGAGGTTAAGAAGCTCTTTGATTATTAGTTCTCCTCCTCTATCACCGTCTACAAACAAAGTTGTCACTTTTTCTTTTGTCAAATCTATTATTGTTTTAGGTATCGTTGCTCCTCCAATTGCGATAACATTCTTAATCCCATTTTTCAAGAGGTTAACAACATCTGCTCTTCCCTCGACTATTATTATTTCGTCTGAATTTTGAACATCAGGGCCTGCTGGCAAGCCTTGAAATTCTGTTATCTGTGCAGCTCTCACGTTTTCCCTTATTAGTTCAGTAATCTTTGAAGTTGAAGGAATCTCTTCGCTCAAAAGTTTTTCTAAAAGTTCATTCGCCCTTTTAAGAACATAATCTCTTTTAGCATTTCTCACATCCTTTACTGTTTTAACTTTAACCTTTGCGTTGCATGGCCCAATTCTTTCTATAGTCTCAAAAGAAGCTGCTAGTAAAGCTGTTTCTGATGAATCAAGACTTGAAGGAACGAAGAACTTACCAATAGTTTTTCCTTCTTCAGTCACGTTAAGTTCAACGTCAATTCTTCCTATTCTTCCACTTCTTTGCAATTCCCTTAAATCCAAATCTTGACCAAGCAAACCTTCAGTTTGCCCGAATATTGCCCCTATTACGTCTGGTTTTTCCACCATCCCGTCGCAGGAAAACTCTACTTCTATTAAATATTTTATCGTAGATTGAGCAAGTTTTGCCATAGTAATCATCCTCCATAAATTTTATTAAAGAGTTGATTTCCTCAATTTTTTTGATTTTGAGGGTTGATTTAATCTTGTTCCTTAAAAAGGTGTGAACTTTTATTCTATGCGAAGAGAGTAATTCCCTCAATTTTGCAAAAATTTTTTTACCCTCCTCATCGAAATCTGAAAGAATAATCACAGATTTGTAATTGCTAACTTCTTCAAAAACTTTCTCCAAGGGTTTTCCAGAAATTTTTACAATTTTTTGAAAGCCAAGCTTTCTTATAGCTTCTTCATCTTTTTTTCCTTCGACTATTATCGGTACTTCTTTAAAATTCAGAACTTCTTTTTGAATTTCTCTAATTTGATCAGTAAGCATAATACCATTTTAATATTCGCTTTCCAGCTCATCCTTACAATCTTCACAAATCCATTGATCGTTAACTTCGGTTAAATGCTCACTATAATTCCCACAATTTTCACAAATCCCTGAAGTAAATTTTTCTTTTATACCAAAAGGTTCTTCCCTCATTCTTAACCTATATTCAAGCAAATCAAGCATTTCAGGAGAAGTTTTTGCTATGTCTGTTAAGGAAAGCACACCAACAACTTTTCCATTTTCCACTACTGGCAACCTTTTTATGTTGCTTCTTTTCATTTTCCTGCTTGCTTCGATTATATTCTCCTCTGGGCTAATTGTTACCAAAGGCTTAGACATTATATCTTTAACTTTAACTTCAGAAGGCTTCAGGTTTTTTGCTACAACCTTCCTTATTAAATCGCTATCTGTTACAATACCTACAGGTTTTCCGTTTTTCACGACTACTAAGGCTCCTTTCCTCTTTTTTTTCATTAGCTCGCCTGCAACCCTTGCTGATTTATTCTCTTCTATTGTCACTGCAGGCTTGCTCATTATGTCCTTAACTAACACAGGCATAAAATCTTCCCTTTAATATTATAGCTTACTCTATTTTAATATTTTTTTAAAAAAGTTTCTAAATCTTTCCCATCTTCCAAAGTAATCTTTTCTTTTGGTTTTGTTATTTTTATTTTTCCGTAACCAAAGTCAACTATTAAATAAAATGGAAACCCCTCAAACTTATCAGAAGAATAACCATAATAGTATAAAACACCTTTGTTTGTTGACTTGATTTGAAGTAAAATACATTTTTTATTTTTTATGCAAATAAGGTCTGCTTCTCCAAGACTTCCTCCTGCTCTAACTACTTTCCAACCATAACTTTCAAAAATTTTTCTTATTTTTCTTTCAACCCTGTAGCCTTTTCTTTTGCTAACTACCATCAATTTATTTTTATAAAAGATTTAATATATTGAGTTTGATGAGGATTTTAGCAGTTAGCGACATACATAACGATGTAGAAAACATAATCACTTATACTGATAAAATTTCTTTTATAAATTTTGATGTTATAGTTTTGCTTGGAGATTTTACAGACTACAATCTTCCAAAGGGTTTTGAAGCCAGAGATATTGGCGAGCTTATTATTGAAGAGTTTAAGACTTTTAAGAAGCCTATGCTAGCAATCCCAGGAAATTTTGATAGAGATTTGATAGAATTGTTTAAAGAAAAAGGGATAAACCTACATGGAGAAGGAAAAATAATAGAAAATATTGGTTTCTATGGTTTTGGTGGGGCAAGAACTCCTTTTCACACGCCTTTAGAACCTAGTGAAAATGAAATTGAAGAAGGTTTAAAAAAAGGTTATGAAAAAGTAAAGAATTGTGAAGTAAAAGTTCAAGTAACCCATGTTCCTCCTTTCAATTCAAAAGTTGATATTGCTTATACAGGAGCGCACATAGGATCAGAAGCTGTTAGAAAATTTATAGAAAATTATAAACCTAAGGTTGCTATTTGCTCACATGTACATGAAGCAAGAGGTTTGGATGAGATTGAAACCACAAAAATAATTAATCCTGGGAGATTTCCTGAGGGTTATTGTGGAATAATTGATGTTATTAACGGAAAAGTTGACGTGAAAATAATTAGTTTGATATGAATTCTGAATTACCGAAATGTATTTATTATTAAAGAGAAAAAAATTAACACAATTTTGTTTTAGTATAAGAGAAAAATGGGGTAAAAATGAATAGTGTGGATTCGTTTATAAACATTTCTTTGGAAAAAAATACAGAAATAAAAGATGAAATTCTGAATTTCATCGAACGTTTAGATTTTGTTGACATCCAAATTCTAAGAAAATTTTATATGACTGGAAAAGAATTTCCAAACGATACCCAACCTTATTGTTTTCCACTTCTTTATAGTGAACTGAAAAATACTCATCATTTTAAGATAGGTATAGAAGCGTTGAGAAAAAGATTGAATAAACTAGTTAAGATGAACTTGTTAATTAAGGTAAAACATTCTAACCCAACAAGTTATGAACCACTAAAAGGAAAGGAAAATTTTGTTCGAGCAATTATAATTAAATTTTTCATGATAAATGGTTTGATGAAATTTTTATAAATTTTTAGAAAAAAGTTTGAATAAACTGTAAGTGTTTTTGTTTGTTTAAAAATAAAACCAAAAAATATAACTAATATTTTTTATGAACTTTCAGAAAATTTTTATGAACTTTCAAACAATAATTATGAACTTTCAGAAAATTTTTATGAAATAACCTCACTCTAAAAATTAAACTTTTTTATACTACTTATTCATACTTAATTTAGAAAATTTATAAAAAATCTTTAAGGGAAAAGATGAAAAGAGGCAGACCTAGTAAAAGGTTTGAAGTTCAAAACCTTATAATAGAAGTTTTGAGAGAAATAAATACTCCAATCTCAATAAACGCAATTCGTAACATGGTTAGCAAAAGAATTGGAAAGGAAGTAAGCTGGAATACTATTTCTAAATATTTAGAGGAGTTAGTTGAAGTTGGTAAAGTAGAATCCATTCCTACTCCTCACTCTAAAAAAGAAGGTAAGAAAGGTCTTACAGTTTATATATTAAAAAGATAATAATTCTATGGATTCTATGGAAAGACAAGAAATAATAAAAGAGTTTTTAAAAAATGGTTTTCAACTACATCCTGAAGCTTTAGAGTATTTACTTGAAAGAAAAAACATAAAATACTACTTAGAAGAACTAAAAAAATTACCAAACTACCCTTTGATAATAACAACCGAAATTTTAAAAGAAATAGAAAGTAAAATTTTTTATCAAATCGATATCTTGAAAACTCCTAAGAAGGAAGAAAAAATTTTAAGCGTTTCAGATTATACGAACTTTCTTTCCTTAAAATATGAGGAAATAAGAAAACTCTTAACCAAACATTTTGATCTAGTAAACTTGATTTCTATAAACAAGATTTCACAGAGAACAAGGAAGTTTTCTTTGATAGTTATGGTTAAAGAAAAAAATGAAGAAGAAAAAAGTTTGGTTGTTGAAGATTTTACAGGCGAGCAAGCTGTTTATTTTGAAAATTTAGAGGAAGATTTTAAGTTTATTTTAGAAGATGAAATTCTAGGTTTAGTTTGTGAGAAAG
Source organism: Candidatus Aenigmatarchaeota archaeon (assembly GCA_038998335.1). GTDB lineage: Archaea > Aenigmatarchaeota > Aenigmatarchaeia > CG10238-14 > SCSR01 > JAVZHQ01. The sequence goes on along the minus strand of JAVZHQ010000001.1, from coordinate 750,488 downwards.
AAGGGGAAAGAATTTTTGTTAAAAAAATCGTTTTACCAGACATTCCTTTAAAAAAAGAGATAAACAAAACAACAGAAGAAATTTTTTGCCTTTTTGTTTCGGATTTTCATATGGATGAAAAAAATTTTAATAAAAAAAGTTATGAGAAATTTTTAGATTGGGTTAACAACTCCTACTACAAAAAACTTTATGTTTTTATTCTTGGCGATATATCTTCAAAACTTGAAGATATCGAAAAATTGTTTAATAATTTACCAAAAAATTATTCTTACACTTGGTTGAAAGGTGAAATCGACCCAGAAAATAAAAACTCATTTTTAAATCCAACTTCACTTAAAATTGAAAAATCTCTGAATTTCTTACTTCTTCACCCAAACTTTAACTTCCCTTTTTCTTTCACAAATATCCAACCGAACAAAATTTTGTTGAACTTTTTAAGAAAAAGACAAATTCCAACTTCAAGTAAAGAAATTTATGTAAACAACCCATTCCTTATAGATTTAATTCCAGATATTGTTGCTTCCGGTCATTTTCATATTCCTTCAATATTAAATTATAAAGGAACTACAATTTTAACAACCGGAAGTTTTTTAACTGAACCTACTTTTTGGTTGGTAAACTTGAAAACAAGAGAAACTATTAAAATAGATTTTGTATAATTAAGAAATATGGAAGTGACTTTTCAGGTTCTTGATTGTGATTATATTCCTTTGAACAATAAACCAGTCTTAAGAGTTTTTGGTAAGACAAAAGAAGGTAAAACTGTCTGCGCATTTTATGATAAGTTTTTACCGTATTTTTATGTCTTACCAAAGAAAAATTGTGAAGAAGAATTTGTTGAGTTCATGAAAAAAACATTTTCTTCTTTACTAGTAGAAATAAGGGAAGAGGAAAAATTCTTGCCCATAGGTTTTACCAAAAACAAAACAAAAATGCTGAGAGTAACTGTTAACGACCCTTCAAAAGTTCCAGAGATTAGGGAAGAGTTAAACAAAAAAAATTTTATTGAAAAAATTTTTGAAGCAGACATTCTCTTTAAATATCGTTTTATGGCAGACTTTAACATTTCTGGAATGGGTTGGATAAAAGTAGAAGGTGAAAGCGCGAACACAATTCTTGTAAAGGCAGACAAAATAATAAACGCGAGTAAATTTGAAGAAGTAGAAGAGAAAACAAACGTTAGTTTCAAGTACTTGAGTTTGGATATAGAAGTTGCTCCAGGTAAAGAAGGTATCCCAAATCCAGTTAAAGACCCAATAATAATAATAAGTCTTTCTTTTTTCCCAGCTTACGAGAATAATAACACTTTGGTTCTTGTTTCTAAACCAATAAAAAGGTTTGAAAAGGATGTCCTCGTTTTTTCTAATGAAAGTGAAATGTTGCAAGAGTTTATCGAGATAGTGAAAAATTTTGATCCAGATATAATAGTTGGTTATAACATAAATAATTTTGATTTACCTTACATTCTCGAAAGATTAAGAGTGAATAAAATTCCAAGGCTTTTGGGAAGATGTCAGCAAAAATCCACGAACTCCAAAAAAGTTGGAATAAGGTACAGACATTCCTCTTTTGGAAGAATTGTAGTTGATGTTTATGAACTTGTTAAGGAGGCTGTTGAAAAGGGTTTGTTGAGGCTTAAGAGATACGGCTTAGGAGATGTTGCTAAGGAATTGTTAAAAGAGGAGAAAATAGACATAACCCATAGTGAGATTTCAAAATACTGGAATGGTTCAGAGGAGCAGAAACATGAGCTAATAAACTATGCAAGAAAGGATGCAGAGCTTACACTTAAACTTTTACTCGAAAAGGATATGCTGAGTAAGTTCATTGAACTTTCAAAAGTTTCTGGCTTACTTTTACAAGATGTTTTGGATAGTAGAGAAAGCGCAAGAGTAGAAAATTTATTGTTAAGAGAGTTCAACAAAAGAGGTTTTGTGATTCCAACAAAACCTTCTTCTGAAGAGGTTTTTAAAAGAATGGAAGAAAGGGAAGCAAAAGGTTTGAAAGGAGCTTTGGTTCTTGAACCAAAAGTTGGCTTACACACAAATTGCGTTGCTTACTTAGATTTTCGTTCCATGTATCCTTCAATCTTCATCTCCTTTAACATTTGCCCGACAACCTTAGTTATCAAAGAGAGTGAGGGAGAAACTATAAAAACACCTTCTGGAGCTTTGTTTGTTAAAAGGGAAGTAAGAGAAGGAATAATTCCAAAAATTTTAAAATTTTTAATAGAAGAAAGAGATAAGGTTAAAAAAGAGATGGAAAAAGCTAAGAACGAAAATGAAAAAAAGGTTTTGGATTCAAAACAGTATGCTTTGAAAATAATGGCAAACGCTTTTTATGGTTATACTGGTTATGTAAGAGCAAGGCTTTATGTTTTGGAAATTGCTAATGCAATAACAAGTTGCGGGAGATTTCTAATAGAAAAAACGAAAAAAATAGTTGAAACCAAAAAGGGCTATGAAGTTGTTTATGGTGACACAGATTCTATAATGGTTAAGCTCCCAACTCTTGATCTAGAAGAGGCTTTGAAACTTGGGGAAGAGCTTTCTGATTTTATAAATAAAGAGCATGAAGGCATAGTTAAAATGAAAATCGAAGGAATATTCAAAACATTGCTCGTTTTAACCAAAAAAAGGTATGCAGGCTGGAACTTTGAAAAATCTAATGGTGAATGGAAAGATAAGATAGTGATGAAAGGAATAGAAACTGTTAGAAGAGATTGGTGTGATTTAGTTTCCAAAACCTTGTACAAGGTTATAGATATAATTCTAAAAGAGCAAAACCCCAAAAAAGCTTTAAAATATGTTAGAGAAGTTTTAGGGAAGTTAAACAGGAATGAGATTCCTATTGAAGAATTGGTTATAACAAGAGGAATCACAAAATCTTTAAAAGAATACAAAGGAATTCAGCCCCATATTGAGCTTGTTAAAAAGTTAAGAAAAAGGTCGCCAGCAGGAGCTCCTGGGATTGGCGACAGAATAGGTTACGTTATAGTTCAAGGTACACAAATGCTTTCAGAAAGAGCAGAGGATCCAGAATATGTAAAAGCTCATAACTTAAAGATTGATTCAAGATATTACATTGAAAGTCAAGTTTTACCACCTTTAGAAAGAGTTTTCGATGCTTTAGGAATAAAGAAATCTGAGCTAATAAGTTTTGGAAGGCTTTTATCTATTTCTGAAGCTTTTAACCACAAAAAACAAGAGGAAGTTTTAAATGATTTTGAAGGCTTTGTCTGTAACAAATGCAATAAGACTTTTAGAAGAGTTCCTTTGATAGGAAAATGTTCTGTTTGTGGGGGAGAAGTTCTATTTTATTTTGGCGAAGCAAGAGGGAGGTATGTTAAGCTATGAATTTAAACGAGCTAGACTTAGAAATAGTTAAATTCTTAAACTCAAACTTTTTTTCTGTTTATCTAGTTTATCTTGCAATTTTTATAATCTACTCGGTTTATGTTTACTTGATTTACGTTGCTTTTGACTTGTTTAGAACAAAAAAACACAAAAAGCTTTTTCATCTTTTTGTTGTTGCTGTTATTGGTTATATTTTTGTGGTTTCACTTAAGTATTTAGTTGGAAGAGAAAGACCTTATGATGCTAGTCAAGAAATAAACGTTGTGTTTAAAAAAGCAGACCCCTCTTTTCCCTCTTCCCATGCTTTTATAGCTTACCTTTCTTTCTTTTTCATCCCTGAAAGTTTTCCAAGTTGGCTTAAAAAACTTTCTGCTTTTTATTTGTTAGTGTTAATCCCTCTTTCTTCTATTTATTCTGGTGTGCATTATCCTTCGGATGTTATAGTTGGCTCGCTTATAGGTTTAATTTTTCCAAGGGTTTTAACAGAAAAAACTTCATCAAAAATTCTAGAAAAAATTTTCAAGTGAATTTTCTTACCCTTTCCTCAAAAAGAGGAATTAAAAACAAGAAACCAAAAACAAAGCCTGTTAGTAAACTTAAGCCAAAAGTTTTAAAAACAAAAAGGAGTACAAAGGAAGAAATTACTATTAAAATGTTCAAAAAGTTTGAAAGACCAATTAATTTTTTAAGTTTAAAACTTAAGCTTAACTCTCTTTTTTTAACTCTTTTTTCAAGAACAAGAACAAATTGGAACAATGTGAAAATTGTTATTGTTAAAATTCCAAGAAGAGTGTTTGAGTTTATTAACCAACTATTTGGAACTAGGTTTTGAGCAATTGCGTTAATACCAAAGATTAAAAAAGCCTGGATTAAAGAAAGAGTTAACGAGTAGAACAAAAGTTCTTTTTTTCTGTACCTTAGAAAAACAAACAAAGAAAACAAAATTTCAATAGTTATCAAAGCAGCAAAGAAGTAAGTTGTAAGCATAGGATAAGTTGCTTCCAAATTTTCTGTTTTAATCGGTTTAAGAGGTTCCAAATCCTCTGTTTTTAAGGAAGCTTCAATTCTGTTTTTATCTAGAATTGCTGCTTCCTCACTTTCCCTTAAACCAAAAATAGAGATTGAGCTTATTTTTCTTCCAACAAGAGAAAAGGGTATAGCAAGATTGCTCATTTCTTTATTATCAAGATAGTACAACAACCTTCCACTTAAAACTATTGAACCAGATTCAGTAGTTGTTGGCATTCTATCTATAATTTTTGAAAATCTCTCCGAGGCTTCTTCAGAAATTTCAACCGGAATGTTAAATTCGTAGCGTTTAGCTAAAGGTTCATACTTAACAAAACTGTAAGAAATTTGTTTAATATCTTTTTTTGTAAAAATTAAAGCTTCTAGTAAAACACTTGAGTTTGTTATGTTTATTATTTTAAATTCTATTCCTTGCAAAACAAAACTTTCGTTTTCTCCGTAAAAACTTTCGTTTATTTTTATTTTTTCATTTTCAAGAGTTATGGTATAATCTTCTTTACCCAAAGGCAATTTTCCTGTGTTGTTTTTTAGTTTAACTTCTTCTGAAATCCTTGCTTCAAATTTTCCTCTTATCAACAAAGGCTCAAGCTTCTCATCTCTTAAACTTACTATTCTTATTGTTTTATCAGAAACAGAAACGCTAGCATCAGGAAACTTGAAAACTTCAATCCTTTTTTCAAGAATTTCCTTTACTTTTTTTAAGTCTTGGGTTGAAGAAAAAAATGAAGCTTTTCCTCCAGCTAAATCGATTCCAAACTTTAAACCCTTTCTTTCAAAATTTTTCACTGTTATTCCAAGATAACTATCATTTAAAGCTATGCATCCTCCTGGCAAGTTGTTTATTACCATGCTTACGTATTCCCCTTGCTTAACATTTTTCAAATAGTTTTCAAAATCTTCTTCGCTTGAAATTGCAGTGCCACGCATTTCGGTTATTATACTTCCTTCCCTTATTCCTTCGCATTTGTTGTTCTCGTCTAAAGAAACTACAACAACTCCTTTAGGTATAAAAAGTAAAGGAGCAAGCAAAAAGTAAACAGAAATTATAAGAAAAGCTAAGAGCACTAAAAACCTTATGTTTTTTATCATACTAATCAACTTTAGATTTTTATCTGTTTATAAGTTATTTATGCAAAGAAATTTGAAAAAGGTATCGATCATTATACCAACAAAAGAGGAGCCTTATATTCAAGAGCTTGTCAATAGAATTTATAAAACTCTTTCTGGTTTTGATTTTGAGATAATAATCGTGGATAAAAGTAAGGTTACGCCGAAATTAAAAGGAGCAAGAGTTATTAAACAAAAAAGCAACGGCTTAGGAAATGCAATTCTGGAAGGGTTAAAATTAGCTAAAGGCGAGATAATAGTTACCATGGACGGAGACGGAAGTCATAGGCCTGAGGATTTACCAAAGCTTATAGAAAAAGCTAAAGAATACGATATAGTTATTGGTTCGAAATACGTGAAAGGAGGAAAGACAGAAGATAAACTTTACAGGATTTTTATAAGCAGAGTTTATTGTTTATTTGCTTCGCTGATTCTTGGGCTTAAAATAAAAGATAACATGTCTGGCTTTGCTGCAATCAGAAGAGAAGTTTTTGAGAAAATTAAGCTTAACCCAAGAGGGTTTAAAATAAACACTGAAATTTTGTATAAAGCGAAAAAGTTTGGTTTCAAGACAACAGAAGTGCCTATAATTTTTGAACAAAGGAAGTTGGGTAAATCAAAAGGAACTTTTAGAGAAGGGTTCAGAACTTTGAGGTTTATTCTTGAGTTAAAGCTTGGGTTAAGATAAGAAAAATTTTATCTTTTTTATAAGCGTTATGGCTTTCATTTAATTTTTCCCTTTCCTCCAGTCCTTTCCCATAAGTCTTTAAATTCATTTCCGTACCATGTATTGTAGATTATTTCTTTTGCATATTTTTTTCCATGGAAGTTGTACCACCAAACTGTATTATACTGGGTAGCACCCCAAGCAAAGAAATCAAATATCTTTGTTCTGAAAATTAAGAAGTTCAGTATAGGGACTTTTCTCAGATTCATTTCGAGTAGAAATATTGGTTGCTTGTTTGGTTCAGGAGGTTTAACTTTTTTTGGCTTGAATTCCTTTTTGTCACCAACAATCTCAAAATCTATATTTCCAAGTCCTATTTTTTCTGCGTTTACTATATGTTCAATTTTTTTGGGGTTAAAACCAAAGAAAGTTGCAACAGCAGAATCTATAGCAACTCTATCATGGCCTGCAAAAATAGCGTCTCTTATCAAAGGAATTCCTGTTCTTGGAGCATTACCTTCCATGCATATAGTAGCGTCGACAACATTAAAAGTTGTCTTTCTGAAGAAATTGTTAACATCAGGAATTGCTTGATTTGCAACTAGATGATACTGATGGCGGAAGCGAGGGAGCAAACCCCAATGGTTTTTAAGACAGCATGTAATTGTGGTTAGACAATGAGTTTTGGCTACTGGTAAATTGACTATACAATCAACATCCAAAAGAATTTTTGGCACTTCCATTTCTCTTAAAACTTTTCCCTTAAAATCAGTTTTAACTAAAGGTTGTTCTGAAAGATTTACAAATTCTGCATTGTACTTTTCTGCAAGCTCATAGAACCCCCAAAGTTTTGCAGCTCTGTTTAATTGTTCAGCAGCAGCTAAGTTTGCATCACCCATGTAAATTTTTGTTTTAGGGAAAATTTTCCTTAGTTCAGAAAGTACACCATCAATAACCCAAGGCGAAGTACACTGACCAGGAACTAATTGGTCAGAAATCCCGTTTATCTTAACAAAAATTTTCTTTCCTTTAACATATCTTTTCCAGTTTGCTAGTTTCATAGCTTTTTTTACAGCGTTTTGCACACCATTTTCCTCATATTTTACTTTAACAAAAACAACTTTAGACTTCAACTTTTTCACCTAACAAAGCTTGAAAAGCTCTATCCTAAGATTTTTATTTCAACCTCTTCCCCTATGCCATTATAAGATTTTTACTTTCTTACATCACTTTTTTGGCTTTTTTTTGGTATGTTGATCTTCTTTTTAGCTAAACCTGGAAGACCTCCTTCTAAAAATTATAACTTTCGTGTTTCACTTTTAAATCTTGATGAAGTAATATATCTTTTATGAATTTAAAATTACTAAGTATTTCTGCCGGAGTTATTTTACTTCTTCTAATCCTTTATTTTTCCGGAATAGAAGAAGTTCTCAGAACAGTTTTGGCCTCAAACCCAATTTTTATTCTTCTCGCTTTTCTAACGTTTCTTTTTTCTGTTTTTCTGAAATCGTTAAGATGGCAAATTTTCTTAAAATCTGTAAAGATGAAAGTTCCTTTTCCTCACGCTTTTTATAGTTTTAACTCTGCTATGTTTTTAGGAAACTTGGTTCCTTTCAAAGCTTTAGAGCCGATAAGAGGTTATTTTTTAAAAGTAAAGTTTGGTTATTCCTTTTCTAAAACAGTTCCTTTGGTTTTAACAGAAAGAGCTTTGGACGTTTTTGTTTACATTCTATTCTCCTTATTAACTCTCCAGGCTGTCATAAGCTTCTTACCTTCTTACATCACTTTCTTTGCATTTGTCGGTATGCTGATTTTCTTTCTAATCTCTCTTTCAGTTTTGCTAATTCTTAACAGCAAAAAACTAACCTTGAAATTTTTTAAGTTGATTTCAAGATTACTAGTAATAAAAAAGTTTAGCAAGAAAATAGAGGAAATGGCAAAAAATTTTTCTATTGGTTTTGCTCAACTTAAAAAATCTAAGTTTCTTTTTCAAATTTTTTTCTTAACATTTTTAATTTGGGTTGTTGAGGGAATAATATTTTTACTTTCAGCAAAGGCAGTTGGAATTGATTTACCATTTTCCTTTTTTGCTTTGCCTTTACTATCAATTTTGCTTGGAGTTTTAACTTTAATTCCTGGTGGTTTAGGGTCTATAGAAGCAATCATGGTTTTGCTTTTGTCTTTTTTAGGTTTTCCTGTACCTCAAGCAACTTCAGCAGTTTTGATTTATAGATTTTTTGTTCACTTATGCGAAAATTCTATTGGTGCAATAATTATTCCTCAGGTTTATGGTTTTGATATTGTTAAGAAAATGATGAAAAGCTTAAAATAAGTTTCCTTAATTTCTTGATTTTTATAATTATGTCCATTTTAAGGTATGTCTAACTTAATTTAACTTTTTCGCAAACTTTCTCTTCGATTAAACAAACTATATTACAATTTTCCTTGAGGTTTGGGTTAAAGAAGTTATATCTATATATTTCTATTTCATCTATATTCCTTTCTAAAGTTACTAGGTTTTTTTCTTTTAACTTAAGTATGTAAGAGTTATTTTTGTCTTTTGTGTCATAAATAACCCATTTAACTCCAGTTTCATATAAAGTTTTGTTAATGTCAAAATCACCAGCGCAAGGCCTTAAAATTTTTATAAACTTTCCTTGACTTGCAAGGTAGAACATAGTTTCCGAAGGTAAGGCTCTACTTGTTTCAGAAGCAAAGTAAGTTGGGTAAGGATTTGAGATAATAAAATCAGAAATTTCTTTTCCGTAAGTTTTATAAAATTGAAGTGCGTAAGAAGGTTTGCCGTACAAAGACTCTAATTTGTGAAATGGAATTATGTTAAAAGAAACTAAAGAGTTTATAATAAGTAAAGTTCCAATTAGAATAAAACTCAGAATTTTTTTAATGTGCTCACTTAAAAAGTCAGCAGTAATTATACAAAAAGGCGCTATTGCTATGAAAAAATATTTCGAGTCTTTGTTTGGGAAAAGAGATAAAAATAAATATAAGAATACAATCCATACCAGCATAAGTTTCCAATACGGTTTTTTATTTCTCCAATATTTGTAAACAGAAAATAGTAGTATGAGAGATAAGGGAAAAACAAAATAGTGTTTGTTGATTACATAAGGATAAAATACCCAGTTAAAAAAATCTGTAACTCCCGGCATCCCACCAGTGCCTAGGGGTATTGCTGATTTATATTGAAATGATATAAGATCCATCTTAAGGAGTAAAAAAACGTAAGGTGATATTAAAAAACTAAATAAAATGAAGGAAATTAAAAGGAATTTTAATTTCCTTTTATGCTCAAGAAGTGTATAAAAGAAGATTATAGGAAGTGCAAGGATAAAAAACCATTTTACTAAGAAACCCAGTGTGGAAATTAGTGAAGCAAAAAAGTAATATTTTTTCTTGTTTGTTTCTAAAGCAACTAAATAAAGAAAAATAGCAAGTGTAAAGAAAAATGCTAATGGTAAATCCAGATAAACACCTCTTGATAAATAAATAGTCATTGGACTACTACAGAATAAAATAGCGGTTAGTAAAGCGGTTTTTTCATTTTTTAGAATAAATTTTGAAAATTTAAAGATCAAAAGAATGAAAAGCACCGAAAAAAATATTATTACACACCTGGCAAGTAAAAAGCTTGGGTTGAAAAAACTAAAAACAAAAGCTATGGTTAAATGAATTAACGGAGGGTAGTAAACTGAAAGTTTTGGATAATAAACTAAGTAAGAATAGGCGTAGTCATAAATTTCCTTAAAATTTAAGTGTGAAATTGAATACTTTATTAAATCTTTATAAAATATCGCAAGCAAAGAATGAGTTGTTTCGTCAAACTCTATACTTGTTTTTTCAGCTAAGTAAAACCAAAAAGTTGAATAAAAAATTATTAAAAATATCAAGAAAATTTTAGTAATGCTTGGTTTTATTCTTTTCATTAAATATTTTATAGGAATAAAGACGATTAAAAATAATAGTGAGTTTAACGAAGAATGCGAATTAGGGAATGTCTTGATGGAAAGCATTTGCTGGTTTTCTTAGGGGATTAATATCTTATCTAAAATACTTCTATAAGTTATTAATTTTTAATTTCAAATCTATTGATGAAAATTATAAGAATGAAAATGTCCTATTGTTGGGTTTAAAGTGCCAGGACAAAATACTATTCTCCCCTTTTTCAAAAACTTTTTTAATTTCTTTCGGTACTTTTTCATCATCTTCTATGTGCTCAATAACATCTATACAAATTACCTTATCAAAAAATTATCTTTATAAGGTATTTTCAAGGCATTTCCTTTTTTTAAAAAACATTGTAAAAATCTTAAGTATGTGGTAGGCTCTATGTTTATCCGATATCCAGACTTGTATACTTACTTAATTGTAATCAACTTTGATTTTTATAAAAATCCCCTACTAAATTTAACAAGTCTTACAAAAAAAGTTTCTGGTAAAATTGAAAGAAGTTTATCACTAACCCAATTAAATATTTTTTCCTTCGTTGTTAATTCTTTGTTCATTATCCATTCTTTATTTTTATCATGATGAATACTTTTTACTATTAAACCTCTCCAAATTTTAGCTTTTATTTTGAACAAATCTTTTTTAAAACAGTTTATTTCATCAACAACTATTTTTACATCTTCATAACATCTAAACTTAACTTTTTCCATTACCCATCTTTTTATTAAAGTACCACCAAAACCAGAATAGGCAACCTGTCCATTTTTCAATCTGTAAATATTGTATACCACATCATAACCTTCTTTTGCTTTTTCTACAAGTTTATTGATTATTTCCGGTTCGAAAGTCATGTCACTGTCCAAAAAAACAAGATAGTCAAAGTCTTTGCTTAAAAAATATTCTCTAATAGCGTTTCTAGCGCCAACTATTTTCCACACTCTATCTTTTCCTTTGATTATTGGTTTAAAATTGATTAAAACAAAATTTTTGTTTTTTACAGGTAATTTTTTAATATCTTCTGAGGCAAAAACAGTTAAGCATTTATGTTTTGTTTTTTTATAGATTTTGAGTTGGTTCCTTATAAACTTATTTAGAGCATATACACTCTTTTTTGAAATTGGGGAACCTATTAAAATTTTAAGTGTATTTTCCATAAATTTTATCATATCTTTAATTTTTATAGTTTTATTTATTTAGAAAATAAAATAGAGAGAATGATTAACATAGCTTCACCATCCATCGGTAAAGAAGAAGTTATAGCCGTAGAAAAAGTCTTAAAGTCTGGGATGCTTGCTCAAGGACAAAATGTAAAGACATTTGAAGAAAGGATAGCTGAATATACTGGAGTAAACTATGCAATAGCTACATCTTCCGGAACAACTGCCTTACATACGGCCTTGATTGCAATTGGAATTAGACCAGGCGATGAGGTAATAACAACACCTTTCACTTTTATTGCTACGGCGAACTCAATTTTATATTGTGGAGCAAAACCAGTTTTTGTGGATGTAGATGAAAGGACATTTAATATAGACCCAACAAAAATTGAAGAAAAAATAACCGAAAAAACTAAAGCTATACTACCAGTTCATTTGTTTGGCCAGCCAGCTGACATAGAAAGTTTACTTGAAATTTGCGAAAGTCACAATTTACTTTTGATAGAAGATGCAGCCCAAGCTATTGGTGCAGAATTCAAAGGAAAAAAAGTTGGTTCCTTTGGTGTTTGTGGCATATTTAGCTTTTACCCAACCAAAAACATTACAACAGGGGAAGGTGGAATGATTACTACAAACGATGAAAAAATAGCCGAGAGATGTAGGAAAATAAGAAATCATGGAGAGTATCAAAGATATTTTGTTGATTGTCTTGGTTATAATTACAGGATGACCGAGATAGCTGCGGCAATTGGTCTTATTCAATTTAAGAAACTTGAAAGTTTGAATAGCAAAAGGATTAAGAATGCTAAATTTTTAACGAAAAAACTTAAATTTGTTGAAGGATTGGAAGTGCCTTTTGTCGCAAAGAATGTAAAACATGTTTATCACCAATATACAATTAAAACGAATAAAAGAAACAAATTGAAGGATTTTTTAGATAAAAAAGGAATTCAAACTGTGGTTTATTATCCTTTGCCGATACATAAACAACCATTATATCAACAATTAGGCTACAAAGATTTTCTACCTGTAGCAGAACAACTTAGCAATAAAGTTTTATCCTTACCTGTTCATCCAGCTTTGACAAAAAAAGATTTACAATTTATAGTTGATTCTATAAAAGAATTTTTTGAGGGTAAAAGATGAAAAGAATAATTATCACAGGTTGTGGTGGACCGGCTGGAGTAAATTTCGTTAAATCTCTGAGAATTGCTCCAGAAAAATTTTTTATTGTTGGTACTGATATGAATAAATACTACTTACAACTTCCGGAAATTGATGAGCGTTTTTTGGTTCCCAAATCTACAGATCCAAGTTATATTGATGTACTGAATGAAATAATAAGAAAAACCAAATGTGAGTTTTTACATCCACAACCAGACGTAGAAGTTAAAGTAATTTCAGAAAATAGAGAGAAGTTACATGCTTTTACTTTTTTGCCTAGTAAAAAAACGATAGAGATTTGTCAAAACAAATGGAAATCCGCGAAAATTTGGAAGAAAAAAGGTATAACAGTTCCAAAGTCATTTTTAATTAAGGAGGAAGATGATTTAGGTAAGGTTGTTGATGAGCTTGGTTTGCCATTTTGGTTGAGAGCTGTTGAGGGTGCTGGTGGAAGGGGAAGCACACGAGTGGAAAATATTGAACAAGGAAAAGCGTGGATTAAATATTGGCGCCTAAGAAAGATGAATTGGGACTTTCTAGCGCAAGAATATTTACCCGGTAAAAACATAGCGTTTCAAAGTATTTGGAAAGACGGTGAAATAGTTACATCCCAAGCCAGAGAAAGAATAGAGTATATCTATCCACATCTTGCACCGTCTGGAGTTACTGGTACCCCCAGTGTAGCAGTGACTGTACAGAGAGAGGATGTGAACAAAATTGCTACAGATTGTGTTTTAGCTATAGACCCTAACGCAACAGGAGTGTTTTGTGTGGATTTGAAAGAAAATTATGAGGGCCTGCCATGTCCAACCGAAATAAATGCTGGTAGATTCTTTACTACAAGCTACTTTTTTTCATTTGCAGGAGTAAATATGCCGTATTATTATGTGAAACTGGCTTATGGAGAACGTATACCAAAATTACCAAAATATAATGCTTTACCTGCAGGTCTTTATTGGATAAGACACATGGATTCTGGACCAATTTTAGTTAAAGAGGAGGAGTTTAAATTTAGTGTTGTTCAAAAATTAAACGAAAGACCGAAATTGATTATTTTTGATCTTGACGGAACCATATTACATCTTCCTATTAACTATAAAGCTCTGAGAAGAGAACTTAAGAAAATATTTAAAAAATTTGGTATTAAAAGCGAGTTTAAACCTCTTTTAACTTCTATAGATAATTCCATCTCTTTAATAAAAAATAATTTTGGAGCTACAACAGCGACAAAAATATCTCTTCTGGCATATAAAACATTGGAAAAATATGAGTTAGACGCTGTAAAAAAATCAACAATGGTATATGGCGCAGAAAAAACTCTGCAAAAATTAAAGAAGTTAGGTATTAAATTGGCATTATTCTCAAGAAATGGAAAAGATGCAGTTGTAGAATCTTTAAGAAAATTTGGATTGAGAAATTATTTCGATATAATTGTTACGAGGGACGATGTAAAAAGTCAAAAACCACACCCTGAAGGTTTGCATAAAATTCTTGAGTACTTGAATGTAAAACCGTCTCAAGCGCTTGTTGTTGGCGATCATCCATATGACATTATGGCAGCAAAGAATTGTGGCATTAAATCAGTTGGAATTTTATCCAAAAATATTGATGAAGAGCATTCTAAAAAATTTGGAGCTGATAAGGTTATTGATACTATCTCACAATTAATAAAAATTATTTTTTAAGAAATAATTTTTGTTTTCTATAGAAATTGATAATTTCAGTGGCTACTTCAAGAGCCTTTAACGCCTCCTCACCAGATGCTTCGCATACACCACCATTTATATAAGAAATAAAGGATTTAAGTTCTTCTTTTAAAGGTTCTTTTTTATTTACACTAATATGAATTTCTTTGGGTTGTCCAAATTTAACAATTTCTTCGAATGTTTCGTCTCTCGATTTTTCGAAAATGCTTTCATAAATTTTTAAGTCTTGAGTTATGTAGTTTAATTCAGCATAACCCTTGGTTCCAGTTATTGATAGATTTCTAATTTTAACCGGAGTGATCCAATTTACTTGAATAAAAACATTTATTGTACCATATCTTAAAAAAATATCTGCATAATCTTCCTGTCTGTTTGTTAATGCTTTTCCAGCTGTTGCATAGAGTACAACTGGCTCTCTACCAAGTAAATAATTGCAAATATCAATATCATGTACTGCAAGATCTATGATAACATTAGTGTCTTTAATTTGGGGTGGGAATAAACCAACTCTTCTTATAATAATTGTTTTTATGTCTCCCAATTTTCCTTTATTTAATATTTCCTTCAACTTTCTGACAGCTGGGTTAAATCTTTCTATATGTCCTACCATCAATTTTACATTTTTTTCCTTTGCTGCTTTAATAATTTTTTTTGCATTTTCTACCGTATCTGCGATAGGTTTTTCGATTAAAACATGTTTGTCAGTGTTTATGGCATCAAGAGCAATATCCTTATGGAGTGTTGTCGGTGTTGCAATTGATACAGCGTCTATTTCTTCTTTTTTTAACATTTCTTTATAATCGCGATAAAATTTACAACCATATTTTTTTGCTACCATTTCTCCAATATTTTTATTGATGTCAGAAACAGCTACCAATTTCACATTAGGCAATTTAGAATATATTCTGGTATGATGTTTTCCCATATTTCCAACGCCAATAACAGCAACTCTTACTTTTTTCATATTTTACTTATTTGTGAATTGAAAAATAAAGATATGCTTTTAATAAAATTTTAAATAATTATTCCAAAAAAATTTATAGGAAGATTTTAAATGTTAAAAGAACGATTAGACGAAATCGCAAAAAAAGTTAGACATGACGAGGGATTCAACAAGATGTTAATAAAATATAGAGCTAGGACTATTGTTGAACTATGTAAAGGTCCTAAAATTCTAGAGCTAGGATGTGGTGACGGTTTAATCACGTTGGAATTGTTAAAAAATTTTAATGAGGTAGTGGCTGTTGATGGTTCTAAAATTCGTGTTGAGCGAGCCCAAAAACGAGTGTCATTGTTTAAAAATAAAGTGAAATTTTTCATCTCTCTTTTTGAAGATTTTAATCCTACTTATCTTTTCGATACTATACTAATGTCAGGAATATTAGAACATGTAGAAGATCCAATTTCAATTCTTAAAAAATATAAGAAATTTATTAATGAAGATGGTTATATAGTTATAGTGGTACCAAACGCAGAGTCTATACATCGTCGGATTGGAAAGATTATGGGAGTTATTTCAGATCTCCACGAATTAACCGAACAAGATATTGCAGTTAATCATAAAAGATACTATGATTTAAAAATGCTTCGAAAAGATATAATTAAAAGCGGTTTAAAAATAGAAAGCTTTGGCGGAATATTTTTTAAACCACTTTCTAATAAACAAATGGAAATGTTTAACTCAAAAATTATAGATGCATTTTATGAATTAGGTAAGCAATTACCCCCTGAGTATTGTGCTGAGATATGGGTTAGATGTACTTTACCAATTAAAAAACAATAAAAATTTTTTTCATATTACTTTTATAATGATGTTATAATTTTAAGTTCTCTAAATTCATTTAAATAAAGATTAATAATTTTATTCCAACTGAAATATTTTAATGCTATTTTTCTTGCATTCTTTCTTATTCTTTCGTATTTTTTCTTATTCTTGAAATACTCTAAGATTTTATTTGCTATTTGTTTTGGGTCATTTTTACAAACACTTATCCATGTTTTACATTTCCATTCTTTTCTGGGGAAAAAAGAAGTCAAATAAAGAGCTTTACATGCCATGGCTTCACACATAATCAAACCTAATCCGTTCCTATTTTTTTCTCCTCTTATGTCAGTAAGAACTAAAATTTCAAATCTATTTAAGTAGTAAGGAATTTTTTTATGTGGTATTGAGTTATGAAATTTTACTCTTTTGGAAAGATTTAATTTTTTCGTTAAGTCAATAAGTTTTTCTTTAAGAGGACCATTTCCGTATATTTCTAGTTTTATTGGCTCTGGTAGGAATTTCATAGCTTCTATAACCAAATCTACTCCTTTAAAAGGGTCTAATCTTCCTATGTAGGCAATAGTGTTCTTACTTTTCTTTATATTCATAGGTCGGAAAATATTTGTGTCGACAGCATGAAAATGTTTTTTTATTTTTTTAGACGACACGCCATTCTTTCTGAGAAATACATCCCCACCCATTCCATCGTCCACTACAAAATACCTATCACAATTACTACCAGCTATCAATTCTTTGCTTATACTATCAAAAAGAATGTAGATAGGAAAAGGATAAAGTAATTTCCAATAGCCAGCAAAAGTAGCATGAAGAGTCATTACTATCGGTGTCTTTACTCTAAAAACTTTTTTGAGCGCCCAGGCAGCACATTCAGAAGCTAGACCAGAGTGTAAATGAATAATATCATAATTTTTATGAATAGCTAGAATTGTTTTAATTAGAGCTAATATGAATCTAAATCTATTAAGATTTATTTTCTTACCTGCTGCTTCATACGAAGGAACATTTATCCTTATTACTTTTACATTTTTTATCTTCTCATCTTTATAGTTGGAACCAAATTTCCTGGTTATAATGGTTGTTTCAATACCTAATTTTCCAAATCTTTTTGCCATTTCATAAGCATAAATAGCACTACCACTCATTTCTGGTGGGAAACTTTCAGTAATCATTAAGATTTTCATAATAAAATTTTATTTTAAATAAAGTTAAATTAATTCAAACGAGTTAAACATTAGTTTAATAATCTTTAACCCACTACTACCAATTCCTATTTCCTCTACCTTAAGTTATTTCAAAGATAAACCTATTTTAGATTTTTTGTTTTAAGACTCTTCATATAAGGTTTTACTCTCCCAAATGCATGTGTGAGCTTTTAACGAAAGTAGACCTTAAAATTAAAGAATACAAGATAGGGAGATTCTGGTTTGTGTATATGAACATTTTATTTATTTGTACAAAATAATCAAATATGAAAATTTTACACTTGGGTAAATACTTTTATCCAGAAAAGGGGGGAATAGAAAACTATACTTACATTTTAGCAAAAGAAGCAAGTAAAAAACATGAAGTTTATGTAGTAGTTTCAAATACTTCCAAAAAATTCAAATATGAAAAAATTAAGGGAATAAAAGTTTTTCGCTTGCCAAGAATTTTTTACTATCTTCATTTACCTTTTACTCCACCTTTTGTTTGTCTAATTAAAAAAATTAACCCAGACATAATTCACTTGCACATTCCAAATCCATGGTTCGAATTCAACTTATTTCTTTATTCTTTAGTCTATAGGAAGGCAAAAATTGTTGTAACGTATCATTCAGATATAATCTACTACACTTTCTTTCATTTCTTGGGAGAAATTTTCCGAAGAATCTACCTTTTTCCTTTACTTAAAGTTTCAAGAAAAATAATTGCTACAAGTCAAAACTATGTTGAAGGTTCTCTTGTTCTTAAAAAGTTTAAGAGAAAAGTTAAAATAATTCCTTTAGGTGTTGACACGAGAAAATTTAAACCAATTAAGGTCAAAAAACCAAAAAAGAATGTTTTACTTTTTTTGGGAAGGCTTTTTCCCTACAAAGGTTTGGAATATCTTTTGGAAGCGATAAAAATCATTTCTGAAAAAAGAAAAGACTTTATACTTTTAATAGTTGGTGAAGGTAAGCTAAGAAAAAAACTAGAAAAGCTTGCAAAAAATTTAGGAATAAATAATTTTGTTGAGTTTACCGGAAAAGTTTCAGATAAAAAAGCAGTTAAATACTATAATTTGTGCGATATTTTTATTCTCCCTTCTATTCACAAGTCAGAAGCTTTCGGTATTTCTCAACTTGAAGCGATGGCTTGTGGTAAGCCAGTAATTTCAACTAACCTAAAAGGTTCAGGAGTACCTTGGGTTAATCAACATATGAAAACAGGCTTAGTTGTTGAGCCAAAAAACCCTCAAGCTTTAGCGAAAGCAATTCTCTTCCTTTTAGAGAACGAAGAATTAAGAAAAAGAATGGGAATAAACGCAAGAAAAAGAGTTTTAAAATACTTTACTTTAGAAAAAATGATAAGAGAAACTTTTAAGAGTTATAGTGAATAAGAAGAGACAAACTTTTTTCAATCTTTTAAAAAGAAAAAAAGAAACGTAACTAAAAAATTTGTATGGAAATTTTATCTTCCTAGAGTTTACATTTGTTAGAGAACAAAACTTACGAACGTTGTACTTATAAATTAATTTTAGCTCACTTGTGAGCTAAAATTTAAATATATTAACTCATTAACTTAAAAGTATGAAAAAAGAAGAAATAGAGACAATACTTTTAGATTGGAACTTTTGGGTTAAGGAACAAGATGTTGGAATTAGGCGTGTTGAATATTTAAAAAGACTGGAAAAACTTGTTAGTACAGGATTTATAGTCGATGTAATAGGCGTAAGAAGAAGCGGAAAATCAACAATCCTTAAACAGTTTGTAGATTATTTAATTCGAGAAAAAAATATTGACTCAAGAGATACTTTAATAGTTAATTTTGAGGACTTGAGGTTCACAGAATTTTCGCTTCAACTCTTGCAACAAATACTTGAAGTTTATTTAGAAAGAATCAAAAAGACAAAAGAAAAGCCGTACATATTTTTAGATGAAGTTCATAAGGTTAAGGAATGGGAAAAATTCGTAAGGAGTTTACATGAAAAAAAAGAAGCATTTCTTGTAGTTTCAGGCTCAACTTCTCAGCTTTCCACGAAAGAGCTATCAACTCTTTTAACAGGTAGGCATCTTTCTTTGTTTGTTTTTCCACTCGATTTTAAGTCTTTCTTGAACTTCAAAGGTTTGGAGATAAAGGATAGGCTTGAACTTCTAGCTAAAAGAATTGAAATAAAGAAATTGCTTAGAGAGTATTTAGAGTTTGGAGGTTTCCCTGAAGTGGTTTTGAAAACAGAAAAAGTCAAAATATTGCAGAATTATTATGAGGATATACTTACAAGGGATATTGTTAATAAATTTAAAATAAAGGAAGTTGAAAAATTAAGAACTCTTGCAAAATTCTACGTGACAAACATTTCTAATCTCATAACATTCGGTAAAATTAAAAACTTCTTAGGTATGCCCTTGCGCACGATAGAGAGGTTTTCTTACTACCTTGAATCGAGTTTTTTAATATTTTTCATCAAAGTGTTTTCTAAATCTATTAAAATGCAAGAAAAGGCCCCTAGGAAGGTTTACTGCATAGATACAGGGATTTCGAACGTTATGGGATTAAGGTTTTCAGAAAACATTGGAAGGTTGATTGAAAATGTTGTCTTCCTTGAACTGCTAAGAAAACATGTTGAAAACCCACTAATCGAAATATTCTACTGGAAAGATTATACTGGAAGAGAAGTAGATTTTGTTGTTAAAGAAAACATGAATGTTAAGAAACTAATTCAAGTAACGTATGCTTCTAACAAAAGAGAAATTGAAAAAAGAGAGATTGATGCTTTAATAAGAGCGAGTAATGAGTTAAAATGCAAAAATTTATTGTTAATAACATGGGACTATGAAGATGAAATTAAAACTAACAATAAAACAATTGCTTGTTTACCTCTCTGGAAGTGGCTCTTAGAATGGGTTTAAGGATGATTAGTGAATGTTAAAAACTATTTTAAATCATAAATAATAATTTATGAAAAATCTTACGTAAGAAAATTATCCAAAAAGGAGGAATCAAGAGTTAGAAGCATCTACTTAAAAAACGACAAAAGAAAGGTTTAAGATTTATAGTGAATAAGGATGAAAGAAGAAAAAAAACTTTTTTCAAACGCTTTTTACCTTTTCTTACAGTTGTTTTCAATAAACTTGTTCAGCCTTTTTTATGTCCTAACAATGTGGAGGTTTTTACCTCCAGGAGAATATGGAATAGCAGCGACAGCTACCAACTTTTCTCTACTAGCTTCAAACATTTGTTTTCTGGGTTTTGGAACAGCAAACGTAAAGCTTATTTCGGAATATTATCAAAAGAAACAATTTGATAAAATTAGCACATTGCTTAAATTTTCTCTTATTGTTTCGTCTATTCTTTTTCTCTTTTTCTTAGCAGCAATATCATTTTTCTATTTATCTTTTCCTTCAATTTTCAAGCTTCCTTTTGATTCTTTTGCTTTAGCTTTAATCTCTATCTTTCTAATAATAATCTACGGAATTTCTGGCTCTCTTCTTTACGGTTTACAAAACATGAAAAAATATTTTGTTTCAGATGCTGTAAGCTACTTCCTAAAATTTTTACTCACTTTTCTACTTCTTTTCCTAGGTTTTGGCTATCTAGGAGCTTTAATTCCCTTTGCCTTAAGCTATGTAATAGGATTTTTTATAAGGTTTGAAAAGAAATGGTTTTTTTCTTCCAATTCCATAGACAAAAAATTTATACTTAAAAATTATGCTTTACCAGCATTTTTTATGGGAATTTTCTCTTTGTTCATAAACAACTCTCAGTATGTAATCTTAACTTTTGTTCAGAATCCAGAGGCAACAGGAATTTTTGGTACAGCCTTAACAGCTTCTTTTGTCATAACTCTAATCCCAAACATTTTTTCTGCCTCTTTTTTCCCAATAATTTCCCAGCTTTCTGTTGTTAAAGGAAAAGAGCAAAAGCAATCTTACTTAACAAGCATAGTTACTCGCTACATTCTTTTGTTTTCCATTCCTTCTGTTCTTGTTTTTTCCATATTTTCAAAAGAGCTTGTGCTATTTTTTGCTGGTAAAAGTTATCTTCAATCTTCTGAATTCTTACCAATTCTTACTTTGGCTTCTATACTCTTTGGTGTTGGAAACTTTTTCCTGACTTGTTTGTATGGAATTAAAAAAACAGAACTTGCAAGAAATGTTTCACTTATTTTTACTTCTTTGTTCCTTTCATTAGCTATACCTTTAACATACCTTTTCTCTTCTTGGGGCCTAGCTTTAGCTTACTTTCTTTCTATGCTTTTCTATTTGTTTGTAACCTATGCTTTCGTTAAAAAACTGCTTAGAGTAAAACAATTAGCAAAACCTTTTATGAAGATTATCTTAGCTTCTTCTGCGTTTGCACTTTTGCTCCTATCTTCAGAAATATTTTTCCTGAGAGTTTACCTAAAGCTTTCGGTTCTTGTTTTTTCAGGCTTACTTTACTTCCTTTTACTTATTCCTCTTAAATTCTACCAAAAAGAAGAAGTTAGAATTCTAAACTATTTAGGAAGAAGATCGCCTTTTTTCAAAAACCTTTTCTTTAAACTTGCAAGCTTTTTATCAAAACGGCTTGAAGAAAATAAAGGCTAGAAAAACAAGTAGTAATTCTATTGTTACAATAGAAAAAACAACTCCTTTTTCGCTTCTAACAAATTTTAGAAAAACATGAGTTAAAGAGCCTATTCTTTCAGGAGCTTTTAAGCTTCCGTTTTTTTGTGGTATACCAAAACATTCAGTTTTAAACTTATTCTTTGCTTTTATCAAAAACTCAAGAAAGTAAGGAATAAAGAGAAAAACAGCTATTTTTTCCATGTTTCCCAAGATTGCTATGCAAGCGATTAAAGCTCCTGTAGCATAAGTAAGAGTGTTACCAGGGAATACTTTCGCAGGATACTTGTTAAAAATCAAGAAAGCGATTAAGCTAAAAACTGCCGAAAAAGCAATTGTAGCAACCCATAAAGAATTTAAAAGCCAAGTAAAAACTCCTAAGGTGCTAAGAATTATTAAACCAATAGAAGCTTCTAATCCATTAAGGCCTGCGAGCATGTTAAAGCCGTTAGCAGCACCTACAATTCCTACAGGAACTATTAAAAGAGGATATAAAATTCCAAAATCTACCCGTCCAAAAAAAGGAATGCTCATAACTGAATTTCCAGCGTTAATTACCATCAAAGGAATAGCTATTGGAATGGTAAGCAAAGGTTTTTGCCATTGGGCTAAACCTTTCTTCCAACCCAAAATGTCATCAATAAACCCGAGAAATCCAGCTAAAAGCAAAGTTAAAAGAACAGCTAAAATTTCAACCAAGTTTGATGTTGATAACAAGTAAAAAGTTTTTATGAAAATGTAAAGAAGAATTGCAAATGTTGTTCCAATAACAAAAGCTATTCCCCCAGCTTCAGGAATTTCAGGTTTGTTATACTTGTTTAAATCTTTTCCTGCAAGCCTTGATTTTTTAGCAATTCTTATCCACAATTTTGTAAGGAAAAACGTTGCAAAAAAAGAAGTAGAAATTATCAACAAAAATAAATTGATAAGGATTGAATCGCTCATAACCCCCACTAATACTTAATTTCATAAATTATATTTCCATCACACTGATAGCCCCTTTGCCAGTAGAGTTGGCATTCTTGTAAGGAAGGACCATTCTCATAAACTTTAACAAAATGTTCTGGGTTAGCTTCTAAAAACTGAACAAACTCTAAGTCATAATGCTCCAAGTAATGTTTGTTTGCTGGATCGATGCTAAACTTTTGAATGAAAATATGAGTTATACCATTAGCTTTTGCTGCTTCTAAAGTAGTGTTTAAATCTTTGCTTAGGGCAATATCTGCAAGATTACCCGCGGCGTTTCTTTGACAATTATACACAGCCCTATAACACCAAATTGTCATAAGTCTAACGTTTTCTGGCAAATTTTCTTTTACCCATTTACAAGCATCAAAGAATAAAGAAGAAAATTGTCTGACCTGAAGTAAAACATTAACTCTGTCAAGAAAACCATAACCACTTATTCCTAAAAATCTTAAACCCCAAATCGAATAAATCAAGACTAAAACAAAAACAATAACTCCAAGATACTTGTAATATTTATTCAAGAATTTGTTTGCTTCATCGAACCAAAGGCCAGAAACTAAAGCTATTATTGGAGCCCATCCTAAAGTATACCTTGCTGTGTCTTCAGCCCTTCCTACTGAAATGAAAAATATTGGAATTAAGCTTAGCAAAATCAACAAAACTAGAATGTCAGTTTTTTTTCTCCAAAAGTAAAGGAGAAAAACCCCTGCCAAGAAAGGGAAAAATAAGATAAAAAGATTTCCGTATGCAAATTCAAGATAAGAAGTTAAGCCAATAGCAAAAACATTTGCTTCTGTTCCTACCTGCTCAACCCTTCCTGCAAACTGATGCTTTTCCTCATATAAATCTATGTTACAACCTTTATTGTTAAGTAAAGGAAACTTGTCGAAAAAGCTTGGGTAATAAGGATAGTAGCAAAGACTTTTAAAATAATAAATGTTTCTTAAGTATGGCAAAGCTAGAATTAAAATCACGACACCAAACCAAATCAGGTACTTTTTAAAAGTTTGGAAAAATTTCTTTTCTGTAAAAATCTCATAAAGAAAAACAAAAGCAACGAAGAATAAAATCCCGAAACCTGCAGTTTTTGAGAATATGGTAAATGCTCCAAAGACTCCAGATAAGAGCCAATACTTTTTGCTATTTTCTTTTATGGCCAGAATGAAAGTTAGGAAGAAAACTGTTAGGTAAAAAGTAAAGAAGGCATCTCTATAAAGAAAAACTGAATAGGTTACGAAAGAAGGAAATGTTACTAAAATAATTGCAGCAAACCAGCCAACGTTTTCGTTAAAAATCCTTTTTGCAAGGACAAAAACAGCTAAGCCTGAAAGAATGGCACAAAAAGGAACTATAAACCTAACAAAACCTTCTTGAAAACCAAAAAGCATAAAACCAGCAGTTGCTAGATGGTAAAGATAAGCTCCTGTTATCCCACTTTTTGTTGTTTCTGTAGAAAAGAAAGGAGTCCAAACTGGAAATTCTTTTTTGTTAGAGAGCCATTGAATAAGTATTGTATGGTAGCCTTCGTCACCAAAGTTTATTGGCGTATTCCAAGGCCAAACTATTTCAGCTACTAACAAAGCTATCAAAATTCCAAACAAAGAAATAATTCTTAAATGTTTTGTCTCTATTGTTAGTTCTATTTCCTTCAAGTTTATCTTTTTAAATTCTACTCCTTTATTATTATAAAGTTTAGGTAGAGAAAATGAAAGTTTTATTTTTAAACCCACCCTTTAAATTCAAGATAAGCAGAGAAAGCAGATGGCCTGAACAAGAAGCTTTAAAGTCAAAAGGTATTTTTTTCTATTTTTTAAGAGTAATAGGTCAAACTCTTGGAGTTTTGTTTGGAATAAAATATTTATTAAGGTGATATAGTGGTTCTTCTTATCGTTCCTAGTTTAGATGTCCCAAAATTTAAAGGAATAGCTCGAATTTCCTCAGAGCTTATTAAAAGAGTAAAGTATGAAGAAATCTTTGAGGTTTATGGAGATTTACCTTTAATTTGGGATAATTTAATTAAAGTTCCTTTAAAAGAGTTACTGAGCACTTCAGATATAGTCCATTCCCTTGTTCCAGAAAGTGCTTCTTTTCTACCATTTATCCCTTGGAAAAAAACCATAGTTACCTTTCATGATTTTATTCCTTTTGAGTTTGGCAAAAAATTTAGGTATAAGTTCTCTTCTATTTCAGAGTTTTATACAAAAGCGATGTGGAGATTGGCCTCAAAATGTAAGATTATAATTGCAAATTCTTCACAAACTGCTGAAGAAGTCAAAAAATATTTCAATCGTAAATCTATTATAATTCCTCCTGGTGTAGATAAAAAATTCAAACCAAAACGCATAGAAAAAGAGAAAGTTACTTTAGGTTTCTTTTCTAATTTTTCGATCAGAAAGGGTGTTGATAAGGCAATAGAAGTATTTAAGATACTTAAAAAGAAAATAGACTGTAAATTAATTTTAGCAGGTGGTACTTCTCCTGCGTTTTTTCAAACATATATAGATAAGCAAATACCAAAAAACCTGAAAGATATAGTAATTCTTGGTAATATAGAGGAAGAAAAACTCGTCGATTTATACAATTCATTTGATTTTTTTATTTTTCCTTCCTTGTACGAAGGATTTGGTCTTCCAATTATTGAGGCACAGGCTTGCGGTATTCCAACTTTAATTCTTAGAGACGCAAAAATACCTAAAGAAACGAGGAAAAAAGCTATTGCCTGTAAGGACCCAACGGATATGGTAAAGAAAATTTTAGAACTTACAGAAGACAAGAAAAAATATAAATATATAGCTAAAGAAGGTATGAAATATGCAAAAAAATTTACATGGGAAAATTTTGCAAGACAACATGAAAAAATATATGAAAGTGTTGGACATAGGTAGTGGTAAGTTCAAAGTAACAAATGAATATTTGTATACCTATCTTAAAGATTTTATCGAGTTTAAAAACAAAATAAGAATAATATCGGTAGATAAGTATTCACCCGCAGATATAAACTACGATTTGGATAAAATCCCTTGGGAATTTGCTAAATCTAACGAGTATGACATTGTTTTTGCTTCTCATTTTCTAGAGCACGCTAGTGATTTAGTATCGGTAATGAAAGAAATTCATAGAGTTTTAAAACCCCAAGGACTTTTGTTTGCAAGATTACCTCATTTTAAGCATAAAGGTTCATTTAGAGATCCCACACATAAACATTTTATTTCTTACGAGACTTTCGAATACTTTGAAAAAAACAATAAATTTTTTATCGACTTTGGTTTTCATTTTAAAATTTTAAAGAGAAAATTTGAATATCATGATTGGCAAAGAAAAGAAATAAACCTAAGGGGTAAAGTATTAGCTTCAACATACGGAAAATTCTTAGAATGGTTTGCTAATAAACTTCCGTTTATTTATGAACAAGTTCCTGTATTTTTCCCAATTCCTGATTTGGTAGTAATAATGAAAAAAATTTAATTACATCTACCAAAAATAGTTTTCTTCTTCTGTCTACTTTAGCTTTCTTATTATTTTTAACAAGCGGTATAACTAAAAATTTAGAGAAACTAAAACAGAAATGAAAAATCAAGTTAAAGGAAATAAACCTAAGGGGTAAAGTATTAGCTTCAACATACGGAAAATTCTTAGAATGGTTTGCTAATAAACTTCCGTTTATTTACGAGGAAATTCCGATATTCTTTCCTTGTCAAGAGTTAGTTATTGTGTTAAGAAAAATTTAAAACCAGTAAACTTATTTTTTAAGATTTATTCATCTCCTTTTAAATATGTTCTTAAACTTTATTTTATTATGAAAATTTTAATTACAGGCGGGGCAGGCTTTATTGGTTCACATTTAGTTGATGTTCTTTTAAAGAATAACGAAATAATAGTCTTAGATAATCTAAGTACAGGTAAAAAAGAAAACATTCAACACAACTTAACCAATTCAAAATTCAAATTTTTTAAAGTGGATATAGTTAAGGATAGCATTGATAGTTATTTTAAAAATGTAGAAGAAGTTTGGCATTTGGCTGCCAATCCTGATGTGAGAGCTGCTTTAAAAAATACAAAAATAGATATAGAACAAAATTTTTTAGCAACTTATAATGTTTTAGAAGCTATGAGAAAAAATGACGTGAAAAAAATTTATTTTACTTCTTCTTCAACAGTTTACGGGTTAGCTAAAAAAATACCAACCCCAGAAAATTCTCCTCTTGAACCGATTTCCTTATATGGAGCAACAAAATTAGCTTGCGAAGCTTTAATTTCTGCTTATTGTAATACTTTTGGTTTTAAATCTGTAATTTTTAGGTTAGCAAACGTTATTGGTCCAAGGTCTTCTCACGGAGTAATTTTTGATTTTTTTAACAAATTAAAGAAAAATCCAAACGAATTAGAAATTCTAGGAAATGGTAAACAAAAAAAATCTTACATTTATATAAGTGATTGTATAGATGCTATGCTAATCGGAGCAAGAAAATCTTCCAAAAAGCTAGAAATTTTTAACATAGGTTCTGAAGATTGGATAACTGTTAAGGAAATAGCTGAAATAGTTTGTGAAAAAATGAATTTAAAACCAAAATTTAAATTTACTGGTGGAAAAGCTGGTTGGAAAGGTGATGTTCATTTAATGCTTCTCGATGTTAATAAAATTAAGAGGCTTGGATGGGAACAAAAAGTAAGCATAAAGGAAGCTATAGAAAGAACTGTAAATTTTTATAAAGGATTAAAATGCTAAAGAAAGATTGGGAAAAATGCAAATTTTTTGTTGTTTCGGACTTCCTCTATAAACAAAATCAAGAATTTTTCTTATCATTTTTTATTAAAGAAAAGAAAGATCCAAAAATTTTAGATTTAGGTTGTAGTAATGGTAGTTTAACTCTTAAAATAGGACAAACTTTAAATTCAACCAATCTTTATGGTATTGAATTGGATAAAAAGAGCGCTAATGTTGCGAGAAAAAAAGGTATAAAAGTTAAAATCAGCGATTTAAATCATAAATTTCCTTATCCTTCCAATTTTTTTGATGTAGTTTCAGCAAACCAGGTTTTAGAACATCTTTGGAATACTCCAAACTTTTTTAAGGAGGTAAATAGGGTGTTAAAGAAAGATGGTTACGCTGTTATTTCGGTTCCAAATTTATCTTCAATTCATAACATTTTTTTCATATTGCTAGGACAACAACCAACTACTCTTCATTTAACTGACGTACAGCTTGGAAATTTTTTGAGGGGCACAAAACTAAGTTGGCCAAGCCATATGAAAGCTTTCACTATTTCTTCACTTAAAGATTTGGCTCAAGTTTATGGTTTTAAGCTTGAAAAGTTGAAAGGTTACGGTTTTCTCTTTTTACCACCAACTCTTAATAAAATTTTTTCTGAGTTATTTCCATGCTATACTGCATTTCTAACGATGCGAATTAGAAAAATAAAGGATTTTAATATTTAAACGAAGGAATAATAATTTATGTTAATCGGAGATTCTGTAATAAAAAATTTGATAGTTTTTTTTGTGTTATTTTTAATCATTTATCTTTCAGTTTATGTCAGACTTTCTACCTTAGATGCTCAGACAATTTTAGATTACGATCCTTGGTGGTACTATAGATATTCCCTATTAATAATGGAAAATAATTTTTTCCCTTTAAAATGGGATATTCAGAGTTATTATCCTCCAGGAAGACCTTTTGACTTCCAATTAGGTTTTATGTACACAATGATCTTATTTTACAAAATTGCACAATTTTTATTTGGTAGCATTTCCTTTATTTACATAGCTAAAATTTCCCCTTTGATAATGGTTGTTTTAGGAGCAATCGTAGCTTTTCTTTTAGGTAAATCTTTGTCAAATAAATGGGGAGGCTTGGCTACTGCTTTGTTTGCTGTTCTAACTCCAACTTTTATTGGCGTAAGTATGGCAGGTTATTGTGATAACGATCCTGTAGTAGTTTTTTACACTTTTCTTTGCGTTCTGTCAATTTTCCTTGCCCTGAAGAAAAAATCAATCCCTTTTTACATTTTCGCAATAGTTTCTAACCTACTTTTTGTTTGGAACTGGGGTGGAGGTTGGTTTATTTTAATTCTTCTTACTGCTTGCTTAGTGTTTCTTTTCTTTTTCAGAATCATAGAGGAAATGATACATCAAAGAAAATTGATAATCGAGATAGGAAAGCCGATTCAAGAAATTAAAGGTCTTTTAATTCCTTATTTCATAATCTTAATTCCAACAAACATCGTAGCATTTCTTTTGGGTTGGGGTAACATACTCTCTGCGTTTTTTGTGATGCTTGGTTTTATGGACCCTAGCAGAGGTTTGCTAGTTAACATTTCGGTAGCAGAACTTCAAAGAATAAACGTTTTCTCACCTTCAGGATTTTTAGAAATCGTAGGAAGAATAGGCTACGCTCCATTTCTTATTTCTTTGTTAATTATTCCTTTACTGATCCTTAAACTTTACAGAAAATCCAAGCTTGAACTTACAGAAATTTTTCTAATTTTATGGTACTTCGCAACTTTTTACATGATTTTAAGCGGAATAAGGTTTGCGCTTTCTTTTTCAGTTGCAGCAGCTGCGACAGCAGGCTATGTTGTAGGAAATTTAGTAAAATATTTGAAAAGAGATTTTATTGGAGCAACAATCTTTGGAGCAATAGCAATTCTTTCTTTAATTTTTGTTTCTACCGCAATTCAAGTAGGTAACGCTTCGAGAGGGATGGAAATAAGCCAAAATTGGATTAACGCTTTAGACTGGTTAGTTAAAAACGCAGACAAAGATTCTTTGATAGTGACCTGGTGGGATCCTGGTCATATAATTGCAGGTTATTCTTACGATAAAGGTAAGCCTTTAAAAGTTCATGCAGATGGAGCACATTGTACTCCAGGAATGTGTATCCCTTATAACCATAACATAAGAATTCAAGACATGGGAAGAATTTTTTCAACTTCAAGTGAAGAAGAAGCAATTGACATTCTTAAAAAATACAAGGAATTAAGTTTTGAAGATTGTGAAAAGGTAAAAAAAGCTTTTGGCGATAAAGTTCCGAAAGATGCTTGCAACCCTGTTAGCGATATGTACATAATA
Source organism: Candidatus Aenigmatarchaeota archaeon (assembly GCA_038998335.1). Lineage (GTDB taxonomy): Archaea > Aenigmatarchaeota > Aenigmatarchaeia > CG10238-14 > SCSR01 > JAVZHQ01. The sequence goes on along the minus strand of JAVZHQ010000001.1, from coordinate 720,730 downwards.
GCAAGCGCTGATTTGATTGGGAAATATGTTTGGATGAATTTCTTTGGCGGCTTTAGAGCTCCTCCAGGCTCACCCGGAGCTTGCTATGTTGAGCCTGCTAACACTTATGTCTGGTGCTTCTGGCAAACTACTTTCTCTGATTTTGATCCTTCCGGAAACCCACTCTACTATTTCAGTAGAGACATTGGTGTTGCTTTAACTCCTTCTCCAGGAAAATCTTTTAGTCAATGTTTAGCAGGAGAAAATTGCACTCTTTATCCAATATTAAATAACAGATACTTAATCGAAGAAATTTATTATCCTACTTATCAAGGCTATAAGTATGTTAGTTATGCAAATCAGACTAACGCTCAATTAATTAATGGTTTGCTTTGGGTTGATTCAAGTTATAGCTATGTTATTTTTATGCCTCCAAAAGTTAGAGATTGTTTATTCACAAGAATGTTCTTCTGGAATGGCCAAGGCTTAAAGCATTTTGAGTATGTTTATGGAAACGCAGAATTAAAAATCTATAAAGTAATATTTTAATAGTGAGAATATGACTTTTTCAGCAGCTCCGTTTGAAAGAATTTTGAAAAAAGCAGGAGCAAAAAGGGTTTCGAAAGGAGCCATGGAAGAATTTGCAAGAATTATGGAAGAAAAGGTCTATGAGGTAGCGAAAGAGGCAGCTTTATTAGCAAGGCATGCAGGAAGAAAAACAATTCTAGGAGAAGATGTTATAGCCGCAAAAAAGAAATTTTTGAGTTAATACTTAACTTCTTTTGTAAAACTTCTTTGTAAATTTCAATCAACCTATTTATAAAAACATCCCAATCATATACTCTAACTTTTTCTTTATTCTTCTTTCCCATTTTTCTTGCTTTTTCCTTATTCTCAATCAAGCACTTAATCGAGTTAGCCAACTCTTCTACATTACCAAACTTTACATGCATACCATAAAAATCCAAAGGGACAGTAGAGACTATTGCACAGCCTGAAGCCATAGCTTCCAACAAAACAAAACCAAATCCTTCTCCAACAGAAGGCAAGCAAAAAACTAAAGCTTTAGAGTAAAGTTCAGCAAGTTTTTCATCGCTAACAAAACCTAAAAACTCAACGTTTTCAGGGCTAATGCTTTTAATTCTTCTTTCCTCTTCTCCTTTACCAACAACAACAAACTTTATTTCTGGCAATTTCCTTGCCGCTTCAATCAAATAATCTATTCCTTTTTGTTTTGCTATTCTTCCAACAAACAAGACAAAAGGCTCTTTTTTTGTTTTTTTATAACTTACTTTTTTAAGTAATCCTGGCAATAAAACTTCTGTTCTTTCCGGTTTAACTCCTTGTTTTATTCCTTCTCTTCTTGCATACTCGCTCAAAAAAATTACTTTATCATAGCTAGGAATTATCTGAATTTTTTCTACTATTTTTGAAATCCTTCCTAGAATATGGCCTCTCATCTCGATCCAACCATTACCATACATCCCATGAACTATACAAACCACAGGTTTTTTAAGAATTTTTGCAGCAACCCAAGACGGAAAACAAGCATTATAATTGTTCGTTTGAATTAAATCAACTTTTTTTGCATACTTCAATATAAAAGGTAAAGCAAGATTCATCATATACCTATGAACAGGAATGCGAATCGTTGGTATTCCCTTGTATTCTTTTATCTTTGGATTTCCTGTTGTTAATACAGTTATTTCTATTCCTCTTTCTTTTAACCTTCTTGCAATCTCATAAACAGCTAATTCTCCGCCAATTGGATGGTCTGGTAAAAAAAGCTCATGAGTAAGTAAAACTTTCATAAATATCTTTTTTGTTTTAATTTATTTTTTCCTAAAAAATCTAAAACTATTTTTAATCCTAAAGCTAGGCCAAGAGACCAAGCAAGTGTTCTTAAAAAGAAGATAAAAAGATAAGGGAAAAAATAAACTTTTTTTGTTTTAAGTTCTAAGAAATCAAAGAGATATATTAAGAATAAAAGTGTAAAAATGGCTATGCTCAACTCTAAAAAATTAGAAAAGAAGAAAGATAGAATTAAAAATAAAATTGCAAAGTAAAAGATAAAAGGTTGAACCATCATTGAAGGTTTAGAAATATGATCTCCTTTTACCATTTTCCTGTGCTTTAAATAAAGCAAGGGAACGAATTTTCCATAAGTTAGTTGTTGTTTGAAAAATCCTTTTAAACTTGCTCTATGGTAATGGTAAACGATTGCTTTTGGTTGATAAACAATCTTTTTTCCTTTTTCAATCATTCTATAACCAAAATCTGCATCGTAGCTCACATCCAAATTTTCATCAAATTTTAAATTCTTAGCGATATTGGTTCTAACACAAAGATTCATAGTAGGGCCTCTAGAAATAAACTTTGGAAATTTTTTAAACCTAGCTTCCAACTCTACCCCAATAAGCTTTTGTAAAAAATTTACCTTTTCTGGAGTTTTGCAAAAGCCTACGACTGCTCCAATTTCTTCCGATTCGAAAGATGAAACAAGATTTTTAAGCCAATCTCTATCAACTACACAATCCCCATCAGTAAAAGCGGTAAATTCTGTGTTTATTTTTTTAATAGCATAGTTATAAGCTTTTGGTGGGTTTCCTTTATACTGCTCAACTTTTATCTTTTTGCCATAACTTTTAAGTATTTCATAAGTTCCGTCTATTGAAAAAGCATCAACTACAAAAACCTTGTAGTTCTTGTAGTTTAATCTAAGAATAGAATCTATACAATCCTTGATAGTGCTTCTTGAATTTTTAACAGTTATTAAAACAGTTACAGATTTTTCTTTCATTCTCCCATCGGTATATCCATTTTCTTTGAGAAAATATAAGGTAAAAGATGAAACGCTGAGCGCATGAGTCTTGAAATTTCCTTTGGCTTGAAAATAACTCTTCTAACAAACCCTAAGTTAAAGTAGCACTCTTTCATAGCAATTTTACATAGCTCAACCATTCTCTCATAACTCATGTTAGGAAGGTTTGGATTTCCGTTTTCGTCTATCAAATTGTTTTTCTCAAGCCATTCCCAGTAAGGGGTGCACTTATAAGGTTTTGGTGGCGCAAACTGGTAAGTTACTATGTTAAGCCTTTTTGCCCAATCTATGGTTTTTCTTGCAGTTTCTTCTGTCTCTCCTGGCAAACCAATCATAAAATCACCATGAATATCTATTCCTGCTTTTGTTGCCCATTCCGTGAATTTTTCCAAATCTTTAACTGTAACTCCTTTGTTTACATTTCTAAGGATTTCATCATTTCCACTTTCATAACCAACATGTAAGCAATGGCATCCTGATTCTTTCATCTTCTTTAAAATTTCTGGAGTCATGCTTAAATCCCCTCTCGCATAAGCAGACCAGTTTATTTTTATTCCTCTTTCAAGTATACCTTCTGCTATTTGCTTTGCTCTTGGCCCAGAAAGTGTATCGTCTTGAATAAAAACTTCTTTTACATTAAGATTCTTTGAAACCCATTCTATTTCGTCTAAAACATCCTCGATATCTCTTAACACATAAGTCCCTCCTTTGAAAATAGTGAAAGGCCAAAGGCAAAAGGTGCATTTCCCCCAATAACATTTTCTTCCTGTGAACAAATCAACAAAAGGATACCATAGCGAGCTTACTTTATAATTTTTTATGTTTAAGTGCTTTTTATAAACTTTTGTTACCCATGGTAGTTCATCGATTTGTTCTTTTGTCAGCCTTGAGGAAATGATGAATCTTCTCTTCTCTTTTCCTTCAACTATACTTTTAACTACGAATTCAAACTCTCCCTCTATTATATGATCTAAAAAATTAATTTTCATCATTTCATTCTTTGCTATAGAACACCAAGGACCAACAAAAATTATTTTGCTTCCGGTAATTTCTTTTATTTTTCTTGCCAATTCAGAGTTTTGTTTTAATCCTCTTTCAGAAACATAAATAACAGAAAAATCTGGTTGAAATTTTTCAGCTATTTTTACAACCTCTTCGTCGCTAAGATTTTCTGCTTCTGCATCGATTAACTTACATTCATGTCCATACTTTTCTAAAAGTCCTGTGCAATACGCAAGAAAAATCGGATACCAATGGCTTCCAGAAATTGTTAAAGAATCCCATCTAGCAGAATGTATATAACCTTCAACAAACTGAGGGTTTATTAATAAAACTTTCATTTTATCCTTATTAAAGAATTTAATTTAAAATAGTTTAAGCTAAGCGAAAGATTTATCTTTTACTTTAGAATAATTATTTGAGTTTTATGCTAGAGTACGAGAAAATTTTGGAAGAAATAATTAAAAGAAGCAACATTTCAAGGGAAGAAATAGAGAAAATGATTTTTTCTAAACAAGAAGAGCTTTCTGGTTTAATTTCTAGGGAAGGAGCAGCTTACTTAGTTGCAAGAGAGCTTGGAATTGAGCTTGAACCAAGAAAAAGAAGACTAGAAATAAAGAACATAGTAGCTGGAATGAGAAACGTTAACATAATAGGAAGGGTTTTCAAGGTTTCAGAAATAATCAAGTTTAAAAGAGCTGATGGTAACGAAGGAAAAGTTGCAAGCATTTTTCTTGCTGATAATACAGGCTTTATAAGATTACCTTTATGGAATGATCAAGTAAAAATAATAGAAGAAGGATTAATAACTCCTGGAATTGCAGTTCAAGTAATAAATGGAATAGCAAAAGAAAACATTTTTGGTGATGTTGAAATTTCCCTAGGAAGATATGGAAGTATAAAGGAGGTTGAAGCTGAAGATTTACCAAGCCTAGAAGAAATTTTAAATTCTTTCAAAAAAACAGAAAGAATTTTGCTTAAGGATATAAAACCAGGAAATTTTGAGGTTAAAGGAACAATAGTTCATGTTTTTAAAAACAAGCTATTTTTTTATGTTTGTCCTGTTTGTAGTGAAACAATAGAGGAAAACAAGTGTGAAGAGCATGGTGAAGTAGAAGCAGTTCCAGAGCTTGTAATTTCTTGTATCCTTGACGATGGTACTTCAACTGTAAGAACAGTTTTTTTTAGGGATAATGCAGAAAAGCTTTTAGGTTTAAGCGCAAAAGAGCTTCAAAATTCAGAAGAAAGTTTTAGAACAGTTGAGGAAAAACTTTTGGGAAAGGAGCTTATAATAAGAGGAAGGATAAAGAAGAATAAAATTTTTGATAGGCTTGAGTTAATAGTTAACGATTTTGAAGAGTTGAATGTTGAACAAGAGATTAAAAATTTGATCGAGAAAATAAATTTACCACCCGAGGAAGTAAGATAGGAGAATATATTTAAATATAAGAAGAAAAGAAATATGGGAAAAAGAATGAAGAAAGAAATTAAGCTTGAGGATATTCCTGGAGTTGGAGAGAAAATAGCTCAAAAGCTTAGGGAAGTAGGTTATGTTGACCCTATGGTTATTGCTGTAACTTCTCCTTCTGAGCTTGCAAGAATAGCTGAAATTGGCGAGGGTCAAGCTGCTAAGATAATAAACGCAGTAAGACAAATGCTCGATATTGGTTTTGAGTCTGCTGACAAAATTCTTGAAAGAAAGGAAAAGGCTTTAAGAATAACAACAGGAAGCAAGAATCTTGACAATTTGTTGGGAGGAGGAATTCAAACTCAAGCCATAACAGAAACGTACGGGGCTTATGGATGTTTGGTAGGAAATACTAAAATAACTCTAGGTGATGGTAGAATTGTACCAATTTCTTCCATCGCTAAGAATCTTCCTGAAGGAGTATATCCTATAAGGCTGCCCATATTAACTTTAAATGGGTCTGTCAAACCAACGGTTGCTACAAAATTACATGTGTATTCTTGCGAGAAAGTTTTGAAAATTTTGTTCGAGAATGGCATTACTTTATCGGTAACTCCAAATCATCCTCTTTTAACTCCTTTTGGTTGGAAAAATGCAGAAAATATGCATGTTGGTGATGCTGTATTGATGGTTTCAGACTGTATATTTCCAAAAGAATACGTTAGACTAAACACTCAAATTAAACTTGCTAAGAATACTCCAATAAGTAAGTTATCTAAACCAAAGTTGCCATCCTTTTTAACTCCAGAACTTGCAGAAATTTTAGGTTTTATAATCTCGGAAGGATGGAAAGAAACACAAAGCAAGACCAATACAATTTCCAGAGTTTCTATTGTCAATAAGAACAAGGATATTATCGAAAGGTTTGAGTACTTGGTTAAGTCTGTTTTTGGTATAGATACGAGTAGAAGAAAGGCTGAAGAAAAAGTAAAAATAGTTGATATAAATTCTGTTGTGGTAGGAGAGTTTCTAAGGCAATTTGAAGGAATTTTTAATCGTTCTTCAGAAAAACACGTGCCTGAGCAAATTTTTCAATCACCAAAAGATGTGATAGCAAGATTCTTATCAGCCTTGTTTGACGGTGAAGGTAGTGTAGTATTGGATATGAGAGAAAGAACAAGAAAACATATAAGAGTTTGTAAAGAAGGTATAAAATCTTACATTTATACCTTACCAGCCTATTCAAGGGAAGTTAGTCTTAGAAGTTCTAGCTGTAGGTTGATAGAGGATGTACAACTTCTTTTAGCTAAGTTCGGCATTTTTTCACGCATAAACAAAGAAAAAACTAAAAGGAATGGTAAAGAAGTAACTTATTTAAGACTATGTATTAGGGATAGAAACTCCATAATCCGTTTCTTGGAAGAGATTGGAAAGTTTTCGATAAGGTTAAAGGATAGAATAATTGAAGTTGTAAAAAGCTATAAAAGAGAAAGAAATCTTCCACGTTCTAACTATCTTAAAGTGGTTAACATTTCTGAAATTTCTACTCCCGACGGAAAGGTCTATGATCTAGAAGTGCCAGGAACACACAATTTTATAGCAAACAGTTTAGTTTCTCATAACTCAGGAAAGACACAACTAGGCTTTCAGCTTGCAGTTAACGTTCAACTTCCTGAAGAAAAAGGTGGACTTAAAAGAAGCTGTTTGTGGATAGATACAGAAAATACTTTTTCGCCTTCTAGAATTTTAAACATAGCAAAAGCTTTAAAGCTTGAACCACAAGAAACACTTAAAAACATTTTCGTTGCAAGAGCTTTTAACGCAGAGCATCAAATGCTTTTAGTAGAAAAGGCTAACGAACTAATAGAAGAGAAAAACATTGGTTTAATAGTCATCGATTGCGTGCATCCTGAAACAAATATAATAACAGCTAATGGTCATATCGTTAAACCAATACAAGTCATGTCAGAAAATCCGTTATTATCAGTTGACCTAAACAATTTTTCTCAAGAACCAGCTTTTGTTTCAGCTTTATACAAGAAGCTACCTGAAAAGATGGTAGAAATAGATGTTGGTACGAGAAAGATTAAAGTTACACCAAACCATAGGTTTTTTGTTTTAGATGAAGATGGGATAAAAGAGAAATTTGCTAAAGAGTTAAAAAGAGGAGATTATGTTGTTGGAATTAAAAAATTAGAGGTTAAAGGGAAAAAATTTTTGGGGAAGGAATGGCTAGAGTTTATAGGTTATTTCTTGGGAGATGGTGGGATAAGTAGGAATAAGATAGATTTTTGGGACAGTAACAAAACACTCTTAAAATATTACCATTTTCTGGCTAGAAAACTTTCTTTCTCTCCAAGGCCTATTAAAAGAGCTAAGAACAAAAATTGTTATTATTTCGATATAAATTCTGTTAAACTTATAGAATTTCTTACGAGTTTGGGTTTAAGAAAAAGTTCAAAAGAAAAAGAAATTCCAAAGGAAATTCTAACTTCTACTGATGAAGAATTAGGAGCCTTTTTGAGAGGTTTATTTGATGCAGAAGGTTCGGTATATTTTGGAAAGCCTTATAATACCATTTTCAGAAGAGGGAAGGAAAAAATTACCAGAAAGGCCAGAATCCATCATATCATATTTGCTTCTGCAAGTAAAAAATTAGTAGAACAAGTAAAGTATGCATTATTAAGGTTTGGTATAGAAAGTACAGAAATTAAGACCTGTAAGAATCGTTGGGGAAAAACTTATGAAATTAGAATAATAGATTGTCAAAGTATAATGAATTTTCAAAAATTCATTAGTTTTAATCACAAAAAGAAGCTCGCTAAGCTCAATAAAATGGTTGAATTCTTAAATAAGAAATTCTTACACAAAGATCCTATTCCTATTTCTATGGATGTAATAGAAGTTATAGCAAAAAAACTTGGAGTTTCAGTTTATACGGTTCAAAATAAATTTGGTTTTGGGCTTTCAACCTACAGAAAATTCTACTATCCACAAAGACCTACTCTCAAAAAACTTATAGAGAATTTTGAAAAAATTGGAAGTTGTAAAGAATTAGAATTCTTGAAGAAAATAGTTAACTCTAACTTAGGTTTTTTCAAGATAAAAAAAGTAAAAGAACTGAAAAAACTACCAACTTTTGTTTATGATATGACAGTACCAGGCTATGAGTGTTATGTAGCTAACGGTTTTTTGGTTCATAATTCTCTTACTTCTCATTTCAGAGCAGAATTCATAGGAAGAGGAGAGCTTGCTGAAAGACAGCAAAAATTAAACAAACATTTGCATCATTTACAAAAGCTTGCTGATGCTTACAATTTAGCAGTTTATATTACCAATCAGGTAATGGCAAGGCCTGATGTTTTATTTGGCGACCCAACAGCTCCTGTAGGGGGTCATGTGCTTGGGCATCTTTGTGTGGATTCTAACTCTTTAATAGTAACAAACGAAGGAATGAAGAAGATAAAAGATGTTCATAATCCTATGAATATACTTGGTTATAAAGATGGTTTTAGATTTTATAAAGTTGTGGAAAAAGTTGAAACTGAAAGGCCAACAATATTAGAAATTAATCATAACCTTCGAGTTTCACCAGACCATACTGTTTTTATCTTTACAGAAGAAGGTTTTAAAGAAGTTAAAAGTAAGGATTTAAAAACTGGAGATTATCTTATTCTTCCAAAATTAATCGATGTTCCTGAGAAAAAGCTTAAGATAAAGAAGTTTAATCCAGAAAAGGTATACGTAATCAAAAACCCAGAGAAAGTTAAAAAAAGACTTCAACAAATCTTCTCAATTAAGCATAATGCTGAATGCAAAAACTTTTTAGGAATAGGAGCTAGACATCTTAGAGGAATTTTAAACTCTTCACTTCCAACTTCCTTAAAGATTATAAGAAGAATCGAAAGGTTTATAGGAAAAATTGAGTATGAAGTTAAAGAAACAGTTAAGCATAAGGATGTTAAAGAAGTTAGAGAGCTGACAGAAGAGCTAGCTCAGATTTTAGGATATTTTGTCGGCGATGGTTCTAAGGACTTTTATAACAATTCTATCCAAATAAAAGATGAAAATAAGGAAGTTCTAGAGTTTTATGCTAGCTTGTTCAAAAGTGTTTTTAACGTAGAACCAAAAATTTCAAAGGTTAAGAATAAAAATTGTTTTGAGCTCAAGTTTGCAAACAAGTATGTAGCTAATGTTTTCAAGTTTCTAATTGAGAATATTTATGAGTTGTTCTTTGAAAGAAAAAGCGTAATTAAAGCTTTTGTTAAAGGTTTGTTTGACGCAGAAGGAAGCATAAACAGCATGGCTAACTTAACGATGAAAGATAAGGATTTCCTTGTTTTCGTTAAACTTTTGCTATTAAGACTTGGTATTCATTCAACTATCTCTATAGTTCGAAATAAGCATGGAATATATTATAGGTTGATGGTTAATCCAAACAAGTTTAAAGAGATTGGTTTCACATCTTCTAGAAAAAACAAAAAGCTTGAAGATAGAAAGCTAAGAAAAGAAGAAAAAATTCCTTTGAAAAGGAAAAAGCTCATGCAACTACTTAAAGAAATTGGAATAAGCTATGATTTCAAGCATTTAGAAAATAACGTTAGCTATCCTGAGCTTGAAGAATTGTGTAAGAAGTATGAAGAAGTGAACAAAATCTTTGGTAGTTTATTAGGCTTAAACTTCGAAAAAATTTACTCGATAAAAAAGTTGCAAAACAATGAAAAATTAATAGATATAGAAACAGATTGCGCAAACTTCTTGGCAAACGGTTATTTAGTTCATAACTCAACTTATAGAATTTACTTGAGAAGAGGAAAAGAAGGGGCAAGAATTGCTAGATTAGTAGATGCTCCTGATTTACCAGAAGGAGAATGTGTTTTTAAGATTACAGAAAATGGTTTAAAAGACCCTTAAGCTGATTCTATGGAAATTATCTACAGAGGAGCAGAGGCAATTCTTTATCTTGATTATTTTGAAGGAAAGAAGGTTTTAGTCAAGGAAAGAATAGAGAAAAAATACAGAATTGAAGAAATAGATACAAAATTGAGAAAAGTGAGGACAAGAAAAGAAGTCAGTCTTTTGAGAGAAGCAAGAAGCATAGGAATAGCAACTCCACAAGTTCTTTTTGTTGACGAGAAAAATCATAAGATAATAATGGAATTTATAGAAGGAATAAGGCTTAAAGAGTTTTTAAACTCAGCAAAAAAAGAAGAAATAGAAAAAGTTTGCTTTGAGCTCGGTAAATTAATAGGAAAGCTTCATTCTTCTGGAATCGTTCATGGCGATTTAACAACAAGCAACATGATTTTAAAAGACGATAAAATTTATTTTTTAGATTTTAGCCTAGGAGATTTTTCAAAAAGAATAGAAGATTTTGGTGTTGATCTAAACTTGCTTTATGAAGCTATAAAATCAGCTCATTTTAAAGTTTTAAAGCTTTGCTGGAATAATATAGTTAAAGGTTATAAAAAAGAATATAAGGATGCAGAAAAAGTTTTGAGGAAGGTTGAAGAAATTGAAAGGCGTGCAAGATATATGGAAAGAAAAAATAAAGGGAAAGAATAGAATTGAAACTGCAGAAAACATTTCGATATTGTTGATATTTTTAGGAGCAATTTTCTTTAGCTTAGGCATAGGCTTAACAATAGTTTCACCTCAAGGTTTTCCTGCGATTTTAGCTATGGTAGGAGCTTCTTTAAGTTTTCTCTCAACAGTGACTTTGATTTTTATCTGGGTCTTTAAGTGATTTATATGGCTTCTAAACGCTTACCAATAAGATTTGTTCCAAAATGGGTCAAGCTTAAGAAAGAGGAAGTTGAAGAATTGGTAGTAAAATTGGCTAAGGAAGGAAACACCTCTGCAAAAATAGGATTAATCTTAAGAGATCAGTACGGAATTCCTGACGTTAAAGCAATAACAGGAAAAAGCATAACGCAAATAATGAAAGAGCATAAGCTTTATCCTTCTTATCCAGAAGATTTACTAAGTCTTTTTAGAAGGGCAGTAAAACTTAGAGAGCATTTAGAAAAGAATAAAGCTGATAAACATTCTTTAAGAGGTTTGCAACTTTTAGAATCAAGAATAAGAAAGTTAGCAAAGTATTACATAAGAAAAGGAATTTTGCCAAAAGATTGGAAGTATTCTCCGGAAGAAGCAAAGCTTTTGGTGCAGAAGTGATCGCTTGTTTTTAGAAAATGTTGAGAGGTTTTCTAAAGTTTTTAAAGGGATGATAAAAGAGAAAAGTGTAGCTATAATTTCTCATTTTGATTGCGATGGCTTAACTTCTGCTTCGATTATAGCTAAAATGCTTCTAAGAGAAAATAAAAACTTTATTTTAAGAATAATCAAGCAGCTTACTGCAAAGGAAGTTGAAAAACTTGATTTTGATGAGAAAACAATTTTGCTTTTTCTTGATTTGGGTAGCGGGCAGCTTGACTTGTTAAAAAAATTTTTGGAAAAAACTCAAGTTTTTGTTATAGATCATCATCAACCAAAAGATTTTTCTCATTTTAACCTTTATCATTTAAACCCAATTCTTTTTGGAGAAGAAGAAGTGTCAACATCAATAGTTTGTTATTTCTTTGCGAAATTTTTTGATATAAGAAATTCTGAGCTTATAGATTTAGCTATAGTTGGAGCAATTGGTGATATGATTGATGAAAAATGGGAGCTTAAAGGTTTAGCAAAAAAAGTTTTAGAAGAAGCGGAAAACCTTGGGAAAGTAAGAATAACAAAAGGTTTAAGACTTTACGGAAGAAACACAAGAGCTATTCACAAAGCCTTAGAACTTTCCTTTGATCCTTACATCCCAGGAATAAGTGGCTCAGAATCCAATGCAGTTCAACTTTTGTCTGAAATAGGGATTCCTTTGAAAGAAAACGGAAAATGGAGAAAGCTTAAAGATTTAAGCATGGAAGAGCAAAGAAAGCTTGCTTCTGCTTTAATAGCCGAAAGGTTTAAACTTGAAAACGCGGAAGACATTTTTGGCGATATTTACACTTTGGTTGAAAGGCCTGAAGAAATTCAAGACGCAAGAGAGTTTGCAACTTTAATAAACGCTTGCGGAAGGCTAGGAAGAACAGATATAGCGATAAAAGTTTGTTTAAGAAATAAAGAAGCCTTAGAAGAAGCCTTGAAAATATTCGAAGAATACAGAAAAGAAATAAGCAGGATTTTAGCTTGGATAAAGGAAGAAAACCCTATAATCAAGAAAAAGCACGCAAACTTTTTGATAGCAAAAGATAAAATCCCAGACACTCTCATAGGAACAATAACTTCAATACTTTTAAATTCTTCCTTAGTAGATAGCAAGCCATTGTTTGGTTTAGCTTACTCTGATGATGAAGTAAAAATTTCGGCAAGAATACCGAAGCTTTTTAACTCGATAAACCTTAAAGAAATTATTAGAGTTTCGACTTCACAGCTTGAGGGAGAAGGTGGAGGCCATCAAAAAGCAGCAGGTGGAATAATACCAAAGGGAAAAGAAGAAAAATTTATAGAAACAATAGAAAAGTTATTGGGTGAAGCGCTTGGTGAAAAAAGCTAAGGCAAAGCATTGGTTTGCAGTAATAGCTCCTGATTACCTAGAAAATAAGGAAATAGGGAAAACTTTAGCAGAAGAGCCAAATTCTTTGATAGGGAGAAGAATAACAATCAATTTAGTCGAGCTAACAAACGATTTGTCAAAATATTATATGAAGTTTACTTTCAAGATAAAAAGGGTTGAAGGAGAAAAGGCTTTTGCCGATTTTGACGGTTCTGAATGTTTGCGCGATTACATTTCAAGGCTTGTATTGAGGAAAATAAGGAGGATAGATACAATTCAAGACTTAACCACTAGCGATGGAGTTAAAATAAGGGTAAAAGGTTTAGCCATAGTTTCAAGGAAAATAAACAGCAAGACAAAAAAGTTTATGAGAAAGAAGATCAGTGAGATAATAAAAGAAGAAGTGGAAAAATCAAAGATTTCTGAATTTGTTAAAAAGCTCATAGACAATTCAATAAAAAACAGAGTTATGCAGGAAGCAAGAAAAGTTTATCCTATAAGGAATTTTGAGGTTAGAAAAACTGAAGTACTCTCATGATGTAAGGACCTATTATCGTGAATAAAACAAGTAGGGAAACTAATGTTGTGATTGAGATTACGATTTGGTCTGAATATTTTTTTGAAATTTTCTCAGTTAATGACTTAAGAATTAAGCCACCATCCAAAGGATAAACCGGTAAAATGTTGAAAACAGCAACAGCATAATTTAAGATCCACATCCAGGTAAAAAGGTTAGAAACAAAGTAAAAAGTTGCTTCATCGCATTTTGGATCAGGCAAAACATTTTCATTATTAATTCCTATAAAAAGTCTTGTTACATTGTTTATTTTTATTTCTTCTACAGGAATTTCGTATAACTTTCCGTTGGCAGTAATGTTTATCGTATCCCCAGCTTTTATTTTTTTGATATATTTTGTCAAATAGTTAGCTGATAGAAAATCAAGATAACTTATTTCCACTTTATTCCCGTTAATTTCTGTTATTATCATTCCTGATTCTAAACCAGCCCTTCCAGCAGGTGAAGTTGAATTAACCTCAGTTATTTTTAAGTAGCCTGTAGCTATATTAGACCAGATAAGATTTGGAAGTAATCCAATTCCAAAAAAAGGAGTAAAAATTAAGCAAGCAACTAAAAGGTTTGCAAAACTTCCTGCACTAAATATTCTTAGCTTGGTTATAAGCCTTGATTTTTTTATTTCATCTTCATCAGGTTCAACAAAAGCTCCTGGTAAAACAAGAAGCAATATTACTCCCATAGACTTTATCTTAATTTTCTCAAGCCTGCACATTATTCCATGGGCAATCTCGTGAGGGAATAAAATTGTTGGCAAAATAATTATCCAGAAAAGAAAAGGCAAACCTATGAAGCCTGGGCCAAAAACAGGAGTAGCACTTGGAACTGGTAAAACTAAACCTCCTAGGGATTCCTTTATTTGCCCAGAAATTATCATAAAAGATGCTATAACAATACCTCTTAGTCCATCAACCATCATTAAAAAGCAAGAAACTATTGCTATTGCTCCAACAACCTTCCAGAATCTTTTAAAACTAGCAATCTTGTCCAAAATTTTTAACCCTTTCTTGGTTTTTCTAAGAAGAATTATATACTTAAACTCAATATTCTTCCTGTCAAAGTATGCCCAAATCGCAAGTATAACAAAAAAAATTATCATGGAAGCTTGGTAAATGTCTAACATTATATGATATTGGTTTTAAAAAAATAAAAAAGAAAAAAAGGCTGCCTATAACTTAGGCAGGAGGAGTTGTTTGCTCCTCAGGTTTTGGTTCTTCCTTCTTTTTCTTTGGCATTTTTTCGCCTCCTAAGGATTTTTTTCATCCTTTTAAATCAAAGGAATCATCTATTATTAACAGCATAAAAAATCGAGAATATAAAATTAACCGATAAGTTTTTAAGGAAGTTGTGCTGGTTTCTTTCTTTTAAAGTTTTCGGATAAAGTTTAAATTTAATAAAGGAAATTACAGCTTTTAAATAAATTTAGATATGAACATGTTTCTGAACTCATCTTTTCAGCGCTCCAGTATTAGATAACAAGCTAACTCTAAACGATTTCTGAATTTTTAAAGAAGACTTTTTTGTGTTGGGATTTACAAACAGAATTGTATACTTCTTCTACATCTTTTCTTTCCAAGTATCCTTTTTTTCTATATCTTTGAAGCAACTGCCTAGAAAATTCTGGAGGTAGGTCAAATAGCATATAGGCTACGCTTTCTTCATTTTCAATTGGTCTGCTTGAGAGATTATAAACATTAGCATACTTGCTATTCTTCATTAACTCTTCCCAAATAGTAGCTGGTGTTAATTCAAACAAACAGTTTTCCGTTCTGCGTGCTAAAATGGCTAGACAGTTTTCTCTTCGAGTACTGTTTTCTTCTAAATACCATTCTACACCTGAAGATAATCTTATTCTTTCTCTTCTTCTGCTCATGTTATTCGCCTTTTAAAAAAGCATTTTTTTAATTAATAAATTTTTCTAAAAATTTTTTCTTATAAAACGAAATATTTATCAATTTATTTTTTTAAATAAGAAAATATGCAAAAAGATTACTTAACAGAACCCGGTAGAGTGGTTAAGCTTGACGAAAAGGATAAAAAAATATTAAAAGTATTGGACAAGAATGCAAGGCTTCCAATTAGTGATATTTCCTTAAAGACTGGTATCCAAAGAGATACAATCTTATACAGGATTAGAAGAATGGAAAAACTTAAAGTAATAAGATTTTTTCATACTGTTTTAAATCCCTTAATTTTAGGTTATCCTGTGTATGCCTTCGTTAATATAACTCTTTCTAACCTGACCGAAGAACTTGAAAAATCCTTTATTTCATTTTTAATTACACACCCAAATATAGTGTATGTAGCAAAAACTACAGGAAAATGGGATTTCATAATAAACATCGCTGCTAAAAATCTCAAACATTTCGATGAAATAATAAGTGAAATTAGGAAGAAGTTTCCTGGAATAATTAAGGATTACGAAACATCTTCAATCATAGAAGAGTACAAATATGACTATATGGTCGATTTAATCTAGAGCTACTTTTTAAAACTTTCTTAATCTTTGGTGCATGATCATAATCTTAACTCTTTTAAATTAAATTAGTGCAGGGGCTGGGATTTGAACCCAGGAAGGCACTAAGCCACAGGCTCCTGAAGCCTGCGCCTTTGACCAGACTTGGCTACCCCTGCCTTCCAAGTATAAATTCTCTTAAATCAATTTTATTTGCTTCTTCTATATCTGAATAATATTTTATCGGTATCCATGTATCAGTAACATAAACACAAGCTTTCCCTTCTTCTATCAAATCTTGAACAACACTATCCTCAGGGTTTGAAGGTATTTTAACGTTCTCAAACTTTCCTAAAGCTTTTGGGCTAAAAACAAAACTTCCTGTATGGCTTGCACTTCCCTTATCCCAAACATGAATTGGCTTTCTTTTCAAGCTTAAAGCTTTTCCTGTTTTTATATTATATTCTACTTTGCTGGAAGGTATCACGCATCTTTCAGCGCATACTATTGTTAACTCGAAACCTTTTTCTTCCTGTTTTTTGTGATATTTAAGAAGTTCTGCTATAAAATTTCTTGTTATGTCAGAAGCATTTTGCATAAGAACAGTTTCTTTTTTGTCTAGGATTCCTTCTTCTATGCAATACTTTGTTGCTCCTGCACTTCCTAATTTTTCTTTTTCTCTATAAATTACTATTTCAAAATCCTTCCATTCTTCTCTCTTAAAATACTCTTCAATTTTCTCGCTTAAGTAATTCGTTGTTATAACAAACTTTTTTATTCCATAGCTTATGGCAGGAAGCATGCTCCAGTAAATCAAAGGTTTTTTCTCTAGACCAATTTCTATCAAAGGTTTTGGTGTTGTTAAAGTTAAAGGTAAAAGTCTTTCTCCTTTTCCACCTGCATGAATTACACAAACTACCATCAAACTACCTTAAAATCTATACAAACCTTATACTTTTTTGGAGCATAAGGTAGAACTTTTCTTTTATTCAAAATTTCAACTTTTTTCCTTAGCTTTCTTGCGTGTTTCTCTATTAAGCTTAAAGCTCTTGAGTATAAATCATCCTCACTACCCCAATTGTAAAAATGAACGATTCCGCCTTGAGACTTTAAGCATTTAATAGCAATGTCAAGAAAACTTTCAGCCCCTAAGGGCAAAGGCATTACTATGCGATCAAATTTTCCGTAATATTTTGGACAAACTTCTTTTACGTCGCCTAAAACAGGGAAAACCTTTTTCTCAGCTTTGTTCAATTTAACATTTTCTTCTGCATACTTATGTGCATCAGGGTTAATTTCAACAGCAACAATTTTATTCACTTTTGGTTGTTTTTTGAATATAGCCAAAGGATAAGGACAAACTCCACTAAACATAACTAAAACATTTTCACTAGGTTTAACTTGTTCTGCAATTCTTTGTCTTTCTGTAGCCTCTCTTGGCGAGAAATAAACTTTTTGAGGGTCAAGCTTTAGCAAGTATCCATATTCCTTATGTAAAACTTCTGTATTAGTTTCGCCAGCTATTAACTCATATTCTCTTATCCTTAGCTTGCCTTTCCTTTCAGAAGCCTTTTTCAAAACAGTTTTCACGTTTTTATGAAGTTTCATTATAGCTTTTGCTATTATTTCTTGTTTATCCTTAAGCTCTTCAGGAATTTCAACTATAGCTACAGCTTTTTCTCTTGAACCAATTATATCAAAGCTAGAAGGTAAAAGCTTCATTTCCTCTTCTGTTAATTTCTCTTTAAAAATTTCTTTTAACTTTTCTATTAAAGGAATTACCATAATTATATTTAGCCAGCTATAACAAATTTTAATTTTTTCTCCAATCTATAAACATGGAAATAGATGAAATTTTCGAAAAAGCTAGAAGAGCTTCTTTTCAAGAAATGATAGAAGTTATAGAAAAAGCTTCAGAAGTTTTGGAAGAGAAAAGCCTTTGCTACTTACCTTCAAAAGGTAGTTTGATAGCTATAGGTGATTTGCACGGAGATTTTGAAAGTCTTTGCTCTATACTTAAGAAAAGTAATTTAAAAAAAGATTTTTTCCTTTTTCTTGGGGATTATGGCGATAGAGGAGAAAATTCTCCAGAAGTTTTTTACACTGTTTTAAGTTTGAAAGCAAAATATCCAGAAAGGGTTTTTTTGTTAAGGGGAAATCATGAAGCTCCTCAATATGTTGATTTTTCTCCTCATGATCTGCCTTTCAGGTTGTGTGAAAAATATGGAAAAGAAGGTGAAAACATCTACAGAAAACTTTACAAACTTTTTGATAAGCTACAATTAGGAGCAATTCTTCCTGAAAAATATATTTTTCTTCATGCAGGCTTTCCGGTAAGCCTTTCTTCTTTTAAAGACATAGAAAAAGCAAAGGAAAATTTCCCAGAAAAGTCTGACTTGATAGAAATTTTATGGAACGATCCTTACGAGATTCAAGGATTTATTCCAAACTTTAACAGAGGAATTGGTTATCTTTTTGGACAAGACATAACAGAAAAATGCCTGGAAATTTTAAAGGTTAAAACTTTGATAAGAAGCCATCAACCTCCTTTTGAGGGAGCAAAAGTTAATCATAAAGGAAAAATTTTAACAATTTCCTCAACAAAAGTTTATGGCGGAAAAGCAGCTTTTTTAAAGATTAAACTTGAGGAAAAAGCAAAGAATGCTTACGAACTAATTAAAAATTGTGTTGTGGTATAGATGTTAATACTAGCTGGTTTAGGTTTGTATGACGAAAAGGACTTAAGCTTAAGAGAAATAGAAGAAGCAAAAAGTGCAGACAAAATTTTTATCGAGCTTTATACCAGCAAATGGTATGGAAGCATAGAAAACTTGGAAAAGCTTGTTGGAAAGAAAATTGAAGTTTTGGAAAGAAAAGATTTGGAAGAAAATTCCGAAAGAATTCTCGAAATTGCAAAAAACCAAAAAGTGATTTTGTTCGTTCAAGGCGATGCCTTAGTTCAAACAACTCATTCTTCTCTAATGCTAGAAGCAAAAAAGCTTGGAATAGAAACAAAAGTCATCCATAACGCTTCTATAATTTCAGCTATAGGAGAAACTGGTTTACACTTACAAAAGTTTGGACCTTATGTTACTATTCCTTTTCTTGAAAGAACAAAAGGAAAGCTTCCTGAATCTGTTTATGAGGTTATAAAAATGAATAAAGCTAGAGGTTTACATACTTTATGCTTGCTAGACGTTTTGGCAGAGGAAAAAAGGTATATGGAACCAAGAGAAGGGTTAAAAATTCTACTTGAAATCGAGAAAAAAAGGAAAGAAGGAGTGATTTCTGAAGAATCAGAAGCAATAATTTTTTCGAAAGCAGGAAGCGAAAAGCCTTTAATTGTTTTTGGTAAAATAAAGAATTTAATAAAAAAAGATATAGAAATACCTGCGGTCATAATATTTCCAGGGATTTTGCACTTTACTGAAAAAGAGTTTTTACTATTATATAGTGAAGAATAGAAATCTTTAAATACTAGTTAGTGGTAACAATTAAATATGACACAAGAAATAGGAGAAACTTACAACTTGCTAGATTTGATAGAAGTTGGTGGACAACTTAAGCATTATATTAAACAATACTTTGCTGATGAAGTTAAGGATGAAACAGGGAAAAAGTATTCTATTTTCGACTCTTATGAAAAGTGGTTAAGAGTACTTCTTCATTTTGGTGCTACTGACCTATATGCTGAAATGGTTGAGATAGAAGATCCTAGAACAGGAGAAAAAAGAGTTGTAAGGCAGCCTTATAAACCTCCTATACAATTTGCTGAGGCTTCGAAGGAGTTTATGAAAGCTATTCAGGTTTATGAGAATAACCTTATTAGAAAGAAGCAACAAACAACTGTTGAGGATATTAGAAATGGTTATGATCACCTAATAGCTGCTTTAGAGCCAATCAAAAAATACGCAAGAATAACAAGAGCTTTTGCAAGAGACATGCTTAAGATTTACAAAGGTGCACATCAAATAATAAAAACACAACTAGAAGAGGAACTTGAAGAGGAAAAACAAGCTAAATTAGAACCGTTCAACAAAGAAATTGCAAGAGCAGAAAGTCTAGAAAGTGAATTGAATAGAATAACTGTCTAATCCTCTTGAACAAACTTAAAGACTTTACCCTCTTTTTTCTCTTCTTTTTCACCCTTACTTACAAAGTAAATTACCAAGATTGTTATGGCAATCAAGATGATTATGACTAAGTCTTGAGGATCTATTTCTAAGCCAGGAATAGGAACTGTTGTTTCGGCAAGCTGCGGTAAAAATATGGATAAGCCACCTGATGTTAAGAAAATTCCAACTACTATTAAGGCTATTAAGAAAGCTATGTACTTAGCAGCTTTAGGAAATTCTGGTTCTTTTCTTCCTGTTATGGGTATTATTAGATAAATCATTAGCACAAAGGAAAGAAGAGTAACCATTACAACTGCAACGTTAGCGAAAAAGTTTGAGAAGAATTGAGTTAGAGTTATGCCAGCAGGAGTATACGCCATTATGAAAAAGGCAGAGGCTAATGCTATTATTATGTTTATCCTTCTTTCAGGAATTATTTTTGATTTTTCTAGCAAACCAAAAAGCAAACCAAAAAGTATGACAAAAGGCAAGTAAAACTCAAAAACTCCTATGTTCTTCAAAAATTCTGTAATTCCATAATAGTCCATTATTTCTTACCTCCTCCACCCCAAACCATCACAAGAATAGTTATGAAAAAGAGAATTACTATAGCTATTGTTAAAATAGTATCTTCAGAAAGTCCTGTAATCTCTAAACCTCCTGCAGGGAAGAAAACGTTTATTAAACCGCTAGCTACCAAAATTCCTCCGCCTATCAAAATTCCTGCTATCAAAATTATACCAAAAGCTCTACCTCCCAATTTTGCTTCTAACTTGCTTGGTAAATCAGGAGGCAAAAACATGCTTGTTGTTAGTAAACCAACTAGAACAACAAGCATTGCACTCATTGCTTGAGCAAAAAAAACAGGAAGCTTGTCCATAAAGCTTACTCCTGCAAGAATAGGATAAGCCCAAACCATAAAACCTGCTGTTAAGGCAACTACAGCGTTAACAGCAATGTTTTTGTCTGGGTCTCCAAATATTTGTGATTTTCTTAGCAAACCATAGAAAATTGCAGAGGTAAGCATGAAAGGTAGCATAAACTCAAAAAAACCTGTTCCTTTCAACTTTAAAATTACTGTTGTGAAAGGGTCTGCCATTTAACTTCCTCCCATCCTTGCTACAGAGCCTGCTATGATTAAAACCACTACAAATAATATTATACCTACTGTTAAATAAACAACATCTGGTGGCAAAACAGCTTTACCAGGTTCAGGAGGCTTAGTTGTTTGCGACCAAAAAGTTCCGATTAAACCGCTAGTAATAAACAAAGCTATACCCAAAGCAATCATAGCATACAAAGTTGTTCTTCTTGTGAATTGTTGGATAAGGAATTGGGTTAAGTTTGGGTAAAACAAACTTGCTAGCAAGAAACCAACAAAGAAAAACAATAAAATAGAAAATGTTTGGGTAAAAAGCATGCTTAAAGGAAGTGAAAGGCTTACGCCAGAAAGAACAGGAAAAGCAAAAACAAGAAAAGCTATGCTTAAAGCTACAATACCATTTATTAAAACAGATTCTCCTAAGATTTTTGATTTCTGTAAGATAGCGTACATTATAGCAAGAGTCACAAGCCAAGGAAAGAAAAAATTGAAAAAACCCAATTTGTCTAACTGTTCAATTATTGGCGTAAACAAATCTGCCATTATTTAAAATTTGTTTTGTTAAGAATATAAACTTCTTGATTCTACTTCCCTTCTCAAATGTTCTCTCATTCTTTCAAGTTCAATTATTTGCCTGTCTATGGCTCTTTTTTTCTCTGGATTGTTTTCTCTTCTATACTTTTCATAAAGCTTTTCTATTTCCTTGTTTATTTTTTCTAGTTTTTTGTGTGGAGCTGCACTCTCATAATAGATTTCTTTTCCTCTTCCAAATGCCCAGATTAAAACACCAACAAAGAAAACTAGTATGAAAGCTCCAAAAGCAGTGTAAGGGCCGAGAATCAAAAGATATTGAGAGAAAAATGAAAAAGCTCCACCATAAGCTGCAGCAAAAGTTATTGCTAAGGAAAGAATCAAGTTAATTTTTCTGTTGAAAATTCTTATTCCTTCCAAAGATCCAAAAAGAATTGCAAACATAACTATAAAAGGAAGGAAAAAATTGTAAAAAATTGATTGTAAAGATTCTTGAGCCAAAAAATCAAAGATACTCATAATTAATTTTTGTTAGTTAAGCAGAAATAAATTATAATAGCATTTCTTTTCTTTTCTCTTTCTCAATTTTCCTTTCTGCGTAATGTTTTATTTGCGTAAGCAATTTTCTCAATTGTCTGTCTTTGGAAATATAGCTAGGGGTAAGTTTTTTAAATTGAGGAATTGTTAATTCTGCATCTTCCACTGACAATAAATATTCCAAGTGTTGGTTTAAATCTTCGTAAAACTCTTTTGGAGCTCCCAAATCTTGCAGGTCAGCAATAAGGTCTTCAAACATTGGGATTACGTTTCTGATTATTGTTCTATCTATCCACATACTATCTGAAAGTTTGTTTACATCTTCTATTACCTTATACCAAGGGGAAGGGGGAATTTTAACCGCTATTACTTCTTTCTTGATTTCCACAGGCTTCTCATATTTTCTTAATTCTTCTATCTTTTCCTTAGCAGATGCAACAAGTCTTCCTGCATACTTGTTTAAATTTTTTATGTAAAGTTTGTAACCAATTCTTTTTAATGGGTTTGCTAGTGAGTTTAAAATTTCTTCAACTCTTTTATATTCTTCTCTATTTTTCAAATCCGGAAAGTATTCAGCAAGCTCGCTAAAGCTGCTTATAGTTTCTGGAAGAAAGTCCAAATCCTCGCTTAATAGTCTTATATGAGTTTCAAATCTATCTATTGCACTTTCTTTTTCGTATATGCTCATCGATTAATTAATGTTTAAAAAATTTTTTAAATCTTCGCTTCTCTAAAAGTGGATTGTCAAGAATATAAATTTAAAAGTTCAAATAAAATTTATGGGAAAAGGACAAACTAGAACTTTAGTTTATTTGGCAATTATCCTTTTTGTTATTGGTGCTGCAGTAAATTTTGTGCCAATCTATTGGGAAGGAAAGAGTTTAGTTCAGTACCTTTCTGATATCACGGGTCTTCCGGCAGAGGATCTATTCTTTCCTAATTTTATATGGATGTTTATGCTTCCTCTTATAGGTTCAACTGCTATGGTGTTAGCAATAATTAATATGGCCACAGGCTGGTTTGTTACTGATAAAAACCTTAACTTATTAATAGCTTTATCTTGGGTTGGAGTGCTGATGGCAACCCCGCTTAGATGGTTTATTTGGGGTATGTTTGGGATTTTAGGTATGTATTCCATTATTGTATGGACAGTTATATTTATTGTTGGTTCTGCTGTTATGACAAAAAGGTTTCTCAAAAAACCTGAAAAGTTTCTTGTTCTTACTACAACTAAATCTGTTGCAGAGCTCACACAAAAATTACAACAACTCTTAATAGAGCATCAAAAAGCAGTACAAGCTAGACAATGGAAGAAAGCAGCAGACTTAAAATCACAAATAGATGCAATACAAGCCGAACTTCAATTTATAGAAAGAAAACAGAGAGAAATGGCCACAGGTGCTGTGTAATTAACTTTTTACGTTACTCTTCTTCAAAGGAATCTATAGAAGATGCATCTAAAGCTTCGTCCATCCTTCTGTCTATTTCTTCCCAGTATCCTCTCCACCTTCTTCTAAGAGAGTTTATTTTTCTTCCCAGAACCCAAGTCTTCTCTTTCAAACCATAAATTTCCTTCCCTATACTTTCGTACAATTTTCCATCTCTAGTTTCGTTCAAATCTAAAGTTGTTCCTACATAGTATCCAGTAGTATAAAGGGTTGCTTCATCCAAATCGATTAAAGGACTGACTAAGCAAACGTGGCTTATTTGTTTCTCGCCCCATTTATCCTTTTCTGTGCAATAAACACATTCAAGTTTGTATTTTTTTCCAAAATTTTCTATTTTTTTATCTGTTAAGGAAATTTTACGATTAAGTTTTGTCGAACCAAAATACCAAGGATAAGTATTGGCAGAAGGAACTAAGCCTTCTCTTTCTCTAATAACCTTTTTCCATTCCTTAGTTGCTTGTTGCAAACTTTTGTAATCATAACTTCTTTCTGAAACCCCGATTTTCTCAAGATACTTAGAATTAACTTCTACCACAGTATCTATAATAAACTCTCCTTGGACAAAAGGTTTTTTTCTGAGAATTTCGTTGATTTCTACATCACTTGCTCCCTTTTTGTTATGTAACCTAACAAACTTTTTTGCTTCTTGGAACATTTCCTGAACTAAAGATTTCGGCATAATGATGGTTATAAAATAAAGAAATTTAAACATTTCGTTAATTTTTCTTAAGTTTTTCAGATGCTAATGAAATTTGAACATGATTTAAATTTTTGAAAAAGAAAATAATATTGATAAGGATGAGTAAAAAACTATGCTTATTATTTCTTTTTTTAATTTTTTTCTCATCTTTAGCAGTTTCAGTAAAAGCACAAGAATATGGCGACTTTTGGAGTGTTGAATATTTTTGGACAAAAGTTTTTGGTTTGCCAGAGGAATGGATGCCTACTCAAAACATTAGGAACTTTATTTTTAACTTCATGGTTCCTTTTCTCGCTCTTTATGCTATTATTCTAGGAATTTTAAGGCAATTAAGAATTTTCTGGAGAACTCCTGCTATAGAAATAGTAGTAGCTTTTGCCTTTGCTTTCAGTACTTTGCCAAGCAAGGCTTTCATAACTTATGTTTATATCACAATGGCTCTTGGTACTGTTGCAGCTTACACGATATTTCTTATTTTATTTATAGGAGGATGGGCGTTGTATTCTTTGGCCTACTTAAGAAAATGGGGAAGTAGAGCAGATCTTTACAAGTATTATAGAAAAAGCATGGGCAGGCTAAGCAAAGAAGAAAAGATATTAACCATGGAAATAGCAAGGCTTTATGAGGAACTTTCAAACATAAAACCTGGCGACCCTCGAGCTGCTGATAAAATGAATAAGATTAATAAAAAAATTCAAACCCTTAAAGATAGACTAGATACAGTAAGGGAGCAAATGAGAAGTTTAAAAACAAGCCATGAGTTATAGATTTAAATACTTTTCTATTCTTATTACTTTTAAGTGGTGAATATGAGAGATAAGTATCTTAACAAATCAAAAGAGCATGTATCAAAATTGTTAGGATTGTTAGCAAGTTATGAAGCACAGACAGCAAGTTACATTCCTCAAGCTCAAGATAATGTTGTGGATGCTTTAGAAAGGAAAATAAAAATTCTCAGAGAAGGAAGAGAAAAAGCAATCGAAGATCTTGCTAGATTAAAAATTTACGAGATGTTCGAATAGTTTAAACTTTAAGTTTTTGTGTTAGTTCGCTTAAAGCCCTTATGCTTTCGATTAGTGCAGGTAGTGTTTCCTTAAAAGCTTTTTCCAAACTCTCAACTCTTATATTCATTTCTTCTACAATTTCTTTTAAAGAATCTATTTTTGTCCCTATTAGTTGCTGCTCGGTAACTTTTGTTTGAGAAACTTCGCTCAACTTTTCATGTAAGCTTAAAATCTTTGCTTCTAATTCTTTCTGTTTAAGCATAAACTCACTTATTTTTCTGTTAAGCTCTTCTGTCTTTTCTTTTATCATGTAGTCGATATATTCTTCAGTAGTATATTCAGGATAAAAATAATCTTGCTGAACAGAAATTTCAGGAATTTGCGGTACAGGTTCTGAAGGAAGCTCAAGAGGAGCAGGTAAGCTTGCAGGAAGTTTTGGTGGTTCAGGCGGCGAAGGAAGCTTTTTCGGTTCTTCTTTTGGTTTTGGTAGAGGTGGAGCTTTTGGTTGAGTAGCACTAAACTTCAAAGCTTCTGTCAAGCCTTTATCTATCTCGTCAGGAGAGTAACCTTCTTTTCTCAAAGTATCGATAATTTCAATTTCTGACAAACCACGAGAAGAAAGTTCCTCTATTCTACTTAAAACAGAAGGTTTTGGTAAAACCTCTTCTTTTTTTGTTAAAGGGACAGGCATTAAACCACTAAATTATTTTTTGTTTTTTTAAAATAATAAGCTTAAAACCTCTTCTTCTTAATTTCTTCTAAAGCTCTTTCCATTTCTTCTCTCGTGACAAACTTAGAAGTTACTGGGTTTAAAATCTCAACATAAGTTTCAACTTTTTTCAAATCAGCCTTAGTTGCAGCTTTTGCCAATTCCTTGTTTAGCCTTAAAATCTCGCTTTCGTAAAAATTAATTTTTTCAACAAAACTTTCAAGCTTCTTTCCAACTTTTGTTACATCTATTTTTAAATCGTTTAGTTGGTTGAGTAGCTTTTCTTCTATTGTAGAAAGAGTTGTTTCAATTCTTTCCATTCTTATTTCCATATCCCTTATTCTTCTTTCGCTTTCGTTCAACCTTCTAACAATCTCGTTTATAATTGGCCTAATAGGTATTGGCTTTTCTTCTGCCATTAATAAAGAATTTGTGAAAGGAAAAAGATAAATTTAAATAAAGGAGATAATCTTGGTCTGCGATTACGAGCTTAGGGAGAATACTTTAAGAGTAAATTGCTTGGGCTGTATTTATGGTTCAAGCATAGAGGATTTTCAAGCTTGTATGGCAAAAACCATAGACAAACTTTTAGAAGTAAAAAATGTTGAAAGGATAATACTTGCAGAAACTAGGGAAAATGAATATGACTTTGAGCAAGTAAAAATTTTAAGAGAAATAGCAGAAGCTTACAACAAAATTTTAAACGAGGAGAAGTTTTTAACCATGGAAAAACTTGTTTGTCCTGGTTGTGAGAATTTATTCTCAAAAAGGTTTTCTGCCTTGCAATTTCTAATTCTTGAGCTTTTGAGAAAAGATCCTGTTGCAGCTTATTTAAGACTACAAAAAATGATCTTAGCAGCAAAAATAAACGAAGAAAAAGCTCCACCAGAAATGAAAAAGTGTTATACCCATTACCTAGAAAATGCTTTATTGCCTATAGAAAAAATTCTTTCTTCTTGCAAGCTAATAAAAATGGCAAAAGAAAAGCTAGAAGGCTATAAACCAGGGGATAGAAAAATTTACAGGCAAATTTTCCATCCATTAACAAAACCAAACTTTATGCTTACTCGCTTTATGCTTCTTCCTCCAAGGGAAGGTCAGCTTTTAGATAAGTACTACTTACCAGGAAATGTTGTGGTTGAAATTTTCAAAGTTCCAGGAAAAGTTAGGCTGCTCTACCATATAACACCTCCGGAATTCAAGCTAAACGAGAAAAAGTTTATGGTTCTTGACAGAACAAAAAATTATCTAGCTGCTCATAAGCCTACAGAAACAGAAATTACTGAACCACAAAAAGCAAGGGAAATTTTCTTCAACATAGGAAAGGATTTGGTTAGAGAAATTGGAAGAAGCATGAATTTGGATTTAAATCCAGAGGAAATTGAAGAGCTTGCAATGCTTTTAGCGCGTTACACAGCAGGTTTTGGTGTACTCGAGCTTTTGTTGAGCGATGAGAAAATCCAAGACATTTACATAAATTCACCCATAGGCTTAACACCAATTTTTATTTTTCACTCAGATTTTGAAGAATGTGAAACAAATTTAATACCAACTAAGGAAGATGCAGAAGCATGGGCAACTCGTTTTAGGCTTTATTCTGGTAGGCCTTTAGACGAGGCAAACCCAGTTTTAGATTGCGAGTTAGAAGTTCCAGGAGGAAGGGCAAGAGTTGCAGCAATAACAAGAACTTTAAGCCCTGAAGGTTTAGCCTTTGCTTTCAGAAGGCATAGGGAAAGGCCCTGGACATTCCCTTTGTTTTTGAAGGCAAGAATGTTTGATCCTTTGTACGCAGGACTAATGAGTTTTGTTGTTGATGGAGGAAGAGCAATTCTTATAGCAGGAGGAAGAAGTTCAGGAAAAACTTCATTACTTTCTTCCTTACTTTTGGAGATAATGAGAAAGTTTAGGATTATTATACAAGAGGATACTTTGGAGCTTCCTGTATCTCATTTAAGACAGCTAGGATATAACATTGAAAGGCTAAAATCTCGCTCTGTAATAACAAGAGTTGAAACTGAAGTACCTGCTGACGAAGCCTTAAGGACTGCTTTAAGGTTGGGAGATTCTTGCTTGATAGTAGGAGAAGTACGCTCAGTAGAGAGTACAGTTCTTTTTGAGGCAATGAGGATCGGTGCTTTAGCTAATGTTGTTGCAGGAACAATTCACGGCGAGTCTCCTTACGGAGTTTATGACAGAGTAGTTCATGATTTGGGTGTAGCTCCAACCAGCTTTAAGGCAATCGATTTAATCACAATTTGTAACATGCTTCGCTCTCCTGATGGCTTACATAGATTCAGAAGAGTCGTTGAATTAACAGAAGTGAGAAAACATTGGAAGCAGGATCCTTTAGATGAGGGAGGTTTTGTTCCGTTGATGCAATACTCAGCAAAAGAAGACAAACTTAAACCAACTGATACTTTAATAGATGGAGAATCCTATGTTTTGAACGAAATTGCTAAAAGAGTAAGGGAATGGCACGGAAGATGGGATGATGTTTGGGATAATATTTTACTAAGAGCAAAAATTAAGCAGACTTTAGTTGAGTATGCAGAAAGGTTAAACAAGCCAGAAATTCTTGAAGCAGACTTTGTTTGCGACGCTAACGATGCATTTCACATAATTTCTGAGCAAGTTAGGCAAGAAGTTGGTGCTTTGGATTCAAAGATGATTTATGAGAAATGGTTGGAATGGTTAAAATCTAGGTTGAAATGATGATTTCAAAAGAGTATCAAGAGTTTTTAAAAAGCGTGAAGCCACAACTTTCTCTTTATGAAAAAGCTTGTAACTTTGCTGAAAAAATTTTAAAGGTTAGAGCAAGTAAAGAAACTGAACAAAGGTTTGAATCTGCAATAAGGTTTTGCTATTTGAACATTTCTCCTTCTGGTCCAGTCTCTTTAGTTACTGTTTTGTTCTTAATCGTTTTTCCAGTTTTAATTGTTCTTTTATTGCTTGGTTTAATAAATGCAATAGCACTAGCTGGCTTAATTTTTCTCTTCCTTTTCTTTTTATTCTATTTGTACAATTACCCTTTTTTAAAAGTTAAAGTAATAAGAGCAAGGGCTTCTACTGAAATGATTTTGGCAACTCTTTACATGGCAGTTGCCTTGAGAGAAACTTCTAACCTAGAGAATGCGGTAAGGTTTGCGGCAGAAAACTCAAGAGGTGTTATAGGTTTAGACTTAAAGAAAATAATTTGGGACTTAGAAACTCAAAGATATTTTTCTGTTGATGACGCTTTAGACGATTTTCTTGAAAAATGGGGAAAAGAAAACGAGGAGTTTGTTGAAACTGTTAAAATACTCCAAAGTTCTACTTCCCAGCTTGGTGAGCAAAGACTTGCTTTAATTGATGAAGCAATAGACGTTTTGCTAAACGGGACTGTTGAAAGAATGAAACATTATGCTTTAGGCTTAAGAATGCCAGTTATGCTAATCTATTCCTTAGGAATAATTCTACCAGTCATAGCTTTGATAATTTTCCCTATAGTTATGATATTTATGCAAGGAATTTTTAACGTTTGGTTTTTAATTTTGGGTTATGATGTTGCTCTACCTTTACTTCTTTATTGGTTAATGAATCAGACTTTAGAAAGAAAACCACCAGCAACTTCCCAGCCTCAAATAAAGGGAAGCGCCCATAGCTTAGTGATAGAAATCGGAAAAAATAAAATTGAAATTTCGGTCTTGACGATAATTTTTCCTATACTTCTTGCCTTCTTAATTTTTGGTGCACCCATGCTTTATCATTATACTACACTTTCATCTCTTTGTAGAGAATGGCAGGTTGTTGGTTTTAACGCTTCTAAGCCTAAAGGTTTAGAGCTGAGCTCTGATGAATGCAAAAAAGTTATTACTGATACTTTAACTCCTACAATCTCTTCTTCTTCGATAATTTTAGGAATAGGAATTTCTATTGGTTTTGCATGTCTTTTGGTTAGTCAACCAAAGCTCAAGTTGAGAGAAAAGGTTAAAAACTTAGAAAGAGAATTCAGAGAAGCTTTATTCCAGTTGGGTCATCAAATTAAGTCAGGCCATTCCATAGAGTTTGCTCTAGAAAAGGCTAAGCTTAACCTTAAGAAAATGGAAATAGCAAACTTTTACGAAAAGATAATAAGAAACATAAAGCTCTTTGGTTTGACTTTTGAAAAATCTGTTTTTGACGAAAAGATAGGAGCTATAAAAGCTTACCCTTCTGATTTGATTTACTCTGTGATGAAAATAATAGTTGATGCATCAAGAAAAGGTTATAATGCTGTTGCAACAAGTTCTTTGACAATTTCAAGATACTTGAAAGGGATGCACCAAGTAGAAGAACAAATTCAGGAAATTTTAAGCGAGGCAGCAACTAGCATGAAGTTTCTAGGTTTTTTCCTGGCTCCTTTGGTTGCAGGAGTAACTGTTGCGATGGCAGTTATAGTTATTAACATTTTGGCTATTCTTTCTCTGCAGTTTGGAAGTATGTCTAACGTTGAAGTTCCTGGTTCAGCAAGCTTTTTATTAAAACTTTGGAGGGGTGGAATAGGGATTTCTCCAGATATTTTCCAGCTTGTATTAGGAATTTATGTTATAGAAACATCATTTTTAATAGGGATGTTCGTTAACGGAATAGAAAATGGGGAAGACCGTGTAGGCGAAGTTAACTTGATAGGAAAAATTACCTTAGTTTCAACAATTGTTTATGTAATTGTTTTGTTTGTAACTTACTTAGTTTTTGGTGATATACTAAAAGTTTTGCTTTTGGGTGCGCCAAGATGAAAGGTGTGTTAGAAAGTCATGTTCAAACATTGCTTTGGATAGTTATAGGCTTGGCTATAATCTTAATTTTTGTTTTCATCGCAGTCTTTTACATGAAAATAATTCCAATAAAAGTTGAGTTTGTATGAAAGGTGTAATAGAGCTTAACTGGAAAATCTTGGTATTTTTAATTTCAGGTATAATTCTCTTACTAATAGTTATTTTGATACTTTTTGGAATGATTAACACTTGTGCTTTGAGTGCAGGGGCAAGGGAAGGATGCTTGCTTTTGATTAGCAAGTTGCAGTTTTTGGGGTATGGAGCAAGTGCTCTTAGAATTTGTGATATATTTCAAGAATGTCCGCAAGGATAAGAATGAAAGGTGTAATAGAGCTTAACTGGAAAGTACTTTTGATTATAATAGCTTCTATAGCTGCTTTTTTGATAATCTTGCTTTTTACTACAGGACTTTCTGACGAGATAGTTAATTTTTTTAAAAACATTACGATTAGGGATTTAGTAGAACTTTGGAAAAAAATCACGGAAAGGAAGTAAAATGAAAGGAGCTATACAACTAAGCTGGAAGGTTATAGTAGGAATAATTGTAGCAATTATTGCGATTATTATAGTTTCAGTTCTTGTTTTTAGTTTAGTTACAGGAAGAAATTTAGCTGAGGGTGCTGTTGTTCTTTGTAAACAAGTTTTTGAGCAAGTTTTTGGTAAGGGAAACCCTATAGCAGGCGTATGCGATATATTTACAAGAGGATAAATATTAATTATGGAACTACCGATGAACGTGATAATAGCAGTAGTAGTTACTGTTATAATTTTGTTAATAATTGTAGTTTTTGCACTTTATGTGAGAGGTTACGGAGCTGAAGCTTTGAGCAATTTGTTTAATGTGGGGAAGTATATAGAATGCCTTATAAGAAAAGTTTCAGATCCGAACTTTGATTGTAGCACGTTGTAGCTAAAAATTAAGGATTATAATGGACGAGGATATGCTATGGCTGATAATTGGAATAATAATAGCAGCGATTATTCTTTTTGTCATAGTTTTTGTTGTTTTAAGACTTCCAAGTTTTTGGGAGTGGAGATATAACCCACCAGGGTAGAATTAGGATGAAAGGAAAAATAAGCTTTAAAGTTGTGGTAATGATAGTAGCTTTTGCAATAATTCTTCTTGTTGCTTTAATTTTCTTAACCGCAGGAAAAAAATGGGCTGAAGATCTTACAAAACTGTTCTGGGATTTGATAAAAGGTGGTGGAAATCAAGGGGATTAGTTTACCTGTAAACACTGCAGTAATAGTTATAGTTGCTCTTATAGTTTTGGTTTCGATAATAGCTTATTTGTACCTTTTTCCTCCTCAAACAGGTTGTGGTTCTTTGGTTGAGTTAGGATGTTTGGAATTGAGGAACAGAGGATGCGATGTTGATAATGATCGTGATATGGATGAGGATGATATAAAGATGATTAACGATGTTTATGGTTGTTCTTTAGATCAAATAAGAAGTGATGCAGGCTATAGTGCAGAAGAGTTTTTTAGACATTGTGGTTGTATAAAATGAAAGGTTTAACTATAAGTGCTCAAATGCTAAAGTTTTTGGCAGGCTTGTTAATAGCTATAGGAATAGCTTTTGCAATTTATCTATTCCTTTTTCAGAATTACTATGAAAATATAGCAGATCAAAATTTTGCAAAACTTTACAATGCTTTAGATCTGGCTTGTCAAAATGGCGAAGCCTACACAAACTTTATGCTTGCCCAAAGTACAGGATTAAAAGGTTTAACTCATCAGTTCTTAGGAATTTCAGGAGCAAACTTAGGTTCAGATCCTTACTTTTATGTTTATTATGAGGAATTTCCTTCGTATTCATGGTCTATGTGGGAAACTTATATTAATAATGTAAGAGTTCAAGATCCAATTTCAGCTTTGGTTATTCCTTGGTCAGAAGACACACCCTGGACTTCTAACATGATGGTAACTCTTACTATAGATATGCTATATCTAGGAATGAGCCCAGGTTATAGCAAGATAAAAGATGCATTTGGAAAAGCAGCAGGAAGAATAGAAGCTTTTAAAGTAGCTCATGAAAAAATTAAAAAATTAATAGACTCTGGTAAGATAGTGGTTAAAGCAGGAAAAGTAATCATCACAGAGGCTAAACATTTTGCAGAAGTTACTATAGCTACAACATTAGTTTGTCTTTCATTAACAGATTTAACTTTGGGAGAATGTGCTTATTATGCTGCATGGGTTTATCCAGCTTTAAGGACAGCAAGTATAATTATTCCAAAAGCTGTTTCAAAACTTGCTGAAAGAGCAAGAATTTCAAGGTCAATGAAGCTTGCAGAAGAATTTTCAAGAGTTTATGAAGAAACAGCAGACGAAGGTTTCGAAAGTGTAATGTATGACCTACAGACTCAAGGTAAAGTTAAAAAAGTTGGAGTTAAATGGGTTGTTGATATCAGTACAAATGAAGGGAAGGAAGTAAAAGATGCTTTATACATATTAGCTGGAGAGCGTGGTGGGACAGAAAATCTAGCCGGAGTTATATTTACAGAGAGTGGGGATATAGAAATAGACGAAAATAGTTTAAGACAAAGAATCAAGGAAAGAATTTCTGAAGGTTGGAATTCTTTAAAAGCAAGAATTGGTGAAGCTTTTGGGGACGAGGCTATGGCTGGTAAAGGTTTGCATACTCTTGCCAATCAATTAGAGTATGTTGGTAAATACGATGAAGAATTATCTTGGGAAGTTGTTGAGACTATGATGAAAGAAGGTCTTCCTGTTGATGTTACTTCAAAAAAAGAGGCCCAAAAATTTATGATAGAATTTGCCGAAAAGCTAAGGCATATGGCTGATGATGGAAGTGTTCTGCTTATGCCAAAGGATTCTAAACTTTTAGGTTTGATAAAAAATTATGGTTTATCTTCTGATGAAGTTCTTGGTGATAAATTTATGGAATACCTTAAAGAAGTACCTAATGACCCAAAAGAAGCAAAGTATCTTTTTCATGCGAAAAAAGGAACTTTATACCATCTTGTAGAAGGTGTAAAAGAAAAATTAGAACCTTATGGCTATATTTGGCTTCGTTTTCAAGACATGTATACTCCTATAGGTGCAACTTATTGGGATAAACAAATTTCTTATTATACAACAACAGGAACTTATTGTGGAGAAGGTTATATTTGTTTGCAAAAAGGGTATCATGTCACAAGACTTCCTCTTCCAGAAAGTTGCAAAGAAAGGGGAATTAAAAA
The DNA here is from genome assembly GCA_038998335.1 of Candidatus Aenigmatarchaeota archaeon. Lineage (GTDB taxonomy): Archaea > Aenigmatarchaeota > Aenigmatarchaeia > CG10238-14 > SCSR01 > JAVZHQ01. Next base: position 686,803 of record JAVZHQ010000001.1, on the reverse strand, counting down.
TATTAAATTAGAAAGAAATTCTGTGGTTGCATCAAACCCCAGATTTTATTTGGTAAGTCCCTGCTTTGCAAAATTACGTCTTTATGTTAGTGGTAATGAGCCTGATACTGTTTATGTCAAACCGATTCTTTGCACAGACGAAACAAAACCAGAAGAGTTTAAGGATGTTCCGAATTACTGCTATGCTACAGAAGGAGTTGTTAATTTTTATGTAGGTGCAGAAGCTGCTGCTTGGTTTGGTGATTGCATTACAGCTATAGTTTGCAGTTTATTCTTACCTACCGAAATAGCTTTAAATTGGATGGATATAGTTAAATGTTTAACTCTTGGGCTAGTGCCGGATGCCGACAAGATAAAATCAGTGTGCGGATTCTTAGGAAATGCTGTAAGGTTATTTATAGATGTAACAAGAGACCTGGTTGTAAACTATCCTTACATTCCTCAAAATATAATGGGGGCAAGCAATTTTGGCGAATGCTCATGGTAAAAGGTTCCTTATTCACAACCTATTTTATGATGTTCATTGGCGGAATAATAGTTGCTTTAGTCTTGATTTATGTTATTCTTTACGGTGGAGTAGGAATAGCCACAAGCATGGGTTTTTACGATGCAAGGGCTAACGCTCAAAGGTTAAGCTCTTTAATTTCTGCTTCTTCAAGCTTTTATGGAAACTTTTCTTTCGAATTTAGAGTTAAAGGTTTATCAAAATGTACTGTTAACATAAGTGAAGAAAAAGTAAAGTTTAAAGTTCCTGGTGGAGTGAAAATAGAGCCAGAGGAAGGTGAAGGTCCTGAAATGATTATTAAGGAAACTTCCGAAATTACTTTTGTTATAGTTAAGCCGAATTACATCAACGTTGAAAAGTTTGACAAATATTGCACTGAGCAAGGCCTTTTTATTAGTTCAAGAAAAGAAGGTGATAAAATTTGGCTTTCCTGAAAGGTCAGGTTTCAATTCCACCAGAGGTTATGCTTAAAGTTATTTCTTTTCTTCTTCTGACCATGACAATTCTAGGCTGTTTGTTAGGGGTTATGCAATACCAAGTAACTTTTGAGGCAAGAGAAGATGCGAGATATCTTATAGATTTGATGGAGAATCTTTTAAATCATGAATGCTTGGTTTATAAGGAAAACGGCAATAACTGGCGTGGAGTTTTTGATAAAAGCAAACTAGATTCAAATCCTAGCTGCAGCATTTCTTTCAAGAAAAACTTCTATGTCGAAATTACAGACAGTGAGAACGGCCATTGGGTTATAGGCTCAAAAGGTTTTGAGATAGAAGATACTTTATCCTACCCTGTTTTAATAAAATATCCTGATAAGTTTGTAGAAGGAAGAATGGAGGTGGGAATTTATTAGAGGAATGGCTGTAACTGAGGCTATTCTTTTTGCGATAGTAGTACTAACATGCTTCATAATACTTATGCTTTTGCCAAACTTTTTATGGGGCTGGCAGTATGTTTCCGGACTTACTCACGGCTGGTTACATGCTCCAGTAACAGTTAAAGTTACTTTAAGCCCGCTTCACACCCCTTTAACCTCAGACCATGCTTTGTTCACTCTTTTAGGTTCAACTGAAACAAAAACAAACAAGCAAGTTCAAGAGCTTTTGGCTTATGGTGCTCTTGAAAAAAGTAAAAGAATTGTTGTTGATAATAATGAAATTGATTTAGAAGAATTAATTAGAACCAAGATGGAAACAATCATTCCGAATAGGGATTATTACCTTGCTGTGAGAAACGAAGAGGAGAATATCCTTGAATTTGGCAATTCTGAAATAGAAACTAAAGAGTATAACCCTTGCAACCTTGGAAGTATGCTAACTTACTTTCAGTTTGGTGGAAGGTATTCTTCATACACTACTTTAACTTTACCAAACCTTCAAAAGTTAAAAGTAATTTTGGTTACAGGGTGAAAGAATGAAAGGATACGTAAAATATCTTGCTGGTTTTGTTGTGGTGCTAGTAATTTTTGTTTTAGTTGATTTTTTCCTTGCAAGCAGGCTTAGCCAAGAATGCGAATTTTCTGACTATGTTTCTAGAGTTTACAACCTTATAAATAAAATAGAGTTTGCAAAGCTAAACGCTAAACAAGCTTTAAAGTTTTCTTTTGAAAAAACACTTTCAGATATGGGCATAACATTTGATGATTTGAAAAACGATGATAGCTTAAGGCAAACCTTTTTAGAAAGATTGAACGAAAATTTTGATCCTATACCATTAGAATCTTCAATTAAGTTGGAAAAGATTTCTCTGGATTTCAATTCCGATTTGACAAAAGTTATCGTAAGATTAAAATTTTCCGCTGAAAAATATTCTCAAGCTGGTATGCTTGACTTTTCTGCCGAGACTGTTTCTGAGATAGCTTATGAAATAAAAGCTTAGCTTTAAGAATAAAAAAATCGAAATTTATTTTATGAGCAAAGGAATTGCTTTACCAGTTGAATATCTTGTGATTCTGATAATTGCAGTAGTTGTTTTGCTTGCAGTAGTTGTTTGGTATCTGTGGTTTTTCCCACATTGCCCTGATCCAGAGTATGTCATTACCCAAGCCTGTAGAGGTTGGGCAACTTCCCACTGTCAGGATAACCCAGCTGATTACATAGTTCCTCCAGCTTTAATTCCAGACACAAGATGTGTAGATATTGATGGTGATGGTAAGGTAACAATGGAAGAAGCCTGTAGTTATGCTGGAGTATCAGATTGCCGACAAAAATGTTGTGGAGGTTAGCACCTTTTCATTTGCACAACAGAGTAAAAACTATTCTTAAGATTTTCTATTGTTTTATTTTTGTTATATGTTTAGTTTTCTTTATAGGGGCTATCTGGTGGTGGTACATCGTATGCTGTCCACCTTGTTCTGATCCTGAAACAATCTTTAAAACAGCATGTAAAGCTTGGTCAACTAATTGCAAGTCTGACGGTAAGTCAAATGTAAATTACACAGTTCCTCTAGCTTTAATCCCAAACACGAGATGTATAGATGGTATTTTAGGCGAAATTGACGGAAAAGTTACTATGGATGAGGTTTGTAGATATGCAGGTTATACCGATTACCAAAAATGTGCACAAGCTTGTGGTTGCTAAACTATTTTTTGCATGGTATACTGTAGCTATTCTCTAGCTCATAAGAATAACTTACTTCTGCTTTAAAACTGTAAGTTAGCCTTGAAGAAGGAATGTCGCTAGGAAGTGAAAACTTGCAAATTATAGCATCCTTTTCATTTTTTCCAAGTGAAGAAATAGTTCCACTAACAGTTAAAGTTTTTTCTGAATAATAGTAATCGGCTTTACTGAAAATATAGCCTTTTGTACAATCATAAGTAAAGCTTAATTCTTCTTGTCCGTATGGTGGAATTTGATAAACTTTTATCTCTTTAATTTTAACAGAACCTTTTCCTTCGTTTGAAACATATATTGAAATATAGGCATAATCATCTTCTCCAACTACATAGTATTTTTGCCCTCCTATACTTACGCTTAAAGGCCCTTCTGAGGATGGACTTTTAATTTCAGTTATAGTTCCTGTAAACTCTTTTACCAAATCAAAAGAGTTGTCTGATTTTGTTTCAAAATCATAGCCAACTTTTATTCTGTACTTGAAAAAAGAGCCTTCACATTTCACATCATTCTCATTAAAAGTAGCTATTACTCTTTTTTCTTCCTCACTTCTAAGCTCGCAAGTTTCGCTAAAGCTGCATTTACTTATTTCTGCAGGTAAATTTTCTTTATCAGTAAAGACTTCAACCCAAACATTTTTTGCTATCGTGTTCGATTTTGCCATTTTCAAGTTTATATCAACGATTTCAGAAGAACCTTCTCTTGCAGGGTATATTCTTTCATACTTTTCATAAGTTAAGCATTCTGTGCAAGCTCCTGCTACTTTACTTATTTGAACAACTCCACATTGAGATTCACAATAAGCCCTTGGGTCTGCTCTTGTATAAAAAGCATTTGATAAAATGCAAGTGCCTATGCAAAACTCTTGCTGAATTCTTTTAAAATGCTCATAAACTTCATATTTTTCAAGTTCAGCATGTACTACTGGCAAGTTAAAAACCAAGTAAATTATTAAGATTATAAACCCAAAGCTTGCAAGACTGAAAAAACCATAAACCACCATTACAAATATACCCATTGCTGCAACAATAAGAGTTTTTGTTGTATGGTCAAGAGGAACAAGAAAAGTTATTACAAGAGCAGCTAAAAGAAACAAAGCAGGAATTATAGAAGTTCTTTTCTCTTTCTTTTTTCCTTCCTCGCCTTCTTTTTTTGTTTCTTTCTTTTTAAAAATTCCGGTTAGAATTTTATCTCCTATAGTTTTAAATTCTCTTTTGCAATCATAGCAATAATGACCCTTTTCTCCTTCTGGTGTTTTGTAAGATGTGGTTTTTTCTGAACCACAATAAGGGCATTTTGCCATTTTCTCTAATTTAAAATTGGTTTTGAGAAATTATAAAACTGCAATTTTTATATGACTAAAAATGAAAAATTAAATTGAAGGATTATGAATATTAAGATATTAACTTTGATTTTCTTAATACTTGGTATAGTCATTATCGTGATTTGTTATTGGTACTTTTTAGTAGTTCCAAATAATATTAGAAATAGAGTGATAAATTTACTTGAAGAAAAGTTGGAATTTTGTAAGATTGTCAAAGAAAAAATAAATGGTTTTGGCGATAATGGTGAATTTTGGCTTGTTTGTAACGGAAGGCCTTTCTATACAGAGTATAAAAGTGGAAATATTAGTTACAAGCTGAATGGATGGAGCTTTCTTTGGGAAGAACCAGAAGTATGGGAAGAATTGGAAAATTGTAAATTTTATGATTCAAAAGAATACGAGAATGAATATCAATTATCATTTTATTGCGTCTATGAAAATAAATTGAAGACATTTATTTTTGATTTCCAATCAAATTTGCTTAAAAAAGTTTCAGAAAGTAATTTTTTAGATTATCTTTTTAGAGAGATAAAAGAAAAATATCCATCTTTTTCTACTTGTGAAATTAAAAATCATTCTATCGATTTTTCCTCATACATTAAAAACTTTACAACTATTGTCTTGGTTGTAAAGTGTACTGATGGAAATTATAAGATATGGGTAGACATGGGTACCTATTCTTTATATCCACCTATCTTGATAGACAATCTTCAAGAAAAAGATAGAGCTGAATTATCTTTTAGAAAAGTTTTTAATTGTCCGATAGATAATTTAGAATTTAATAAATATGTAGAGGTATCCTCTTTCTGCGAAGGAGCAAATTTAACACTACTTTATTATTTTGATAAAGAGTTTGCAGGTTATAAAATCGACTGCCAATATGAAGTTTGTGGTAATTTCCTAAATAAATTTGTTGTCATACCAGTTGATAAAACTAAATTAACACAAACTCCATGCAAAAAATGTGAAAATTCGGTAATAGCGAGAAACGGTAAAAATGTCGTATTTTACTATTCTTATGATAATCGGATTATTTTGATTGGTGTTAAAAATGAAATGGTATAAAATAGTTTTATTATCGTTTTTCTTAACTTTTTTAGTTCTATTTACTGATGCGAGGGCTGGTTGTCACTATAGATGCGCTGGGGACTGGATAGGTGTGTTAGGTTGTGGTTATTGTTTCGAAGCAGTAATCGATCTTTCAGGAACTTCTAGATGTTTAATAAATAAAAATAACGAGTGCCAGGATTTTGGAGAATGGTGTGAAGGTTATATTTACTATGGTATGAGTAGTTGTCCTGATGGCATCCCACCAGAAGAAGTACCAAACACTTGTGCTTGTGAAGAGTATAGGTGCCCAGATGTCAATAAATGGAATGGTGAGCCTTGCGTAGTCAGTATAGATTATTGGGACTGGGGATGTAAAGAACACAAATACATGGGCGTATGGGATAAAAGCGAAAAGCAGTGCATCGAATGTCTAGGTTCCTATCAATGGAAGAAATTTGGTGACAGGAATGGGCTGTACCATCCTCCCTCTTCTTTAATTTGTAAAGGTACTCCTAAGTCATGTGACTCCTATAATGAAATTTCTGATGAACAGACAAGAAAGGAAAGATGCGAATTAGCAGGGTGTAAATATTCAAATCAATACAAAAGATGTTATGGTACTCCTAAAAGTTGCATAGAATTTACAGGGATTTGGGATTGTGAAACAGTTGGTTGTAATGTTGAGATTGTATGTGAGTCAGCTTGTGGTGCGAGTGAGGAATGTGATGAAAAACCTGTAGGTTATAGTACATGCGATGGAACTGTTAGAAAAAAATGTGGAGAAACTTGTTTTCTATATTCAACAGATTGTTCGCCTTATGCCTGTAGAAATGGTAATTGTTTAACTTCTTGCCAATCTGACTCTGATTGTGCTTCAGGTTATTACTGTTGCAAAAAAACTGGTGTATGTAAACAAAATCGTGAAGATTGTCCTTGCGATGATAATAATCATTGTATTTGGTCAGGTGGAAAATGGAGATGTGATAATACAACAAAAAAATGCGTGAATTGTACAGTTTGTAGTGGAGGTACAGAAAGAAACTGTAATAATGGTGGAGCTCAATGCGAGTTTGCATGTGGTGCTGATGAAGCCTGTGACGAAAAACCTCCTGGTTGGTCCCAAAATCCCTATTCATGTGATAACAATTGTAAGTATCATGTAGATTGCTCTTACTTTACTGGAGTTTATCCTGACAACACAGAAAACCCAGTAAAATGTTCTAAGCCAGAGTACTACAAGTATGAAAAATATTCTTCAGCTTACCAAGTAAGGGAATATAAAAATAAAAACTCTAGTGAGTGTGAATGTAACGTTATGTATGATTCATGGATAGAAGAAGTTTCTGTAAACAAAATTACTCAAGGAACAGCTCAAGTCTTTCAGAATTATAATATAACTGTAAACATTGTTATTAAAAATGTTGGTTCAAAGGAGCAAACAGATTGGTTTGTGGGAGTAGAATTTTGGAACGTTTCTGATTTTAACAATCCATGGGAAACTAGAGACGGAAAAGGAAGAGTAGACCTTTACTTTGATGCTAAAAACAATAGAGGAGGTTGTGCAAACGAAAGAGGAAGTTGTCCAGAAGGTGCAACCTGTGAAGTTTTAACTTCTGAAATAGCTTTAACACCACAGAAAAATATAACTGTTCGATGCAAACTTCCAGCTTCCTTCTATCCTATAACAACAGGAAATCAAAGAGTTATGATTTGGGCTCATACGAGAATTTCAAATTTTGATGCAGACAAAGATGGAAGGATAGACGAATGGTGGGATGATGCTCTAGCAAGAACAATCAATATAACCGGGCAGGAAGGTCCTGCACCAATAACTATTAATATTTCAGAGCCATTTTCTATAGGGAGGATAGAGTATCCTCCAACAGGAGTAATAGTCAATAGTTTAGTGACAGTAACTTGGCAACTCTGGGAAACCTTAGAAAGTCCGGAAAAGTGTGGTAGGGAACAATATAGGTGCCATACAAATCTTCATTGTTTTCCGCCAGGTATAGTTCCACCAGATGAAAATGATGTTAGAGGTTGGATAGACGAATGTGATCCTTATGTAGGAAGGCCGTCAACTCCTTGTGTTTCAAGTACTATGGAGGATCAAATAAAAGAAACCTACACAGGAAAAATATTTGTCGACAAAGCAGGAAACTGGACCTGCAGAATTCACCTAAGAAATAAAAACAGAGATGTCTTCTCCCCGATATTTAAGATAGAAGTTAAAGATATACCAAACGAACCTTATTGTGTTATAGAGCCTTCTAGCAAAACAGTTTATAGTGATAGAAAAGCAAACTTTACACTCAAGCTGAAAAATGGAAAAGATACTTCAATTACTTGGAGAAGCGTGATTACTTATAATAAACTACATAAGCAGTGTGCTGATTATCTTGAAGAAGAAGTAGTAACAGTTGACAACTTAGTTGACCAAGGTCTATCAAGAGACGGAATAAGCTTAGAATGTTATTATCCAACTGTTCAAAAAGAAATTGAAACCTACTTTAAAGTTGCAATTCCGTACCAGATTGGTTCAGAACCAAAATCTACTGCTTGTTTTTCTTATGTTAAAGTTTTGCCACCATTGCCTTGTAACATTACTAGCTTTCAATTATTAGGAACTCTTTCAGGAACTCCTGCAGTAAGAAAGGGTGAGACAGTAAAAGCAATTATTCAAGGCGATAATTGCGAAGGTAAGACAGCTAAAATAAAGGATATTTCAACAGGCAATCTCATGTGTACTTGCACTTTTTCAGGCTCAGTTTGTATAAACCAAACTTGTTTTGTTGCTCCTGAAAAGCTTGGTGTTTATACTTACGAAGTTTCAGCTAGTCCACCAAGCCTTAACGCTTCAATTTTTGTTTTTGCTTATGGTTTAAACATCCTTAACGAAAATTATGGTAGCTATTCAATCAACTGGAAACTTTTACCTGAATGGCCAACCAAGGAAAAAGAATTTTTTCTTTTTCTTGATGTAAAAGATTCATCTGGAAATCCTCTAACACCTTCTACCACTTCTTTTCTTTACACTTATCCAGGATATACAACAACTCAATACTCTTTTTCTTATTTTCCAAATCTTTACCTTAATGTCGGAAAGTTCTGGGTGATAAATGAAAAATTACCAAAAAGCTATAACATCCCATTTGACAATATACAAATTTCCGGAGTTAAAATTAGCGCAAGAGAAGTTGTCAGCAACAATCTTGTTGAAAGAATGGACGGACTGATAGTCCCTGGAGAAATTATTATAGATGTGAAGCAAACTGATTGGAACAAAGACCAAAAAAGATTAGCTTTATTGGTTTCCTCTAGCGATCAAAACGCAAACCTTAGTTACAGAGTATGGAAAGTTTTCGATCTGTCTTTATATAAACAAGGAGATTTCACAAACTATGGCACAAATTTTCAGGCAGAAATTATTGGCTTAGATTTAGATCAATTTTTTGTTGAGATTTTGGCTAGTGGTAAATCAACAGGAGGAAAAGTTCTAGCTTTCGGTCTTGAAAAGCCAAACTTTTTACTTAACGTTACTCCTTCAGCAATTTCTGGCGAATCCTACCCAAATAAAACTTTTAAAACAAACATAACTTTAAAAAATATCGGTAATTCCGATATAACTGATTTGCTTGTAGAAGCTTCAGATGAAATCAAACAATTTACCAGCATAAGTTTTGAGAGAGAACTTAAAGTTGGTGAAAGCCAAAATGTTTCTTTAACTTTTGAAATCGGTGAAAAGAATTTCAACGGAAAAATTTTTGTAAAATATGCTGGAAAAACAATAAGCATACCAGTTTCTATTTCAATAAAAGAAACACCAAAAATTTCTGTCTCGCCTTTAGAAATTTCAATTGTAGCAGTCTCTGGTCAAAGGTTTGAACAAAAGATTACTTTAACAAACAACGGAAAGGTAGCAGTAACTATTTACAGCATAGAAGTTTATGGAGTGGAAAACACAAGTACAAACTTTTATGGTACTGATACTATTCAACCTTCAAAATCAAAAACTTATTCTATAATCGGCACTTTGTTTAGAACAGGAGAATATGAAGGTTATGTTAGAATAGAAAGTGATGCTGGGATAAAAACAGTAAGTTTAAAAGTAAAAGTAACTTCTATTTTACCTTCTTGCGGGGATGGAAAGTGTGAATCTTCAAAAGGAGAAAACAAAGATAATTGTTGTTTAGATTGTGGTTGTCCTACAGGAAAAGTTTGTGACAGAGCGTTAAACTTATGCGTAGAGCAAAAATGTGGAAATGGGGTATGCGATGTAGAAGAAAATTCAACTTCTTGTCCAAAAGATTGTTATTGTGGTGACGGCGTTTGCAATATAGACGAGAATAGAACAACTTGCCCAAGAGATTGTCCTTCAGTTACATGCAACAATAATGGAATCTGTGAAGAAGGAGAAAGTTATCCGAGCTGCTCTGATTGTCCAGGATTTTATTGTGGTAATAAAATTTGTGAACCTGGTGAAGAAATAACTTGTTCTCAAGATTGTCCTCAAACCCAAAAAGAATTGGAAAGCAAAATAAATAACCTTACCTCAAGAGTAAGCTCCTTAGAAAAGGATATGGAAAGTTTGGGAGATAAAGTTAACTCAACATTATGGTCAGAGCTCGGCCAAATTAAAAACTTATTGAATGAAGCCAAGAATGCTCTAAATCAAGGAGATTATTCAACTGCTTTATCAAAGTATAATGAAGCTAATAGGAGGTATCAAACTTTAAGGCAAATTGTAGACGAATTACTTCAAAGGTTTATAAAACCATCATCAGACTTTTCAACAATTTTAATAATCTTAGTGGTTGTTGGGGTAGTTGCTGGAATTTTCATAGTTTTATGGAAGTTTGGTTATCTTAAGATAAAACTCTGGAAAAAACCAGAAGAAGAATACTACTATTAAGAAAAAGCTTTTAAAGATATTTCTCTAAATTAAAATAAGTTTAACAGTATTTCAATAACTAACACAGGGTGTGTATTTAATGGAAACAGAAATCTCAGAAACGCCTGGAAAACTAGTTAGTAAGATTCCAAGTTTTCGTGGTTATAATTTTTGTTTATGTAAAAAATGTGGTAAGGTACATACACACCCAAGACCTATGTTGGGTAAGCATCATACTGAAGAAACTAAAAAGAAAATCAGTGAAAAAAAATCAAAAAAGCTTATTTCTAAAAGTATGAGTCCAGAGTTAGCATATCTGTTTGGTGTGATAAAAGGTAATGGACACATCGCAAAAAATTTCATTCATATAACTACTTCTAACCAAGAATTCGCCCAAATATTGAAAGAAAAGCTTAAAAACTGGAGCGGGTTAAATGTTACGATTAAAAAATACAGGACCGGTAATGGAAACTTTTTATGGTATATATTTTTAAACTCTATAGAAGCGGTAAAGTTGTTCAAATTTTTAGATTTATCTTCTTTGAGGACTGATGAAGAAATTGTAAGTTTTATAAGAGGTGTTGCTGACGCAGAAGGTTCTGTAACTATATTTAAAAGTTTCGATAAGAATAGACAAAAATATAAAAGAAACTATAAAATAGTTATTTACAATTCAGATAAAAAACTAATCGAAGGTATTCAAAAACTTTTGTTTTCCTTAGGAATTAGATCGTTTATTTACAAAATATTACCTAAGAATAGTTTTGGAAAAAATCCAAAATACGAGCTAGTAATAAGCCATAAGTCCATGAAGAGATTTTCGGAGCTTGTAGGCTTTAACTATCCGGAAAAAATGGAAAAATTAAACAGATTAATAGGAGGTGAATAGAAATGGTAGAAAAACAGGAAAAAACTGAGGACAATGTAATCTTTGTCGGACATTGATGCTGTCAAAGCAGCATCGACCGAATGCAAACCAAGTATGGCTTATGTGTTAGGAGTAATAACTCAGTTCTCTGACGGAAAGCCAGAGGTTCACATAAAGGCAAGAGGAAAAGCTATTAGTAGAGCAGTAGACGTTGCAGAAATAGTAAGAAGAAGGTTTGTCGAAGGAGTGAAAATAAAATCAATAGAGATAGGAACAGAGGAAAGAGAACTAGAAGACAAAACAAAAGTGAATGTTTCAACCATAGACATTACTTTAGCAAAGTAATGTCTTCTTTTCTTTCTTTTTTTAAATTTAATTCAAGAAAAAGCCAAAAATTAATTGATGATAAGAAAGAAAAAAGAAGAGGAAAAAAAGTATTTTTCCAAGGAATATTTGGATTTCCTTCTAGCTGAGCAAAAAACAAGAAAGCCACAAACTTTTTACGAAAAGTTTTGTAAAATAGGAGAAAAGTTAAGGATAAAACCTCCAAAAAGTTTGGAAGAAAAACTTAAAACAGATATAGCATTTTCTTCTCTCGTAGCAAGCCCAGAAGGAGTATTTTCTTCTTCAATCCTTGCTCTTATCCTTTCCTTTATAGTTTTTGCCTTGTTTTCCTTGATAATTCAAGATTTTGTAACCTTAATTTTTCTTTCAATTTTACCTTTTATAATCTTTTGGTACATCTTGACTTACCCTTCATTTCTTTCCCAAGTTATTAGGATTCAGGCAGGGGATGAATCAATAAAAATAATCTTGTACATGGTTATTTATTTAAAACTTAATCCAACTTTTGAAGGTGCAGTAAACTTTGTAACTACTCACATTTCTGGGCCAATAACAAACGATATGAAAAAAGCTATGTGGGATTTGCAAGTTGGAAAGTATACAACAGTTGAAGAAGCCTTAAGTTATTACATGCCAAAATGGGCAATTTGGAACGAAGATTTTGTTCGCTCGGTAAATTTATTGTACGGAACTTTAAGAGAAGCTACAGAAGAAAGAAGAGAGGCAACTTTAAGAAAAGCTTTAAGTTATATTCTTGAATCAACTCATGAAAGAATGAAACTCTATGTTGAGGAAATTTCCTCTCCTTTAATGTTGATCCATCTTTTTGGCATAATGCTTCCAGCTCTTGGAATAGTTATGTTTCCTATGGTAGCAATCTTTTTACATCAGCAAGTAAATGTTTTTCAGCTAATCTTAGGTTATACAGTTCTTTTACCGCTGTTAAACCTATTTTTCATCCACAGAATACTTAAGAAAAGACCAGGAGCTTTTATTTCACCAGACATTTCTAAACACCCTGAACTACCAAGAGAGAATTTTTTTGTTTTAAAGTTAGGAAAAACTAATCTTTATATCCCAATAATTTTCTTCTCTTTTCTTATAGGCTTGCTTATGATGCTTTACGGAATTTTCCACTTTATTGACCTTTATACTTCCCTTTCAGTAGCATCAGAAACAGCCAAAGAAGCTATTTTGAAAAAAGAAGCAGAGATGAACTTAGAAAATTTGCTTTCAACCTTTTCTATAACAGCAGGTTTTGCTGCTATGGTAATTTCTTATTTTTACTTTAGAAGTTTCCAAAGAGTAAAAATAAGAAACCAGATTAAAAACATAGAAGACGAGTTTAGAACAGGCTTAGTAACTCTTGGTAATTTTTTATCAGAAGGAATGCCTATAGAAGTTGCGATAAACAAAAGCTTAGAAGAGTATCAAAAGCTTGGGATGCAGAAAAGGGCAATTCATTCATTCCTAACAAAACTTTTGATAAACATAAGGAATTTTGGTATGACTTTTAGAAAGGCTTTGTTCGACGAAAAGCATGGAATTTTAAGGTACTTTCCTTCTCGCCTTATAGAGGATATAATGAAGGTTTTGTCTGACGCTTCCGAAAAAAGCACAGTTTTGCTAGGAGTTATAGCAAGAACAATAGCAAACTACTTGGATAACGTTCATTCTATCGAATTAAAGATAAGAGAATTGTTAGAAAACACAAGATCCGCAATAAGGCTTCAAGCAAGTTTTGTAGTTCCGCTTATTTGTGGGATAATAGGTTCTCTAACAATTTTTATAATAAATGTTTTGAGAATTCTTGCCGATAAGCTTGCAGAAATAGAGAAAAGTCTCGGTTTTGGCGTTTTAACAGGAGGAGAGAATTTTATAAACATTCTAATAGGAAGTTTTAAAGAATTAGTTCCTCTTACAGTCCTTCAAGCGGCAATAGGCATTTATACTGTTGAAACTGTTGCTTTACTTGCTATGCTTTTAAGCGGAATAGAAAACGGTTTTGATAAAGTTGCAAGGGATTACACAATAGGAAAAACTTTGATTACTGCAATTCTTGTATATGGAATGGTTTCTTTCTTTGGCCTACTCCTATTTTACAGTTTAGGAATTTCAATCGAGCTTGGTTGATGATATGGAAACAGGAAAAATTTTAATGAGCATGATTTTGATTATGGTAGCGGTATTTGCTGTTTATATCTATATCTCATTTTTATATTCCCCTTCAAAAACTTGCGAAGAATTTTTAACAGGAAGTAAGTATAAAATCTTAACTTCTTTAAAAGTTTGTGTAGAAAATTGTTGGAGCAAGCACGATTTTGGCAAGGATGTTTATAATGACGATTGTTATATCGTAAGAATAAGTAGCTCAGAAAAAATAGAGAAAAGCGAAATAGAAAGCTTTTTTTTAATTCCAGTCAAAGCTTATTTCGATTTTTTAGAAAAAGATCAAAATTATACGATTAAAGTTAGATACAATTATACAGGGGAAGAAATAAGTTTGGTCGAGTTTGAATGAAAGGTATAGCTTTAAGCACAATAGCTTATATCCTAATAGCGATAGTAGCGATTTCCCTTCTAATAACTTACATAGGCTTACAGCTTTCCCCTTCTTTAAGAAAAGTTTATTGCGATTTTCTTTTTGGCTTAAATTCTTTCCTTCCTTTACCAAGTGCCTTAAAACCTTCCTTACCAGCTTTTTGCGAAACTCCTCAAATTTTTCCAACAATAACAATAGAAAGTGGTGATGTAAATTATATCTCAAGAAAAATTGCTGAGTATTCCTTAGCATGCTGGAGCACTACTGCAAAAGTTGAATTAGAAACCGATAAAATTTGTTATGAAATTGTTTTGAAAAAGCTTGACGACAAAGTCATGAAGGATAACGTAACTTCTCAACTTCCCCCTGATTATAGAGATATAATAGACTGGAAGGTTGGGATTATAGAAATGCCAAAATCCGTAGGAATTTATTATAATGCAACGAGTAAATTAATTGAGGTAATTTGATGGCAGAGATGGCTTTAGAGCTAATCTTTAAAGTTTTTATTCTTATAGTTGCAGTAGTGGTTATAATAGGGATAATTTTTAACCTTAAGCATTTGGCTACTCTAATAAAACTTCCTTGTTTTTTTCCTCCTTGTGAAGAAGAAAAAAAGTGTGAAACTCAATTGATTAGCGAGCAAATAAACGAAAATACTTTGAAAAAATACTGTGATTTATGCTGGCAAAAAACTGGTAAAATAAACTTGAAGCAAAGTTGTCTTTGTTATGTTATTAATGGTTCTATCTCTTTAGCTTCTTTTTCACATCCAAACTGTGAATGGAATTGTGGAAACCCCGATGCAACTTCTGTTTTTCTTGAGTATGATTTTATAAAGTACAACATTTCAATTAAATGCTAACTATTAAATATAAAAAAAAGAAATTCTAATTGTATGAAAAAAGGATTGACGGCACTAGAAATAGTTTTTCTTTTATTTATAATGATTGTTGTAACCTTAGTTGTAATAAGGCTAGTTTCTCAATATGTTTCAGTTACTCCAATTTTGGAGCCAGTTAAAAGATTAACTGATGCAGGAGGTTATGAGCAGGCTTATTTGGAATGCAAGAATTTATGCGATAATTATAGAATAAGTTGTGATGAAATTGCTGGAAAAAATTTTTGTGAGAGAAAGGTAGAACTTGATATTAACTGGAACGGGAAAAAAATGGAAAAAAACGTTGGTAATTTGGTAGAAGGAATTCCTCTTTGTGAGGATGGGATTTATTGTTTTCACATTTATCCTGATTGTAGATGCGGCAATTATCAACTATCGGCTGCAAATTGTTTAAGATTGCTTTGTAATTATTATAATCAAACTCTTGGCTACATTACAAAGGAAGATGCGATTAAAATGGTAAGAAGGGACATAAACCCAGGAACTTGCTTCTTTGAAGATAAAACTACAGGCCATAACGAATCTTATTGGTGGATAGCTTCTGGCTATACAGAAGAATGTCCATAAATTCTAAAAAAGCTATTTTTTAATTAATGCCAGAAGTATGGGTTTATGTTGTTGGTGGAATTGTTATAAGCATTTTAATTTTAGCCATAGCTTACCATCTAATTTCTTCAGCCATCAACTTTTCTCAAAAGCAGAATACTTTATCACAATTCTCAGATTTGTTTACTGATATAAATTCAGTTTGTGTTCAAGAGATTAACAATTCTCTTGTTAAAAAATATAGGTTTGAGTTTCAAACAAGGGTTGTTTTTTCTACAGATGAGAAAAAAATTCCTATAAAAGTTGTTGATTTAATTAAAAATCAAAATTTAAGTTCTGGTTATAACTTATGCTTGCAGTTTAAGGATGAAAATTATTTGAGATGTCAAAAACTTTATTGTAACTTAACCATGCCTTATCTAGGAGTTTTGCCAGAAAAAGAGGATATTTGGGTTTCGGTGAGCAAAATATTGGGGAGCGCCCCTTTTAAGGAATACGAATTAGAAATTAAAAAAATAAGCAGCGAAAAAGTCAATATAACAATTAGATGAAAGCTCAGTTTGGGATTACAGAAACGATATTAATAATTGGAGTTTTGGTCGCTTCTGGCATAACTGTTTATCAACTACTCTCTTTCTACAACGTTCAAACACAAATTGCTAAGGAAGAGGTTGTTGTAATATTTGCTAAAGATTTAGAAGCTATAATAGACAAAGCAATAGCAACTAGTGGAGATGTAGTTTTTGTTTATTACCCGCCTTTAGTCAGATATTACGTTAAAATAGAAAATAATACAGTTTTTGTTCATGATAAAAACTTGAACAAAACAGCAAGCTTTTCAAAGCAAATGCCAGAAATAGTTAGCAATTTTTTTGAAGATAGTAAAAAAATTACAATAGCCAAAATGGAAAACAAGATTTTTATTATGGGAAGATGTTTGGAAAACGGAGAAGCTTGTTCTTTTTCTTTAGCTTGTTGTTCAGGTTTTTGTTGGGGTCAAAAAGATAAATATACTTGCAATCAAAATTGTGCTCCCAATGGAGAGTATGCTCCTGATTCTTTAGCTTGTTGTTCAAAGTATTTGAACTCTAGCAGACAGTGTGACAAACCTCCACTCTGCCCTGCTGAAAGTGTTTGTTTAGGTTCTACTGATTCTGGCTTATGGATAGATTCCCAAGGAAGAGTTTGTTGCCCATCCGATAAACCGATATGCTCAAACAAACATTGTTGTCCAGAAAGTAAACCAAAATGGTGTAATAATCCAAAAAATGGAGAAGCAAGGTGTATGGATGAAAATGAATATAGCAATGATTGTAAAACAACTAAAATTTTTAAAATAGTTACTGTTGCTATTAACTACGATGATATGAGTTCTTACTTAACAAGAGCAATGGACAGAATGGAAAGGTTTCTTTCAGTAAGTCCATTCAGAGAATGTCCAGATTCGATTACGATAGAATATCTTAATCTTAACTGTCATTGTACAGATTTGGACTTCACTTGCCCATCAGAAGCGATAGAATGTGTTCAAAATTCTGGTGTAACAGATTTTGACCTTGTAGCAGCTTTTAACGATGACCCTATATGTAATGGTTATGCAACTCCTCCTTATCCTTTTGTGATTTGTTTTGGTGGTTTACCAGACGATTTGGATAAATATTGCATTTCGCATGAAATAGGACATCAATTAAAACTCTGTGACGAGTATAAGAAAAGCGTATGGGAGGGAGAAAATTTACGATTTACTACATTTACTTTTCCTTATTATAGTGAAAGTGGTCCTCCCTATTCTGGTTGTGGGAATCCCTATCCTCTCAATACAGGAGTTGGTCCACCAAATTCTTGTGTGAACGATTGTAGCATAGACAATTCTCCATGCCAAGTTGGAACATGTGGAGAAAAAATGTCAGTAGCAGGGCCGCCTTATGAAACTTGTATAATGGGAGGCGGCGCAAATATCAAAAACCCTTTAACATGTAGCGGGATGGCTGGCTATCCAAATAAATTTGATTCGAACGCCTATAATTTTATAAAGACAAAGTTAAAGGAGGCAGGTTATTGTGAATAAAAAATTAGTTATAATCTTCTCTTTTATATTTTTCACGTTCCCTGCAACTAAAGCCTTACAAGTCTTGAGTATTGATTATACAATTTTTAAAAATGATACAGTACTTGTAAATTCTGTCAAGGTTTTTGATTCAAAGATTTTTATTCCACCTTCTTCTTCAGATGAATACAAAGTTGTAATAAAAGATTTTAGAAACGAAACAATTTATTCTTTAAACATACCTGTTTTGTTCTATATTTTTGACTTCACAGGCGGTACCGAAACAAATAGTTCTTTTGGGTACTTAAGAGTTGAATGGAAAAACACATCTAAGTACATAGATTTTTTACACAACAATAGACTTATCCATAGTCTAGACCTTTCTGACTATCTTTGCTTTAAAAATAATTTGTGTGAAGAATTGAGTGGAGAAACTTTCTACACATGTTTATCAGACTGTCATTGCGGAAATGAAGTCTGTGAAGAAAATTTAGAAGAAAATTATGAAAATTGTCCTCAAGATTGTAAAATAAAACCACCATCTTTTTCTATATACATTTATTTTGTTGTTGTGGCTATAATCTTAGCTTTAATTTTTATTATCGTGTGGAAGTCAAGGAGAGCAAGTTATGAAAGCCCAGCTTAGTTTTTTAATGAAAGGAATATTTCTAGTGTTAATCCTAATCGTAATCTCAATTTTCATCAATCAAATAACTTCAATAACCCAAACTAATGCACAGCTTATGTCTGACTTAGAAATGTTAGAAAAAGCTATAACTATTTCGCAACTTTTAACAACATCTTCTTCTTGCTTAGCATATCAAGAAGAAAACAGTTTTTTTTACACTTTCTCTAACGTTACCCAAAAAGTTTTAGATTTAAATAAAATTTTGGAATTCTCTTCCAAGTATAAAGAAATTGAACCAGAATGTGCAAAAAGTTACGCTTATGGCTATGAAGTTTTTATAGAATCTTTTGAATCGCAAATTGACACTAGTATACATAATTTTAAGCAAAATAGTAGAGTATGGAGGTTTGGTTCTCAAAATTTTTCAGAAGGAAATGCACTTAAAAAATCCGTAGAAATATCTTTCCCTGTTTCTATAAGAATAAACTCTTCATTTTTACAACCAGGAATGCTAAGATTAAAAGTTGTGAAAGGAGAGCTTGAAGAATTTGCTGGCTTAATAAACAGAGTATGCGATACAGGTTCTTCTTTAAGGCAAAGAATAACTACTTCTTATCCGTTGGTTGCTGAAGAAGATAGAATTTGTCAGGAGCTATACTCGAAAATAGTTTGTAGAAAAGTCTATTGCAAAACGCATATGGATAGACTTAAACCAGGAAGTTACGAAATTTCAATCAAGAAGATAGGAGGAGAAGTTTTTGTTTCATAAAGCTCAAACTTTAGAAATAGTAGAAATACTTGTCATTGTAGTTGGTGTAACCATCCTTCTTTCAATTCTTTATTTTCGTTATGTTTCTATAAGTGAAACTCAAAAAGAATTGCTAACTAGAGAGCAAATTTATAATAGAGTGAGCGATGCAGTTATTACTTTACAATCTTCTAAAATTTACGGCACAGAAAGGTCTTTAGCTTCTATAGTTTCTGATGCTGTAGTTTCTGAAAATTTAACTGTTAACTATGGAGAAGGCTATGGTGTAATTAATGTCTCTGAAATTTTGCCACAATTTTTTGAGAGATATTTTGATAAAAACTGGAAGTTTATCGTTTATGTACCAAAAGAATGGGTTAATGTCGTTTTTTTATTAGACACTTCAGGAAGTTTAAAAGATGAAATAGATGTTATAAAAGATAAGATAGAAGAAATAAACCTAATAGCCTTAAAGAAAAAAATAAAGATAAGGATATACACACTTAAAGGTGCAGGCTCTTCTTGGGGTTGCGAAATATTTAAAAACACAAAAGTTAAAGATGACTGTTTTGAATTAACTGGTTGTTCACTTCTTAAGCAAACTGAAGAAGATTGGGGTAATGGAATTAAATGCTTAGCTGAAAAACTTAACTTAACTGCGATAATAATAATAACCGACGAACTAACCACAGGAAGTGATGTTTGTATATGTACAGATAGCGATAAAATGGGCAATTTTCAAGATAGTTTTGATAATGGACTTAAGACATGTAAACAACATAACATTTCTATCTTTACTTTAAAAGGAAACTTTAGTGTAAATAGCTGTGTTAATGCATGGAGACAATGGTGTGAGTATTACTACCCAACCTATTCTCCTCCCCAACCAACTCAAGGAAGCTGTGATTTATGCGGAGTGAAAAAAGTAGTCGATGCTCTTAAAAACATTTCAACCGAGTGTAAAGGAAAGTATTTTGATTTAGAAGTAGTTAATCCTGCAGAAGCCGTAGAAGAAATAATAAAAATTATTCCCTCAAAACCACCTATAGTTTTTGGTTATGAAGCTCCAACTTCGGCTAAAAACATTTACACTTTTATCATCAAGCTTCCATACCCTAATTATGAGGGTGAAACGATTAACTCAGAGCTGATAGTATGGTAAAGTCTCAATCTAGCTTACTAATATTAAGCGTAATGGTAGCGATAGGAATTATTTCTCTAATTTTCTTCTTCTTTATTAGCTTCGAGTTTAGAGAAAGTATTGTTAAAAGTTTAAGCTATTTTAAAGCTTCCATTTACCTTGATTATGTAAAATTTTTTGAAAGAATTTCCCTTCATTTTTCTGTTCATTCAGGAGTAAGTGAAGTTGGGAAAAGAGGAGGAGTATCTCAAACAGGAGAAAACTATCCTAGAAGCTGGATTTGTAATCAGGTAGACGTGCCAAGCGTGGAAGAAGTTAGGTTTTTCTTGTCGAATGAAACTCTACGCTTTATTAATTATTACATTAAAAATTTCAACCAGTCAGATATCTTAAAAGTTAACCTCTCAGAAGTAAGTTGTGTTGATTTTAAAGTTTCTCAACAGGAAGTTGAAAGTGGAAAGTTTGACGAGAGTTTTGAGACTATTGCTTTAGGAAACAACATTTTTATATCACTTGGTGAAGAAAACATTACTTCTCTAGGAGATTTAACAGAGAGAATTTCTTTACTTAGATTTTGGTATATGTACAGAAAGTTTAGCGAGTGGGCAAAAACTTACGGGCCGAAGTATATTCAACATATGTGTGGAAACCTGTCAAAAATATGTTATTGTAATGGTATGGGAGGATGCAACAATTGTTTGCCATTTTTATCAGCAGTAATCCAAATGGCAGAAGAGGAAGTAAGTAATTTAGAAAGAACATTTTCAGACCCTTATGTCAAGTGTTACTACAATATTTCCTGTTGTTTTTATGGAAAAAGCGATTGCCCTGAAGAGGAAGATTATCAAGGTTGTAAAGAATGGAAAGATGCACCTATGTGCAAAGATTGTGTTAAAATACCATTTTCTAAGCCTTGTGCAAGCTTACAAGAATGTAGCGGAACTTGCGCATACTTTGCTGAAGTAAAAGGCGCAGTAAAGGTAACTTTTGGTTGTAATGATACAAAATATTATGTTTCTACTCCGAAAGGTCCTCAGCAATTGATTTTTAAGGTTGATGTTACTACTTATCTCAGAAAATTAGATTGCTACAAAACAGAGTCTTGTAGATACATTCCAACTGGTGTAGATAAAGTATGCGTAGAAATTCCTCCAGGGTCTGGCGAATGTTATTGGGTTTATCCTGGTTATGAATGTGATTGTCCTTTGGAAGTGTATTGTACTAAAAATTGTTTAGGAGAAGCTATCCCTTCCACTATAGACGGAGAATGTGAGTGTGCGTCGCCACCTCCTCAGCCACAGCCTCCGTCACCCCCAGGACCTCAACCTCCTCAGCCTCCATTACCTCCACCTCCACCACCTCCACCACCAGAACCACCTTAAGTTAAAATAATCTATCTTGATATTCTTTTAATCCAAATTTTAAACATGGAAGAACTAGAAAAGCAAAAGATAGAGACTATAGAAAACTTGAAAAGAGAAGGAAGGCTTAAGAGCAAAAAAATAATAGAAGCTATGCTTAAAGTAAAAAGAGAGCTTTTTGTTCTGCCAGAATACAAAAACGAGGCTTGGCTTGACACCCCTTTACCAATAGTTTCGGGAGCAACTATTTCTGCTCCGCACATGTATGCTATAATGCTTGAAGCAGTTAAGCTTAAGCCAGGAGAAAAAGTTTTAGAAATAGGTGCAGGCTCAGGTTACGGAGCAGCTTTAATAAAAGAAATAGTAAAAAAAGGAAAAGTTGTAACGATAGAAATTAATCCAGAAGTTTATGAGTTTGCAAAAGAAAATTTGAAAAAAGCTGGTTATAAAGATGTAAAAGTTGTTTTAGGTGATGGCTCTTTGGGTTATGAGAAAGATGCTCCTTATGATGCTATAATTTCTACTGCAGCTGCCCCAAAGATTCCTAAGCCTTGGATTGAGCAGCTAAAAAAAGGAGGGAGACTAATTTCCCCTGTAATAACTGCTTTTGGTCAAGATTTGATTTATCTTGAAAAAAACGATAAAATAAAAACTAAAAATCTAGGTCCAGTTGTTTTCCTTGAGCTTGAAGGAAAGTATGGTGTGAAAAAGTTAAAAACATAAAAAATAAATAAAAATTAGAGAAAAATGAGTTTGTTTGCAGATTCATTAAGTTATACTTTTGAGTTTTGGAAGGAAAACTTCTCCAAGATTTTCCTTTATCAACTTTTATTTCTTACACTAAATGGTTTAGCCGGTTTTATAATTGTAGTTGGGGCGCTATTCTTGTTTTTTATTTCTTTTCCGCTAGGCTTGATTCCTTTTATTTTAATCGCAGGCTCGGGTTTTGTTTTTCTCTTAGTTTTAAATTATGTTCAGTTTGCAGGCTATTCTTTAATGGTTAAAAGAGCAAAAGAAAAAAAGAAAATTGGAATTATAGAAATTTTTAAAGAATGTTTTAGGATTTCTCACAAAATATTGGTTGTTGGCATCATTCAATCTTTGCCTATGATTATCATCGCAGCTTTAATAGCTTTAATAGTTTTTATTTTGCTTGTACCTTTGTTTCAGAAATCAGCTATTCCAAATGTTTCGCCTGTTGGTGTTTCAGTAACAGGTTTATCAATATTACCTTTTATAAAACCAACTAGCATGGAAATCTTTCCTGGCTATGTTTTTTCTCTTTTACCTTACTTAATTCTCTTAGTAATAGTTTTAGGAATTATTCTGGGTTACGTCAACTTTAGAATTTGGCTTTCCATTCCTGTTTTTATGTTGGAAAAAAGAGGTTGTATCGAGAGCGTGAAAGAAAGTTGGAGGATAACGAAAGGAAAATTTTGGTCAATATTTTTTGTTAATGTTGTTATGGGGTTAATAGTTGGAATGATTCAAAGCATGGTCGAGCTTCCTTTCAATCTTCTAGGAATTTTGTTTGTGTTTGCTCCTTTCATAGGTCAAGTTATAACTTATCTAGTTTTCACACCTTTATCTCTAATCCTTCCAACAGCTTACTACTATTCTATCAAAGCAGAAGAAAGAAAAAAAGAAGTTTGAGTTTAAATGGGGTTGGTGGGATTTGAACCCACGTGAGCAGGTTTCTTCATTCATCTTTTTTCATAGCTCCAGATAAACTGGAGCCTGCCAGCCTAAACCAGACTAGCTGACAACCCCACTTAGATTAATTATAGAGAATATTTAATTTTTAAATTTTTCAACTTAAAATCTATTTAAGCTTACCTATGAAATCTAAAATTAGGTGAAAAGTTTGCCGAATGGCTTGATAATTCCAAATCACCTTGGTATAATAATTGATGGCAATAGAAGATGGGCAAAAAAAAGAGGTATGCCTGCTTGGTACGGTCATCGCTACGGAGCAAAAACTCTTGAGAATTTTCTGAAATGGTGTTTAGAGCTTAACATTCCTCATGTTTCAATTTTTACTCTTTCAACAGAAAACTTAAACAGACCAAAACGTGAGCTTGAAGAGCTTTTCAGAATTTACTACAACTACTTGAAAAAATGGGAAAAGAAAAAAGATGGCTTTTTAGATAAGTATGAGGTAAGGGTAAAGTTTATTGGTGATTTGAGCAGATTGCCAAAAAAGCTTGTTAGGCTTATGGGAAAACTCATGCAAAAAACTGCAAAATATCAAAAAAGGTTTCTTAACCTTTTGGTTGCTTACGGAAGTCATTTTGAAATAAAGGAAGTTGTTAAGAAAATAGTTCAAAAATGCTTGGAAAAAGGAACTATAGAGATTTCAGAAAAAGATATTCAAGAAAACTTGCTAGTTCCTGTTCCTCTTGACTTAGTCATAAGAACAGGAGGCTATAACAGACTTTCAAACTTTATGCTTTTACAGGCAAGTTATGCTGAGATAATAACATTAAAAAAACTTTGGCCAGATTTTACCAAACAAGATTTAATAAACTGTATCAAAAAGTACAGCAGAATCCAAAGAAATTTTGGGAAATAGTTCTTGTGGTTAAATGGATGTTGTTATAGTAGGGGCAGGCCCTTCTGGTTGTATAGCTAGCGAGCTTATAGCAAAGCATGGTTATGATGTTTTGGTAATAGAAGAGCATAAGGGAATTGGAAAGCCTGTTCAGTGTACAGGCTTAGTAAGCGAAAGAATAGGAAAAATTCCTGAAGAAATAATCTTGAATAAAATAAAAAGAGCTAAGTTCTTTTGTTTTAAAAAAAGTTTTGAGATCAAGTCAAGAGAAAAAGTTTTTGTTATAGATAGGGAAAAATATGACAAGTTTAGGGCAGAGAAAGCAAAGGAAGCTGGAGCAAAATTCAAACTCAACACAAAATTTTTGGATTTCAAAAATTCTAAGGTAATAACTACTCAAGGAAACTATCAAACGAAAATTTTGATAGGAGCTGATGGCCCAAATTCTAGCGTTGCAAAAGCTTTGGGTTTAGAATTACCAAAAAATTTATTCTACGCTTTACAGGTTAATGCTTTTTCTGAGTTTGAAAAAGATTGTGTAGAGCTTTGGTTTGATAAAAGGTTTTCTAAAGATTTTTTTGCTTGGGTTGTTCCAGAAAGTGAAAAAGTTGCAAGAGTTGGTTTAATCACAAAGGAAAATCCAGTTCTTTGTTTTGAAGAATTCTTGAAAGAAAGAGTAGGCAAGACAAAAAAATTAAATAAGTTAGGAGATATTATAAGGATTGGTCTTATTAAAAAATCTGTAACAAATAATGCTTTGCTGGTTGGAGATGCTGCTTGTCAAATTAAACCTTTTTCAGCTGGTGGTTTAGTTTATGGAAAGATTGGAGCAGAGTATGCAGCAAAAGCTTGCGTAAAAGCTTTGGAAGAAAATGATTTTTCTGAAAGCTTTTTCTTAGAAAATTACGAGAAAAAATGGAAGAAAGAATTAGCTTGGCCTATAAGAAAAGGTTTGATTTTGAAAAAAATTTTTTCTCGTTTTTCAGGAAACAAAATCCTTTTTGATATTTTTCTCAACCTTAAACTTTACAAACTTGCTTATTTTTTAAACATGGATTTGCTAGGGAAGTATTAAGGTACACTTACAATTTTCTCCAATCAACGCTTTTCTTATCCTTCCTTTTACTAGACCATTAACAATCCTTGCTTCTATTCCAAACTTTGCAGCTTTTTTTAATTCTTCAAGTTTTTGAGGCATCCTTCCTGTTACATCTCCCTTTCCTTTATCTTTTTTCAATTTAATTTCTTCATTCACTCTTATCAAAGGAATGAATTTAGCTTGAGGATTTTTTCTTGGATCTTCTGTGTATAAGCCATCCTCACAAGTTGCAGCAACGATTCTTCTTGCTTTTAATTCTATAGCAATTTTTGGTAGAGCTCGATCAGCAGATAAAACATCTAAACCATCAAAACCTTTTTTTCCTTTGCAAGGAATCATATCCCCATGGAAAACTGGTATTCTTCCTTTTTCAATTTCTCCAGAAACCCAATCTTCCAATTTCTCTACATTCAATCTTCCATTTTCATAATAACAAGTTCTTCTTGGTGAAAATTTTTCTTCATAGCTTACAGGCAAACCTACTTCTTTCAAAATTTTCGTAGAAATTTTGCAATAGTAAGAAACAGATTTATGAACTACTTCTTTATCTTCCAATTTTTTCCAGTTTTCAACCAAATAATGACCAAAAGGTCCTACTCCTAGGCCAATAAAAAGTGAAATTTTATCTAAAACAGGAAGAATTTCTTCCTCTCCGATTCTCCTTAAATTTTCTTCTCTTATGTAATTCAAAGCTTTTTCTTTAATTTCTTCATAGCTTAAAGGAAAGCCCTCAACATTTTTGTAAGTAGCTATAGAACCGCCAATTTTTAGACCGACTAACTCCATATTCTTATTCTGGAGAATTAAGAACTTAAGTATTTCAAGCCCCGGGGGGGATTTGAACCCCCGACCCTCTGATTACAAGTCAGATGCTCTACCAGCTGAGCTACCGGGGCTTAAACTAAACTCTTTATATAAATTTTTACTTTTTAAACTTTATAGTTGTGAGATTATGATTTCAGAAGAAGCAAAAGAAAGATTTTTCAAAGCAGGCTATAGAATAGTTGGGAATCATTCAGCAGTTGAGGTTTGCCACTGGACAAAAGAAAGTTTGAGAAGAGGAAGGGTTTGCTATAAGGAAAAGTTTTATGGAATCAAATCTCATCGTTGCCTAGAAATGACACCAGCTTTAATTTGGTGCACTCACAAATGCAAATTCTGTTGGCGTCCCCTTGAATTTACTGTTTTAGGCGAACCAAAGCCTGACGAACCAAAAGAAATTGTAGACGGATGCATAGAAGCAAGAAGATTATTGTTAACAGGTTTCAAAGGTTTTGAAAAAGTTGATAAAAAGAAGTGGGAAGAAGCTAATAAACCAACTCATGCAGCCATAAGCTTGGCAGGCGAACCAACACTTTACCCAAGAATTTCTGAACTTATAGAAGAATTTCACAAAAGAAAAATGACGACTTTTCTGGTAACTAATGGAACTAGACCAGAAAGACTTTCTTCTCTTGAGGAGGAACCAACTCAACTTTATATTAGTTTATGCTCTCCTGATGAAAAAACTTATCTTGAAGTTCACAATCCTTTAATTCCTGATGGCTGGAAAAGGTTAAATGAAAGCTTGGAATTGATGAAAAGTTTTAGTTGTAGAAAAGTTATTAGGTTAACTTTAGTTAAAAACCTCAATTTAAAAGAACCGGAAAAATACGCAAAACTAATTTTGAAAGCAGAACCAAATTTTTTCGAAGTTAAAGCATACATGTGGGTTGGTGAAAGTCAAAAAAGATTACCAAAAGAAGCTATGCCCTCTATGGAAGATATAAGAAATTTTGCAAAAGAACTTTCTTTTCACACAAGCTATGAAATAAAAGACGAAGACTTAGCAAGCAGAGTAGTTCTTTTAAGTAAAAAATAAGTTTTAATTATGGTAAAAAGATTTTGCCCTAAGTGTGGAAAAGAAACAGAAAAGTTTTATGAGAATTTGTGTAGAGATTGTTTTCTAGAAAAAATCTCTTTTCTTGAAAAGATTCCAGAAAAAATTATAATTAGAAAATGTAAGTCTTGTGAAAAATTTTTCTACGATGAAAAAGCTTTTGAAAATTTAGAAGAGGCTGTAGGTGAAATGCTTGCTAGAATTTTAGAAGAAAATAAAATTCAATCAATTAATTACAGAATTTACAACAATAAAGTTAGCATAACTTTAAACTTCAAAGTTGAAAATTTAGAAAAAGCAGAAGAAAAAGAATCTCAGCTAATTGTAAAAAACATTACTTGCAATTCTTGCTCTTTAAAATCCTTAGGCTATTATCAAGCAATTTTGCAAGTTAGAGCTCCTGAAAA
The DNA here is from genome assembly GCA_038998335.1 of Candidatus Aenigmatarchaeota archaeon. GTDB lineage: Archaea > Aenigmatarchaeota > Aenigmatarchaeia > CG10238-14 > SCSR01 > JAVZHQ01. Next base: position 659,357 of record JAVZHQ010000001.1, on the reverse strand, counting down.
TCTTTTAGAAAATATTTCCAAAGATATAGAAAATCTTGTCGATTTTTTTAGAAGTTATGATAACCTTTCTTTTATTTCAAAAACAGAAAAACAGAAAAGAGGTTTTGATATTTTCATAGGTTCAAAAAAAGTTGCTCATCAAGTAGCTCAAAACATTAAGAGAAAATACAAAGCGAAAATTAAAATTTCTAGAAAATTTGCAGGAAGAATTAAAGGAAAAAAGGTTTATAGAGATACGATACTAATTTCATTAAGTGATTGAATGGGTAAGAAAAAGTATCAGCCTACGCCAGAGGAGCTAGAGGTAGCAAGAATAAGAATCCCAAGAGAAGGTGAAGTTTTAGGAGTTGTTGAGATGATGTTGGGGGCTGATAAAGTTAAAGCAAAGTGTGATGACGGTAATACAAGAATATGCAGAATTCCCGGTAGGCTAAGAAAAAGAGTTTGGATAAAAGTTGGAGATTTAATTTTAATCCAGCCTTGGAATGTTCAAAGCAACGAAAGAGGGGATATAATTTTTAGGTATACCCCTACTCAAGCAAACTGGCTTAAAAGAAAAGGTTTTGTTAAGAGTATTTCTATTGAATAATTTCCTAATTTTTATTTTTTCTAAACCTAATTAGTGATGATATGCCAAAGATAAGACTTGAAGACGTGAAAGAATTCAAGATAGAAAGAAAAATTTTTGACGAAAGAACTTTAATGGCTTTATACAGACTTTTGAACAAAGGAATAGTTAAAACTGTTGAAAGTATAGCCAAGGAAGGTAAGGAGTCTGTAGTACTATCAGCAAAAGATAAGAATAACAATTGGCTTGCTCTTAAAGTTTATCGCTACGAGTATTGCGATTTTAAAAGCATGTGGAAGTATTTGGTTGGCGACCCAAGATTTTTTAACGTTAAAAAAAGTAGAAGAGCTGTTGTTCTTAATTGGGCAAAGAGAGAGTTTAAGAATTTAAAAATAGCTTACGAAGCTCAAGTAAGCTGCCCTAAGCCTATTGCTCTAGAGGAAAATGTTTTGGTTTTAGAGTTTATAGGAGAAAATGGAAACCTAGCACCAAGGTTAATTGATACTCAACTTGAGCTTGAGGATGCAGATTATATTTACAACCTTCTTCTTGAAGAATTAAGAAAAATTGTTAGCTCAGGCTTGATTCATTCAGACATAAGTCCTTACAATATCCTAATCTTTGAAAAGCCTTACCTAATAGATTTTAGTCAGGCTGTGCCTCATTCTCACCCTTTAGCAAAAGAATTTTTACTTAGAGATATAAAAAATATTAATTCATACTTCAAAAAGGTTGGAGTTAAAGTGAAAGATGAGCAAAAAATTTTTGGAGAGCTTTTGGAGTTGATGAAAAAATGATAGATTACATAGCAATTCCAGAAGAAAGGTTAAAAATTTTGAGAAAAAACAAGAAGCTTATAGAACAACTTGAAAAATTTACTGATTCAAAAATTGAAATAAACGAAGAAATTTCGATAGAGTGCGAAGATCCTCTAAGGCTTATGAGAATAAAGGAAGTTTTGAAAGCTTTTGGAAGAGGTTTTGATTTTAACGTTGCTCTTAACCTTTTAGACGAAGACTATTACCTTGAGATAATTGACATAAAAGATTATTCAAAAAAGTCTAGAAATAGAATGATAACCTTAAGAGGAAGGGTTATAGGAACAGAAGGAAAAACCAAAAAGTTAATTGAAAAGTATGCTGACGTTAAAATTTCAATCTATGGAAAAACAATAAGTATAATAGGAAAGTGGGACAAAATAATGATTGCAAAAAAAGCAATAGAAATGCTTTTGTCAGGAAGCTTACATTCCTCAGTTTATAGGTTTCTAGAAAAACAAAGGGCATGATAAAATGGAAGAGAGTATTGCTGAAAAAATGGCAAAGGAAATGAGAGAAGTTAGTGTAGCAGAATTTTTCGAGAAAAATAGGCATTTGTTAGGTTATGAAAATCCAACAAAAAGTTTGATTACAGTAGTAAAAGAGGCTTTAGATAACGCGTTAGATGCCACCAATGAAGCAAACATTTTACCAGAAATTTATGTTTCAGTTAAGCAAGTTGGCATCGATAGGTTTAAAGTTATAGTTGAAGATAACGGCCCAGGAGTAGTTGAATCAAAAGTACCTTATGCTTTTGGTAAGTTTTTGTACGGAAGTAAGTTCCATAGGCTTAGACAAAGTCGAGGAGTTCAAGGTTTAGGCATCCATGGTGCAATTCTATATTCTCAATTAACTACAGGCAAACCAACAAAAATTATTACAAGCACAGGCAAAGATATTACAATTTTTGAACTTATGATAGACGTTGCAAAAAATGAGCCTCACATAATTTCTTTCAAGAAAGAAAAAAATTCAAAAAAATGGCATGGTGTAAGAATAGAGATGGAAATAGAAGGAAGGTACACAGAAAAACCACCTTCCGTTTTAGAATACATAAAACAAACAGCAATAGTCAATCCTTATGCTCGTATCATTTTTGATGGTCCAAACGGAAAAATAGAGTTTGAAAGAACAATTAACGAAATTCCTGCCCAACCAAAAGAAATTAAACCTCATCCTTATGGCGTTGAGCTTGGGATTTTGAGAAGAATGCTTAAGGATACAAAAGCAAAGAATATGCTTAGCTTTTTGACAACAGAGTTCTGCAGAGTTGGAAAAAATTCTGCAGAACAAATTTGTAAGCTAGCAAAAATTGAACTCAACAGAAAACCACAAGACCTTACTCCAGAAGAATCTGAAAAGTTACATAAAGCTATGCAAATGGTTAAGCTTATGTCTCCACCAACAAATTGTCTATCTCCGCTAACAGAAAAGTTAATAGAGGAGGGTTTGAAAAAAGAAATAGAGGCTGAGTATTATGTTGCTGTTTCTAGACCACCAACAGTTTATAGAGGTTATCCATTTTTAGTTGAATGTGGTTTAGCCTATGGAGGAAAGTTACAAGAAAATGAAACTGCAAAAATTTTAAGGTTTGCGAATAAGGTTCCTTTACTTTACCATCAAGGAGATTGTGCAATAACAGAAGCAATAGCAGAAGTTGATTGGAGAAGATATGGCTTACAACAATCAGCAGGCTCTTTACCTGTAGGACCTTTAGCAATTCTTGTTCATTTTGCTTCTGTTTGGGTTCCTTTTACTTCTGAAGGAAAGCAGGCAATAGCTAACTATCCAGAAATTGTTAAAGAAATAAAACTTGCTTTACAAGATGCAGGAAGGAAGCTTGCAAGCTATATAAGACAAAAGAGAAAAGCAAGAGAAAGGCTTTTAAGAAGACAAATATTTGAAAGGTATGTGCCAGAAGTTGCAAGAGCGGTGGCAAAACTTACAAATAAAGATTACAAAACTATTTTGAAGAAATTGGAAGAAATGATAAAGAAAAAAGTTGACTTAACAATAGAGGAAATGGAAAGTAAAGCTGAAGAAGAAATTGAAAAAGAAAAGCAAGAGGAAAAAATTAAAAAGGTAAAGCAGACAACTTTAAAAGAGGTAGTTGGAAATGAAAGAAACGAAGAAAAAACTTGAAGATTTAGGGAAAAAAGTTCTAAGTGATATAGAGAAAAAAGAGAACCCAAACATAGAAGTTCCTATTCGTTCACTTTCTAATATTATTTACGATAAAAAAACAGGAATGCTAACCTTAGGAGAAAAAACTGCAAAAAGATTTTTGTTTCACACTGGACATGCAAAGAAATTTATGCAAACTATGTTAGTTGCTGCTTTTTGTAAGGAATTACTAGAGCAAAACCTTCATACAAGCCTAAGGGATTTGTTTTATGCCTTGAAAAGAACTTTACCAAACTCTCAGGAAAACACGTTCAACGAACAAAATGAAAGTGATCCTATAGTTGTTGATTTAGAAGTTATGCTAGATGTTTTAAGAGAACAGCTACATTTAAACGCTGACGTAAGAGGAAGGGTTGTAGGTGATGTGATAATTAGAGATAGAGGAGACACTATTGATTGGTCAAAGCTTGGTTCAGGGGGTTGGGCTATCCCAAGCAACGTAGAAGATTTAGAATTTAAAAAAGTTAACGCTAATTTTATTCTTGTTATAGAAAAGAACGCAGCTTTTGAAAGGTTGCATGAGGATAAGTTTTGGAAAAAACACAAGTGTATTTTAGTCACAACTCAAGGTCAGGCTGCAAGAGGGACAAGAAGATTAATTCAAAGATTGGCTACAGAGTTTAACCTTCCAGTTTATGTTTTTACTGATGCAGACAGTTACGGTTGGTACATTTATTCGGTTATAAAATATGGCTCGATGAGCTTAGCTCATGTTTCTGACAGACTTGGTACACCAAACGCAAAATTTTTAGGTTTAACGATAAGCGACATAGATAAGTTTGGTTTAAAAGATTTTACTATAAAAGCAGAAGAGGTTGACATAAAAAGAGCAAAAGAAATGTTGAATTATGAATGGTTCAAACATCCAGTCTGGCAAAAAGAGCTTAAGCTTATGATTGAAAGGAAAATAAAAGCTGAGTTGGAAGCTTTGTCAGGAAAAGGCCTGAAATTTATAACAGAAAACTATTTGCCAGAAAAAATAGAGAAAAAGGATTTCTTACCTTAGATTAAACTTACTTTTAAAATTTTTTCTAATAATATATTAGTAGTTTAAAAGCCCTCGTAGCTCAGTTGGAAGTAACTTTAAATAGTAATAAACAAAGTTTTTATTATGTATTTTAAATTAAAAGATCAGAAAAACATAATTAACATGGCCATAAAAAAGGCTGGTAGTGAAAGAAAGTTGGCAAAAACCTTAAATGTAGTGAAATCTGCAATATATTATTATAAACATAAAGGTAGACCTATTTCTCGATATGTTCTTAACAAACTCATGAAATTTTTAGGTTTAGAAGAAGTTGATATCGTGCAAATTATTCAAAAACGGTTAGATAAAAACTGGAAACAAAGGATTGGTGGTAAAGCCAGCTACTTAAAGAAGGTTAGAAGCAAAACATTCAGAAAAAATCTAATTAAGATGAAAAAAGCTTCTAGCAGGTTACATAAAAAACTTAGAAAAGAATTAGGTGAAAAATATTTCTTAGAGCAATATGAACGGTTTAAGAAGATTGGAAGCTACAAATTTAAAACCAAACGTGGTGAACTCGTCAGAAATACTTTAGAAAAGAAAATTGCTGATACATTATTTCAATTTGGAATAAATTATCAATACGAACCTTGTATAAATGTCAATAAAAAATATTATTTCCCAGATTTCAAGGTTGGTAACCTTATTGTAGAATGTAGCATGTGGAAAGGTTTTGATAAAGCTATGAAATTAAAAAAGAAGATAAAGGATTTACAACAAAGAGGTTATAAAGTTTTTGTTATAACGCCTAATAATTTAAGGAAATTCTATAAAAGTATAGAAGAATATTTAATTGATGAAAACAAGTTGTTAAAAAATATATTAAGCCCTCGCAGCCCTCGTAGTAATTACGAGGAAAGCTCAGTGGTAGAGCACCCGGCTGTTAACCGGTAGGTCCTGGGTTCAAATCCCAGCGAGGGCGCTAAATTAAAATCCGAACATTTCTGGTTTATTTTGTTTATGTTTTTCGATAATTGGGATTATTTTTAAAATAAAGAAAACATCAGCAAGAATTATTAGTGAGTAAATGAAGTACAGTATAGGGATTTTTAAACCTAAAACATTTATCCAAATGGTCCAGGTATAAAATTCTGGCGAAAATTTGTGGATTCCGTAGTAAGGGTTAAAAGCAAACCAACAAAAGTCTTCTAAAATACTACCAATTGAATACCCTAAAATTAAAATACTGATTAATCTTAAATCAAACCCAACTAAGATTATAGAAATTGAAAGTAGTGTTGGTATTGTTAAATAAAATAGAAAAAAGTGATACTCTCTTAGATAGACAGAATCATAAATCTGAATCTTCCAACCATAACTCTTAGTCGCTCCTCCATAAGGACCTTCTACTGCTATTTCTGCAAAACTTAAAAAGAAAAACGCAAGGAGTATTAAAAAAAATATTGAAACGTATTGTTTGGTAGTTAGTTTTTTCATGTAAAGTAATTTTTACCGAAAATTATTTAAACAGTATTTTTCTCTAAATTTTTGAGCGTTATGAAAGTAAAAATTAACAAAAGCATTTTAGAACTTATTCAAGGTGATATAACAGATTTCGAAGGCGATACAATAGTTAACGCTGCTAACTCTAAACTTAAGCTTGGCGGAGGAGTAGCAGGAGCGATAAGAAAAAAAGGCGGACCAAAAATTCAGGAAGAGTGCGATAAAATAGGTTTTTGTCCTGTTGGGGAAGCAAGAATAACTTCAGGAGGAAACCTAAAAGTAAAATATGTTATCCATGCGGTTGGTCCTGTTTATGGGGAAGGAAATGAAGACGAAAAGTTAAGAAACGCAACTTTGAATAGCCTAAAGCTTGCTGAAAAGTATAATTTGAGAAGCATAGCTTTTCCTGCTATCTCAACAGGAGCTTTTGGTTTTCCAAAAGAAAGATGTGCAAGAATAATGTTAGAAGCTATTATAAACTACTTGAAGGAAAAAACGAACATAGAAAGAGTTGTGTTTTTCCTTTACGATTCAAAAACTTACAAAATTTTTGAAGATACTTTGAGAAGTTTAAAAATAAATCTTTAGCTACTTTAACCATTTTTAAAAGGAAAAGCAACAGAACCTGTTTATGAAATTTTAGTAGAGCTAAAAACCCAAAAAGTAGAAAAAAATTTTTTCATATTTACCTGCCAGATTCTCGTCCTTCAATTTTTGAATCAAAGGAAAGTTTTGATAAGCTTATAGATACTCTTAATCTGTACAATCGAAAAAATTGGTGGGCTGAAATCAAAAAAGTTTACCTTTAAAAGTTTATTTTTTCTTAACCTATTTATGAAAGTTTTTAGTCTAATACCAGCTTATAACGAGGAAAAAACGATTTATGAAGTTGTAAAAAGAGTTAAAAAACTTGATATGGTTCCAATAGTTATCGACGATTGCTCTCATGATAAAACTTACGAGCTAGCAAAAAAAGCTGGAGCCATAGTGTTAAAACATGAAGTAAACAAAGGAAAAGGCGAAGCTTTAAAAACAGGCTTTGAATTCCTGAAAAGAAGGAAAGATGTCAAGGCCGTTGTTCTTCTTGATGCTGATTTACAATACTTCCCAGAAGAAGCCTTAAAACTTTTAGCTCCGATAGAAGCAAAAGAAGCTGAGTTTGTTACAGGCTATAGAGATTTTAAAAAAATTCCTTTTAGACATAAACTTGGAAATTTTGTATGGAAGAACTCTTTTAATCTACTTTTTGGAACTAGCTTTAAAGATACAAATTGTGGTTTAATAGCTATAGCTGGAAACAAAATTAAAACTTTAAGCAAGGCTGTTTATGGAGGCTACATAATAGAAAATGCTTTGTTTATTCAAGCCTTAAAAAATAGGCTTAAAATAAAACAAGTTCCTGTAAAAGTTCTTTACAAGAAGAAAAGTGGAATAATAAGAGGAGTAAGAGTTGTTTTGGGGGTATTAATTTTTATTATAAAAGAGGGAATAAAGTTTAGGCTTGGTAAGAAATAAATAGTTTGTAGAGATTCTAAGTTCTTAAAAGAAGAACTTACCGGAACTAAACTTTCGAAAGATAAATAAATGGCTATCTCTTATTTATTTTGTGTTAAAAATGAGTGAGATTTTAGTAACTGAAGAAGATGTAATAAAGTTATTCAAATCGAGAGATCATGCAATAAATTCAATTAATTTACATAGCAATTGGTTTCCTGTTCGTTCTTCTCCACAACTAGCATCTATAGTTGCAGCCTTGATGTGTGATGGGCATCTCCAAGGTGAACCTAAATGGAGATTTGATTTTACTTCAAAAGATCTCCAAGAGTTAGAAATATTTGGAAATGAAATTTTTAATTTGTTCGGTATCAAAGGAAGAGTGAGGCCTTGTAAGGGAAACAAATTTGGAAAAACTTTCAATTTTGGCGTGAATTGTAAATTGTTGAGTAGAGTACTTCATTTAGTAGGGGTTCCAAAAGGTTGTAAGGTAATGCAAGAGTTTTCTGTACCAACTTGGATTAAAAACGAAAAAGAGTGTTTCAGAAGTTTTGTTAGGATGGTTTTCAATTGTGAAGGCACGGTCGACATCAGCAAACACAACCCATTTATAGGTTTGGAAATGTGGAAATCCCAAAATTTACTTGATAATGGTTTCCAATTCTTAAATGAGATTAAAGAAGGTCTTGAAAAATTCTTTAATATAAAATCAACAATATTTATATCAAACACACTCAATGTACGAAAGGATGGGGTAATAACTTGTGGAATAAGGTTACGTATTAAAAGGTTAAATTCATTAATTAATTTTAAAGAGGAGATAGGATTTCAAAATCTAAACAAGCAAAATAAATTAGAAACCATTTTATTATGTAGGAAATGGGACAGTCGTAGGGACAGTATCACTAATGTGCTGTAAGCTCAGCCCGGGAGAGCAACCGGCTGAAGAACTAAGCGGTTACCGGTGTGTCGAGGGTTCAAATCCCTCCTGTCCCATAAGTTTTTATACATATTCTCTATTAACGCTTGAGGCAACTCTTGCCATTTTACAAATTTTTTCATAACAAGTTTCAATTTTTGAATGCATAATTTTTTATTGTTTTAAAACTACTAAAAAATTTTAACTAGTTAATTCTTTTTATTCTTTTAACCATTATTTAATTATGAAATTGACAATAATTCCCTTTGGAAAAATTCCTGAAAGAGTTTTAAACAGTGTAAAAGACGAGCTAAGAAACGAATTTGGTTTAATTTCAGAAATTCTTCCAGAAAAAGGTTTACCAAAAGAATATTACAATCCTTACAGACATCAGTACATAGCCCCTCAAATCTTAGACTTTCTTTCAAGAAACTTTAAGGGAAGAATTTTGGGTATAACAGACCAAGATTTGTACGCAGAAGAACTAAACTTTGTTTTTGGTCAAGCCCAGCTAAATGGAAGAGTCGCTGTAGTTTCCATCGCAAGACTTAACCCCACTTTTTACAAACAGGCTTACAACGAAGAAATTTTAATAAAAAGAGCAGTAAAAGAAGCTATACATGAAATGGGTCATGTTTTAGGCTTAAAACACTGTGAAAATCCAGAATGCGTAATGTGTTTTTCAAACACTGTTTTCGATGTTGACAGAAAAACAAAAAATGTTTGCGAAAAATGCAGGAAACAATTAAAAATTTAAGGTATAAGCTAAATTATAAAGAATAAGTGATTTCATGAGCGAAAAAGTTTGGGAAGGTGAACTATTAGAAAATAGAGTAATAATTTGGGATCCTGAAGCAGTAATTCTTTACGATGATTCTGGTTATGGTAAACCGTTACCAGAAGAAAACCCAAACAGACTTGAGTTGGATTTGGTAGAGGCTGCTTACTTACTTGAAAAGGGAAAGATTAGAGTTTTTGTTAAAGAAAATGATAAAAAAAGAAAAATCGAACTTTCTGAATTAATAGAAATAGGAACAAAAAATGTTAACCAATTTCATCCACAATTTATAGTTTATCGGGACTTAAGGAATAGAGGTTATCTTGTTAAAACTGGTTTCAAGTTTGGTGCTCACTTTAGACTTTATGAAAGAGGAGTTAAACTGAAGAGAGGACCAAAAGCACCTCATGAGCATACAAAAGCAATAGTTCATGCAGTTGCTGAGGAAGCTGCTTTTTCATTACCAGAAATGTCTCGTGCAGTTAGGCTTGCACACAACATAAGAGCTACTATGTGGTGGGCTGTTGTAGATAAGGAAGGAGATGTAACTTATTATTCTTTATCAAGAGTCACACCTTAGTGGTCTCTATGTATTTCAGAAAAGCGAGTGATTTGCATGGGAAGAATTAAAACTTCTTTTGTCAAAAGCATCGCTTTAGAGCTTGTAGAAAAATATCCAGACAAGTTTTCAAGTGATTTTTCCAAGAATAAAGAAGTTGTTAAACAACTTATAGAAATAAAATCAAAGAAGTTAAGGAACATGATAGCAGGCTACATAACTTCTTTGAAGAAAAGAGCTAGCTAATTTTAAACCTGAGAATTGCTCCAATTCCATGTTCTTTCAAAAATTTTTTACCAAGCTCTTCCTTCTCGCTAACGAACTCTATTTCTCCGCCTTTTTTCTCCACCTCTTCTATTACTTCCTCAATTTTTTCACTCAAATTTTCAAAAGGAACAAAAAGAATTTTTATCGCTCCAATTAAAGCAGCGTTTCTAACTTCTTCCAAACCATAAATTGCTAAGCCGTCAAGCTTGTTTATATGAACAAAAAACTCTTTCAGCGAAGTAGCTTTTTTAATTCTTTTTGTTAGTTTTTCTATTTTTTCTACTTGTTCTTTTTTCCACTCTTTTTTCTCTAAAGTAAAACTATTTCCTATAAGAATTTCAATCGTGTGATAACTTCCTTTTTGAACTTCTTCCGGAGCTTCTACTATCTTTCCCTTTATTCTTAACTTATTTTTTTCTAGCTCAACTTTTTCTACTTCGAGAGAAAGAACTAAAGCAACTTTTCTTGATTTTTCCTTTTTTCCTTCTCTTTCAACAAAAATGTTTCTTGTAGTTCTAGCTGTTATTCTATCTTTAACTTCAATTATTTTAGAAAGATGCCATAAGTCTAAAAAATTCTCAGGAATAAGCCTTACAAAACCCTTTTCAAAGTTTTTTTCAATAGTTTTCATAATAATAAATAAAAATTAATTGTTAAAAAAACAAAGTTAAATTAGGTGTTTTTTTGAAAGCACAGGCAAGAATAGACGAGTTTGCCTTTGTTTTACTCGCAGGGCTTGTTCTAATAATAGTCATGATGGTGGCTTGGACTTCAGCACCACCAGAATTTTTGAACGTTACTCCTTCTTCCATTTCAGTAAAAATTGAACCAGGAAATTATCAAACTTTAGAGTTAAATTTAAACGGTACTGCAACAAACGTTACTTTTATAGTAACAGGAGAAGTAAGGTCTTTCTTAAGTTTTGATAAAGAAAATTTTGACGTTTCTGGTTCAGAAGTTGTTACTGTTACTATATTTGTGCCAGAAATGACAGTCGAAAAAGTATACAGAGGAAAGATTCAAATAGCTTTTACTGGTGGAAATGTCTCGATTCCTGTAACCATAAACGTAACAAAAGTTCTAGTTCAGCAACTCCAGAGAAACTTTTACTTTGGAGACTTTTCTGTAAGTCATTCAGTTGGTTCAGAAGTTTTAGCTTCAAAGTATAGTTTTGAGGTTTCTAAAGGTTATTTTTCAGAGTATTCCTCAACTCTAACACATGAATCAATAAGCGAGGAAATGTTTCGAATGATCAACGGTGGTTTTATCAGTATTTTGGTAGAAGATACAAACAACGCAGGAAATTTGATAGTTGAGTTTAACGGCGAAGAAGTTTACAACCAAAACGTAAAACCTGGAGAAGTAGTTATCCCACTAAATGCTTCTAAAATAGAGAAATCAAACTATGTTACAATAAAAGCAGGTTTGCCTGGATGGAAGTTCTGGATGAGCACTGTTTACAAAATCTCTAGTGCAAAGTTTGGAATATTTTACTATGGAGTTAGTGAGAAAAGTTTTAATTTTGAGCTTGGTGATAAAGAGGTTAACAATTTTAAGTACGCTTTACTTAGTGCAAGAGTTAAAGACTCTAACCCAACAAAAGATTTGATAGTAAAAATAAACGAAAAAGAAGCTTATAAGGTTAATAAAAAAGCTGGTGAAATTATAAGCAAAACACTTTATCCTGGTGAAATAAATTTAAGAAAAGGAATGAATCTTATATCCTTTTCTACAGAACCTCCTGACGGTTTCTATAATTTGGCTGATGTTACTCTAATTATCAGTTATATGGGTTAAGAAGGTGAACAGGAAGAAAGTAGGCAAGTAAAATCTCTTGTGCTTGTTCCTCCTGCTAAAATTGCTATGCAAAGCTTGACAAAATTTTTTAACTCATTATCTTCAAAAAACTTGTCAATTAAAACCAAAGCAATAACTATTGCTATTATTTTAATTAGTGGAAAAGTAAAACTTCCAAAAGTTTGAATCAAAAGAGTTGGGAGAACATGTTGTTCAGAGTAGCCAAAAAAGTTTATAGAAACAAAAGTTACGATTCCGTCAAAAGTTTGGATTAAAGTTACTACCTTATTTTCTCTTTTCCATTTTACAAGAAGAATGAGAGCAAGAAATGGAAAAGAGAAAGTTAGGACATAAAATACCCTAGTTAAGTCCAGTTGGGGAATTTTCGCTATTGTTAAGGAAAAAAGAATAAAACCAGTTAAAAAAACAATTTTACTGTAAGAAATTCCGAACTTTTTCTCTATAAGTAAAGAAATGAGAAGAGTTAAAATGGTAATGAAGGCAACTAAAAAGTAAATGTAAGGAGTAGCAAAGAGAAAGGAAGTTAGAATTCCTAAATCTCTCAAAACTCTTAAAACTCCGCCAAAAATTACAAAAGGAAATACTGCTAAAGAAAATTTTCCATCAACTTTAACCTTAAGTTTTTTAAGCATCTTAAAAATCAGTAAGACTGCTACAATCAGAATTATACCATAGAGCAAAGTTTTATCCCAAGTATAGCCTGTTTCTATTGCTGGCTTAAGAAGAAAGTCAAGGTAATCGTAAAAGTTAGCCATATAATAATTTACTTAGTTAAATTATTTATTAGGAGATAGAATGAAAAGTTATGCCATACTTTTATTTTTACTTGTGTTTGTATTTCTCTCTGGCTGCACTCTTCTAGGCCAACAACAGCCTACAGATCAAACTAAGTATAAAAATGATATAATAACAGTAGAGCATACAACCATTTCAAATTCAAACCCATATCCAGGAAGTACAACATCTTTGCAAATTCTCTTAAAAAACAACGGAGATAAAAGCGTGGATAATCTTAGAATAGAATTTGATAATATAGTAGGTTTAGAATTAAAAGAGCTTCGGTGCGAAGAAGGTATTAGAGAAGATAGCGGTTGTGTTTTTAATGGTTTTGGAAGTTTAGAGACAAGAATCATAAAGCTTACGCTTAAAGTTCCTGAGCATACAATAAAAAATCCTTTTGTAGAGTATGAGATAAGCTATCCTTGGAAAGGATATAGAGAAGCAAGAATACCAATAGTTAACGATATCTCTGTAACCCCCAAAGCCAAGTTTTCTCAAACTCCTCCTTCTTTAGGGCCAGTTCTACTTGAGTTTGAATTTCCTGCCCAAAGAACTACAACTATAGATAAACAGATAATTAAGGAGTATTGGGTGATAAGTGACGAACCCTTTGAACTGAAAATAAAAGTAAGATATGTAGGAACTATTACAAATTATGAACCTATAATGATATCAAAGTCCGATTTTGCTATCAACCTTAATAATAATTTTGAAAAAGAGCCAAATCTTTACTGCGAATTTGAAGAAGTTGGTAATAACCTTTATCCAAAAGAAGATTTGAAAGTTCCCGCTGAGTTAATTTGCAACTTAAGGCCTCTTGTTATCTCAGAATTTGAAAGTATAGCACCAATTTCTGCAGAATTTTCTTATACATTTAAGTTTAGAAGAAAGGAAGTTTTTACTGTCAAAGAAATCTTAAGATAAAGTTTAAATCGATTCAAATTAATTTAATATTAGGAGATAGAATGAAAAGTTATGCCATACTTTTATTTTTACTTGTGTTTGTATTTCTCTCTGGCTGCACTCTTCTAGGCCAACAACAGCCTACAGATCAGCAAAAACAAGCCATAGGTGTAATAATAAAAAGCTTTAAGCCAGGAGAATCAAAGATTTATGCTGGCCAAAGCGTAACTTTTTATCTTACTGTAGAGAATGTTGGGGAAGAAGATGCAGAAGAAGTAAAGGCTGTACTTACAGGTTTAGGTACTGATTGGGGTGGTGAGGTAAATTACCAAAAAGAAATAGGTTTCTTACCCAAAAGATTGCCTAACTCTCCTGGTGGTTTAAGTTACTTAGAATGGGAAGTAACTTCCCCAGAAGATAAAGATATTCCAAATTGCCCAGCTACTGTAAAAGTTTTCTATAAGTATGCCTCAACTGCTAACGGAAGAATTAAAGTTATGAGTCAAGAGTACAAAAGAACACATCCTCAAGAAACAAAAGGAATAGAAGGTTTTATTGCTTCACAAGCACCAATTCAAATTAGCGTGGAAACAGTTCAACCTTTCACGTACATAAAACCTGGTCAAATAGGAACAATACCCCTTACCTTTAAAAATGTCGGCCAAGGTTCTCCCTATATTAATAAAATGGATGATAAAAAAGTAGTTATAGAAAAAATAACTATTGATGGTAATGAATGTATTAACCATAACTTTCCTAAGGAAGTTAGAATAGACCCAACTTCAGGTTACTCTATTACCTGTCAATTTTATGTTCCTGAGGTTACGGATTATACAACCCTTCCTCTAGAAGTAAAGCTAAGTTATTATTATTATGTTGAAGCTACAGCTTCTATTAGTGTTTCAAGACTTTTATAGTGAAATAGATGTTAAGCATAGTGATAGGGATAATGGCTTTGTGCTCTACTATATTTTCAGGTTCTTTTCTCTTGCTCACTTTTCTGTCAAAAGTTTATAAAAAAGTTTTTCTAGCATTTTCCATTTTGTTTGGCTTTTCAGCTTGGGGTTTATTTGAGTATGCAATTTATTTGGCAGGCTCAGATTTATTTTACTTAATTTTTTACCCATCTATTCTAGTTCCTATACTTCCTTTTTTCTTTTCTTCCATAGCTTTGTTCTTATTTTTGTTGTATTGTTTGATAAGAGAATTTAGGCCTAAGAAATAATTTTTCTTAATCTTATGTGATTATTGTTAGAAGTCTATTCTATATTCTCCGGTTTAAATGGAAGAAAAGTGGGCCTGAGGAGAGTCGAACTCCTTTCTCCACCGTGTGAGGGTGGCGTCCTACCGTTAGACTACAGGCCCTTTAAAATTAGATTAAAACAAATAAATAAAAAACTTAAGTCTTTAAACTTGCAAGAACACAGTAATGCTTTTTGTTTAGCTCTACCCAAATTTTATAAATTTTAAAATTTTTAAACTCCTTTCTCAAAAGAGTTTTATTAAACCAAAAATGAATTAAACCTTTTTCTCTTCCGTTTAAAGGAATGTAAGTTCTTGGAGCAATCATTTTTATTTTCCAGATTTCATTTTTTGACATTTTCTTAAGTTCTTCTTTACTTCTTTTCTTGCTTACAGTAATAAAAATTAAACCACCTGGCTTTAAAACTCTTTCAATTTCTTTTATTAATTTCCTAATTTTCTCTATTCTATTGTGATGTAAGGTAGCAATGCTTACTATTCCGTCAAAAAAATTATCAGGATAAGGAAGTTTTTTATAAATATCACCAACTTTCAACTCTGCTTTAAGATTTTCCTCTTTAAGCCAGTTCCTTGCAATTTTAATTCCATGCTTAGCTATATCTATACCATAAACTTCAAAACCATACTTTGCTAAATAAACCAAGTGCCTTCCCGAACCACAGCCCAAATCAAGAACTTTTTTAACTTTATTTTCCTTGAAAATTTTAACTATTTTTGGCATTTCTTCATGTGGTTTAATAAAAACTTTTCCCTCTTCTTTAAAAATCTTATCCCATTGTTTACTCATACTTTTAAATAAATTAAAATTGCTTTAAGTTTTTTTGGACATGAAACTTTTGCTTTTTTATCTCAAAATTTTCATCAAACACAGGTTTACCATAATTTCCATCATATCCAGGAATGTACTTGATTTTTCCTTCTCTCACTTTTATTATTGCTTCAGCAATCTTTTCGTTCGTAACTTTTAACAATTCTTCCTTTGGAACATTAAGCAAAACGTTTAGCTCGTTTCCAAATTTTTCTATTAGTTTATCATGTTCTTCCAAAACCTTTTTTGAATAAAGCTCTCCAGAGCCCCAAGCAAAAGAAATTATTTCATACAAAGGCAACAAAGTTTTAAAAGGAATGGCATCTTTTGGGATAAAACCTTCTGGTCTATCTGCCAATTCCTCAACTCTATGCAATACTCCTACAGTTAATTTTCTTTTGCATTTTGGGCAAATGTTATTTAACTTTATAGCATCCTTAGGATGCAAACTTATGCTGCAATTACGATGTCCGTCGAAATGGTATTTTCCATAGTTTGGGTCAACCTCTACAGTATATAAAAACCTTTTCTTATCTTTTTTCTTTATCGCGTCAAGAATTTCCCAATAAGTTACTTTTTCTAAATCAAAAACATTCGCTTCTCTTCCTAAACGCCAAGGATGCGGACTATGCGAATCTGAGTTGCTAAGTAAAGTAAACTTATCTAAAGAGCTTAACCTCCAGTTCATAGCAGGATCGCTGCTTAACCCTGTTTCTAAAGCAAAGATATTTTTTGTTTGATCCTGATAACATTCTTCTATTGAATCAAACCCAGACTTACTTCCTAAGCAAGACATCCAAGGAGTCCAAGCATGGGCAGGATAAATCAAAATATCCTTACTAATTTGCATTAAAATTTCAACAAGCTCTGCTGCAGTCAAGTTTAAAATAGGTCTACCATCAGAAGCTAAACTGCCAAATTTTGAAAGAGCTTCATTTATTTGTTCAACAACATCAAAAGTGGGTGCATGAATTACATGATGTACTCTCTTTATCATTTTTTCAAATTCAAAATATGTCGCAACTTCACTTGTTAACATAAAAAGAGTTTTGTTATACTCGAACAGTCCAGAGTCTTCTACTGGTTTTAACTTTTTCTTTAATTCATCAAGCCATTTTTTAAAAGTAAAATCTCCGGTTCCAACAAGATTTAAACCTTTTATTTTTGCACCATTACTTATTCCTTCCAAGTTCATTTGCTTGCTGGTTGCTCTGCTATAAAGAGAATGAAGGTGAAAGTCTGCTATAACAATCATTGTCTCACTTGATTCTTTCATCACTACATAATAACCTTTAGAAAGCGAAGGATAAAAATAAACCTATAGAAATAACAAACAGGAAGAACCAAAGCCAAAGTTTCCATACTATAACTTTACTTCCGTCCAGGGGAGGAATTGGTAAAAGGTTGAAGAAAGCAAGGAAAGAGTTGATAGAAGATAGAGCGAAGAAAAAATCAAAATTTTGTACAAAAAACAAACCAACCAGAGGCCTAGAAATTAAAGCGATAAAAATGTTTACCAAGATTCCACTAACCGATATTAAACCAATTTCCTGAGCAGTTAATCTTATTCTTCTAAACCCCCATCTTCCAAAAGTGAAAGGATAGATTACGACAGCACCAGGAACTATGAATTTAAAACCTAAAAGCATGAAGACTAAACTTAATAAAAGCCCTGTCGTCCACATTTTATAAAAGGATAAACAGCCAAACTTCCTTGCAACACTTTTATGAGCAAGTTCATGAAGGAGGAAAGTAAGAACAACTATTATCAAATAAAAGGGAAAAAGCTCAAAAGTTCTTCTTGGGTTAGAAGCATTATAAGAGAAAATTAGCGAAACAACTAGGACAGATATTATTATATCCTTTACCTCTTCCTTTGAAAAGTATTGCATAACATCGCCTAGATTAAAAAGTATTGTAAAGCTTCTTGAATATTACTGACTTCTTTAACAGTAATTCCAACTTCTTTGCTTACGTCTATTTTTTCTGGTCTGTATTCAGTAGAACAGTAAGTCACTGGCCCAAACCTTTCGCAATGCTCTATTGGCTTGTAATATGTTTGAATTGCTTGGCCTGAGGGAACCAAAAAAAGTTTGGCTCCTATGTCTTTTGCAGCCTTAGCTTTTGCAACTATTTCTCCTACTGGTCCGATACTTCCGTCAGAGTTTATAGTCCCTGTTATCATCACACTCTGATTTAAAGTTTTATTTTCAAGCAAAGCTATTGTTGCTATTGTCATAGCAGCTCCTGCCGATGGCCCACCTATTACAGAAGCGTTTGTTTCTATAGCATATATTAAATCTATGTTGGACAAATCTGTTTTAGTATAATTTTGAGCGACTTTTTGAGCAACTCTTATAGAGTTTTGAGTATCAACCCAGAAAAGTAATTGATTTATGTCAACTAGAACTCTTCCTGTTCCAGGTTTTGCTTCAACTATAAGCTTTGTAACAACACCATTTCCTTCAGAGTCTACAGCAGGGATGTTCATAGAAGTTCTTAGAATCGTTTCATTACTTAAAATAATTTTTTTTGTTTCACCAATAGTTACATTGGGAAGAATTATACTTTTTAAAGTAAGGTTTGACGCTACAGAAAAAACTAAGAGTAAAACTATGGCAATCAAAATAATCTTAATGCTGTCTTCCATATCACTTAATTCTCCACTTTAAGATTTAAATTTTAAAGAAATTGCAGGAGGCACGCCCTTGGTGGATATAAGCTTACAAAAAGGTTGCTCCAAACTTCCTTCTCCACCCCGTATCTTTCAAGCATGAGACAGCTTAACTTACGAGTGCTTCCTTCCGGACCTCCTCGGTTTCGTTAAGCTACCCACCCTGAAAGGCGAGGCTTCTCAGTCGGAAGCTTGGACCTTTTTGTAAGCTTATACCGCCCTCAGGCTTCGGTCGGCCATGTAGACCATTTGCCACTGCTTTTTCAGCAGCACGGAAGGCCTAGCTCCGCGACCTAGCCTCCTGCATTAATTGATTTTTCTGAAGGAATATTTAAAGGTTAGCAATTTTTAAATAAAAACAAAAAAAATAAATTATGGAAGAAAAGAAACTTCTTGGGATAGCTTACATTCTTTCAATAATACCAGTGCTAAACATAGTGGGTTTAATTCTTTTGATACTAGGATGGATAAAACTAGGGAATAAGTACAACGAAAACCTTTGGAAATGGGTTGGTTATTCTGCAATATTAGCTATAATAGCTTCGATTCTAGCTTTTGCAACACTAATGGGAAGTATATTTGCAATGGCAGCTGGAATTTTGGATGTTTCAGCAGTACTTTCGAACTTTTTAGTTCTTGCACCAGTCTTACTATTATTCCTAGTTTATGCAATTCTTCAGTTAATAGGTTTATGGAAAGCAGGAACAAAGTTTAACTCTGGTTTGCTAAAAGCAGCAAGCATTCTTTCAATAATTATTACACCAATTGGCTACTTGCTTGCAGCAATCGCTTTTCTAACGCTTAAAGAAAAATAGCTTAGCTTCCTTTCAATTCTTTTTTTATTTTTTCTATGGCTTCAGGGTTTGCAACAGTTGACAAGTCTCCTAAGGCTTCGTTTCTCAAAATACTTCTCAAAATTCTTCTTACAATTTTTCCACTTCTTGTTTTTGGTAAGTCTTCAACAAAAGCAATTCTTGCAGGTTTTGCTATTGGTCCAATTTTTTTATCAACTTGCTTTATTAGTTCTTCTTCTAATTCTTTTGAACCTTTGAGACCTTGCTTAAGAACAACAAAAGCAAAAGGAACTTCACCTTTAATTTCATCAGGTAATCCAACAACAGCAGACTCAACTACACTAGGATGAGAATTCAAGGCATTTTCTATTTCTCCTGTTGTAATCCTATGACCAGCAACTTTTATTACATCGTCAACCCTTCCAACAATTCTTATTAAACCATTTTCATCTTTAAAAGCTCCATCGCTTGTAAAATAAATTTTACTTCCATACTTGCTCCAGTAAGTTTCCAGATACTTTTTTTCGTCCTTATAAATTCCTCTTAACATACCAGGAGGAAAAGGCGAAAGAATTACTAAATTTCCTTCCTTCCCTTTTTTACAAACTTTACCTTTTTCGTCAAGAATTTCAACTTTTACTCCCGGAAAAGGCAAACCAACAAAACCAGGCTTAAAAGGACCAATTCCTGGTAAAGAAGAAATTAATATTCCTCCAGTTTCTGTTTGCCACCAAGTATCAACTATCGGGCATTTTTCTTTTCCAACATTTTTAAAGTACCAAAGCCATGTTGATTCGTCTATCGTTTCGCCTACTGAGCCTAATAAACGAAGAGTTTTAAACTTATATTTTTGAGCAACGCTTCCGTCCATTTTCTCAAACATTCTTATAGCAGTTGGCGCTGTGTAAAAAATCGTTACTTTATACTTTTCTATTATTTGTGCCCATCTGTCAGGAGTAGGATAATCCGGAGCTCCTTCGAAAATCAAAGTTGTTATCCCGTTAAGCAAGGGAGAATAGCAAGTATAAGTATGACCTGTAATCCAACCAAAGTCTGAAGTGCACCATAAAATATCTTTTTCATGAAAGTCAAAAATCCATTTTCCAGTCCAATAAGCTTGTACTGTATAGCCTCCACAAGTATGAATTATTCCTTTTGGGATACCAGTGGTTCCTGAAGTAAACAAGATAAAAAGTAAATCTTCTGAGTCCATTTTTTCTGGTTCACATTCATCGCTTGCTTCTTTAATCAAATCCTCAAGCCAAACATCTTTTTCAGGATTCCAAGGAATTTCATTTTTTGCTCTTTTAACAACAATAACCTTTTCAACCTTAGTTTCTTTTATTCCTTCGTCAGCACTTTGCTTTAGGTTTATTATTTTTCCTCTTCTGTAGTAACCGTCAGCAGTAATCAAAATTTTTGCTTCGGTTATTTGCAATCTTATTCTTAAGGCTTCGGGAGAAAAAGCAGAAAATATTACTGTATGAACTGCACCAATTCTTGCACAAGCAAGCATAGAAATTATTGTTTCTGGAACCATTGGCAAATAAATTCCAACTATATCTCCTTTTTTTACCCCCAGTTTTTTTAAAGCATTAGCAAACTTACAAACTTCTTTAAAAAGTTCTTTATAGGTTAAAATTCTTGGTCTCTCTTCCAAAGTTTCTGGTTCCCAAATCAACGCAACTTTGTCTTTAATTTTTTCCCAACCAAGCAAGTTTTTTTCAAAAATGTTAGAAGTTATGTTGATTTTCCCACCTAAGAACCACTTGAAGTAAGGTGCTTTATGCTGAAAAGTTTTTTTCCATTTTTCAAACCAAAAAAGTTCTTTTGCTAAGCTTTCCCAAAATTTTACAGGATTCTTTTCAGCTCGCTTATAAATTTTTTTGTCCTTAATCCAAGCAATCTTTTTCATTTCTTTAGAAGGAAAGAATAAATTCTCTTTTTTTATAACAAACCCCATAAATTATAATTTATTTTGAATAAAAATTATTTGTAAGCTAAACAGAAAACTATAAATATTTGTTAAATTCTTTTATAGTGAGTAGGTGAAAAGTGAATGGCAGAAGAAGAATGGGCTGAAGAAGAAGAGGAAGAAGGAGAAGAGGAAGAAGAAGAGGAAGAGGAAATTCCAGAAGAAGAGTGGTAGCTAGTAACGCTTCTTTCACTCTTTTCTTTTTTATTTTTTTAATTCTTTATTTAACTTATGGAGCTTGAAAAAGGAAAGATTTTGGTAAAGCTTGCAAGAAAAAGTGTGGAAAAGTTCTTCGAGAAAAATAAGTTAGAAATAGAAGAAAGTAAAGAAAAAGAGTTTAAGGAAAAAAGAGGAGTTTTTGTAACCATAGAAACTTATCCTGAAAATGAGCTGCGAGGTTGTATAGGTTTTCCTTTACCTTACTTTCCTCTTTATGAAGCAGTTCAAAAAGCTTCAATTTCTGCTGCTTTTGAGGATTTTAGGTTCGAACCTTTGAAAAAAGAAGAGCTTAAAAAAGTGACTTTTGAAGTTTCTGTTCTAACAAAACCTGAGCTAATAAAAGTAAAAGATTCGCAAGAATACCTTAAGGTAATAGAAGAAGGAAAGGATGGTTTAATAATAGAGTATGAAGGCTTTAGCGCTCTTTACTTACCTCAAGTTTGGGAGATAATTCAAGAAAAAGAAAAATTTTTGGAATCGCTTTGTTTAAAGGCTGGTTTATCACCAGAAACCTGGAAGAATAAAAAAACAAAAATTTTTAGGTTTAGAGTTGAAGCTTTCAAGGAAAAAGAGCCTGAAGGTGAAGTCGTAAAAGTTTTTTAACCAAAAAGAGAGGCTAAAGCGCTTTCTGGTCCTTGCTTTTCTTCTTTTCTACATTTCTCGCAAAGCCATTCTTTCCCTTTTTTAACTACACATCTTACGCAACCTATTTTCTTACATCTGTCGCATGCAACAAGTTCTCTTGTTTCATTTGAGCATGTTGGGCAGAGCATCAATCATACCTCTTTTGCTTTGCGATTTTAAAATCAAAAGCAAAGTATTCTTTGAACAAATGCAATATTGGACTTACCTTAGAAAAATCTATTTCACCTTCTTTTACTATCTCATCTTTTATCTCTGCAGTTAAAACTTCGCCAAAAATTGCAAAGTGGTCGCCAAGCTTTTTTTCTTCTATTAGCCTGCATTCAAGCCAAGCAAAGGCTTCTTTCACTCTTGCTGGCTTAACCAAAACAGAGGAAAATTTTCTTAAGCCAACAACCTCAAGCTTGTTTATTCCGTTAGGATAACGAGCAGCACATCTTAAAACTTGGTCAACGTATTGTTTTGACAGAATGTTTATCACAAACTCTCTTGTTTCCTGAATGTTTTTATGAGTTCTTATCTCTGGAGTTAAAGAAATCATAACTATAGGAGGAGTAAAACTTACGGGCGAGCAAAAGCTTACCGGTGCAGCGTTAACTCCACCTTTCGAATTATTAGTTGTTACCAAGATTACAAGCCTTGGCGAAAGCAAGCGATAAGACTTATCTAACGGATATTTCATAATTAATTTTTCTTTTCCTTAAGCATAAAAGTATGTTACCACTTTTTGAAAGTAATGTTTAAATAGGTAAGAGAAGAATTTATATTTCTTTTCTTTGAAATGAAAAATAGGTGGAAAAATGGCTTTGTTTGAAGCAACCTTTATTGAATGGGGTATAGCTTTACTTCTAGGAATAGCCTTAGCTGAGTACGCAAAGTTTACGAAAAAATCAGAAAAGGGTTTTGGTTTCCTGGCAACTGCAGGAGTTTTCTTCCTGTTTGCAGGAGTTTTCCCCCAAGTAGTTCTTAACTACTTAACTTTTGGAACTATTGGTTTAGATACAATATTCGCAGCAATAGGATGGATTCTAGCTTTGATAGGAACACTTTTTGTTGCCTATGAAGTTCTCTTTGAGAAGTAGGTTTTTTGCTTTTTTTCTTTCTTTTGAATTAAATTTATAGTTTAAACCAAGAAATAATAGTAGATGAAAATTTTAAAAATAATAATACTTGCACTAGTTTTTATTTTAGCTTTGAGTTTAATCCAAATAAAACAAGATAAATTAGTTGAAAGCAATTTTACCTTGGTTAAAGCTCAATGTAAACCAAGAAATTCTACTTTTCTTGAGTACAATTCAACAACACAAACCTTTAAAATTTGGAACGATCAAGAGGTTTACTGGGTAAATAAAACTTCAGGCCTTCAGATAACTCAAGACTTGCCAAACTGGTGGAGCAGAAATTGGATTTGCATAAACGCAACTGTAGGGAATTTTAAATTCGAAGGAATTTGCACAGATTCTTTTGAATTAACATGGACTAACGCAACAAACGAAGAGGCAACATGGGTTGAACTTAACGGTACTTCAAAGGAGTATAATGCGCCAGGAGGTTATAAGTTTTACTTTAAGGTTAGGTATTTCCTTAAAGATAACGATAGAAAGCTTAGCGTAAGCTTTTATGGCTATAATACTGGTTCAAAAGCTATCGATGACCTTTGGTTTTGGTGGAAAACTACTGAGATAAAAATAAACAATTCTTATGAAGATAATGCTTTCGTTATAAATTCAACTTTGAATGAAGTTGAAGTTTATGATTTGCATGGTTTGAACGCTATTTTCAACTCAACTTATTTAAAAGAAAAGAAGTATGAAGTTCACAAAAGAAATTATAAGGATTTGCTTTTATGGAGGATAAGGCTTGATTGGCTAAGCGATTATGATTATGAGTTGAACGTTAGTGACGAAGGGCAGTACAATTCAGCAATAACTTTAAAGCAGCACATAGGAAGCGTTGCTCCTGGTGAAGAGAAAAATTCAGAATTTTACTGGGAAGATGCCTCTGGTTATACTTTAGCTTGCAATGTTGGAGGGACTTGCTCTTGCGACTATAGTAATTGGGGGCTCCTTTGTACAACAGAAAATTGCTACATTTTAACATCTTGTACAGTAAGCTGTCCTTCTCCTTATCCAAACTCTTACTTAAGCTCAAACACTTGCCGGCCAGCTCCTGCCTCTTCAACTAGTTGTTGTTATTATTCTGCTACACCATGTCCGACTTAAAGAAGTGATAGATATGAGAAAAAAGTATTTCATCGTGTTTATTTTTTTAGGCCTTTTCTTTTTAAGTATAAAAAGTGTTTTGGCTTATTATTGCTGTTTAGGAAGTGGAGGAAGTTGTACTTGCTCTTCTACAGGAAGTTGCACTTATACTTGCAATCCTGGCTGGTTCAACGATGATGGAATAGTAACTAATGGCTGCGAGAATCAAGCTCCACAATGGTTTACCCCTTCTGAAAATAGTACAAACCCAAAGGTTGGAGAGACAGTAAAGTTTAGTGTTAACTGGACTGATGTTGTTGGTGCAGCAGGAATGGGCTTAGGAATAAACTATACTTGGTTTTCTTGGAATGCTTCTGGAGCTAATTGCGATACTTGGGTAAACATTTCCTTTACAGCAAGAAACAACGTTAACTCTACTTGGCACAACGAAACTCAAATTATTCCAGCAGTTTGTGAAGGGAAAGTTATAGGTTGGAGACAGTATGCTAATGATTCTGCAAATGAAGTGAATGCTTCTACTATAAGAACAATAACTGTTAAAATTTCACCGCCAATTTATTCTCTTAATTCAACAAACTCAACTATAGCAGGAACTGTAGTACAACATTCTTTGAAATGGACTGATGATGTTGGGTTAAGCTATGCCATTTTCAGCTTTGATAATTGTACAGGGAGCTTACAAAATATTTCGGGTATGAGCTTGTCTGGAACTGAAGCATGGAGTAACTTTAGTGTACTAATAAACTCAACTGTTGGGTGCACTATAAGGTGGTGCGTTTATGCCAACGACACTAATAATAACTGGAATGGAAGTTCTTGTTTAAATCCTTTCAGCTATACAACTACATCCTATCTTCAAACAACTACAACTCCTTTTTCTCCGAACCAAAGAGCAATTTGTAGGGATGGAAAAAATTATATACATGTTGTTTGGAAATACGATGCTAATACTATAAGTTATGCTAGAAGCATAGATAACGGTAAAACTTGGATAGTTAATAGAACAATAGTTAATTCAACTGGCTCAAAAGGCTTGCCTTCAATTTCTTGTGATGGCAATAATATAACAATAGGTTATAGAAATGGAACTTCGGGAGTTGTAATTTATATCTCAGAAAACAACGGAGCAAGCTTTGAAGAAAAAGTTCCTTATTCAAGTGGAATAGGAGAATATGTTAGCGTTGAAAGAAAAGGGCAAAGAATTTATGTTGTTTATCAGGATAATGAAGATGCAACTGATATAGAGTTTTTTAATTCGAGCGATGCTGGGAATACATGGGGTCCAATAAAAGTTGTATTTGATGGTTATGAAACATATGTAGGAAGAATACTTCAGTATGGTTCTTATTATTACGAGCCTTCTATTGCTGTTGACGGAAACGGAAGCTCAAACGATAGAATGCATGTTGTCGTCAGGGAAAAGTATTATGATACAGGTAACTTTTATTATTATATCACTTATAAAAATTCCTCTGATTCTGGAGTTAGCTGGTCTTCTTATAAAGATTTAATCTCTTCAGATGCTATGATTTTCTATACACCAAGCATAACTTATAACGGAAGCAAAGTTTACGTTTCCTATTATTCTTCAGATAATAGAATATACTTTAACTCAAGCTCTGATTATGGTTCAACCTGGACCGGAGAAAGAATTGATACTATAACAGATACAAGCAAAGCTCAATATTCAAGCATAACAACCAATTCCTTAGGTTATCCTCTTGTTTTATGGCAGCAAAACGATACAACTAATAATAGAGGATGGAACATAATTTACAGGAATAATTCTGGAAGTTGGGGAAATCCTGTCTGGATTACTACAGACGTTACAGGAGATAATGTTTATCCAAATTCAAAGTATCAGTCAAAAGATTGTGTAGAGTTTATCTATAGAAAAGGAACTTCTTCACCCTACAGCATAATTTATAATAACCTAACAGTATGTCCATTTCCTTCACCACCTTATCTGGAAGCTTGGCTTTCATCACCGCCTTTAAGCTACAACGTTCCTCAGAATTCTACCTTTATTATAAACGCAACAGTTTACTGTAAAGCTGGAAGTTGTGGCAACGTTTACGGAACCGTAAGATATAACGCTTCTTCTCCTTTTCCAGATACACCAATAAGCACAACTCAAGGAGATAAACCATTTTTTATTCAAGAAGCTTCTGCTTTAGCAACGAAAGCTTGTCCAACAAATCCCTTAGATGAGAATGAATTCTGCAATCTAACTTGGGTTGTTAATGCAAGCGGTGATGTTAGTTCGGTCTGGAAAATTGGCGTACTTTTTAATTCTTCTTTAACAGAAGTTCAGCAAAACCACACCCAAAATTCAACAATAACTATTGTTTCTGGAATAGAAATAGAAAGCTTGATTCTGTCTTGGGACTTTATAGACTTTGGCTTTTTAATTCCAAACACTCCAGCAGAAAACAACCCTGCCCCTGGAAATGAAAACAATTTATACAACATAACAGTCATAGGAGCATGCAGTCCGAACATTTGGATTAAAGGAACAGACCTTACAAATTCAACTTACAATTCTGTTATAGCTGTTGGCAATTTAACCTGGAGCAATTCAAGCAATATTTACAACCCAAGCACAGTTTATCCTCTTGACTATTATTACAAACTTGCTTATTCTGCTCTTCCACCAAACTCAAACTTAACACTTTATTATTGGCTTTCTGTACCAAGCGTTTATGCAGGAATTTATAAAGGAACCATAACAATATGCGGAAATTGCTCTTCGTTGTGTGATTGAAATGAAAGAGAAAATTTTGATTGCAATAATTTTTTTATTGTTTATCCCTTCTGCTAAAGCTTTAAGCTTTGGAAGCTTGCAAAAAGGCAATTATGCAGAAATGGTAAAAGGAGAAACGAAAGAATTTACTCTTCTTTTCTGGAATCTTGAAAACTCTCCTTGTTTAGTTACTCTTGAACCTTTTTCACAAGAAAGTTTTGTTGTAATAGTTGAGCCAAAAGAATTTTTGTTAAACGCTTCTAAAATTGGTCCTCCTTATGAGGAAGGAGAATACGTTAAGCTTTCGGTAGGTGATGTTAAAGCATTTCCTGTAAAAGTTTTGATCAAAGCCTTAGATTCTGCAAAAGGAGAGAATGAAATAAGAATAAAAACAAGAGCAGAAAGCTTAGATTCAGGAATTAAAGTTGCTCAAGAAAAAACTTTTGTTTTCAAGATAAAAATTCTTGAACATTTTTCTTCAGAGCAAGAAAAAAGGGAAGTTGAACAAAAAGAAAAGAGCAAGCAAGTAAGTGAAGAAGAAAAAATAAGTTCAAGAATCTCTTTACCAAGCTTTGACTTAAGATTTACAATTTTAGCTTCAGCAATAGCTTTAATTTTATTAATCTCTTTCCTAATTTACAAATTCTTATAACCTAAGCTTTTTGAAAATTCTTGAGAAAAATCCTTCTTCTCTATAATTTTCTCCTATCAAATTGCCAGCAAGTTTTATTATTTCTCTACTTGCTTTTGATTTTTTGTTAAAAAGAACAACAGGAGTCCTTAAAGCTAAGCTTTTCAAAACATTTTTGTCTGAAGGAATTGAAGCAATCACTGGCAAACCAGTAAGCTGCTCTATTTCCTTTTTCTTCATCTCATACCTTTCATTCCCAACCATGTTCAAAACAATTCCTAAGGGCTTAACTCCAATTTCGTTTACAACTTCTAAGCATCTTATAATGTCCATAACGCAAGGAACGTAAGGCATGGTAACAAAAATAACTTCATCACAAGCTTTTATAGCAGCCAAAGCTTCCCTTCCTAGGCCAGGAGCAGCATCGAGCAATATTATATCAGTTTTGTCAAAAAGCTTTTTTATACTATCTTTAATCTGAATTACATCCACGCCCTCCAAATCTTTCCAGGATAAAGAGGCAGGAACAATGTTAGCTCCGCTGTAATGCTTGTAAAGCGCTTCTTCTATGGAGATTTCATTCCTTAAAACTTTGTTCAAGCTAGTTGGACAAAAGTGAATTCCCAAGTAAAGGCTTAAGTGGGAAGTTGTTATGTTGCAATCTATAACAGTAACGTTTTTTTTGAAAAAATGTGCTAAAGAAGCTCCTAAGTTTGCGGTTAAAGTTGTTTTTCCAACTCCTCCTTTTCCAGAAATTATCCCTATTACCCTTGCCAATTTCTCACAATATAAAATTGTATTCTAAATTAATAATCTTAAGTTTCAAAGGTAGTACTTTAAAAGCTCTTCTTTTTTCGCGTAGCTTAAAGTTATGTTGTACTCTCCAAAGATTGTAAGACAAAAACCAAAAATTGTCGTAATATAAAAGGAAAAGTAGGTAGAAGTTAAAGCTATTATGTCAAGGCCAGAAAGCATTAAGGATAAACCAACAGCTACAAAAAAAAGCTTTTTGTCTTCAGCTTCTTTTAAAAAAAGGAAAAGCGAAGAAAAAGCTAAGCTAAATAAAATTCCTCCTGAATAAGTTATAGGGTTAGAAGAATTGCAAAAAAGCTCAGTGTAAGGGCCTTCTCTACTTGTGTCAAAAAGAACAATTCTTGCGCTTGAGCAGCCTGTGAGTAAGCCCATAACTAAATGGCCAAACTCATGCACAGAAACAAGTGATAGCAAGACTATTATGTTAACTATAATTATTTTTAAGAGTATTTGAAGTGTTACTACTGAATGGTTGCTAAATTTCATGAAATACTGATGAACAGTAAACTATTTAAGCTTGTTGCTCTTGTTTTTCTTCTTTTTTTGGTTTAAAAACTGAGAGAAAGCCCTTTGCTTCCTTTTTCTTTAGAAAAGGCATTCCTGTTATTTCGTTTTCTACAACTTCATAACCTTTTGGTAAATCCCTTAAAGCTCCTGTAGGGTCTTTTGAAAAATAATAGATTTTTTGTTTCCCTTTTTCTCTAACATGAAGCCAAAACTTTTTTCCTTGCTTGTTTGTGTAGACAAAAGGTGAAAAAAGTCCCATAATTTTTTTATTGATTTTTTAACTTAAGTTTCTATTCCTCTCAAAAGCTTTGGTCTCTTAAGCTCTTCCTTTTTCTTTCTTCTTCTAGAAAGAATCAGTGCTAGAATTATTGCTAGGATTATTATCAGAAGAAGAATAAGAGGTAAGAAAGGAAAAGCAGGATAATAAACAGGAATTAAAGCTAAGGAAAGCTGGAAAACTGTTTCCTGTAAGTGATCTTTTACTTCATCTAGCTTTTTCTTAGCGTCTAAGTATTTTCCTAGGTTATAATAGGTTTTTGCTTCTTCTAAGGCTATTTTTGCTTTATCCAAGCTTTCTTGGGCTTTGCTTACGTCAATTCCTTTCAAAAAAGCAGCATCTATTTGATTCTGGATTTCTGAGATTAAGTACTCGTAGTATTGGATCGTTTCCTTTACTTCTTTTTCTATATCTGGTAAACCAGAAACAACTTCTACGCTTATTCTTCTCCCTTCTTTTATCTTGTCGGTTATCACTTCAAAATCCAAAGGATAGATTCCAGGTAAAGTTTGGTTCGGAATTGTTAAATAGACAAGAAAAACTGCTGTTTCGTTCGGTATAACTTTAAAGATTTCTTTCGGGTTCACCTCTATGCTAAAAGAGCTAGGAAGGGAAATAGCTAGCCTCATGTTCCTTAAAGAAACTTGTCCTGTATTTTTAACTATAACACTAAAAAGTTTCGACTCTCCTTGAGCTATAGTTATTTTTTCTGGGTAATCTATTTCCATTCCAGGCTTTCCAGTTTCAACTACTTCAACAGGTGGAGCAGGAACTTCAGGAGGCAGGGTGATTATTTGAACAGGAGGTGGAGGAGGAATATAAATTACTATAAAAGCTTTCCATGTTTCTACAGTTTTTCCGTCATAAGGAACCCTTACTTTTATATAATAGGTTCCTATGGTAGGCGGAAGATAGTTAACTCTATAACTTCTTCTTTCACCTGGCTTTAAAGTTACTATGGAATCATAATAATAGGCTAAAGGTTGAAGCTTTCCTCCGTAGTTGTAATATATTCTAACTTCAATTTTTTCTTGAAAAGGAACGCTTCCTGTGTTTAAAAAATCTACTGTTATGTTTTGAAACTCACCCCAGTTTAACTCCTCTTTATAGCTAATCAAAAGCTCTCCTTTCAAAACTTCTGAAATGTTAACGGAAAAGTTAGCTCCAACAAAGCCTGTAATTCTTAAAGAAAAAAAGTTAGAAATGAAGTTAAAAATAAGAATTGCTACAATTGAGATGATAAAGAGGTAAAGAAACTTTTTCATAATATCAAATTGTAATTTTAACAATAAATTTCAAAAGAATGAAACCTAAAAAGAAGCCAAGTTTTTCTGGGTTTTTACTTAGGTTTATGGTGGGCAGCTTCCTTCAATAGTTAGCCAATTAGAAGCTAACCATCCTGCTGGAATTCCCTTTGGTACCCAAACGTCTAAGCTAACTGAAAACTCTGAGCTTGGTGTCAAGGCTTCTGTTCTTATGAAACTTTCCATATCGCAGTCGCCAAAGGTTGGATCATATTTATATATGTATATTTTTGTGCAGTCTTTGTATAAGGCTACACAGTGCCCAGCCAAAGGTCCATCACTAAAACCAAATATTGCCCAATCTGGAGCTTGGCTTTCAACGTTGCCACCTTTATCTGGGTCTCTTGTACTTGGGTCACCTGTGTCAACATCAGATTCTATATAGATTTTTGCATTACTTGCATTACAAGTTCCGTCGCTTCCGTTAACCATGCACCAAAGATAATTTCCTACAGTAGCGTTTCTGTACCAACCCCAAGTTGACCATGTTGCATCACAATTAGTATTACCTGCTCCTGCTGGTTTACTCACATTCCACTCCAACCTTCCTACATAATAAAAGCCACTTCCTGCGTTTAAAACAAGAACTCCACCGGAAGCATATCTTGAAGGGTCACCTGTAGGAATTGGGTTAGTGGTTTCTACTGTGAGTGTGTCAACATAGCCATAAATATTTGTAAGGTTTTTTGAACCACTATTTCTTATGTTTAATGTTTTTACTCCTCCTTCTGAGCCTGGAGTAACGCTAAACCAGGTATGGTTTGTTGGTGCAACTGTTATCTGGCAAACTCCTTTTACTTCTACAGTAACGTTTGTTTGGTTTGAGGTTGCTGAAAAAGCTGGTTTTGTTAAGCTTACTAAAAAAGCTGCTCCTAGCATGCTTATTAAACCAATCAAAAAAGCTATTTTTCCAAACTTCATATATAAAATTTTGTTTACCTTGATATTTAAACATTATTGTTAAATATTAAAGATAATTTTTTAAGAATAAAATTTTGAAACTTCAAATTAATAATATGAAAAAACTTATGGTTTCAATCTTTTGCCTAATCCTTTTATCTTCAGCTTACGCAAAAGATTTTTCAGTAGGAGTTTCACCTTCTTTTATCGATTTAGGAGAGCTTCAAAAAGGCTCATCAAAACCAGTAAGTTTTTTTATAGTTTCTCCCTCAGACGAAACCATAGTAGTTTACCTTCAACCTTCCCAACCTTTAATAGATTTTTTTAACACACCAAGTTATCAAAGCTATATTTTTAACTATTCTGAAGAACAAACTTCTTCATGGGTTCAAACTTTTTCAAATCCTGTTGAGCTTAAGCCTTCCGGCGAACTACCAACTTTTGGCGGAGCAATAAAAGGTTGGAGAGAAATAAACTTTTTGCTAAACGTTCCAGAAAACGCAGAACCTGGCTATCATCTGGTTGAAATAGCTCCTAAACCTAGCTTGCCACAATCTTCTTTTGGTCAAGTAGGAATAGGAATAGCAACCATAACTCCTGTTATTATCCTTTTTAAAATTCCTGGCACTGCTATAAGAGAAGGCAAAATTTTAGACATAACAACAGGAAGCTACTCAGGAAATAGCTTGCAGCTATTAATACATTTTCTCAACACAGGAACAGTAACGATTTCAGCAAGAGCAGAAGAAATAAAAATTTTTGATTCTCAAGGAAACTTAGTTAAAACTTTATCTTCTTCCCAAGAAAAGGTTAAGCCTAAGGAGAAAAAGGTTTTGGCTGCTTTTTTACCTTTAGATGGAATAAAAGAAGGAGAATACAAAATTTACGCAAGAGTTAATTATCTTTCAGGTAGCGTGGAGAAAAACTCAACGATAAAAATTCTTCCTACCTTAGCTTTAGTTAAACCTGAAAAACCTTTCGAGTTTCCATTCTGGCTTTTAATACTTATTGCAGCAATAATTATTATCATAATAATTGCTTACAGGTTTTGGCATGAAGAGTAAAATTTTTATCTTGTTTTTAATTTTTCTAGCAGTGCTTATGGCTTTATTTCCAGGGTACTCTGAACCAAAAAGCTTAGTAGAAAACATGAGCTTTCAAAAATCTTCAAACTTTTTCTTCACTTTTGAAGTAACAAGCTATCCTTTAAGAGTAGAGATAATTCCTTTTGAGGAAAAAAACATAACAGTAGGTTTAGTTGCAGATCCATGGAACCTTAACTTTGGGATAATTCCTTTATCAGGTTACGGAAGAAGGCAAGTTGTTATCTCAAACTTTGAAAAAAGTAGAGTAAGAGTTTATTTTAAAGTTTACGGCGAGATCAAACCTTTTGTTAGCTTTAGCAAAGACAATTTTATTCTCTACTCAAACCAGTCTGAAACGATAGTAGTTTTTCTTAACACTTCAAAAGTTTCAAGAATAGGGAATTATTCAGGGCAGATAGATGTTATAGTTAGGAAGCCAAACTTAAGTTTTCTTGAAAGCTTGGTGTGAAAAATGAAATCGCTTATTTTACTCTTAGTCGTTTTTCTTTTATTTTTCTTCCTAAGCTCAGCATCTATTTTAAAAGTTGGGATTAAGCCTGAACTCAAAGGAAATTTTACCGCAATTTTTTCTGAAGCTAAGGACGGAATTTTAAAGCTCAACCTAGAATTTTTTAACACAGGAAGCGTTGCCTACAAAGCAAGAGCCAGGCTTGACGTTTTAAACTCTAGTGAAATTCTTTTTACTGGCTGGAGCAAAGAGGAAACCTTAATGCCAGGTGAAGCGAAAAATTTTGAACTATTTTACTATTCTCCAAAAACAGAAAATCTAACTTTAAGGTTAAGGGTCTACTACGCGAACGAAATGCTTGAAAAATATTTAAACATAACCTTGGAAAACCAGAAAAAACCTGAAAACATTTTTCAAGTAAAGAACTTCAGGGTTTACGATAATTACATAAGGTTTGAAGTTAAAGCTAACAAATCGCTAAAAGTTTTCGTTATTCCTAGCAACTTCTTACCAGGATGGGTTTTTGAGCAAAAGAAGCTTGAAATCAAGGAAAACAAGAACACAGAAGTTGTTATTCCCTTTAGCTACCAAGTTTGGTTCCCACATGAGATTAAATTGGAAATAGTTAGCGAGGATGGAAACTACTATTACTCAAACTCATTTTATTTAGAAAAGGAGGAAGGTTTGCTTAAGTATCTTCACCTCTTAACAGACAAGCTTAGCGTTGTCCTTAACCTTTAGCTATATGAAGATTTTTTCTTGCTATATGGCTGACATGTGAAAGAAATAATATTGCAAAAAAACAAATTATAATTGTGGAAGAGAATATCGAAAGAAGAATTCTATCTTTATTAAGTTCAAGTTTGATGTCAGTAACGCAAGTAGCAAATTCTCTAGGAATAAGCAAAGACAAAGCTTCAGGCTACCTAGAAAGCTTAAGGCAGCAAGGTAAGCTCAACCTTTTTGTTGTTGGGAAATCAAACGTTTACACTCTAAAGCAAGAAAAAAGCTCAAAAGCAATAGGGATAATTTCTGGAAAAGGAGGAGTAGGCAAAACTGTAGTTACA
The DNA here is from genome assembly GCA_038998335.1 of Candidatus Aenigmatarchaeota archaeon. Classification (GTDB taxonomy): domain Archaea; phylum Aenigmatarchaeota; class Aenigmatarchaeia; order CG10238-14; family SCSR01; genus JAVZHQ01. The sequence goes on along the minus strand of JAVZHQ010000001.1, from coordinate 625,406 downwards.
ATAAACTTGGCTTGCGCCCTAATGAGTTTTGGAAAAGATGTTATAGCTTTGGACTCTGACGTAAAAATGTCTGGCTTAGGTTTGCAACTTGGCATGTACTATTTCTCTACAACGCTTAACGATGTTTTAAACGATAATGCAGATATACTCAGCGCAGTTTACATCCATCCTTCAGGTTTAAGAATAATTCCTGCCTCTCTTTCCCTTGAAGAGACAAAAATTTCCAATCTTTCAAAAGTCTTGAGCTCAAACTTTTTTGAAAATTCTATTGTATTAGTGGATTCTCCTCCTGGTTTGGATTCGAATAGCGTTGAAGTAATAAAAGCTTGTAAGGAAGTGATAGTAGTAACTTTGCCCGAGCTTCCTTCTGTTATAGATGCCATAAAAACAATAGAGATTTGTAAGGAAGTTGGTGCTAAACCTTTAGGAATAATAGTCAATCGGTATAGAAAAGAGAAGGAGCAGCTAAACTATAAGGAAATCGAAAGCGCTTGTGAATTGCCTGTTCTTGGAGTTGTACCAGAGGATAAAACGATAAGGAAAAGCATTCACAAGCAGTTTCCAGCTTTTTTCCTTAACCCTTACTCTAAATCTTCACTAGAATTCAAGAAAATAGCTGCAAAGCTTCTAGGTTTTAGGTATTCTTCCTCGTTTTCAGAAAGAGTTAAAAGCATTTTTTGGGGGTTAAGAAGATGAAAAAGCTCTTCCTAATTTCAGCTTTAGCTTTCTTCTTTATTCTAAGCAAAGCTTATGCCTTTGAAGTAAAGCTCAATCCAGAGAATGTTTTTTGTTTATATAACGAATGTGAAAAAATTGAAATTTTAGTTAACTGTAGTGATGCTTCGCAGGTTTCAGGAAGAATAGAAGAACCTGTAAAAATGGATTTTACTTTCACAAAGGAAAATCTTTTCAAAGCAGAAATTCCAAGTTATTTTTTTGAAATAGCTCCGAAACCCTCTCTCTACACTCTTAACCTAACTTGCAAAAATTCTTCTGGAGAATTCTCAAGCCTTTACAATTTTTATGTCTCTAATCTTGAGGCAAAAATAGAGTCTTTAAGCCAGGGTTATTTGGGAGATGAAATAGCAACCCTTGTTCTTTCGGTTAAAAAAGATGGTTCGCCTTTAAGCGAGAATCAAGTTAGCTTTTCTACCAAGCCAATAAACTTGAAAGGTTGGTACTATTCTTCTCCTTTCTACACCTTGCTTTTAGAGGTTCCTAAAGCTTTAGGAACCTACAACCTTGAAGTTTTAGCTAATGTTTCTGTTCAAGGCTATGAAATCAAACAAATAAAGCTTGGAAAAACTTTTGAAGTTAAACAACCCTTAGAGCTAAGTTTATCCTTAGATAAGAAAGAAGTTAAAGCAGGAGATACGATCAGCCTAACAATTTCTGCTTTAGAAAGAGGTGAGCCAGTTTTATTAACGAAAGATTATTTATCGATTAAAGTAGGTTCAGAAGAAATAGAAAAAGATAAGATAAACTTATACTCTTCAGGAAGTGCTTTTAAACTAGAATTTCAAGCTCCTGAGCTAAGTCCGGGAGAGTATGATTTATTAGTTACTATGAACTATAAAAATTATTCTGTAGCACAGAAAAAAACAATAGCTTATGTTTTCCAAGCTTCTGGAAAAATTGCTGACCTTAACAATCAAGGAATCTCTACTGAAATAAAGTTTTTTAAAGATGGACAAGAAAGAAAGTTTGTTACCGATTCTTCAGGCTCTTATTCTGGTTTTTTAGTTCCTGGGAATTATAATTTGCAAATAAGCTTTCCTCAGGCAACTCTTTATCTTTATAACGTAACTATCAGCAGTTTTGAAGATCCTATAAAGTATTATTTCTTTGATAGTGATGTTGAGGGAATAAGAGTTGCAGGACTTTTTGTCTTTGAGTTTAAGCTTCCTTATTCAAGTGCTAAAATTTCAATGAGATATGACGAAAGAAAAGTTTCTAACGAGAAAGATTTAGTTGTTTATAAGTGTAGTGATTTTAACCCTTCGAACAAGTTTTGCAACTCAGAATGGAAAAAAGAAGTTGCAACTATAGATGCAGTGAGTAATTTAGTTACGATAGAAACAAAAAGCTTATCAGCTTATGCGATAGGAACAAGAAAATCCTTAGTTTTAGACTTTTCCTTTGAAAAAAGCTCTTACACACTAAAAGAAATCGTTAAGGTTAGGGGTTTGGTTAAAGATGAAACTAATAGCTTAGTTCCAAACGCTTTAATAAAAGCTAGCTCAGATTTTGGGCTTAACGTTTCAACTTATTCTGATTCTTCTGGAATATTTTACTTTGAGTTTTTTGCTCCAGAAAGTGAAGGAACTTATAAAGTTCTAATAAGTGCTGAGAAAGGTTCCTACATAAGCTCAAACAAATCCTTAGCTTTCCAAGTTGTTAAAAAAAGAGAAGTTTCTTTGGTAGTTCCAGACACTATAAGAATTTTAAAAGGAGAAAACAGAACAATAATTTTCTCTTTAATAAACACAGGTCAAACACAAATTCTAAACTTATCTATAAGCATAACAGGTTTACCAGAAAGCTACTTTAAGGTTCAGGAAAGAGTAGATAAAATTGAAGTAGGAGAAAAGCTTGACTTACCAGTTATTTTTACTATTCCAAGCGATGCAAAAGAAGAAACTTTAAGCCTAACTTTCAAAATCTTTTCAGAAGATTTTTCTAAGGAAGAAGTTTTTGGTTTAACGATCGTAAGCGAAAATGCAACTCAAAGCATAAGCATGCCTTCTGCTGCTTTCAGCTTACCTGAGCTACCTTTAACAAAATCTGATTTAATCTACCTTTCGATTTTTGCTGTTTTTTGTGTTTCTCTTGCTTTTGTACTTAAAAAAACAAAGAAAAGAGTTAAAGAAAGAGAAAGGATTAAAAACTTGCTTTCGGACATAAAGATGGAAATAAGAAGGAGAAAAGAAAGCCCTATTCAAGCTTTTAATGATTTGATAGAAAGAGTTGAAAAGGAACCTACTTGAGCTTTTTCTCTATTTTTTGTAGTCTTTCCTCTATACTCTTTTTCATTTCAGTATAGGAAGCAAGGCTTATTATCCCTTCTTTTCTTTCCTTTTCAAGAATTTCTAGAGTTCTCAAGAGCTTTTCTTTTTCTCTTACAAGTTCTTCCTTAGCCTCAACTTTTTCAACTTTTTTGGGCAAGGCAGGCAAAGCAGGTTTAATCCTTATGCTCGGCATCCCTTTCTTTCTTATCAAGATTATCGCTATTATTAGGCAAGCTATTATTACAGCTATTAGCAAGATGAGCCAGTAAGGCAAGACAAAAACTTCAACAACAGGAGGTTTTAACCTAAGGAGTATTTCTCTAGCTTTTTCTATCAAACCTTTTGCTGTTGCTATATTTTCAATTGCTTCTTCTGTTCTGTTGTTCGCAAGGTTTATTTCTGCTTGATCTATTTGTGTTTTTATTTCTTCAAGATAAACCAAAACGCTACTAACATTTTTTCCTTCTTTTTCTGCTATACTTATTTCTCTTTCTAGAGCTTTTACATCTTCCTTCAGCTTTTCTATCTCAGCCTTAAGCAGCTCTTCTAAGGATTCGTAAACTGTTATGGTTATTGTTTTTTGATCGCTTACCACTCCAGAAACTGCAGTTAATATTACTCTGTACTCTCCTGGCAAAGCATTTTTCGGAACGTCAAAGTTGATTAAGAATACTGAAGAGTTTTCTGGTGGTAAAACACTAACAAAGTCTGGGACAACAGTAAACCAAGTTGTTGGAATTCCTACAAGAAAAACAGTTACGTTTGCTAAATCAGCTATTCCTGTGTTTTTTACAGTAACGCTTTCAGTCTTTTTAGTTCCCCTTACTAGGCTTATGTTGCTATTATAGTTTATTATAGAAATACTTGCGGGCAAAACTGCTGTGGGTGTTGGTATTGCTACAGGAGCAGGAGTTACTACAGGATAAGATGGAATGTATATAGGATAAGTTATGTTAGGATAAGTTATGTTTGGCAGGATTAGCTCTTTAACTGTAACGATAAAAGTTTCGCTTACTATTAAAGGAGGTTGAACAGTATCGTAAGTCATCTTTACGTTTAGCTCGTAAGTTCCAACTGGCTGTGAAGTGAAAATATAAGCTTGCTGAGTTACTGTTTGGTTTGAATGAGCAGGGGTATAAACCCAACCAGAGCTTGAATAGTAAGTTTTATTCTCAGAAGAAACCCACCATTCAAGATAAACATCTTGTGAAACTTCGCCTTTATTTTCAATAGTTACTGCAAAATCTAAGTAATCGCCTTGCATCACTTCATGTTCAAAAAGCTCTAGCCACAAGTCATAAGGTCCACCTCTTGCTACTCTAAAAGCCTTAAGCTTCATTGTTTGAAACTCGTTTTGAGTTGCGTTCAAGACTGCTAAGTACATTCCGCTAGGAGTATTAGCAGGCATGGCATAGCTGTAAGTGTAAAAGCCTGTAGCTTGTCTAGACATTTGTGAAAGAGAAGAAGAAAAGTATAAGTTGCCTGCAGGATCATAAACTGTTAAATTCATCGAAGTAGGGTCAACAGGTTTGCCTTCGCCATTATAAACAAGAATCCCGAACTTCATTATGTTTTCAGGATACCAAACAACAGCAGTTTCTACATCAGCAAACAAACCAGTAACAGTGACTGTTCTTGAAAGAACTTGGAAGCTACTATTCCTTTGAACTCTGGAAACAGTTCCTGATTCTTCATCAACATATTCTGAGTCTGAAATTAGAGTATAAACTCCTAAAGGAGAATCAGAAGGAAGAGTAAAGCTTGGCAAAGGATAAATCATTCCGTCTTCGTTAGTTAAATAGCTTGCTTTAAACGTTAGATTTTTGTTTGAATCTTCTATCCTGAAAGTTACGTTAACTTTTGCTAAAGGTTGATTGCTAGCATCTCTCACAGAATAATATATTGAACCAGTATCACCTTGGTAATACTTTTCTGAAAGCGTTGAAACTGAAATGCTTAACTTTGCAAATATTATGAAAGAAGAGTTTTTCTCTCCTGTATTGCCAACATTATCCCTTGCAAAAACAGTAATATTATACCTTCCTTGCAAGCTCGTATTTTCAGCCTCATACTTTAAATACCAAGTTGAAAGGTTTCCGCTTTCATAAATTTTTTCCATTTCAAAAGTTTGTAGAGTAGCATTAGGCTGAGTAATGTTAACTCTTGCCCAGGCAATTCCTGTGTTTGATTTATCAGTAATGTTTGCAAAAATTTCTATGGGAGAGAATTGCTCAGTAGTGTTTGGAATTATGCTTATGTTTATTATTGGCTCAACGTAAGGAAGTAGCGTAACAGTTAAAGTTTTATTATCAGGGTTTGCTTCTTCTATAGCGTCTATTATAAAAGTAGAGTTGTAAATTCCCATGGGAACTCCAGTAACATTATAAGTTATAGAGAAAACATGCCAGCTTTGTCTTTCTATAGAGAAATAAGTTTCATTTACTTTTGTGTAATTTCCTTCTTCAGGATAAACACTAAAGTTTATGTAAGTGTTTCCAAGGTTCGAAACGTTTACTTCGCAAGCTACTCCATACTCAGGAGTTTCTGCTCTTTGACAATACTCTGGGAATATAGTCCAAGTTCTGTTTATCGGAACGAAAATTTCTACTTCAAAACTATCGAACCCATCATTTCCAGAAGAAGCATTTACAATTCCAGTATAAGTTCCAGTAGCATATCCTAAAGGTACAGAAACATTTATAGCCACACTATAATTAGAACCAGCTGGAATACTAGAAACATTGCTTGGAATGAACTCAACAAAAAAATCACTGCATACTATTCCAGAATAACAACTAAAACTTACATTTTCCAACTTATCATTTCCTATCGAAAGGATAGTAAAGTTACCAACGGTTTGCTCAGTAGCGTCTGGCACAATTCCATAAATTATTTCTTCACTTACATTAATCAAAGGATGGGAAGCAACAGTAACTCTTAACGATGTTTTGTTTGTTCCTATAGAATTGTCCAAGTTAGTCCAGTTTGCAGTAACGTTTATATAATAATCTCCAGGAGGCGTAGCATTAGGAACAGTAATGCTAAAAGATTTTAAGCAGGATTCGTCTTTTGTTAAATTGTTGCAGCTTTCAAAAGTTAAGTTTGCTTTCCAGCTTGTTGGCAGTTCCAAGCTTAAGTTTAAGCTTCTTGCGCTTGTTTTTCCTATGTTTGTTGCACTAGTTTCAAAAGAAAACGTTTCATTATCTTTTTGAGTTATATTTTTTGCTGTGTAGTTTGCTATGCTTGTTGAAACGTTAACAGTAGTTTTAGGCGGAATATTTATTTCTATTTCAAAACTATCAAACCCATCATTCTCAGAAGAAACATTTACAATTCCAGTATAGGTTCCATTAGGATATCCTAGGGGTACTGAAACATTAATAGCTACACTATAATTAGAACCAGCAGGAATAACAGAAACATTACTTGGAATAAACTCAACTTCAAAATCACTACACACTCTACCAAAATAACAACTAAAACTTATGTTTTCTAGTTTATCATTTCCTATTGAAAGAATAGTAAAGTTGCCAATCAAGTTCCAAATTCCATCTCCTGCTTCACCAGAAACTTTTTCTTCGCTAATATTAATCAAAGGATTTGAAGCAACAGTAACCTTTACTTCAGTTTTGTTGATAGAAATTGTAGTGTCAGGGTTTCTCCATGCAACGCTAACGTTTATATAATAATCTCCAGGAGGCGTAGCATTAGGAACAGTAATGTTAAAAGATTTTAAACAAAAAGTTTGCTTTTCTATATCTCCGCATTCTTCAAGAGTTGAGTTTGCAGTCCAGCCATTAAGAAGCTCTAAGCTTATGTTTGTAGAATAAGCAGTTCCATTTCCGTAGTTTGTTGCGTTTGCGAGAATAGCAAAGCTTTGGTTTCGGTATAAAGTTATGTTATAAACAATTGGGTTTGAAGGTTCAGCTGTTATTGTCAAGTTTGTTTTTCCTGGTTCTGTTGTAAAGCTATCTGAATTATTACCAAAGTTTCCGTTTTTTGTTGCGTTGCAAAATAAATAATAAACTCCTTCTTCTGAAGGAGCAGTAAAGTTAACTGAATAAGTTCCGTTATTGTAATCTGTTTTGTTTAAAACTTCAGAAGAGTCATAGGTGCAGTTTATTTCTGCTCCCGCAATCCAAGAATCTTGTCTGTAATTTTTCACGTAAACGTTTGCTACTACCAAAGAATTTACCATAGGTTTTTTGTTCAAGACTACTACACTTACGTTTAAAACATCAGTAACGTTAAAGCTTAAAAGAGTTGAGTTGAGGAACTTAAGATCTTCTGAGTAAGCAGTAAAGTTAATCGTCCATATTCCTACTTGTGCGTTGTTTGGTAAAACAAAAGAGTTAGTAAAAACTTTATCGTTAGCTACTTCATCTTCATGGCTTCCATCATCGTATAAAATTATAGTTTGGTCGTCAGCTTCAGAAGAAGTTCCCATGTCAAGAGTAGCGTTAATAAATTTTGTTAAGTTGTAAGGGTCGCCTAAAGAAATGTTTGCTTTTATTAAAATGCTTTCATTCCTGTTGTAGATTGAAAAGTTGGTTGAAGGAATAATTTCAACATACCAAGCTTCTGGAAGGAATTGGATAATTATCTCTGGATTTTCTATTTTGTTTCTCAATTCTCTAACTTGAGTATAGTCTCCTGAAGTATCGTTAAAGTGAAGAATTGCTATTGTTGAAATAGAGCTTCCTGGAGGAATGGAAGTTAAATTAAGCTCTATTCCAATTCTATCCTTTGAACTACTGTTTTGAATAAAGAAATTCTCTACGCTTCTGTTAAAATGAATTATTCCTGTGTGGAAGCTACTATAAAAATCAGAAGCATACCACCATCCAGGATAGCTTGTATTCCCAAAAGCAGACTGCCAGCTTGAGCCAAAAGCCCTTGATGCATCTAAGCCTAAGGCTCCTGCAAAAGTTGAGTTTCTTTCTATTTCGTAAGATGCTAAATTTTTGAAAATAGTTTCAATCTTTATCCATTTTTCTTCATCTAGACCAAAATCGTAAAAGTAATACCTTTTTATCATAAAACCCTCGTTTGTTCTTTCTTCAGAATTCCAAAGGGTTTCATAACCTTTCTGCTCAAAAACTAGCCTAACTGGACCTGAAAATTTTAGGCTCATGTTGTGTTTGAAATCAAAGCTAAGGTTATTGCTCCCATTTGAGTATTGAGAATACTCTATTGTTCTTTTTGTTTCGTCTGGAATAGACCAAATATCCTGCTGAGAAGCGATTCCCCTTACTCTATATAAACCAGAAGTGTTTTCTCCTCTTAAAGTGTCTATCCAGTAGGAAAGACCAGAAGCGTTAACGTTAAGCTCTTCACCATCCCAAAAATAGCTTATGCTTGAAGGGTATTCTCTTTTTTCTTTTGGTCCGTTTTCCAAAATATCATAATAGACAAAGAATATTCTTTTTGTGTTTGCTGGATTGCTACCGTTCAAGAAAAAGACTAAAGTACCTAAAGCGTTATTTTCTGAGTTAAAATCATCATCTTTTTCAAACTGGCTTGGAACCTCGCCTAAAAGCTCTCCTTCCTGGCTGTATTCGATTACTCTTGTGGAGTTCTCGTCAAAACTTCCATAGGGAAGCAAGTCAGTAAAGTTTATTTTATACTCTACCGGCCAGTTTTTTCTTTCAAAAGAAGAAGTGTTAACTTCTAGTCTTACCCTATAATGCCAGGAAATGTTCCACCATTTGAATTCACTTGCAGGCTGGCCAAAACCAACAAAAAAGCCTGTCAATTTAAGAAAACCAGAAAAATAAAGGATAGAAAAAATTAAGGGTAAAGCTAATAGAAGAGCGTAAAAAATCCTTTTTTCCATAATTAATTATTGGAAAACGAATTATTTTTAGTTAAGGATTAAAAATAAACACAGAAAATTCTTAAACTTATATTAGAGAGGATGGTTGAAAAAGAGTTTTTAAATGAAATGTGTAATCTGCTTAACGAGGCTGTAGTCTTTGTTGATTCAGAAGGAAAAATAATTCACCACAACAAAAAGTTTTTAGAGATGTTTAGGATTGAGGAAGAAGTGCTTAAATCTGGAAATCTTAAAGATTTTCTCAAGGTTGCTTCTAAAAAAGTAAAAAATCCTGACAAGTTTGAAGATTTAATTAAAAAGGTTTTAATTTCAAAAGAAAGGGTGGAAGGTTCAATAGAAACCAAGGACGGAAGGTTTTTTGAAGGTTATTCTGTGCCTTATTTTTCTGAAGGAAAGCTCATCGGAAAATTAGTTGTGATAAGTGATTTGACTGAGAAAAAAGAGATGGAAGAAGAAATTAAGAAATCTGAGGAAAAGTACAGAGATCTTTTTGAACTTGCTGTTGACCCTATTGTTATTCTTGACAGAAAAGGAAGGTTTATAGAAATAAATAAAAAAGTTGAAGAGCTTTTGGGTTATAAAAAAGAGGACTTGATAGGAAAAAAGTTTACTGAAGCAGGAGTTTTAACCAAAAAAAGTATCTTGATAACTTACAAGAACTTTCTCAAGAGAATGGCTGGGTTTGAGATTAAACCTTACGATGTTGAAGTGATAAAGAAAAACGGAGAAATACTCATAGGTGAAATTAACGCAGTTCCCATAAAAGAGAAAGGAAAAATAGTAGGCGATATGGTAATAATTCGAGACATAACTTTTAGAAAGAAAGTAGAAGAAGAAATTAGGAAATCTAAAGAACTCTTAGAAAAAATTTTCTTAAGCTTGGATTGTGCCGTATTCATTCTTGGCAGTAAAAAACCACCAACTATTATTGATTGCAATCCAGCTGCTAGTAAAATCTTTGGTTATAAAAAGGAAGAGATGATAGGTAAGACAACAGAGTTTTTACATGTAAGCAAAGAAACCTTGCTAGAATTCCAAAAAGTTTTGTACCAGACAATAGAAAAGAAAGGAAGTTTAACAAACTTCGAGTTTAGGATGAAAAGGAAAAATGGAGAAATTTTTCCGACCGAGCATTCAGTTTTCCCGTTAAAAGATGAAAAGGGAAATAGAATCGGATGGGTAAGTGTTGTAAGAGATATAACAGAAAGAAAAAGTTATGAGGAAAAGCTGGAAGAGCTGAACAAAAATCTTCAGGAAAAAATAAAAGAGCTTGAGAAATTCAAAAAGTTTGCAGTTGGGAGAGAGTTGAAAATGGTTGAACTGAAAAAAAGAATAAAAGAGCTGGAGGAAAAACTTAGAGTGAAAGAATGAAGAAGTTAGCATTAGTGTTAGTTTTAATAGTTGTAACAATCGTTTTACTTGCATTTTTTACTTTTAGGCACGAGGAAAGAGTTGAGGAAAAAAGAACAGAAGAGAAAATTCTTTTCATAGGTTCTGCTGTTGACTTGTACACCATAGACCCTGCTGTTGGGTTTGATGAAGCAATAAGTAGTACATTAAAAAATCTTTACGATAATCTATACAGGCATGTTGACAACCCACCAAGAGTTATTCCTTGGCTTGCAGAAAGTCATGAAGTTTTAGACAACGGGACAACTTGGATTTTTCACTTAAGAAAAGATGCCTATTTTCATGACGGCTCGCCAGTAACCTCTTACGCTGTAAAGTATTCTTTGGAAAGACTTTTAAAAATAGGTAAAGGTCCTGCTTACATGTTTAAAGGAATAGTGAACGAAAGTGGTATAGAAACTCCTGACAACTACACAGTTAGGATTAAGCTTCTTAAGCCTTTTGCACCTTTTCTTGATATTATACCTTGGTTGTTTATAGTTAATCCAAAAATTGTTGAGGAGCATAAGGGCGAAGATTTTGGTCAGAGTTGGCTTGCTTCCCATGAAGCAGGTTCTGGCCCGTTTACCATTAAAAATTTCATTCCTGGTCAAGTCTATGAGTTTGAGGCTTTTGAAAACTACTGGAAAGGATGGTCTGAAAAAAGACTAAAAGGATTTACAAGAAAAGTTATAAAAGAGTCTTCTGAAAGAATTAACGCTTTGGTTAAGGAAGAGGTCCACATAATTGATTGGGTTTCTCCTGAAGATCAAGTTCTTTTGAGAGATGCTTATGGATTCTTATTAGTGGAAGAACCAGCAATCCATACTTTTGAAATAAAAATGAACAATCAGTATGGACCAACTTCTAACAAGCATGTAAGAAAAGCAATATCTTATGCTTTTGATTACGATGCTCTGGAAAAATTGTGGGTTGGAAGAGCAAAATTACTTAAAGGGCCTTTGCCACCAAGCGAGTGGGTAAACGAAAATCTAAACGTTTACAGGTTAAACATGACTAAGGCAAGGGAAGAATTAGCAAAATCTCCTTGGCCAAATGGCGGTTTTTCTTTGGATTATGTTTATGTTGCTGGTTTGGAAGAAGAAAAAGCAGTTGGTTTGCTGCTAAAAAAACAACTTGCTGAGTTAAACATAACTGTAAACATAATTCCTATGAGTTGGGCCGATGCTGTGAATTCATTTAAAGACCCAAAAACCTCGCCAGATATGTTTCCACTTTATTCTAGTTCAGCTTATCCAGACCCAAACAACTATTTGTGGTCAGCTTATCACTCTTCAACTGCTGGCGAGTGGACAAACCCAGGGCATTATAAAAATTCTGAAGTAGATAAAATACTGGAAGAAGCTTTAGGAACTTTGGACAAAGAAAAAAGAAGAGAATTATACTTTAAAGCACAGGAAATAATAGTTGAAGATGCTCCAAACATCTTTGGAGTTTCTCCCCTAGACTTTCATGTTATGAGCAAAAAAGTTAAAGGGTTTAATTATTGCCCTGTTCAGGGTTCTGACGAGGAGTTCTATGGAGTATGGTTAGAATAAAACCATACTTAACCATAAGAAGGAAGTTAATTTTATTCTCACTAATTTTTATCCTGTCGGTTTTAGTTTTAACTTCTGTAAATAATTTTTTAGTTCAAAAAGCTCATCAAACTACAAACCTAGTAATTCATGAATATGAGTTTCTTTTAAGTTCGATAGATTACTTGAAAATTTTATCCCTAACTTACAGGTTAAATTTGGACGAGTATCTTTTCACAAACAGTGAAGTTTATCTTCAATCTATGAAAAATTTAATGAATAAAACTGAAAACCAGATTTTTCTTCTCGAAAGTAAGTTTATGGAAAAAAATGAAATGCTAGAAGAGCTGAAAAGTTCTTTCAGCTCTTATTTTCTGCTGACAGACAATCTAATAAATTACTACAAAAGCAACCCAGAAGATACAGAAACTCTAAACATTAAGAAGAATAGAATAGATTCTTTACTAGAAAATGCAATCTTATCAAAACTGGATTTGCTCTCGAAAGAAGTAGAAAAGAAAACTCTAGAAGCGTCAGAAGAATTAGAAAACTTTCACTTTCTAAATATTTTGATATCAATTATGGTAATCGCTCTTTTAACAACTTCAAGTTTGGTTTATTCTTTCTTGGTGGCTAAAAGCATTTTAGACCCAATAAGTAAGTTTGAGGAAGCTACAACCAGAATAGCTGAAGGTGAGTTTGGGTTAACGATAGAAGTAAAAAGTAAGGATGAACTTGGAAAGTTAGCTTTACATTTTAACGAGATGTCAAAGAAACTTCTAGAGTTTAAAAGAAAGATCGAGTCTCACCAAAAAGAATTAGAAAAGACTGTAAGAGAAAGAACGAAAGAACTGAACGAGAAGGTAAAAGAATTGACAGAAACTAAGATTGCTCTAATGAATATGATGGAAGATTTGAACGAAACGAACAAAAAGCTTCTCGAAGCTCAGAAAAAATTGAAAAAAAGTTATATGGAACTCAAGAAGCTAGATGTGGAAAAAGACAGGTTTATTTCAATAGCTGCTCACGAGCTCAAAACTCCCATGACTGCAATTTCAGGGTTTGCTCAGCTCTTGAAGGATGAAGAGATAATCAAAGACAAAGAGAAGCGTTTAAGATACCTTAAAATCATTGAAGATGAAATTAAAAGGTTAAGCGCTCTTATTACAGATATTTTAGATTTATCAAGAATAGATTTAGGAACGATAAAAGTTTTTGTTGAAGAAGTAAACATAAATGAGATTTTGAATGACGTGAAAAATGAAATGATTGAACTTGCTAAAGAAAAGAGCCTATACCTAAATGTTGAAGTTGAAAAAGGAATATCAAATGTACTGACTGACAGGGAAAAGCTGAAAAGAATATTGTTGAACCTAGTTAGTAATTCAATAAAATACACAGAAAAAGGTGGAATAACGATTAAAGCTGAGAAAGAAGGCGATGAAATAAAGTTTAGTGTTTCGGATACTGGTATAGGTATACCAAAAGAACATTTCAATAAAATTTTCACAAGATTCTTTCAGGTTTCTTCACCTTACACAAGAAAAGCTAAAGGAAGTGGCTTAGGTCTTTCTATATGTAAAGAGCTTGTAGAGCTTTTAGGAGGTAGAATATGGTTTGATAGTGAGGTAGGAAAAGGAACTACTTTTTACTTTACGCTACCTTTAAAATATAAGGAAAAGAAGACAAATAAATAGTATGGGAAAAGTTTACTTAGTTTTTGGTTTGTTATTCTTGTTCATTCTCTTTCTCTATGTTTATCAGCCTTTAGGAGAAAACTTCTTTATAATTTCTGATATTATACCAATTTTTCTCTCGTTTTTAGCTTTTGTTTTTGGACTCTATTCTTACAAGTTTTACGGTAGTGCTAGCCTTCAAGGCAAGGCATTCTTGTTTTTAACCCTTGGGACATTCTTTTGGTTTTTAGGTGAAACTACTTGGGGAATTTATGAAATAATTTTTGGAATCAAGTCGCCTGTTGGTACAATAGCTGATGTTTTTTGGCTAGTTGGTTATCCCCTTTTCTTATTAGGTTTATGGTATGTTCGAAAAATTTCTTCAACAAAAATTAGAAAACCTAAGCTACTTTTTCTGCTTTTCTTTTCGATTCTTGTACTTGTTTTTACTTTTTATTTGATCAAAGAAGATGTTTTTAACCCAGAGGTTCTACTATCAGAGAAAATTTTCAGTGTTGGCTATGTTGTTTGTGATATAGTACTGATAATTTCTTCAACATTTGCAGTGGTAAATCTCTTCGAAACAAAAATTTTTAGAGCATATTTCTTAATAATTTTGGGAATAATTTCTATGAGCATAGCGGATATCTACTACATGAAGTTTCTAGAAACTTATGCAAGCAGTAATTTAATAGATTTGTGGTGGGATTTGAGCTACATTCTATTAGCAGTGGGATTTTTCCACCACAGAAAAATAATGAAAGACCTTTTGAAGAAGTAGATTCTTTTGCAATTTTCTTAATCTTTCTAGTTTTTCCATACTTTTCGTAAAGGGGTTTGACATATTCTTCTGCAGCTTCTTTGCCTATGGCTTTTTCTAAAAAATACTTAAGCTCTTCCAAGAATTCCATCGGATACTTTTTTGGATCCTCAAAGCTATCTAGAACATTTAGAAACTTTGGACCAAAAAGGTCAAGAATTATTCTCTTAGCATCTTCGTACAAGCTCATAATTTAAGTTTAACTTCCTTAAATAAATACCAAGCATCAACCAGCTTTTTTAATTTTTTCTTTAAGTTTCTTTAGCTCTAACTCTCTCTTTATTGCAATTTTATAAAACTTTTCTAAGTCTTCTATCTTGCCTTTTAAGATTTTTCTTTCTACAGTTTCAGAAACACACCACTTTCTTCCCTTCTTATAGATTAACATCATATGAGATTGAATTATATCTATCAGGTCAGGAGTCGAAAGGCTTCTTACTGGATACGCACATACGAACAAAACCTTAGAATCTGAAAATTTTTCTGTTATTTCGTTTTCAAAATTCACAACTTTTTTAAAAAGGTTAGTATTAATCACCCATGACATCTCAGAAGCTCCTCTCAGGAGCTTTAGACCTTTAACAATAATTTCATCCAATGCATTTTTAATCAAAATGTATGCATTTTTTTTGCTAAAACGATTACCTTTAAAGTAGAAATTTTTGTAGTAAATGAAATGCATTCTTTTCTCTTTTAAAGATTTTTCTAAGCCAATTTTTTCTTCTATCTTTTTAGCTAATTCCTCTCTAGGATAGAGAAAAATACAGAATTCATTATTTTTTAATCCTGTGACGAAAAATTTTGATAAAGCGTCTAAAAGTTCTCCTTCTTCTTCGTAGAGCATAACCATATGACTTCCTATACCAACTTCTACAGGGCAAAAACCCAAATTAACTTTTTCGCTCACCATTCAAATAAATATTAATCAGAGAAAAAAATAAATATTTAAGGAGGTTTGAAGTGAAGAAGAAGATAATGATAGTTGATGACGAGGAAAATTTGGTCGAGCTTGTGAAAGCGATTTTTGAAAGAGAAGGATATGAGGTAATTCCTGCTTATAGTGGAAAAGAATGCCTAGAAAAACTGGAAAAGGTTAAGCCAGACTTGATTCTTATGGATATGATGATGCCGGGAATGACCGGGAAAGAAACGACAAAAAAAATAAGGGAAAACCCGAAAACAAAAAACTTAAAAATAGCTTTTCTTACAGTTGTTAGACTTTCGGAAGTTGGGATGGAAGAAATGGAAAAATTGAATGTTTTGGATTTTATAACAAAACCTTTTGACAACGAGGATTTGGTGAGAAGGGTAAAAAAAATTTTGGGAGATTAGAAATGGTAAGATGACAAAGAAAATATCTCTCCCAAAAATCGAATCAAAACTTTTGAAAAAGATGTGGCTATCCTGTTCAGAAGTTACGGCAAAAGCTTTAAAGGAAATGATAAACAAGGAAGTTAAAGTTTCTTCCTCCTTTTTAAAGGTTTTACTTTTGAACGAAGTTCCAAAACTTTTAAACCCAGAAAAAATTTCAACTACGATATTCTTCATCAAGCTTAAGAACACTGTAAATGGGGTGATTTTGCTTTCTTCTTCCCTTAAGGATATATTAAGAATGGCCGACATTTTCCTTAAAAAAGAGAAAGGTTATTTTAAGGATTTGAGCGACGAAAACTTGCCTGTTTTAAAAGAGCTTGCAAACATCCTTTCAGGATATTTCATAAACATTCTCCAAAAATTGTTCAACACAAAGTATGTTTTGTCAGAACCTTTTCTTTCTGTTAACCCTTTTAGAGCAATAGAGGAATTCGAGCTTGGTCAAGTTTATAAAGAAGAAATCTATACTCTAGTTTTTTTATCAGAGTTTGAAATTCCAGAAGAAAGAATTAAACAAAAAATTGTTTTGCTTTTCAAAAGCGATGATATAAGAAAAATTTTGGATTTGATTAGCGAGAAAATAAAGCTAGAAGTTGCCTAGGTTTTTTCCTTAACTTTTTCCTTTCTTAACTTTTTGGTTGCCTCTTCCTTCGCTTTAACTTCCTTTCCCTCAACTTTTGTTTCAGTTTTTCCCTCAACTTTGCTTTCTTTCTCAACTTCTTCTTTTGGAGTTTCCTTAGGAGTTTCTTCTCCAGCTTCTTCGCTTCTTTTCTCTTCAGACTTTACTTCTGGTTTTTCTTTTTCAGCAACCCTAATGATTTTTTCCACTCTTTTCCACTCTTTTTTCAAAAGCTCTTCTATTTCTTTCAACTTTTTTTCATTTATTCTCTTCACGCTTTCATATTCCTCTTTACTTATCTTCCCTTCTCTCATCTTTTCTTCCAAAGAGCTCAAAAGCAAAAGAATATCTTCTCTATTTCTTCTCAGTTCAATTATACTTTCGGGAAGCTTAACCTGAACTATTGGCAAGACTTTGTTTATTTCTTCTATCTGCTTTTTCATAACAAGAATGTCTTCCTTAATTTCCTCCAAATCCCTTTTGCTAACATAACCTTCAAACTTAACGTTCAAAGCATCTAAAGATTTGATTATTTCCTTCAAGCTTTCCTCAACATCTTCTTGCTTAACCTTATAAAGAGTTAAATCTTCCAAGCCTTTACCCAAATCAACAAATATTTTCTCAGTCTTTACTCCAATTCTTTCTATATACTTCACTGCTTCGTTTATATCTTCAACTTTTTTCTGAATTTCCTTGTTAATTCTTCCTATGTTTTCCAAACTTCCAATTCCTTTCAGCATTTCATAAACCGCGTTTATCTTTGTTCCTAAATCTTCTGTTTTTCTCTCAAGTTTCTCCAGAGCAAGCTGGTGTTTATCTATTACACCTAAAACTTCCCTAAACTTCTTAGAAATTTCTTGTGGCTTAACCTCAGAAACTTCATCCTCTATTTTCTCAAGTTTTATTGCAGTCTCTCTTATGCTTGTGTCAGCAGTTAAAATCATGCTTCTCAGCTCGCCTATACTTTCAGATATCGTTCTTATACTTTCATCAGTAACTCTCAAACTTTCTCTCATAGTTTCTATCATAACTTTCAACTTCTCTATTTCAACCATAAACTGCTCTGCTTCAATTTTCTTTAAGATTTTTTCACTTGTTTCTTCCCTAACTTCCTTTATTGGAGTTTCCATAGCTTTAGGTTCTTCTGCAGGAGGAGAAACTGGAGGAGACATCGCTACTTCAAGCTTAGCTTCTTCAGCTTTCGTTTCTTCTTCACTTTTAGCTACTTTTTGTTCTTTCTTTCTCCCAAAAATTTTACTCAAAAACCCAAGCCTTGCCTTAGGTTCTATTGTTTCAAAAGTTTTAACTTCAGTTTTCTCCTCTTTCTTTTCCTCTTTCGGAACTTCAACTTCTTTTTCAACTTCTTCAGTTTTAACCTCAACCTTTTCTTCCCTTGGCTTAACTTCAGCTCTAACTCCCATCCTCTCTAAAAATTTGTTTATCTTCTCAAGTTTTTCAAGGTATTTTAGCTTTGTTTCCAAGTAACTTTTCTCGCTTATTTCTGCCTTTCTGTACTGATCTTCCAAAAAGCCCAGCATACTTTCAAGCTCAGCTTTTTCTTCCTGAATCTTCTCAATTTTTTCTCTTTCAAATTTTTCTTTTCTCTCAACTTTCTTTTCAGTTTTCTCCAACTTCTTACCTTTCTCTCTTTTTACTTTCTTGGTTTTTTTCTTTGCCATTTATCCACCCATTTTTTCTATTCTCTTTTCAACAGACTCAAGATAAGTTTCGGCCATCTTGAAAGCTGCAGTCTTAACTTTATCCTTAGCTATGTTCAGCTCAATTTCAACATCGTAAGTGTCAACCTTCTTCGCCTTTAGCTTCTCAATTCTCTTCTCCAACTCTTCAATCTTCTTCGTAAGCTTCATGTAAAGGTTAAGCTCCTCATCGGTCAAAGCAAAAGGCGAATGCAACAAAGGCCTAAAGCTAACGAACCATGGCTTACCATAATTGTACTCAGGATTCTGTACCATTCCTGTACCAACTGTTAGCTTCGTTACTCTAGAAGCATAATCTATGCCATACTTTGACCTTACTCTTCCTATATCTCCTTCGTACTTTGTTCTTAGCTGAATCTCGTTTGCTATGTTAGCTCTTATGGCTCCCTTGAAATCTTGTAATACTTGCGAGATTAAGAAAACTCCAATTCCCCACTTTCTAAACTCTCTGCAAGCTCTTTCTATTGCTACATAACCTCCCTTTCCTCCATACTTTGGTAATAATCTATGAACCTCGTCATAAACAAGTAACAATTTAATTTGCTTTGATTCTGGAGGTCTCATGTCAAATATTGCCTGAATGCTTCTTCTAACAAACTTGTCTAACTGCTCAGGAGGCAGCCTATTCATAACAAAAACAGTAATCTCTCCCGGGTTCATGTACTTCTTTATGTCTATGGGCATTTCTGGGTCTTCTACAACTATTATGTTAGTTTTGAAGCTTCTTGCATCTGTTGGCTTAAGACCGAACTTTGGATAGAGGTCAAGCATTTCTTTGAACCTGCAAGGTTTCATAAATCCTGTCCATTGAGCAGTAGGATCAAAGACTATTACAGGAACTTTTCTTTTCAGTAATTCTTCAGCACAAACCATTGCAGAGACACTTTTGCCTGAGCCGGTGCCACCAGCTGCTATAGAATGCATTAACAACTGAGAAATATCTAGGTAAGCTTTGACATCAGTTTCGGCAATTTTTCCAACTTCTATGGAGTTAGGACTTGCCTGAGGCAGTTTCTTAAATTCTACTGGTGCAATATACCTTGCTTTTGCTGCTTTCGCTGCTCTGTAAGCACCGTACCATTTAATTCCTATTATCAACAGAGGAACCACAACAAAAAGAATAACATAAGTTAGCCAATGCATGAATACACTTCTGAGTATAAAGATTGGTAGAGGAAGAACTGTTACTTCAAAGCTATCTGTTGAAATAGCATACTTTATACCATACCAATAGCTTGCGTTAACTTCTAAGACATACCTTCCTTCTGGTGTGTCAGAAGGAATTTCCAAACTTCTCACATAAGTTTTTTCTGTCTCTACTGCAAGAGTTTCTTTTGAAGTTGCTATTATTCTATCTTCGTTTAGTGGCTTAACAGTGTAAGTTACTGTTATATCTTCAACCTTAGCAGTTGGGCCCATGTTTATAAGCTTAACCTCAAAAGTAAGGTTTGTTCCTGGGTTGATTGCTTTTGAAAGTATTTTTACGCTCACGTCAAGCAAAGGTTCAGGAACTTGTTGCACAACTATGGTTACAGGAGTCCTATGAACAATATTCCCTGCAGTAACCACTAGATCGCCAGTGTAAATTCCTGGTGCAATTCTTGGAGGAGCATAAGCTCTTACAGCAGTAACTTCAGTAGATTTAGGAGCGACAGTAAACGTAGGCTTCTGAACTGTTAAAAGTTGAAAGACAGGACCTTCTACAGTAATTCTTACGTTTGTAGCTGTGTCTAAGTTGTTAGTCACGTCAATAGAAAATACTTTTTCTTCACCAGGAGTAAGAGTTGTTTCTATCAAAGTAGTTTTTACTTCCAAGGGAACTAAGGCTACAGGAGGAGCAGCAGGACCTGCTCCAGGTCCTCCTGGTCCACCAGGTCCTCCTACTATTGGTGGAATTGTAGGTGGAATGTAAATCGGAACTTGAGGAGCAGGAGGTATTGCTGGGCAATCTATTGGGCAATTACTAGTGCTTTCTCCTGCTTCAGATTCGCATTCTCCATTCCCACAAATAAATTCTGCAAGAATATAAACTCCTCTTATATCACTTAAGTTTACTGTAACAGTGTAATCAGTTAAGTTTACTGACTTATCTGAGTTGTCCATTTCTCTGTTAGTAATTCTCACCCAATTAGTGTTTTGGGCAGTAGAAACTTTTGGTGTCCAGTTTCCACCATACTTATAAATTCCAAGCTTGTTTGGGTCATGAATAGGAACGTTACATAAACCTAAAACACAATCAGAAAAGTTGATTTTAAGTATAAAGTAAGCTGGTCTTAAGACAGTGTTAAGATAAACTCCTTTTACTGCTGAGCTCGTTGTTCTCACGTTAGGAACATTACCAAAAACTATTGGGTTGAAATAATCTGTAGCTATGGTCAAGTTGTACAAAAGAATTTGATGGCTAAAAGTAGGTTCAAGCAAGCTTATTTTCAAATCATAAGTTTTCATATCTATAGTTTCGTTGTAATAGCCATCGGTTGCGTTTGAGTTAAAGTCAAACCTTATTGTTTCACTTCCTTGATCGTAAAACTTGAAGTTAACTCTTAAGGCAGGTTCAGAAATTTGTTCCAAGTCCTTAGCATAGCCTGAAAATATAGCAACAGGATAGATTTCAAAAGATTTTGAAGCAGAGTTGCAATTTTCGCTTAAGTCACAAACAAAAGCTGATATTGTGTAATTTCCTAGGCTTGAAGTGTTTGTCAAGTTATACTCAAACAAGTAATTATCCTTGATTCTTGAGATTAAAGTAAAGCTTATGTTTTGGGTTGTGTTGTCAGGATAAGTTATTTCTCCGCTTACATTCTTGATTCCTCCGCTTTCTGTAACGTTAACCAAAACTCTAACTGTAGAGTTTGCAGGTATTCTTACAGGAGTAATTAGCTCTATTAAAGGAGCTTGAGTGTCGCGATAAACTATTGAATCATTTTCTACATCACTTCTCACTAAATACCTTGTTCCATTGTAGCTTGCGGTTATGTTTAAGTTATAAACTCTTGCTTCCTCTAAATCAGGAGCTATAAACCTAACAAACCATAGCTTTTCAGTTGAGTTGTAATAAGCAGAGCTAACAAAAGCTTCTGCCTTTCTTTCATAATCAAAGATAGAAACGTTAAAGCTTACGTTTTGAGTAACAAAGCTTGAGTTTGCAGTAACGTTAACTTTTGCTAGAATTTCGTTTCCATTAACAACTCCAATTATAGGATTAGAGCTTGTTGGACTTATTATCTTAACCTTGTAAACAGAAACAAACATGCTTACAAAAGTCTCTCTTGTCTTTTCTGTTGCGTTTTCTCTCAAACTTCCTGTTATGTTGCTTATTATCTTTCCTGTGTAGTTTTTGTCAAATTGAATGTCAGGTGAAGAATAGGTTATATGAATTGTTTTTATTCCGTTGTAAGGCAAAACTATTCTTGTTTCACTCAAGTTAAGATAAGGAGCTATTTCACCTGTTTTTATAAGCTCAAGCTCTATTTCTGAGTTTCCTGTGTTTATTATATCTATGCTTCCAAAGTATCCTTTATCATCTTGCAAAACATAAGAGCTTAAAACTTTCGGGTTATGCTCCCAAGTTATGTTTACAGGAACTGTTATGAAAACAGGAAGCTCTAAGTAAAACTCAGAATCCCATCTTATTTCTATTGTTCCGTTATGAGTTCCTGCTAAGTAGTTTGGAGGAACTTCAAAGCTTACATTAACTTGCCTTGTTTCACCAATCGGTATTGAAGTGAAGTTTTTGGGTTCAAAGGAAACGTTAAAGTCTTGACAAACTATTCCTCTTGTGCAGTTTATTTCAACATTTGTAACGTTTTTATTTCCTATTGATTTGAGAGTAATGTTTACACTATCCTTTGCTCCTGGAGGAATTATTTTTGTTATGTTTTCTTCTATAACTTTAAGCTTTGGGTTTGGAGTAACGTTTACAAGAATTTGAGCAAAGCTTGAGTTATAAGTTTCGTTCAAGTTCTTCCATTTTGCTGTCAAGTTTATGTAATAGATTCCTGTTTCAGTCCCGTTCGGTATGCTTATTAAAGTTATGTTTGACTTTGATTTCCATTTCAAGATAGTTCCAAAATCAAAGAAGCTTGGTTCGCTTGAAATAAAACCAGAATCTATGGTTAAATTAGAATCAAAAGCTCTTGAGCCGCCAGTATTATTCAAAGTTATGTTAACGGCAAAGCTTTGTCCATACTCTATTGTTATATCGTTTGCTAAAATGTGAGTAATGTTTGGAATTATTTCTAGTCTTGTAGTTGCCGAACCCTCAACTTCTATTGGCGAAGTGCATCCTTCTAAAGAGCGAGTGTCGTTTGCACATATTCTAATTAAATGAATTCCTTCTTGTAAGCTTGAATAAGTTGTGTTGTAGATTGAACCAGCAAAGGAATCCATAAACTGAACAAAGCTTGAGCCGTTTGGTAAAGTAATGTTAACCCATGCTTTATCCACTGCAAAATTATCAGTAATCTTTGCTTGTATAGTAACGTTTTCAAAACCTATTTCAAAAACTCTTGGCTCAACTATTATGTCAGTTATTGTTGGTGGGACATCAGTAACGTTAAGTATTATTGTTGTTATTCTTTCAGGTGGGTTTGCAAAAGTAACGTTTCTTATAACTATGTTTACAGTGTAAATTGCTTGATAAGCATTCCAAGGAACTGAATAGTCAACACTAACGTTTCTTGAAACTTGTTTTTCTAAGTCAAAGGCAGTTGTTCCTTTTGCTCCTGAAGGATAAGCAGTAACAAAAATACTTCCATTTCCAGACTTAAGAATCTCGAAAGGTATTTTTACATTTCCTATGTTTGTTACGGTTATATTCCCTATGGTTCCGCTTGTGTTTAAGGGAAGTAAAACATAACCGAAGCTTTCTGGGCTTCTTATCCAAGAAGTATTTATTGGTATTGTTAAGTTGAGAAGCATTTCATCATAGCCTGCATTACTAGAGCTTGCTCTTACTTTTGTCCAGTAAATTCCTGGTGCTTGACCTGCAGGTACTGTTATCGTTATATCTGAGACAAAACTTTCGCCTGCTGGAAGCAAGCCATAAGAGTTTGGAATTATAGATAAAACACAAAGTGGACAATCAAAAGCAAGGTTTCCTCCAACTGTGCTTATTGAAACATCTCTTACTTCATCATTTCCAGAGGCATAAGTTGTTATATTACCAATATAAGTTGTCAAGTCGTGAGGAGTTGTTTTGTTTATGCTCTTTGGAATAATCTCTATTACAGGATTTGAAGAAACTGTTATTGATGTTTCATTCAGTTTTTGCTCAACAGTTTTATCAGGGTTTTGCCATGTAGCTATAGTATAAGCTCTTATTAGCTGCGGAGAAGTTTTTTCTGGTACAGTTATTTTGAAAACCCAAGAGCAGGTTTGTCCTGCATAAACTGTTCCACACTCTTTTCTGCTTTCATTATAAGTTAGCGAACCTAAAGGATCTTCTGCATGAGTCAAGTTAACAGAATAAGCGGTTGCTGGTCCTAAGTTAGTAAAGTTAACAGAAACTTCAAAAGTAAAGCCTTGAGTTTGAGTTATGTTATAAGCTACTATGTTGGCAGGAAGTTGCTCAACCAAGCCAGAAATCTTCCCCCAAACGCTTATGTTACCAACAAAAGTACTATTAACGTTAGATTCTGGTGGATAATCTCTTGCATAAACGCTTATGTTATACTCTCCTCCGATCGGTGGAAGGTAGCTTGCGGAATAAGTTGCTCTGAAAAATCCAAAACCTGTTTCCGGCACACTTATATTGCTCATAGGAACTATTACTATGCTTCCATTCGGCAAAGTAATGTTTGCCCAGACAGATTCTACAGCATAATTGTCAATTATTGTTGCGTTTATGTAAGTAAGATTAAGGTTTGCTTCTATGCTTGAGTTTGGAATTACAGAAAAGTTAAAGATTTTTGGCAAGCTTATATCTTTTACCCAAATCGTTTCTATCGCTTCTTTTATGTTTGGTGAATAGTACTGAGTAGCGTTTGGTCCTATAGAACAATTAAAAGTAATGTTTCCTTTTTGTGTTGGAATAAAAACATAACTTGCATAACCAGAAGAATTAGTTGTATAACTTCCGTTAAATATAAATTCAGAGGAAGGTTCCCACTTGTAAGAAAAGTTGACCTCATAATCAGAAATTCCTGCTCCAGATTCATGATCTTTTACCAAACAAGTTGGATAGAATTCTTCTGGATAGGGAGTTATTCCTATTGGCGAAATCCAAACAACATCTGCTAAACCAGTTATTATTATACTAACGTTTGATTTTCCATCTTCATAATAACTTTTGCTTGCAATTGCCATAAGCTGATGAGGTCCTGTTCTTTGCTGAGCAACTATTGGCTGAGGCAGAGTTACTTCTAAGCCTACAGCAAGCAATGCAGTTTCGTTGTACCATTTAACTGTCGGGTTAAGAACAGAAGAGTTTTCTCCATTTTCACTTATTACAGTTGCGCTTAAATCTATAGCTTCTGATTTTGGATGAAGACTTTCGTTTAGTGGTGAAGTAATGTTAACAAATAAAATTCCTTTAACTGTTATTGAAGTTGAATTAGTGAGAGAATCTTCATTTCCTGGCCTTGTTGCGTTTATGTATATCCAATAAGGTGAAGGAGTGTAATCGTCTGGTGGGTTAAAGTCAATTAGCTCGCACCATCCTGTTGAGTTTGTTAAGCAACTGAATAAGAAATGAGTTGAGTTGTAGAAGCTAATGTTTGCGTTGCTAGCATGCCCTATTTGAGCATCCCTAACATGAACGCTTATGTTTGTTTGGTAAGGAGTGAAAGAATCGTTTCTATAAACCCAAGGATATTGAGGAATTATTTGATCAATTTGTAAAGGTCTGCTGAGCCTTATCCAAGTTTCCATTTGTGCTAAAGTAGCATTATAGTATAAAGTTGAGTTGCTTTCAATAAAGCAAGTTAAGTTGTACCATCCTGCCCCTTCCAAGTTAGTGTACCAAACTATGCTTGCATATCCTTGTGAATCTGTACTTGCGTTTTCCAAAGATTCTCCGTTCTTCAAAAAGCTGACAGTATAGTTTGGTATTGGTTGCGAAGTATTAGAATCTCTCACATGACAAGTTATTGTTATTGGTGTGCCAGCAGCATAGCTTGAAGAATTGGCAGGAGAAATTGAGTCTATTTCGCTCCAACCATAAATGTAGACTGAGCTGAAGTTGTAGTTTCCGTCGTAGTATTGCCTTGAAACGTTTGAATAAATAGTTTCAGGCCCAAGCTTGTATGTTATAGGAACAAGCCAGCTTGTATTATAACCAGAAGCTAAGGAGTGCCAGGAAGAGTTGTACCAGTTAATACTTGCATCGTTTACTTCTTCTCCACAGTCATTCTTAACGCTTGCGTTAAAGCTGTGAGTTTTTCCTCTGTTCAATATTTTTCCTTGTTCAGGTGAAATTATTGAAATATTAAGCTGACCGTAAACAGTAAAGTTGAAAACTGAAGAATTGATAACTTGGTAGCAGCTAAAACCATCTTTCTCTACTATTCCTCCTTTCCAGTATTGTAAACCAACAGAAGAGTCGCAATCTGGATTGTGCAAAGCAGAGCAGTACCCTTGAGAGGAAGTGCACTCATAAGCAACAGAAAAGTTTAGGCCATCTTTTGTCACCCAAATAGTTCCGTTAGCATTGCTTGGATAGTTTTGATAATCTGTATCATAAATCCTAAACTCTAAGTAAGCAAAGTTATCTCCTATTCTTCTCACGCTTGAGTTGCTTGCTAAGCTTAAGGTTAAAGTAACGTTATCTCTTTCCAAGGTCATGTTTCTTGAAGCTGTTTCGTCTGTAAAGCCAAAGGGATCAGTAGTGTTAAACTTGAAGTAGAAGTAAGGCGCTTGCTTTGCATAATCTTCGCAAGTAAACCTGTGAGTAAAGCTTACGTCTATTCCTATTCCTTGGACTTGCTTCATCTCAACTAAGTACCAAGTAACATTATCATAACTCTTCCACAAGCTTACGTTGTTTATGTTCAAGTCAGCATCAGTGAAAGTAACAGTAAAAGTATACTGCTCACCCCAACCTCCAGTGTAATGGTCAACCCTTGGGTTGCTCAAAACTGGCTTATCTCCTAAGAAGAAGGCAAAAGGTTTGAGGGTTGAATTGCTTGCATAATAAGTTTTACTAGTGCTCATGCTAAGGTTGTACCAACCTTTTGGTTTTCCTGCAGTATTCTTAGTACAATTATACCAACCTTCACCTTCTATCCAACCATTATTATCAGTTATTGTGCACTGATAAGGCGAACCAGCTTGAGGAATAAAGGTAAAGACTACAGTCGCATTTTCCACATAGCTGCATTCATCTGTTAAGAAACCTTGAACTGGAACATTATCTCCTCTAAGGAAACCTTGCCCTGAAGGATAGTAAATTAAAGGCAAAAGCAAAGATTTTATTGTTATAGTATAGTTTGTGCTGTTTTTATCCTTATAGCAAGCATCGTTATAAACGCCTGCAAACCATTTTTGTATTCCTGTCTTGAAATCACACTTGTTTTGGCCAGAAGGCAAGTCTTGCGGGAAGTTGTAAGTTAAGTTTCCGTATTCATCAGTTTCAGAAATCTTTTGTCCTGCAAAAATTAACCCATTAGTTGTTACCCAGAAGCTTCCGTTAACTCCTGAACCTACTGGCAAATTGTTTAAGTCTGTATCTATTACTTTTAAGCTTAGCAATTTTGAATCAGTTCCGTTCCTCCAAACTTCAACGTTATTTCCACTCATTAGCTGCAAGCTTACATCGTCTTTTTCCAAGTAGAAGTTTGCTGGCTCTATTGTACTTTCATACATATCCTCGTAAGGCAATGGATAGTTTGGATCGTCGCTTGCGTTAAACTTAAACTCCCAAGCATGAGGATATGGGTCTGAATGGCTTGCATCGCATGTTTCTCTTACCCAGCTTAAAGTTATTGTTCTGTTTATTACTGGTGAATCCAAGTCTGTTTTGTTTGCTAGTATCCAGTAAGTTGAGCCAACCCTTCTCACATAAAGAGTAACATTAACAAAATCATAATCTTCATCAGTAACAGTAACGTTAAAGTAGAATCTCTCGCCCCATCCTCCTGTTTCTCCTCCTTGAGTTGATTTTACGGTTAAATTCCTTAGTTCAGGCTTAGTTTCTACGAAGAATTCTTGCGTTTTTCTTACTGATTTATTGTTGAAATATTCTTTTGAAACGCTAACCAAAACATCGTACCACCTTGCTTTCATATCGCTTGTATTTCTTGCGCATCTGTAAATTCCTACTGCAGGATTAATTATTTCAGTGCAGCTATAAGTTTCTCCGGTTAAGTTATGAATTGCTTGCATGCTTATCCAATCAACATCAATTTCTCCTCCACAATCATCTCTTATTGTCATTTCTTCAGCAATGTTTGGGTTTCCTGCATCAAGAGTAACGTTTTGCTCTGAGCGTAAAATTGTTTTATCAGTAGTAAAGCCTTGTCTGTAAGCTGATGGGGAATAAACAAAATCTGCATAAATTTCTATACTGTAGTTTTGAGTTCTTTGGTAAGAATAGCAGTAATCTGTTACTGCTGCATACCATTTTTGTAAGCCAGGGTTATAGTTACAATCTGGGTTAAAGTAGTAAGTTGCTATTCCACTTGAATTTGTTATATTACTTTCGTACAAGAAAGTGTTACCGTCCTTTGTTACGTAAAATGTTACTGTAGCATTAGCTGGAACTTTTCTGTCAGTATCGTTAACTCCAACTACTAAAAGTTGAATATTACCAATAGAACTATCGCTTCTATTTACTTTTGTTTCATTTCCATAAATATAATAGATTATTACATCATCTGCTGTGATGTTTGGTCCTTGAACAGCTGAAATGTTAAAAACGTTTGTCCCATCATCTAACTGCCACTTAAACCAATTATCTTCTCCTATATCGCTACACTCAAAAGTAACGTTTATGCTACATAAGCCTATACCACCATAAACTATTGTACTTCCTCTTTCAACCCAAGTTTGCTGATTATCTGTTGAAGTAAATAGAGTACAAGTAACATTATCTTGCTGAGCATCGTTAATTTCTATACTAAAGTTAAAGTAGGAACCCCAACCTTCTGTTCCAGGAGAAACTCTTGGGTTTGAATAGAGAGGTGGAGTGTTGTTCAAGTAAACCCAATCAGCAAACAAGCTCGAGTTTGGATAGTAATATTCTTTACTTGAGTTAATTCTAAAGCCATAATAACCTCCTTTCTTGAAAGTTAAGTTCCATGTTGAATTGTACAAGCCTGAGCCCAATTCTTCCACTGGAACAATATTTTCAAAAGTTGAGTCTGGCCATCTTGCTTCGTGAGTTACGCTTGCCCCTTCAACATTTTCTCCGCATTCTCCCTTTATACTTGAAGTTATGTTAGCAGTTTTTCCTACTTCTATTTCTATTATTGAGCCATAAGAAGGCTCTACCAAGAAATTCTTTAGTTGTCCAACTACAGTAAACTCTTGATCTCCTGAAGTTGCAGTATAATAGCAAGAATCTTCTAAGTTAATCTTCCATTTTTGTATTCCAACTGAAAAGCTACAATTAGGATCAAAAGTATAGTTCAAGTAACCGTTTGGTTGAGATAATAAGCTTGAATTGAACAAATAGTTTGAGTTGTCGGTTGTTATGTAAATTCTTCCACTAACATTTTCATAAGTTATTTCTAACCCTCTTATCGTGTCAACAAACAAGGCAGCAAACCATGCAGAGTCGCTAAACTCTCTTGCGATAATTGATTTTGAGTATTTAACGTCAGCTATGTCAGCCTGATCTTGAGTTATGGTAAAGGTTGCTTCTTTCTCATCTTTATAACCAAAATTATCGCTTGCATTTACCTTGTAACCTTTCACTCCTATATCGCTATAAGTTCTGTTGCAAGTAAAGTTAACAGGATAGAACTCTAAGTTTGTGCAGTTTCCGGTTGCAGGAACACAAGTTTTGCTTGCAAAAAGCTGCCAGCTTCCTGTCAAGTTTAGCCAGAAGTATACGTTTATAGTTGACCCAAGCTGAGCATTATAATCTTTATCTTCTATGTCAACTGGGAAATGCCAGTTTTCTCCCCACCCACTTGTTCCATAATCTGTGTAGAGGGATTTCAGAGTAATTTCTGGTTTGGATGCTAAATAGTAAGAGTTTATCGTGAAATTTACTTCACTAGAGTTATAGTAAGCTTTGAAAGCTTGGACTGAAACATTAGTATAACCATAAAGCCATGCCGGTTCTTCTTGTGCAGTTGTGTCTGCTCTGAAGGTGCAGTTATAAATTCCACTTCCTTCGTAAAATATTTGACCTTTTGGACTTTGATCTTCAACACAATCCTTGTTTGGAGGATAGGCTCCTAGCTGCTGAGAAATTATTGTAACGTTTGCTTCGCTTACTCCTCCACATTCATCTGTAACTTTAACTTTAACAGGAACATCTTCTATTCCTTTCAAGTAAAGTTTTGCATCTAACGGTTGTAAAAGTTCAACCTTCAAAGGATCTGTTGTTATGTTTATAAAGAAGTCAGAAGAGTTTGTTGCCTTGTAAGCATCTGTATAAAGCACACCAGCCTTCCACTTTTGTGGTCCAACTCTAAAGCTGCAATCAGGATCGAATTGTAAGGCAGAAGTGTTTATATAACCTGAAGAGAAGGTTGAAGGAATTGAAGTAAAGTTGGAAGCTAGATCGTTAGTTACCCATATTCTTACGTTTGTGCTTAAAATTCCACTTGTTACATCACTTCCTTTATCTCTATCGAAAACTTTTACACTTAAAGTTTGGTAATTGTTTCCTGGTCTATGAACAGAAGTGTTATTTCCTTCAACATGTATTAGAAGCAAATCATCTTTTGTTATTGTAAAGTTTCCATTTCCTATTTCATAAGTGTTATTAACAAAATCTTTTGTTGCATTGTTATAGATATCTTTTACTTCGCTAACGTTAAACTTGAATACATGAAAGCCTAGACCTGGGTTTGAATGGCTTGGCCATCCTGGTATGATAAAAATAACTGTTACATTTTTCCCTTGAACGCTTGAGTTTGTCATGTATACTGGTAATGGTTGGGCCCAGTCACCTCCAACTTGACTTGAGTTTACCCAAAGTTTAACTTCCAAAATGTCATAATCTTCATCGCTAGCATTAACTCTAAAGTACCAGGTTTCTCCCCAGCTTCCGTCTCCCAAATTCCCAAGATAATCTCTGCTTTCATACCACCAATCTGTTGTTAGTATTGGTTTAGTTTCAACCCAGAATCCTTTCTGCCAGATAACAAAAATTTCTAAAGAAGAGTTTGAATTGTAAAAGTTTGCAGAAACGTTTACACTAGAATTCCAACCTTGTGCTTTAAAGTTGCTCGTGTTAAGTTCGCAAGTATAATTGCCATCACCAAGGTTTGTAACTTGAGAACACCACTTAACTTCTGAATCTTTTATTCCACTGAAATTAACTTGAGCATTAACTATAGCTAAGCCGCACTCATCTTTTACAAAAGTTTTGAAAGGAACAAGCTGACCGTCTTCATAATTACTTCTTAAGTACTTCTCTCCTTTCGGTGAAAGTATAATTGGAATCAAATCTCCTATAACATAAACCGTGAAATTGCTTGAAGCATTTGTATTCATATAGCAAGAATCAGTTACTCCAGCTATCCAGTATTGTTTTCCTGTTGAGTAAGAACAATCTGGGTTAAAGTAATAGCTTGCATTTCCGTAACTATCAGTTTGGTTTACTATATCGAGCTGATAATTAGAATTGTCATGAGTAACCCAGAAGCTTACGTTTACGTTAGAAGCACAGCTTAAGTTTTCCAAATCAAAAACGTTTACAGCTAATCTTACAACTTGATTTATTCCAGAACTTCTATTAACATAGCTATTATCACCAACTATATAACTAATTAAAACTTGAGATTCAGTTATGTTTGGCCCTTGAAACTCTGAAGTATTATAAGTATTGCTAGGTTCTCCATTTTCAATCTTCCACTTAAACCATTTTGCCTTACTTACAATCCACTCTTGACCTTCTGGTTTATCTATATCTTCGCATGAAAAATCATGCAAAGCAACCCAACAAGTTCCTTGTGTAGGAATTCCAGGAGTTCCTTGAATTATATAACTTCCTTTATACTCCCAGGTTTGCTTGTTATCTTTACTAACGAATAAAGAGCAGTTTATTGTATCCCCTTCTTGATCATAAACTTCAATCGAATAATTAAAAACTCTTGACCAACCTGCTTCGCTTGGTGAAACGCTTGCGTTTTCAGCAACACTATAAATGTTTTCAAGCCAGAACCAGTTTTCAAACATCGTTTCGTTTAAGTTATAATCTGGAAGCTTGCTTGCAGTCAAGTTTATACTCCAATAACCTTCTTTTTTATTAGTCGAGTCCCAAGTACAATTATACCAACCATCATATTCATTGTTTAAAGGCAAGCAAGTTTCCCATTCACCATAAGGTGATCTTAACTCGATTTGAGCTAAAGGATATGTTGCGTTCGCTATTAAACCTTCTTCTGGGCAATCAGAAGTTGTGTTAAACCTTATCAAGATTTGCTGAGTAACGTTAAAGATTTGCTGATAATAAGGTTGTAAAATGTTAACTTTTATTTGTCCGCTTATATTATACTCGGGAGGAGCATAAGGTCCTCCTATCCTTTGAGTATAGTTCTCGCTATAATAGCAATAATCTCCTGAAATTCCTCCGTCCCACTTTTGTATTCCTACAGAGTAAGAGCAATCTGGGTCTAAAGTTATGTTTATATAACCAGAAGAGTTTGTTTTTACATCATTTTTAACAATAAAAGTTGAGCCATCTTTCGTGAAGAAGAACGAAGCGTTTCTTCCAGAAGGTAAGTATTCATCTTTATCCAAATCTTTTATCCTAAGAACAAAAGTTCCTTGTGTTGCTCCGATTTCTCGGTCGATTTTTGTTGGACTTGAGACATACTCAACTTCTACGCTATTCGGATTAATTGTTATTCCTCCAGAACTTTCATTCTTATAACCCCAATAATCAGAAACGTTTATCTTATAATTCCAACTTCCTATTTTTCCACAATCAAAAGTTTGTAGGAAAGTTATAAGTCTTGGTGATAGGCAAGTTGGTGCTGCACAAATAGTTGAGTTAATAAGCTGATAGCCTGAGCCAAAATCTATCCATAAGCTTATGTTCAGTCTTTCAAAAGAGTATGCACCTTGATCCAAATCTTGAACTATTGCTGAAAAGTTCCAAAGTTCGCCCCATCCAAAGTTGTTATCGCTGCCTAAGCATTCAGGAGCTCTACATTTGCTTGTTGGCGGCAAAATTGTTATAGTGGGATTTGTTACTATAACAAAAGAATCCTGCTTTTCAAAAATTTCAGAAGGTTCATAGTACTGCTTCGAAGCGTTTATTCTTAAATTATGATAAGTCATCTGCCAATCTTCTGAAGGCATTCTTGAGCAAGAGTAAGTTCCGTTCTCATGATCTGTAACTTCAGAAGGCAAACAAGTTGAAGATGGATTGATTTCTTCTGGATAAGCTCTAAATTCAACGCTTGCCCCTTTTACTCCTCCACAATCATCGCTAACATTACCAACATAAGTTATCAAATCTACATTTCTTCTAAAGCTTTGATTGTTTGGTGCAATAACGCTGACTTGAAGAGGATAGGTTATTAAGGTTATGTAGAAATCATCGCCATAAGTTGAAGTAGAGTTTGTTGCTTTGTATATTGTGCTAGTTGAACCAAACTCTGCTCTCCATCTTAAGGGGCCAATTCCATAATTGCATCTTGTTTCTGCTTTTGGAAAAGTGTGATTTACAAAACCTCCTGCTCCAACTTGTGGTATGGTTTCTTCTACAACAAAACTGTTTGGATTGTTCGGATCTGTGGTAACGTAAAACTTTATCGTTCCAGGTGTACCAACTCCCAACAAAACATTTCTATCAGTATCGTAAATTCTTATGCTAAAAGTAACGTTTTCTTGAGAAGGAGCTAAGCTTCTGTTAAGCAAAGCATTATTCCCTTCTACTAAGGTTATGTTTACATCATCTTTTTGTACAGTAAAGGTAAGCAGGCTTGTGTTTGCTGATCTTTCGCCATCGCTTGTGTTGAAGAAGAATTCAAAGCTTACCCCTGCACAGGCTGAGCTAAATGCTGGTGAAGGATAGTTAAATATAACATTACCTTGAGAAACACTTTGACTTCCTTTCAAGTAAAAGTCTGGCCAAGCAGAAGCTTCTGGACATGCTGAAGGAGCAGGAGTTATATTTCTAACCCATAATCTAACAGTGTTTACATCTAAGTCAGGATCGCTTAAAGTGACGCTAAACTGCCAGGATTCTCCCCAACCTCCGTCTTGAGTATAAGAAAAGCTTGGGCTTGATAAGCTTGGTTTTGTTACAACAAAGAAAGCGCAAGGCGTTGGCGTACATAAACCAGTAACTTCTGTCCAAGTTGGATTAAACCAGCTTACGTTAGAAGAGCTCATGTTAAGCTTGTAGTTTCTTGTTGGCTTGCTTGCGTTATTTATGAACAAGCAGCTATAATATCCATTACCTTCATTTACTAAAGGTTCATCGCAATAATATTTTCCTCCAGTTCCAACATGAGTTGCTTCAAAAGTTACATTAGCATTGGTTATTAAACCGTCTTTTGCTGGACAATCAGTTGTTACATTTCCCCTGAAAGTTATGTTTTCTTCTTCTCTAACAAACCTATTCTTAGTTGAGTTTGGAGAAACAACATAATTTACTAGTTGGCCAACAATTCCTATACTAAACCTTTCACTTTCGTTATAGTAATAGCATTCTCCACCAGCTCCTATGGTAGAGTTGTAAAAGGCAAACCATTCTTGATAACCAACATCAAACCTGCAATCTGGGTCAAAGTTAAAAGTAACGTTTCCAGGCAATGAGGCATAGGTTTGATTCGAACCTACAACTATATAGTTTGTTCCATCTGTAGTAACGTTAAAGCTTATTCTTGCTTGGGCAGAGCCATAAGATCCTACAGGCTTGTTTCTTGTTAAGTCAAAAACATAAACTTTTAGAGGTAAGAAACCAGAAGCTCTTGTTATGTTTGTGTTATTTCCATAAACATAAATTATTGTTATGTTATCTTTTGTTATTTCTGGACCTGGCAAAGTTACTGTAACAGTTTGTCCTACTTCATCTGTCAAGTTAAACCTAAACCAATTATCATTGCCTACATCATAATAGGTTGAGTTACAACCATAAGGTTCAACAGTAAAGCTGCAACTCTGCCACTCGCTACTTCCAGAAATTATCGTTGAATTTACATAACGCCAAGTTAAACCATCGTCTGTTGAAACAAACAAGCTACAATTAACCGAGTCTAAGTCTGTATCCTTAACTTCTATGCTAAAGTTATACTTAGAACCCCATCCTCCTTTGCTTGGGTTTACTTGTGGATTTTGATAGCTTGGTGGAGCGTTTATCAACTCAAACCAATCATGATAGTAAGTTGTGTTTGGTATAAAGTACTCCTTAGCGCTACTTAGAATTATATCATAATATCCTGGAGGATGATAAATTGTGTCAAAAGTACAATTATAAGTTCCATTTCCCCAATCCTGCCATGGATAGCAGTTTTCAATAGTGCTATCGTCAGGCCTTCTAATTCTTATAGGATAGCTTATTCCTTCTGTTGAATTTGGAACGCCTGGACTTTCTTCATCTATATATCCAGAGCAATCACTTTTTACGTCAAGTGTGATTGGTATTAGAGTTCCTGTTCCGTTTACCCAACCATAAGGAGGATGTACTAAGTTGCTGTAAAGTTGACCATAAACATAAACCGTTGCGTTTTGAGAAGAAGCAGAAGAATAGCAAGAATCTGTTAGCTCAACTTTCCACCATTGTCTTCCAGTGTAAAAGCTGCAATCAGGATCAAAGTCATAAGTGAATAAACCGTCAGAACCAGTAGTTAAAGGAATGAAAGAATCAAAAGTCGTTCTGTTTTTTGTTATGTAAATTCTCCCGCTTATTCCTTGTTCGGTTACTGTTGTTCCACCTTTTGACCAGTCTGTTATGCTTGCCTTTAAAACAGAAGTTTCTATTCCCACTCTGTTAACGCTTGAGCCGTCGCCTTGTTCGATTGTTAAGGAGGCTAGGTCGGGAGAAAGAGTGAAACTTTGAGTTGAGCTTTCTGCTCTAAATCTTTTATCTGTTGAATAAAAGTTGTCTGTTGCGTTGAACTTGAAAAATCTCGTTCCCATATTTTCACAAGAAAAGCTTTTTTCAAATTTTAGAGCGTTTATCCCTATTCCTGTGCATGGTGGTGAGCAAACTTGAGAACCAACATATTCCCATTCTCCTGTCAAGTTAACCCAAAAGCTCACGTTAACCAAACTTCCTTGTTCTCCAAGATAATCTTCATCTTCAACGTCAACCTCAAAGAACCATAAATCT
Organism: Candidatus Aenigmatarchaeota archaeon; assembly: GCA_038998335.1. Lineage (GTDB taxonomy): Archaea > Aenigmatarchaeota > Aenigmatarchaeia > CG10238-14 > SCSR01 > JAVZHQ01. The sequence continues at coordinate 590,027 of JAVZHQ010000001.1, read as the reverse complement.
CCCCATCCACTTGTGTAATTGCCTGTAGAAACATAAGCAGAGCCTGTTGTTAACTTTGGTCTTGAGGCTATGTACAAAGCGTTCTGCTCAAACTCTTCTTTTGAAGAGTTATAATAGCTCTTGCTTGCGTTAAAACTAACATTCCAATAACCATAATCTAGCTCAGGGTCTGAATATAGGGTTGAGTTTGAAATCAAGCAACCATAAGTTCCATTATTATAGTCTACTATCGTTCCTATTAAAGAGCAGTCTTTTATCGTTTCTCCTCTATACAAGTAAAAGTTTGCTGTTGATTGGTTTACTCCTCCACAATCATCGCTAACATTTCCTACAAGCAAAATGGAATCTGCTGGCACAGGAGATTTAACGAAAAGCTTTCCATTTTTTGGAGAGATATACTTAAATGATAGACTAACAGTAGTTATGTTTATGAAAAACTCGCTCGAATTTGTTTCTTTGTAATGGATATTATCGCTAGTTATCCCAGCTTTCCATTTTTGTGGCCCAATCTTAAACCTACAATCCGGATCAAATTGTGTTGCTGAAGTGTTTATGTAACTGTTTTGAACCGAAGTAGTTCCGGGAATTTCTACATAATTTGAAGCTAAGTCAGTAGTTACCCAAATCCTTGCTCCAGTGCTTGTGAAAGTTGGATAAACTCCTCTATCAGCATCGTAAACTCTTACTGTTAAAGCTTGAATTTGATTGCCAGTTCTGTTTACTACAGTATTGTTTCCGGCTATATGCTCAAGAATAACATCATCCTTTTGATAAACAAAAGTTCCGTTACCAGTTTCGTTTATGTTTTGTGGAAAGTCTATTGTTGCATTACCGAATATATCTTCCTTTTCACTAACGTTAAACTTGAAGGCATGTGGCCCTATTGGTGAGCTTCCACCTAAGGCTACAGGAGAGGGTAGTTTTACAACAAAAGTTACTGTAACATTTATTCCTTTTACTGTTGAGTTAGTTGTGTTTCCTTCTCCCATTACTGGTTGTGCCCACTCGCCATTATCGCTTCTGTTTATGTAAAGGCTAACTTTTAAAGTGTCTTCATCTTCATCGGTAACGTTAACCTTGAAAATCCAAGTTTCTCCCCATCCTCCATCTCCTACATGGCCTGTAGAGTTGTAAGAAGCATAGCTGAAATCTGTTGTTAAAACTGGTTTTGTTTCGACCCAGAATCCTTTCTGCCAAATTTGGAAAATATCTGTTAGGGAAGATGGGTTATAATAATTCCTACTTGCGTTAAAAGTAACATTCCAGCCTTTTGCTGCAAATTCACTTGTGTTGAGCATGCAGTGGAAATAGCCTTCTCCCAGATTTTCTATATCTGAGCAATATTTGTTGGTAAGTCCTTGAGTTAAAGTGAAGTTAACTAAGGCATCGCTTACTCCTCCTTCTAAAGAGCAATCTGTAGTAACTCTTGCAGTTAGATTAACATTTTGTCCGTCAGGATAACTACTTCTCAAGTACTTTTCTCCTTTTGGCGAGATTATTTCCAAGTTTAAGTCGCCATAGATTTCTACAGTGTAATTCTCTGAAGGAGTAGAATTTGTAAACCTTGTTTCATAGCAAGCATCTCCTATAAATGCTATCCAATACTGCTTTCCAGTTTGGTACTCACAACCTGGGTTAAAATCAAAGTTTAAGTAGCCAGAAGAGTTTGTTTGAACAAAGTAAGAATAGAAGTTAGAGTAATCGTAAGTTATTAAAATACTCCCGTTTGTGTTTTCCAAAGGAGCAGAATTTCTTGTTGTATCGTTAACGAACAAGATAAATCTAGTTGTACTTCCTATGCTGCTATCTGACCTGTTAACCTTTGCATTATTTCCCTGAATTAAACTTATGCTTAAGCTATTCTTAGTTATGTTTGGTCCTTGAGTTATTCCAAGAATTTCAGAAGTGTTTACTTTGTTGAAAGTATCATTAACTATAAAGTAAAAGCTTGCGTTGCTTTGGTCTTGGCAAGTGAAATCATTAACTATAACGTTACATAAGCCAGGAGTTGAAGTTGAATTTAATCCTTTAAAAACAAAATTTCCTGTTGTGTTCACATAAAGCAAACAAGTTACTTCATCGTTTTCTTCATCCTTAACGTAAACTGAGTAGTTGAAAACTGAACCCCAGCCTGCTTGCTCAGGAGAAACTTTTATTTCAAGAATTTCTGGGGCTAAGTTTTCAAGCCAGAACCAATTTGTATAATTTGTAGAGTTTGAGTTATAGTTTGCTTTTGAGACTTGAATGTTAATCGTCCAGTTTCCTTCTGGTTGGGAAGTAGAATCCCAAGTGCAGTTGTAGTTTCCTTCGAAAATTTCGTTTATATCTGTACAAGAAGAAGAATTTCCAAAGTTGTATAAGTTTAAGATATTGCTAACTCCTGTTATATTTCCAGAATCATAAGCCTCGCTTATACCATAGCAATCAGAATAAACGTTCCATCTTATGTTTATCAAGTCTGAAACGTTAAATTGAGAGAACCTTTCAGGCAAGTACAAATTGCTTTTGAGTTGACCTTTTATGGTAAAACCTGATTCTGTTGAGTTTATATCTGCATAACAATTGTTATCTAAAATTCCGACTTTCCAGTATTGGTAGCTTGCTGCATAGCTACAATTAGGATCAAAGCTTACTTGCATGTAACCAGAAGAGTTAACTGTTGTAAGCAATCCAGAGTCCCAAGTTGGAGTAGAAGGTTCTTTTGTAAACCAGAAATATCCTTTAACAATTTCTTGCGAGTTATCAACCCAAGCATTTTTGTCTGTGTCGTTAACTCTAACAACAAAAACTCCTACTCCTCCTTCCCTATCAACAGAAGAAGGAGCTTGTATCGTGTAAAAGCTTACATCATCTTTCTCAAGAGTTACTGTAAAGGAAGAAGTTTCATTTTTAAGTCCGTAAGAATCGCTAACGTTAAGCTTAAGATAAATAGTTGGTCCTGAAAGATAATCTGAGCAAGTAAACTCTGGATTAAACGTTATATCACAACCAGAAGTGCAATCATCCTTAACTTGCGAACTAACATGAATCCAATTTGTTCCGTCATAAGATTTCCACAAGCTAATTTGCAAAGTATCTCCTGAATCAGCATCCAAAAGATAAGCGCTTACAGTAAAGTTATAACCCCATCCTTCTTGTTGTGGTGAAACTTGGTAGCTTGTAATGCTTGGCTTTCTTCTTACTTGAAAAGCGTTTTGTTTTAAAGTATAGGTATCGTTGAAATAGTTTTTGCTAGAGTTCATGCTTATGTCATACCATCCAAGCAGTCCAGTTGTTCCAAAAGTGCAGCTATAATTTCCGTTTCCCAAATCGTTAGCTGGCTCAGGATTACAAGAATAATCTCCTGGATAAATTCTGAATATTGTTGCTGCTCCTGGAATATTATTTAAACATTCGTCTCTTAACTTTCCAACTATTTGAATGTTTTCTCCTTCTGCATAAACTTCCCCGTTTGGCTGGAGAACTTGAGCGTAAAATTCTGAATAAATATAAACAGTGAAGTTCTGACTTTCACTTCCATAATAGTAAGCATCACCACTAAAAACAGCTTTCCATTTTTGTTCTCCAACAGAATAACTGCAATCTGGATCAAAAGCTATGGTTAAATAACCTAAGCTTGAAGAGTTAGACCATTTTCCCCAAGTTCCATCTTTTGTAACGTTTATGTAAAGAGCATCAGAACCTTTATCCAAATAGCTGTTCGTAAAGGCATCGAACAACCTTGCTTCTAGTATTGTTGTGTTGCTTCCTATTCTGCTAACCCAAGAGTTGTTTCCTTGAGAATAAATCCAATAAGTGTTTCTTTTAGTAACGTTGAAAGTTTTTACAGAAGTTTCTACATAGCCGGAATGTAAATCACTTGCGTTTATAAACCATTCATAATCTCCGATATCAGTACCAGCTGTATACCTTTTACTCAATTCAACTTGTCTATTTATGCAATCTGAGCAAAGAGTTGAGTTTGCAAGATAAAATTCTCCTGTCGGCAGCTTTCTTATCCATAGGCTTACGTTAACTATATCGTCATCATCAGTAACGTTTACCTTGAAAACAAAGGTTGAACCCCAAGGTGCTTGCTGCGGAGAAACAAATTCACTTGTTAAAACAGGGTTAACTTGATGGAAGAAAACTTGATCTTTAATTTTTGTTCCATTATTATAATAATCTCTTGAGGAATTCATCTCAACGTTATACCAGCCTGAAGGATTGCTTGAAACGTTCCAAGTGCAATTATAATAACTATTTCCCTCGTTCAAAACTTCTTCGCAAACTGTTGAAAAAGCATTGTAGCCTGTGTGGAAAATTCTGAAGGTTACTGAAGCATCGTTTATTGTTAAACCACATTCATCACTAACATTTCCTCTTATCGTTACGTTTTCGTTTGAAAGGTAAGCTTCTCCATTTGGCTCAGTTATGCTATTGTTTAACCAACCTCTAATGTTTGTTGTCAAAAGCAAGGTTGAATTAGCATCCTTATAGCAAGAATCTTGGTAAGTTCCAGCTTTCCAGTATTGCATTCCTACTAAATAATCACAGTCTGGAGCAAAGTATACTCCCAAATATCCTTGAGAATCTGTAAAGCCTAACCAACCAGAGTCATAGTTAATCTGATCTTTTGTAACATAAACTTTTCCTTGAACGTTTGAAGGAACGTAGCTTTTGTTATCCAAATCATAAATTCTTACTTTTAGCAAAACCGAACCAGAATTTCTGTCAACCCAAGAGTTGTTACCTTCTGAAAGGCCAGAATATTCTATAACAACATCATCCTTTGTTAAAGTAAAGCTTTTTCCTGGTCTATCAGTAGAATTATGAACATCACTTGCGTTGAACTTGAAGTAATACTGAGGCATATCGCTACATTTAAACCCTTTGTAATAGAAAGTAAGCTCAGTTTTTATTCCACAATCATAACACATTTGAGAACCAACATAGAACCAAGTTTGATTGTCTGGAGAGAGCCATAAGCTTACGTTAACATCATCTGCATTTTCATCGCTAACGTTAACCTTAAAAGTGAAGTTTTCACCCCATCCCCAATCCTGCTCAGGCAAAACAGTTTCATCTTCTAGAACAGGAGGCTGCCAAACTTGAACTATCTTAAACCTGTACTCTTTATAATCACTTCCATTATTGTAATATTCTACGTTTGAAGCGTTCATTCTTACATGATACCAACCTTCATCGTAGCTTGTTGCGTCAAAAGTGCAGTTGTAAGTTCCGTTTCCATAATTTCCAATTTCTTCGCAATGGTATTGAACGCTTGGGTTTGCTGCCCAGTAAAGTGTGAAGTTAACTAAAGCATTGCTTATGTAATTTAAGTTGCATTCATCTCTTACATCACCTGAAACGTTTACATAAAGAGATTGAGTTCTGTAGTAAGTTTCTCCGCTTGGGTAAGTGATGTTTGGAACTAAATCTCCAATTATCGTTACGTTAAAAACTGAAGAGCTTGCATCTTTATAGCAAGAATCACCTGAAGTAAAAGCATACCAATTTCTTTTTCCAACCTCATAGCTGCAAGAAGGATTGAAGTAATAGCTAACGTAACCAGAAGAATTTGTTGTGTTTGTTCCGTCTGTTAGGTAAGCTGTGCCGTTGTGAATTCTAAAGCCAACAACAGGCTTTGGAGAGCCTGCAAGCAAAGTATAAGCTGGCAAGTTTCTGTCAGTATCGTTAACATAAAGAACAAACTTAGTTGTAGCACTCCCGTTTCTGTTAACTTGAGTTTCATTCCCTTCAAAGTAAATGAAAGCAATATCATTCTTTTCTAAAGTGTGGCTTAGCTGAGAAGTGTTTGAATAAGTTTCTGGAACTCCTGGTTCACTAGCATTAAAAGCAAAGTACCACAAGCTGCTTGCTTGCAAATCTTCACAAGAATAAGTTTTTGTGAAATTCACAAGTTTATTACTTGGGTTTTCTATAAACTTGCATTCAGTAACGCTCCATTCGCTTGTAGGAGTTCTTTCTAACAAGCAAACGTTAACGTTAGCATAATGATTTACTATCACAGAAAAGTTGTGGAGTTCGCCCCATCCTCCTATGCTCGGACTTACTTGTGGAGAAATAAGCTCAACTGGAGTAATCAAGAAGAAAGCATTCTCTCTTGTAACAATTCCGTTTACATGATAATCTTTGAAAGATTCCATCGTAACGTTGTACCATCCTCCTGGCTTCCCAGAAGAATCCCAAGTGCAATTGTAGAAATTACCTGTAGCGTTAGTTACGTAGCCTGAGCTTGGGCAGTAATAAACATTAGAGCCTGATTGAAGCTTAAACCTAACGTTAGCTCCTACTACTGCTTGCAAGCAATCATCTATTATCGTTCCGTTTAAATCTATCAAACTCCCAGCAGTATAGTTAACGCTTCCGTCAGGTTTTTCTAAGTTGTTTGTTAAATTAGCAATTATTGTGACATAAAATTCCTCTGAGCTGTTGTCAGCATAGCATGCATGACTTGAGTTAACTTTCCATTTTCTTATTCCTGGCAAGTATTCACAGCTTGGGTTGAAATCTAAATAATAGTGCGTTTCATTGCTTGTTTCAAATTCTTCCTTCCAATCTAAACCAGTTTGAACCCAGAACTTAACGTTATCGTTTGGAATAACAGTTGTGTAATTGTTCAAGACCAAATTCCAAATTTGAACAGCAAGCTTAACAGAATTTCTTAACGCAGAATCGCTTCTGTTTACTATCGTGTTATTTCCTTCGGCATAATTTATTGAAATTGCTGATTTGGTAACGTTAAAATTGATTATTTGAGTTTCGTTTGTAAAGCTTGTTGAAGAGCTTGCGTTAAACTTTGCTTGCCACTCGCCAATATTTTCGCAAGTGAAATTCTTTTGAGTTAGGAAGAAGTAATTGTTGCAATTAATGCAATAAGTTAAGTTTTCTACGTACCAATCAATACTTGAATTTTTAAGCCAGAGTTTTATTAAAACTGTTTCTCCATCTTCACTAGTAACAAAAACTGAAAAGTTGAAAGGCTTAATTTCCCAGCTTCCCACTAAAGGCTGGACTTCTGGGTTATCAAGTTTTGGAACTGTTGCTATGAAGAATGCATTTTCTTTGAAGAAAGTTCCGTTCCAGTATTTTCCAGCTTCACTTCCTTCAGCAAAAGCTATCATCGTTACATTATACCAACCAAGAGGAGCGTCTTGAGGAACCTGCCAGCTTGCTGAGGTTAAATCAGAAACAATAACGTAAGTTGTTTCTCCGTGTGAAATTCTATACTCAGCTCCAAACTTAGCAGCATCGCTTTTTACATCGTTGCAATCATCTTTTATTACTCCGTTGAAATTTATTGTTTGGCCTCGAGTAAAGTTTTGCTCACCTAAGGGCTGAGTTAAGTAGCTGTTAGACAAATCACCCATTAACCAGAAAGGCATTACTTGAGTTATATTATCTTTATAAGTTGTTGCTCCGCTAACTCCTCCTTTCCAATAGTTTTGTCCTAGATAGTAATCGCTAACCTTGCACCAACTATCAGAAGAATTTTGCATGCTTCTTATTAAATGACCTGTTTCGTTTGCTGATATTGCTGGCGATGAATCAAAAGTTTCTGGGCTACCAAACTTAGAAATAAATATTTTTCCTCTTCCCTCATCTGCTTGTCCAGGTAACAAATAACCAGGATAGCTTTGATTGTCGCGATCCCAAACTTGCAAAACAAAGTTTGTTAGCTGGCTTCTGTTAACTATGGAATTCCAGCTTGGAGTAATGTTGTAAACGTTTATTTCATCAGCCTCTACGGTATAGCCATAACCTGGCAATTCGCTTGTACCATCTGCATTACTTGCGTTAAACTTGAAGTCCCAGCTTCCTATGTCTGAACCAACATAATCATAGCTGAAATTGACTTGAGTCCATTCTAAGCAAGAATAGCAAATCCAGCTTCCTATTAGCGAATAATCAGCAATTCCTTTTCTGTGCCATGCATAAACTGTAACGTCACGACCAAACCTATCTCTTACCATCACGCTAAAGTTGAATTGCTCTCCCCAACCTCCTATGGTTCTTGTCTTATCTCCGTTTATGTATAAGGTTGAGTTTTCAAGCAAAGGAGTGTAAGTATAGACTTTAATTTTTGCGAATAGCTCTTGATTTTCTTCGAAAAGCCTTCCAGTTTTCCAAGTGTAGACAATTTTTTCAACTGTTAAATTGGCTTTCGGCTCATAAGTTGCATCTGCATAAGCGTTTATTGCTATGTTCCTGCTTGCTAGAATGTAATTTTCTTGCTCGTTTTCGTCTATGCTATAATTGCCCCAAACCTTTCCGTTAGAAGAACCTAAGGAATAATTCTGCCAAGCAATTTTGTAATTAAGCAAATCATCAGCAAAACTAACAGAAGCTTGTCCGATAGTTACGTTCTGTCCTTTCCATTCATAACTTATCAAAAAGTTTGCTTCCTTCAGTTTTTCATATCTTGCATTGCTTGGTTTAGTGAAGCTGTAAGCTTGAGTTAACGAGCAGCTTGAACCAAAGCAGTTTATGTTTGTATCATTAACAAAGCTTGTTTCTTCTCTCGTATCTTTTATTCCTTCTGCTATAAAAACTTGTTTGCCTACAGAAGAGCAGTTTAAAGTGAAGTTAAGTCTTACGCTTGAATAAACAGCCAAATCAGGAAGCTGCCATGTTATTTTTCTAGAAGTTTCATTCCAAAATCCTGAATTATAAACTTGCTTGACTTCGCAGCTTTCTGGTATTTTTATGCTTACATTCCAATTGCTTGCTAAGCTATCTCCAATATTGGTTACTTTTAAGCTATAGTTGTAGTTTTTGTTTAACTGAGCTGACCTTGGTTCTGGCCATGGATAATCGGCTTGCTGCAAAACTTCTAAATCAAATTCTAGGTGAGGTTCTTCTGTATAATTGAAAGTTTGAATGAAATAAGCCTTTTCTTCTTGTAAGCTTTTACCTTCCCAGCTTACGTTATACCTTAAGCTTCCTTGCTGGCTTAGGCTTGGAGGAGACTTAACTTGATAAGTTAGAACTGCATACTTGTTTACTCCTATCGAACCAAGCTGCCATATTATTACATTATTTATCAAATCAACTGAGCTTGAAATTAGTTGAACGTCTTGGCCGTACTCGTTTGTTTTTATTCCCGGATTTGCAGGAGTCCAACCTGTTGACAAAACTTCTTTAACTACTGTTGTTCCGCTTGTTGGAGCGCATCCTTTGTTATGAACGGTTAGCTGAGAATCAAAGACAGTATCTTTTCCTATTATTTTTGGAGTTTCCCTTATCACTTCTAGAATTGCTATAGAATTGCTTTCCTCTACACTAAAGCTTGCTTTTTTTGATTTTTGGATTCCAGGATAGGTATAATTAACGGTTGCGTTAATAATTACAATTTCGCTAGCAGCATTGCTTGAAGTTAAGTTAAAGCTTAGAGTATAATTTCCAGGAGAGTTTGTAGTTATTGTTTGATAGCTTGGGCTAAAGCTCCAGCCAGGAGGAACTTCCAAGCTTACGTTATATTCTACGCTATCAGCAAAAGGATGAACTATTGTAACGTTGTATTGCTCGGTTGAAGAGTTGCAAATCCATCTGCTTGTTTTGCTCGAAACAATAATATTTTTGAATATAAGTTGCTCTGCTCTTTCTGTTGATTTAGAATTGTAGCTTAGGTAAGCTTTCAAGTTGTAATCATCTTCTAACCAATTAGAAGTTGGTATGTTTGTAAAGTTAATTAGAGCTATGCTATTAGGTGGAATGTTAACAGGTTGAGAAGAAGAGTAAACTAAATAGCTTGAGCTGTTTGTAATGTTGAGCCAAAGATTTCCTGAATAACTGTTAGAGTTTGAGTTTGCAATTCTTACAGTAACGTTGAAAAATTCTTCGCTTGATTCTATTCCAGTAGTGGTTTGCTCTTTAACTTTAACTTCAATATCCTGAATTTGAACAGTTTCGTTGGAGTAAGCTGAAAGAGTTAAGCTAGTTAGGTTGATTGGATTGCTTCCTAAATTGCTTATTTTAACTCTGCAATAGCCAGTTTCGTTAACGTTTATTTGATTCTGCAATATAGGAACAAAATCTTTTCTTTCTGAAGTCAAGTTAATTTTATAGTTGTGCAATACATCAATCCATTCGTTTCCATTATAAACAAAAACTCTCAGCAAAACTTCTTTTGGTTGAGAGGTTAAGTTTGCTGAAGCTATTGTTAAGTTGGCAATTCTGTATTCTCCTGCTTCACACTGCCATGAAAATATTTTTTCTTCATTTCCTTGCAATTCAACAGGCAATGACTCTAAGGGAAGAGAAGCTTCTTTGAGCTTGTAAACTATAAAGTTGTTGGAAGTTAAAGAATCGCTTCCAGCATTACTTGAGTTTGCAAAAATCGTTACGTTAGCTAAACCATAGCTTGTAGCGTTAACATGCCACCAAACTGTTTTCACTTCTCCTACTTGTATGCTTCCTAAGCTTTTTGTTATTTCGTCAACTTGCCAGCCTGAAGGCAAGCTTATGTTAACATAAACGCTATTTGCTTGACTTCCTTCTGGGCCGATTGTTGTTATGCTTGCGTTAACAGTAAAGTTGCGATAGAGGAAAACTTCTCTTGGGTTATAAGATGCAGAAACTTTTACTTGCGGTACACAACCTGAAACATCTAAGCTTATGTTGAATTCTTGCGAAACGTTTGGCTTGTAGTTTGGTTCGCTTGAATTTATTTCAGCATACCAATACTGGTTTCCACCGTTAAAGCTGCAATCAGGAATGAAATAAAATTCTGCATAGCCTGAAGAATTGGTTGTGTTGCTTCCTACAATTCTATCGTAAACTCCGTTATACTTTATTCTGAAGTTAACGCTTGCAGGAGGATTCAAGTTGTAAGTATTAGCATCCAAGTCAAAAACTCTTACAACAAGCTTTGCAGCTTGAGCAGGCTGATACTTAGCAAAAGAATTGTTTCCTTCTGCATATTCTATCAAACTATCATCTTTTTCTACGTTAACAGATAAAACTTGTTCAGTTTCTTTTCCGTCCATTTTAAACTGATAATACCAAGTTCCTTGCTCGTTAGCTGAAAAGTTGCGATACCAGAACTTTGTTTCTCCTATACAATTAAAACATTCTGTTGGAGTTTGGTTTAGGCAAGTTGGAGCATCACACTTTGTTGTAGGAGGCCAGGATTTTGCCATGTACAAGCTAACATTCAAAACATTTTCTGAATCTCCTGAGCTTGCTATTACAGAGAAATTCCAGTTTCTATAACCCCAACCTTCTGTTGTTGGCATAGCTGAAGGATTCTCAAGTTTTTTTACTGGGAACAAATAGAATAAACCTGGAAAGCCGAGATTTGCAGTACTGTTTGAATAATGGTAAGTTCTGTTTGCAATCATAGTAGCATTATACCAACCCATAGGTGTAGAAATATAAGTTTGCCAGTCGCAAGTGTAAGCGTTAGCTCCTACTTGGCTTACCGGAGAGCATTCAAAGCTTTGCTCACTTTTATTTGCAAAATATCTTACTGTTGTTGTTAATGCATCTCCACAATCATCAGTAGTTGCTCCCAAGAATGGAACTTCTTGCTCTTGTGTATAGTTTGTCAGACCATCTGGTCTTACAAAATTGAGAATAATATCTCCTGTAACTAGTACTGATAGATTAAAGTAGCTTTCTGTTGAATTGTCTTGGTAGCATGCATCGTTACTTAAAATAACTTTCCATCTTTGATAACCTACTTGATATTTTGGCGAGCATCTTGCTTGGAAGTAATAGTTTGCATAAGCAGAAGCATTAGTTAAATTGGTTGTTCCAGAATCGTAAATAGAGCCATCTAACGTTACATAAAAAGTTATTGGTAAGTTCGTAATTAAAGTTCCGTTAGCATCCCTAACTCTTAATGCAAGTAAGGTTGTTGTTTTTCCTCTTCTTGTTTCTGTGTTATTTCCAATTATATCCTCAAATATCACTTGATCTTTTGTTATTGCAAAAGTTGTTGAGGTTGAATTTGTTGTTCCTGCATTGTTTGTTGCATTGAATTTTACAAATACGGGCGAACCTATATCTTCACAACCAGCATCAAACTTAAAAGTGAAATTTCTCCATTGCCCTGTAGATGAGCCTGGAGCAGGATAGCTATCGCAACTAACTAACTTCCAAGGTTCAGTGCCAGTTTTGCTAAAGTAAGCACAAACAGCTACATCATTATCTGAATTGCTAACTCTAATGCTTATGTTAAAAGTGAAGTTGAAACCCCAAGAACCGATTGAAGTTCCGGTTTCATCAGAAATTATTAGCGGGTTTTCCATTTCAATTACTGCTGGTGGTGCATTTAGAGTTACATCTTTACATGCTATAACTTCACTAGAATTTTCTGTTGCGTTTGCTTTTATGCAAAACCTTATTGTTCCTGGAGATACACCGCTTGTATTAACGATGTAAGTATAATCAACATGAGCAACTTTAGATTGTTTTGGGCCAATTGTTTCGAAGTAAGTTAAGTTGCTAATTTCTTGGGTAAAGTTTTTAATTACAAGATTTTCTAAGCCTGAAATGGGAGTTGTGTTTGTATAGTTGATTTCGACTATAACATTGCTTGCATTTCCTGGCCCATCGTTATAAATTGTTGAAGAAATGTTGAAAATATCACCAGCATAAATTGTTGGGTTAGTTATTTCTCCTTTTTTTGTTGTTGGTTCGCTAACACTTAAAGAAGCACCGCATGCTATAAAAATTGTGTAATTTTCGTCAAAGAAAGTAAAAGTTCCATTCTTTGGTTGAGCAAAGAAAGTAAAAGTTCCATTTGTCTGGTAAGGAACAGAAATTAAATAAGAATAGTTTTTCGCATTATCTTTGCCTGTAGCTATGAAATTTATGCTACCATCCCAGTTTATTAGTCGAGATTGAAGGTAATAACTTGGTGTTGGAGCAAAAGAAGAAAATTGCAAATCGTTAGGATGAGTTACACTCACATTATTCTTATTTTCAGTTATGTTGAAATTATTAGCTGGCAAGTTTCCTTTATTAAAAACTTGTAACTTTGTTGTAAAATTACCACAAACAAAAAAAGTTGGAAAATCTAACAGTTCATCTGCTGGTGTAGTATTGTAATATCTTATTGTTTTTAAAAGCGGACCTTCTCTTTCCACTACAAACTTTGCGGTAGGAAAGAGAAGCATCCTTAAAGTATTTGAATCAATAGTAGTCGGATAACCAGATATCGTGACAGTAAAAATTTTACCTCCAGGTGAAAAATTTCTAATGTCAGAGACGTTAAGTCTAAAGGTTAAACTTGCCGATCCCCCAACGCCTATAGAATAAAGATAGCTGTTTGTTGAGTAAGGCGACCATGTTACAACCCAACCTTCTTCAGCAGATCCGATTGGATATCCTGTATCAGGAGTTAAAGAGAATTGATAGGGTATAAATCCTGCTGGTATATAAAGTCTTATTTGTGAAACAGCCATACCAATAGTTCTTCCATTGTTGCTAATGACTAATGAGACCAGAGTATTGTTAGCGTTTACAAGAGTTGGAAACAATCTTACATTAAGTTGTGGTTTATCTCTGGCATCAATTTGAATTGTTGAAAAGGTGTCTGTTAAGGTTTCAACTAGGTTAGTAGAAGGATTGATATAAGTGACCATAACAATGAATTCTTCGAGGCCAGGATCTATATCCCCCGGATTTGTGTAAGTCAAATTGTATATAAAACATCTGGATGTTGGTATGCTTTTTAGCCACCATTCTACTCTAGTAGAAGTAGTAATATTTGCGGTAGGATAAGCAGTAACTGTGGTGCCTCCTTGCATGGAATTAATTTCCGTAATATTAACAGTAAGGTTATAATCACCATAATTACAAATAGAAACAGTTCTGTATTTTACACCTGTCCTTCTGGCTATGATCCAATCTGGTGATGCTTGATAAATAACAATAGGAAAAGTATAAACCTCAAAATTCCTTTGTATTGTTACTGTTTTATCTTGCGTCTGAATAGTAAAAAGAGCTGTATAGGTTCCGCGTGCATCGTCTGGGACCCAAGTTTTCCATACAACAATTCTTTCTGTGTTAGGTGAAAGGGTTATTGATTGGGTGTTTCCTTCAGGGAAATACCAGCTAACTTCCTTCTCTTCACTTAATATTTTTATTGATACATTTGCATTTACAGAGCTTGTTCCATAATTTTTTAAAGGTAAAACAAACCTGGCTAAACTACCAGCAATTACTCTATAAGAATAAAAGTTTGGAGCTTTTTGGTCAATTTCAACGTTATCTTGCGGACCCAATATTAGTGCATCTCTTGCTAAACCTATTGGGTCACAATCAGTTACATAGATGTTAATTCTCTCAGTTAAATATCTTGGTGCTTGCGGTGTTGTTGAAAGTTCCAGTTTCAATGTATGTGAGCCAGTAGGTGCAGTATTAGAAATGTTAAAATTCCAAATTAAATTATAAACACAAGGATCGTTATCGGCTGTTTCCGAACAGGTAGATGCATCATTTCTTGTTCTTTGAACAGTTTGTGGGTTTTGTGAAATAAAACCTTTGTACGGTAATGTTTGGAAGCTGCCTTCGTTCTCTAGCATAATTTTTAAAGTTCCTTGTTGATTTGAAGCCATATCTTCGTCCATTGCTGTGTCAACAATGGAAAATCTTATCGTGTAGTTCATTCCTCTGCACAAAGCCATCGGATGAACAGCTTCCGAATCTCTATAAAATTCCCAGAAAATTGTGTAATAAATAACATCAGTAACTATAAGGTTCCATTCTTTCAGCTCAACAAAACTAGTTTCTGAAGAATTTATTGTTAAAGGTCCAAATTTAAAAATTACAGGAGATTCAAAATAATTTTCCAAAAAGTACTCTAATTCTATCAGGTTTTCTGAATTAAGATAATCGAAATTCCAAACAATTCTGTATTCATCATCTCCATATTCTATTTTCGCGTTTTTAGCAGTAATGTGGGAAAAGCCCTTCGGAACTCTTTCTACTACTGAAACGTTAGAAGCATTGATTTTTGGGACAATTTTAATTTTGACTTGAAATACTGATGCAATCTCGCTCATTGTTGGCATTTTTCTTTCAACATCAAACTCGACAAAATCTCTAACTTCAAAGAAAGATGTTTGGTTGACAATAAAACTATCAGTATGAACGTCTGCCAAAATAGTGTAGTTGCCAATTTCGTCTAACTCTTTAAAATATATTTCATAAGTTCCGTCCTCGTTGTTAATGACCGAGTTAGTTACTGTTGAAAATGTGTAAATCTTCCCAGAAGGAGAAGAAACTAAAACATTAACTTCTGCATCATCAACCCTCTTCCCAATTTCATTTACAACTCCAACGATTATTTTAGCAGTTTCTTTTAGCAGATAGATTGATTTTGGAGTATTAATAACTACTAACCCAACCCCAAAACTTGTTTCCTCTTCAGTTAAAACTTCCTCTTCAGTTTTCAAAAGTTTGAATTGTCCCTTACTTTTTTCAGTAGGTTCTTCCCTCACAATTTTAACTTTTAATTTGTACAACCCCGGCCTAAAGGTTTTACCTATATCTACTTCTACAAAATACTTTCCATCTTTTCCATCAAAACTAACTTCCTTTTCATTTCCTTCAGGATCGATGACAAAAACTTTTAAGTTTGCATTAGGATAAAGCTTGTTAGTATCTTCATCTATAACCAAAATTTCAAACCTTATTTTTTCTCCCAACTCATAGTTAAATTTTTCTTGCTTAATCTTAGGTTTAAGTCTTAAGTGTTTAAAAACGTCAAAACTTAAGCTTTTACTTGCGTTTCCAAGCTCTGTTTTAGCAAAAATTTCTACAACATAAGTTCCAGAACGCTTAGGCAAGAGCTCAAAACTAAACAAAAAGTTTTCACTAAAAGTTTCATCTTCAAAAATCGTTTCCCCTTCAGGGTCTTTTACTCTAGCAAAAACATTAGCAAAAGTTAAGCTCTGATTAAAACTAACATTTCCAAAAATCTTAACAAGCTTAAAAGTTTTATTTCCTTTAGTAATGTTCTCTACAAAAACGAAAGCATTTACATCCAAAAGCTGAGTTAAGTTTTTTGTTACGTTTATTCTGGGTAAAGAAAAGTAAAAGCTTGTTTTGTTCGTTAGATTTAAAGTTTTAATCGCTAAAGTATAAACTCCTTCTTCTTCAAGATTTGCAGCAAAAGAATAGCTAAAGCTTCCGTTTATTATTTCTACTTCTTCTGAAAAAATAACAGAAGAGTTGAATTCTAAGGTTAAATTGGCATGAGCATTTTCTCTTTTTCCTTCAAAAATAAGCTCTCCAAAAACATTGACAGTTTCGTTCAAACTATACTCTTCCTTATCAGTAAAAATTGTCAAATAGCTTAAATTAACCTCAGGAATTGTTACGTTTTCTTCGCTTAAATTCTCTTCAACTTTTTTAACTTCAATTTCTGAAAAGCAAGGGTTTAAAAACAAAGAAGAATTTCCTTCAAAAACTGCTTTTAAAATCCCACTTTCCTTCAACTCAAACTCAACTTTCCCTTCAGAATCAGTAAAACTGGAAAAAATTAAAGAATCGTTAAGGTAAAACTTAATTTCTTGTTCAGGCAAAACAGAAGAATTATCCAATAGTAATCTTGCTATTATAAGATTCTTATTAGACTCAAGGTTAATAGAAGTGTTTGCCCAGACTTCTATAAAAGTAGAAGCTAAATCTTCATTTCTAAAAACAAAGTTTCCTGTTAAACTTGAATTTGTTGCTATTACTAGAGTAATTCCTGACAAGAGTACAAGAAATGCTAAGAAAAGTTGGCTTTGTCCTACTTCAGACTTTCTACTCATAACAAACTTCCTTTCCAAGCTTGTATGAAAAGTTTTAAAATTGAACCAAGAGTTGAAAAAAGAAGGTTTATAAACCTAGTTAAAGAAGAAATAATTATGAAAGTTGAATTAGAGGTACCAAAAGAAGTAGAAAAGAGTGTTAAGAAACTTATAGCAAGTCTTGATATGGAAAAACTCTTACCTGAAATAATAGCCAAAGGAATCGAAGGCTCTTTAAGAGAAAGGTTAGAGAGGGAATTAGCGTTTAAAGAACTTAAAAGAGTTGCGTCCAAGTCTAAATTAACAAAAAAACAAGCATTAATTCTTGGTGATAAACTGAAAGAAGAGATTGCAAAAAAACATGGGTTATTGTAGATGTTTTTAATTGCAGATACAAATATATTGTTTTCTTTGGCAGGAAAAGGTAGAGTCCTGAAATTACTTAAACAACTCTGGAATAAAGGAGTAAGGGTTATTAGTCCTGAGTTTAGTAAAGAAGAATTATTGAAGGTTAAAAAAGATTTGATAAAATTTACCGGGTTTAGCGAGGTTGAGTTTAAAAAATTTATAGAGGAGCTAGAAAAAGTTGTTGAAATTGTTCCTAAGTCGAAATACTTGGAATTTTTAGAAGAAGCTAAAAAAATATCTCCACACAAAAAAGACATTCCATTCTTTGCCTTATCCTTAGCTTTTAAAAAAGCTCCTATTTGGTCAAGAGACGCAAAATTGAAAAGACAAAGATTCATTAAAGTATTGACAGATAAGGAAGTTGAAGACTTACTCAAATCCAAATGAATTTTTTGTTTTTTTCTACTCATAGCTCACCAAAACCTTTATCTCATTTTTTCCTAGCTCAGTAAGAAGAGAAGATTTGACCAAAATTTCAGAAATGCAAGAAGAGTTTGCTTCCAAATCTCCACAATCCTTTTCTCTTTCACTAGCTTCCAAACCTTCAGGAACTTGCCAATAAACTTTCAAGTTTCTTACTTGAGAAAGAGCTTTAACCTCTGCTTTTATCGTTGTTTGTTCTCCTCTGGTAATTTTTTGAGGTTCTGTCAAGAATATTTCGACTTTTTTCGTCTCGACAGTTTCTTTTATCTCAGGGTTTTCTGAGCTGTTTAAAAGGCTTAGGTTTTGAACAGAATAAGCTGTAAGCGAACCTACTAAGATTACTGTAAAGATTGGTAAAATTGCACTTTGCGACTTAAGCTTGCTCAAAGCTTTCATTTTTTTCAAACCTCAAAATTTTTTCCATTCTAAACAGTCGATTTTTTCTCGAGCAAAGAAAATCTCGACTATTCTGTATACTAATGGCTAACATTAATGTTAACTATTTTTGTCGAAGTATTAGAATTTAGAAGCAGTTTTTGTGTCGATAGAAAAAACCATCTTTAAACCTTAAAAAATCAAGAAAAAAGCTTTTTAAAAACAAGGCATTTTTTAGTCAGTAATCTAAGGCTGGAAAAAATCTGACTGTCGAGCTCCAACAATCAGTCGAATAATAAGATTTAATTCGACAATTCGACATATTATAATTATGAAAAGCTTAAGAGAAGAGCAGTTTTTCTTTGTTCAGAGAGTAAAAAACTTTTTGGTTCCGACAAAAAAAGAAGCAAAACAAGAAATAACACTAGAAGATCTTTTGAAAAGGATAGAAAAGCTTGAGGCTATGCTTCAGGAAGGAAAAGAAAACGAAAGCGTGAGAAAAGCAAAGATAAAAGAACAAATAATTTCCTTGCTTGAGCAGCATAAAAGGCTAACTTCTTCTCAGCTTAGCAAGCTAATAAACCTTTCAAGAACGCGATGCAACGAATACTTCAGAGAGCTAACAGCAGAAGGAATAACAGAAGGAGTTTTGATAGACAGAAAGAAATACTACAAGCTGGTGAAGAAATGACAAGAACAATAGGAATAATAGCAGGAAAAGGAGGAGTAGGAAAAACAACAGTGGCAATAAACTTAGCTTGTGCCTTAGGCTTGCTAAACAAGAGAGTTGGTTTAATAGACTTTAACTTCACAACTTCCCATTTAGCTCTAGAGTTTGGGATGCTCCCAGGAAATACTTTAAACAACGTTTTGAGAAATGAGATTGGAATAGAAAAGGCTTTATATCCAGTTTTTAACATTTATGTTGTGCCTGCTTCCTTAAACTTAGCAGATTTGTCAGGAATAGAGACTATTGATTTAAAAGCAAGAATTAAAAATTTTATGAAAGATTTTGAAATAGTCTTGCTTGATTCTGCTCCTGGTTTTGGAAGAGAAGCCTTAGCTTCAATTCAAGCAAGCGATGACATAATAATAGTGACAAACCCGAGCATAGCTTCGGTAGTAGATGCTATAAAATGCAGAAACCTTGCTCTTCAGCTTGGAATAAACCCTTTGGGAATAATAGTTAACAAGTACAGGAAAAAGGATTTTGAGCTTAAACCAAAAGAAATTTCTCAACTTGTAGAGCTTCCTTTGCTTGGGGTAATAAAAGAGGATGAAGACTTTTTGAGAAGCGAAGCAGCAAGGATGCCCTTAATTTTTTATAAAAGAAAAAAAGCTGAAGAGTTTGTTAAAATAGCTCATTTTCTTTCTGGTTTAGACTACAAAAAACCAAGCTTTATTTCAAGGCTTAAGAGCCTTTTCTATTGATATTCCCAATATCAAATAATATTTAAGTACTTGATATTCTCGATATCAAGCTATCAAAAACTATATATTGATGTTTAACACTATTATTAAATATGAGGAAAAAACAATATTCAAAAGAAATTATTCTAAACATTCTAAAAGAGCATCCTGATGGGCTAACGATTCAAGAGCTCTCAAAAATAGCAAAGATGAGCAGAATTACCGCAACAAAATACGTGCATGAGCTTATAGGCGAAGGAAAAGTTGTTGAAAGGAAAATAGGGATAGCAAGACTTTTGTTCTTAAAAGAAAGGTTTGCTGAGCTTGTTAAAGAAGAAGAAATCCTAGAAAAGTTAAGAAAAAAGCTCTAAACCCATTCTATAAACTTCATTCTTGTTAATTCGTTTAAAATTTCCTCTACAATTGGCTTAACGTCTTCTGGCTTATGAGAAATTCTTTTCGCTATTTCGTTAACGATTTCTTCAACACTTCTTTTTCCGTCACACATCCTTAAAATCCCAAAAGCAACTTTGTCAAGCTTCCACATGCTGCTACCGTTAAAAGTAGCATAAAGAGTACCCAAGTGGTCTATAACCTTAAGGTTTTTTGCTTTTAAAGGCTTGCCTTCCATTTTTTCGATAATTAAACCATGGTTTTAAGCCTAATAAAACTTTTGCCTTTTGCTCTTGTAGCAAAACTTAAATTGTTTACTAACATTAACTAATTGATTCGAATGAAATTTTGGGATAAGATAAAGTACAAGGATGAAGTTTTTTATCCTGTAGATGTTTTTTGGGTGCCACATAGAACAGATGAAAAAGGAAAGATAATCGAAGAAGCGAAGTGGATAAACCCCTTTGAAAATTCTAACACGAAATTTAGCGAACTTCCTTTTGATGATTTCATGTCAATAATCTGCAAGAACAATTTACTTATTGCAAGATATTATGATAAAGAAAAAGGAGAAGTTTATCTTTTTCCTCTTAAAAAAGGTGGAATAATGCCTAAGGAGCTTTTTTCTCAAGAGAATACTGTGTTTTATACCAAGAAAAAAGTAGATTAGTTTTGTAAATGCAGGGGCTGGGATTTGAACCCAGGAAGGCACTAAGCCACAGGATTTCTTTCATCTTGAATCAAAACTCAAGTCTGACTTGAGTCCTGCCCCTTTAACCAGACTCGGGAACCCCTGCCTAAATAAGATTTAATCTTTTAAAAAAGTTAAACTTTTATTTTTAAACTTCTATCTCGCTTTTCAACTCTTCTATTTGGCTTTTAAGCTCATCTATTATATTCTCAACTTCTTCTGTTCCTTCTATAGGTACTTCCTCATAGCTATAAGGTTTTAAAAATGTAGAGTAAAGCTTGGAAACCCTTTCTTCCAAATCTTTACTTATGTTGTGAATTTCCTCTAGAGTTTCTTTTCTAGTTTTCTCAAGTTCTTTTAAGGAAACAAGGATATTTTTTAATTCTTCTAGAATATCCTTTATCTTTCCCATCTCAAGAACTATTTCATCATACTTTTCAACTTTTATAAAAACTGGAGGACTTTCAGGCTTCTCTTCTTTTTTTTCTTCAATCTTCTCTTCCTTTTTCTCTTTAGGCTTCTCTTCCAATTTTGGTTTAACTTCCTCAACTTTTTTCTCAACTACTTCAGGCTTAGCAAAAATTTTCCTAGAAGCTTCGACAAAAGCCTGAGCTATCTCATCTGGTGAAAACCCACCTCTTCTTAAACTTTCAATTATTTCTCCTTCAGGAATTTTCTTTTCCATCATCTCAAGAACTTCTTCAGTAGGAACATACCCTCTTTTTACTTCTTCCTTTTTTCCAAAAACAGGCATTCAAATCATTTAATATTTTGTTTAGAATTAATATAACTTTTTGCGTTAGTAGTATAAAGTATTGGAATTCACAAGGTTTAAATATTATAGCTATCTATAGTTACTTATGGCAACTACCATACAAGTAGAAGAAGAAGTTAAAAAAATGTTAGAAGAGTTAAAATCTCATCCTAAAGAGTCCTACAACTTGGTAATCAAACGTTTAATCGAAGCCAGAATCGACGAAGAGCCACTAAGTCAAAAAACATTAAAAAATATAGAGAAAGCATTAAAAGACATAAAGGAAGGTAGGGTATTTTCTACAAAAGAAGTGAAGAAAAAACTGGGAATAAGATGAAGTATGAAGTTAAGTGGACAGAAACAGCTTTAAAACAGCTTAAGAAGCTTGAAAAATGTATAAGTAAAAAAATTGTGGAAAAAGTTGAAGGAATTAGCGAAAACCCGTTCAAGTTTGTAAAGAAACTTAAGGGAATAAACCTCTACACTTTAAGAGTTGGAGATTATAGAGCTATTTTAGCCATAGAAGGTAAAAGTTTGATTGTTTTTGTCCTGGAAGTTGGGCATAGAAAGAAACTCTATCAAAAGTTTTGAAATAATTATGCGCTGGGCGGGATTTGAACCCGCGTTTCAGCCGTGGCAGGGTTCCGCTAAGTTCTGCGTCTTAACCAGGCTGGACTACCAGCGCTCAACCAAATATCGAACCAAAACCTTCTAAGGCTTTATTTTCCTCTTCTTTTATCTTACTTATTAATTTTTCTTTTTCTTCATCTTTAATTTCTTTCGCTAGCTCTTTTGTTACTTCCAAAGCTTTTTTGCATTGCTCTTCTGAACCAAAAATAAAGCAAAAATAACCTTCTCCACCATAACCTTTCCCTTCTCTAAAAGTTACGCTTGCTCTAGAAACCAAATCATCTTTAAGCAAAATTTCTCTTACTTTCTGATAATCTTTTGTTTCAACTTGAAGCACTATTTCCATTTTTTTCCTCCTTTTTTCAAAGCCCCGAGAGGGATTCGAACCCTCGATCTCCCGCTTTCTTGAATATACGAGGCGGGCGCATTACCACTATGCTATCGGGGCTTATCTATAATATTATGGTAAACCAATATATTATTATACGGTGATAAAACGAAAGAAGCTATGCTATGGCAAAAGGAAAGGAATGGTATAAGGTGCGAGCTTTGTGCTAGAAGATGCTTTATCCCAAAAGGGGGAAAAGGCTTTTGCTTAGTAAGAGTTAATAAAGATAACAAGCTTTACACTTTAAATTATGGCAAGCTTATTGCAGTTAACGTCGATCCCATAGAGAAAAAACCTTTGTTCCATTTCTACCCTGGTTCCTCTGCTCTTTCTATCGCTTCTGCTGGTTGCAATTTTAGATGTCAGTTTTGTTTTGATCCAAGCACAATGATTTTAACTGATAAAGGAATTTTTGACTTTGAAACACTTTTTAACAAAGGGAAAGCTTATGAAATAGAAGGAGGTTATGTTAGTTTTTTAAATAACATAAAAACTTTTACTCATTTGGCTAAAGTTTCAGAAATAGAGAAAGTTTACAAACATTATTATGAGGGCGAACTAATTGTAATCAAACCTTTTCATTTACCAAAAATAAAAGCTACACCTTCTCATGAATTTTTTGTTTACGATAAAAGAGATAAGAAAATTAAAAAAATTCCTGCAAGAGAGTTAACAAAGAATCATCTTTTAATAATCCCTAAGTTTCAAACAGAAACTAAGGAGAATTTAATAATTGATTTGAAGGAAATTCTTTCGAGTTTCAAGACAAAATACAGAAAAAAAACCAAAATAAACGAGGAAAAAGCAAAGGAAATTTTAAATCTTTATAAGGGAGGGAAAACATCTAAAGAAATCGCTAAGATTTTTAATTTTCACCCAACTTATGTAAGAAAATTAATTGGGAAGTTTAAAAAAGAAGGAATTTCAAAAAACCTTATTTACGAAGATAATAGAGTTGTAGAGAGAGGCCAACTAATAAAGTATAAAACAGAAAAAACCTTTATAAAAAGGTACATTCCCCTAGATGAAAATCTTGCTATACTTTTTGGTTATTATTGTGCAGAAGGTCATGTAACAAAAAGTAAAGGTAGAGTAACTTCCCACTGCTTAGTTTTTTCTTTCGGAAAACATGAAAAAGATAAAGCCAAAAAAACAGCAGAACTAATTAGGAAAATCTTTTCTATTGAACCAAAGATTGTCGAAAGAAGGTCGACAATTACAGTAGAAGTATGGAAATCTTCTGTAGCTATCCTGTTTAAGGTCTTGTGTGGTGATAAAAGTCATAATAAAAAAATTCCTGAAATACTCTTGAATTGTAAAAATAGAAAAATAATTCACAGTTTTTCAAAAGCTTATTTTGAGGGTGATGGCTATAAAGGGATTGATGTTTTAGAGTTTTCAACAAGTTCAAAAAATTTAGCTTACGGTATTTTCTTACTTCTTCTTAAATTAGGCTTATTGCCTTCTTTCTACGAATTTCCTTCAAGTAAAGGTTCTGTTGAAGGCAGAAATATTTGCTTTTCACCCTATTTTAGAGTCAAAATCTTTGGAAAAGATGCGATAGCTAACTTTTTAAATGGGTTTAGTTTACAAATGCTTCATAAAAAACAAAGTAAATTTGCAGAAAACGGGAATTACTTTTTTGTTGAAATAGACAAAATAGAAAAAGAACCTTATTCTGGTTTTGTTTATAACCTTGAGGTAAAGGATGAAGATCATTCTTATCCTTCCAACTTTGTTTTTGTTGCAAATTGCTGTAATGCTTCGATAAGCCAAGCCTTAGTTTTAGAAAAAAGCGAAAAAGTTCCTGGCGAGGAATATTCTCCTGAAGAAGTTGTTGAGCTTGCTGAAAAAAATAAATGTAAAGTAATAAGCTACACTTATACAGAGCCAACAATATTCTACGAGTTTGCTTTTAGAGTTGCAAAATTGGCACATAGAAGCAATATATTCAATTCCTTTGTAACTAACGGCTATATAACACCAGAAGCTTTAAAGAAGTTTAAGTACTTAGATGCAGCAACTGTCGATTTTAAGGCTTCAGGAGATCCAGAATTTTACAAGAAGTTCATGTCAGTCCCAAGTGTCGAGCCAATTTTCGAATCATTAAAGCAAATGAGAAAACAAAGAGTTCACATAGAAATTACTAATCTGATAGTTCCTCAAATTGGCGATAACATAGAGCTTTGCAGAAAGCTTGCAGAATGGATCAACTACGAGCTTGGCCCTCATATTCCTTTTCATATTTTACAATTCCATCCTGATTACAAGCTTTTGGATTTGCCTTTCACTCCTGTAAGTACTCTAGAAAAATGTATAGAAGAGGCAAGAAGTGCAGGCTTAAGGTATGTATACATAGGAAACGTTCCTGGGCATGCTGACGAAAATACTTATTGTTATAATTGCAGAGAGCCTTTGATCTTAAGAGAAGGCTTTTTCGTCAGGAAAATAAACTTAGTTAAAGACAGATGCCCTAAATGCGGTTTCAAAATTGATGTAATAACAGAATAGCAAAAAATAAATTGGTTCAAATGCATTTAGTTTTTGTGAAGCTCTTAGCAATAGTTTCATTTTTTCTAGCTTTAATTTTTTTTATTCCAATTTCTTTAGCTCAAGTCCAGTTTTATGGTATAGACGTTAACGTGGATAAAAGTGGAAGAAGTTTTGTTACTTTAACTGTAACTTTTAGCGAGATAAAGGATAGGCTTGAGTTTGATGTTATAGGAAGAGTTGAAGGCTTGAGAGCAAGCTCAGAGTTTGGAAACATAACTTGCAAAGCTTATGGAAAAGGGATTTCTGAAGTAAAGTGCGATATAAACATTTCAGTAGGAAGAACAGTTAAAATTTATTACGAAACAAGCGATTTTGTAAAAAGCTTGGAAGAGAAGTATTATTTTGATGGTGATTTTTCTTTAAAAGAGGAAATAGAAAGGGTTTTCGCTTCTGTCAAGCTACCAGAAGGAATGGCTTTGATAGAAGAAAATTTAATCGCAAGCAAAGTTTCTTTTCCTGAAAATGCGAGCACTTCTACCTTAGGAAGAAGGATAATAGTTATTTGGAAGCTGGAAGGAATAAAAGCAAACCAACCTTTAAAACTTCAGTTTCTGTACGAGCAAATAGCGGAAGCTGAAAGCTTAAACTTAATTCCTATTATTATTCTTGGGCTTGCGATAGGTTTAATTACCATCTTTGCTTATGTGAGGTTCTTCAAGAAACCAGAAAAGCTTGTTCTTTCTGTCCTAGACGAGTTTGAAAGGAAGGTTATGGACGCTATAATAGCTGCAGGCGGAATGATAACTCAAAAGAAAGTTGTGGAGCAAACTAACCTTTCGAAAGCTAAGGTTAGTAGAGTGGTTAAAAGCTTGGTTGAAAGGGGTTTAATAGAGGTTGAAAGCTTAGGAAGAACTAACAAGCTCAAGCTTGTGAAGAAGAAATTCAAGCTTTAATGAAAAGTTAAAATAAAGCTTATTTTTTTAAAAAATAAATTTTTTTTACTCTGGAAACAATTAGAAACTTTTTTTTGATTTATTTTCCTAAAAAAGGAAGCTTAACTAAGGAGATTTTAAGAGATAAAAATTGTTTCAAGAAATTCTTAAATATTATACAAAGCTTAATTAAAGTTAGGAAAAAGTCCCGAGAACTGTTTACTGTAGATAAAAGATGAAACAGTAAACAGAAAAGATAAAAAAGAGGTAAAAAAATGAAAAAGTTAATCGCAACCTTTTTGGCTGCGATAATGTTAGTACCAGTAGCAATGGCTGCAACGCTAGGAGAATTTCCAGGTTTCCTAGCAACAAAAACTGACACAACCAGCAGAGCAAACGCTTATGTGATAGTAGGAAGAAGCGCAGCTGCTTCAGATGTATTGGGAGGAATTGACTTAGCAGTAAGGATTGCAGAGATGAACTATGATGTGAAGCAGGTTCCAGGAGGAGTAGCGATTGGTTGTGAGTATGGAAGTTGCAAAAAAGCAGAAGTTGCCCTGAACGACGGTCTTCTTAATGATACAATGGGAAATGAATTAACAACAGCCATAGGTTTGGGACCAAAGAAAATAACCTATGGTGGAAAAGAATACTTAGTAACAGAGAAAGTGGGAGTTCCTGCTGTTTCAGTAAACGCACTTGGTAAGGATTACAATGGAACTATAGTGATGCAGTTAGCAGACGGTGAT
This sequence comes from Candidatus Aenigmatarchaeota archaeon, assembly GCA_038998335.1. Classification (GTDB taxonomy): domain Archaea; phylum Aenigmatarchaeota; class Aenigmatarchaeia; order CG10238-14; family SCSR01; genus JAVZHQ01. The sequence continues at coordinate 563,630 of JAVZHQ010000001.1, read as the reverse complement.
TTGTACTACGAGATTGAGTTACCTGATATAAACAGAACCCTCTATACAAATAATTACAAAAACCCGCTCAAAGTTCAAATACTAGGAAAACTGTTCCAGATAACCGGAGCAGAAGCAGATAAATTTACTGCCTTAACAGGTGTGATGGGCGACACAGATTCGGTAACTCCCAAATGTGTAGTTTATGGTGACTATAGCTTCTGCGTTCCAGACGGTAACGGAGCAGAAGGATGGGCTTACTTAGTAGTTAAAGATGCTGCAGGAAATGAGATTGATTCTGCATGGCCAAACGTAGGTGAGACAGTAGAATTTACGCTAGGTGGTCAAACAATTAAAGCAAAGTTAATTGCTGTTAGAGGTTCTCCAACTAGTGGAGTAATTTATGCAACATTAGTAGTTGGTCCAGAAGTTGACGAAGTTTACGAAGATGGTGAACCATTCCCAGGAAGTGAGCTTTGGGTATTTGACATTACAACAACTGGAGATTGCCTAACATCAATAAAAGTAGAGTATAAGCCAAGTCTCAGCGAGGACGAAACAGCAAAGTACGTAACTCTAGGAAAGAAAATAGTTGCACCCAACGATTACTTTGAGTTTGGTTTGCAAGACTTGTTAGTTAAGACATACACAAAAGTAACATTTAGCGCAGGTACAGCAACTATTTATGAAGACGAAACAGCAACAAAGCCGTTATTCTCAAACAAACCAGCAATAATAATTGAAGCAACAGACTATGTTTTCAATAACCAGAACGCAAAGAAAGCTTACATAGCTTACAATGGTTCATTGTATGTAATAGGTTATTACAATGAAATTTTGGGCAGAATAATACAAACAGATATGGAGGCCGATCCAGCTGATCTAGACAACATTGAAGGAAAGTTTGACACTCACGAATTTGTAATAGATCCACAAAACGTTTCAAGCACTTTCGCTGGATTGGTTCTTGAGGACGGAGGACACGAAAGTATAGCTATGAATTATACATTTACAAGTAGCGCTGTGATTCTAGGAGCATCAACTTCACCAGAAGCAGGAGATGTTACAGAGTGGGACGGTACAACCGGTGTAGGAGATTACGAAGGTCCTGACCTCACTTCAAGCTACGGTTCAGTACTTAAATCAAACATCAAAGCAAACGCAGGAGCTCAGAAAGTTGTTGTTGAGCTTCCAGCTGAGCAACAAAAAGCATTCGTTTACATGGGTAAGATAGGTGAAGTAGTAACAACAGGTGGAACCTATAAAGAAATGGTTCCAATCAAGACTCCAGTAACAAGGTTTGCAGATGAAATAACTGCAAGCGACAAAACATCAACAAAAGCATTTGTATTAGTTGGAGGACCATGTGTTAACGAATTAGTTGCAGAGTTAGCAGCTGATGGCAAGCTCAAAGACTCAACTGGCTATACTATAACATCATGTGAAGCATGGCCAGGAAGAGACTTTGCTCTAATCCAGCTAATAGAAGATGCTTACGGCACAACAGGAAAAGTTGTTCTAGTAGTTGCAGGTACGAGAGCTCAAGATACATTACTTGCAGCTCAGTACTTGCAGGCAGGCAAGCTTGAAGGAAGCACAGCAAAAGCTGTTGAAGTAACTGGTACTACTGTAGCTACTGCAACAGCTACACCCATAGCTTAAAAATCGCAGCCTTGAAAAACTTTTGGACGGCTTTTTTCCTTTTTTATTTTTGAAATGTAATTTAATTCTGATGGAAATGGATGGAAAAATAAAGTTGAAAATTTCTAAGAATAGGTTAATATTTCTTGCAGTATTTTGTGTTCTAGTAGCAATTTTAATAAGCTACTTAAACTATCGAGAATCTAAAAAACCCATAACTTCTTTGATTTATAATGGCTATTTTCTTGAATTTAGAGCAGACTTAAGGGAAGCTCAAAAAATAAAAGCTTACCCTTCTGAAGAAGCAATTTATCAAGAGCTTTTCAACTCTGACTTAAAAAATATAACAATAGCTTTTAAGTCAGCAGGGGAAAAAGAAAACCCTTATTATATAGTAGAAGAATCAGAAATGATTCAAAAACTTTATCTAGCTTACAAAATTAAAAACATGAAGCCAAATTTTAATGGCTTAGAAGTAGAATCTTATGAAAACCTTTCTGGCACTCAAGAAAATCTTGTAATAGCTTTGGTCCATCCAGTTTATTCTAACGAAACCTTGATCGAGCTAAAAGATCGTGTGATATTCGTTAAAGCAAAAGATTATTCTGATTTCGATTTAGTTACAATAAAATTAATTATGATTGGCTTAAACATAACGGTTGAATGAAATGCTAATAATCTTTGAAATAATCTACATATTCTTGCTTTTTTTCTCAGCTTATTACATTGTCTTTCACCTGTTTTACTGGTTTGAAGGAGAAAAGTTTGCTGGTAAAAAGAAAATAAGGGAAAAAAATTTACCAGGAGTTTCCATAGTAGTTCCTGCTTACAACGAGGAGAAAATAATAGGTAAAACTATTAAGAAGTTGAAAGAAATAAACTATCCAAAAAATAAGCTTGAAATTATTGTAGTTGATGATGGAAGCACTGATAAAACTTATGAAATAGCTAAAAAGTTTGCTTCTAAGCGAGTAAAAGTTTTCAAAAAAAGTAGAGGAGGAAAAGCTTCTGCCCTAAACTTTGGAGTAAAGAAGTCTAAGAATAATTTTGTAGCTGTTATTGATGCTGACTCTTTCTTGGAAAAGGACGCTTTGTTAAACTGTATGAAATACTTTGATAAAGATGTTGCTGCAGTAACTTCTACTGTTTTGATAGCGAGAAAAAAAACTTTTTTCGAAAGGATGCAGTCTCTAGAGTATATGTTTACAGCTTCTATGAGAAAGGCTGAAGAGTTTCCCAATGTTATAGGAGCAACCCCTGGAGCAATGTCTGTTTACAGAAAAAACGTTCTTGAAAAAATAGGATATTTTGACGAGGAAAACTTAACAGAAGATATAGAAATTGCCTGGAGAATAATAGCCTATGGTTATAAAATAAGGATGAGCCTAGAATCTAAGGTTTATTCTTTTGTTCCCTCTAACTTCAAAAAATGGCTAAGGCAAAGAGTAAGGTGGACTATCGGTGGTTTTCAAACCCTTTTTAAACATGTAAAATCTTTAAATAAAAAGAGTTATGGCCTAGGGACTTTTCTTCTACCATTTTCTATTCTTGGTTACTTAGGTAGTTTTGTTGGTATAGGAATATTCATGGTTTTATTAGGGTTAAGCACTTTTGACTTTCTAACTTTTCTTGGTAAAAGCTTTTCCTTAGGTCTTAACCCTTTTACAAGATGGGAGCTTGTTTTTAACCCAGACATTAAGTTTATACTAGGAGTTATAACCTTTCTCTTAGCTATGGTTTGGCTTAGAATATCTCTTAAGCAGCATAGTTACAAGTTAAATTTTTTTGAACTGCTATGCTTCATAACTATTTATGCTTTTCTTGCCCCAATTATTCTTATTATCGGAGCTTACAAGTACTTAAAAGGAGAAAGAAGATGGTTTACAAAGTAAGTATTCATTATGCTCCAACAATTTTCACTGTCTTAATTTTCCTCATAGGGTTAATGATAGGAATAATAGTTGAAAATTATAGGTTGTCAGGCATAAGAAAAAGCATAAGCGAAAGTGAGATAAGATGGAATGATGCCAGATTGTTAAACTACTACTTTATTAACCTTGAAAAAAACAACTGTGATTTAGCTTTTGAGGAAAATTTAGAGTACAACGAAAAAATTTATAGTTATGGGAAAGTTATAGAGCAAGCTATAGAAGCAAGCAGGTTTACTCCTGAGCTTGAGCAAGAGTGGAGAAGGTATACTCTGCTCCAAGTTCAGTTTCTTTTTGGTTCCATCGAGCTTAAAGAAAGGTGTAAGCTTGATTATAGTATTGTTATTCACTTGTTTAAAAAGAAAAATTTAACAAGTGAAGAAGAAATTAATAATAAACTACAATCAGCAATTTTGCTTGATTTAAAAGAAAAATGCGGAAGAAAAATGATGCTAGTTCCGCTCACTGCAGATGTTGATTTGTTGGTTGTAGATTATTTAACAAAAAGGTTTAACGTCACAACTTATCCTTCTGTGATTATTGACGAAAAAGTTTTTCAAGGGTTAACTCCAAAAGAAGAACTGGAAAAGTATCTTAAGTGTTAATCCTAAAGAAGCTTTAATTTTCCAGTTATCTTATCTATTTCTTTTTCATCAGCAGGGCCTATCCCCAAACAAATAATTTCTCCTGCTTTAACTTGGGTTAAACCTGCATCCTTAACCAAAAAACAAACTAGACCAGAATCTTTAGCTTTTTTATAAATTTTCTTTAGTTCTTTTAAACTACTAACTTTTAAAACAATTTTTTTTGATCCTTGCTTTTCCCATTCTTCAATTGTTTTTTTCTCGCTTTTTCTTACACATGCCACAGAAGCATGAGCAACGCTAGCTGCAAGCTTCCCTTTTCCTATTTCCAAATCTTTTCTAACTATAATAACTTGCTTAAGCTTCATAGCAAAGGTACACCTTCTAAGTGAGGAAGAATTAAATACCCTAGATAAGAAATACTCAAACAAAGCAAGGTTTTTCCAAGTAAAGAAGCGATAAAAAATTTTTTTACATCATACTTTGTAATTCCTCCTATTATTCCCACAACATCATCTGGTAAAGGAGTTAAGGCAAAGATAAAAACTGTTATAAAGCCGTTTCTCTTAAACCAAGCTTCTGCAATTTTGAGCCATCTGCTTTTTTTCTTTAAAAGTTTTCTTCCTCCATAACCTATTCCATAGCCAGTAAATTCTCCTAGTGCTGAACCAATTCCTGCTAACATTCCAACAAGAAAAGGATGTAGCCCAAGTTCTTTTGAAAAGAAAATTATCAAGTAAATAGGGAAAGGTAAGAAAATGGTTGAAGTTCCAAGAAAACTTACAAAAAATATTGCAGGATAGGAAAAAACTCTTATCCACTCTAAAGCTTGGGAGAGAAAAGTCTCTAACATAAATATCAATTAATTCTTTAAAGTATATAATGGTGAAAAACATGAAAAAAACCCTTTACATAATAGCCCAGCAAAATTTTAGAGATGAAGAATTAAAAATTCCGAAGAAAATTTTGGAGGAAAGAGGAATAAAAGTTACTGTTGCAAGCATAACAAAAGAAGAGGCAAGAGGTATGTTGGGAATGAAAGTAAAACCAGAAATAACAGTTAGAGAGGTAAACCCTAACGAATACGATGCTTTGATAATAGCAGGGGGAACAGGAAGTCCAAAGCTTGCAGAGTATCCAGAAGTTTTAAACTTAGTTAGAAAATTTTTTGAGCAGAAAAAGCTAATAGCTGCAATTTGTGTTGCTCCTTATGTTTTAACAAAGGCAGGAATTTTGAAAGGAAAAAAAGCAACAGCTTTTCCTGCAGATTTTGTCTTAGCAGAGTTTAGAAGAGCAGGGGTAGAATATTTAGAAGAAAGCGTTGTTAGAGATGAAAATATAATAACTGCTTCTGGTCCAGAAGCTGCAGAAGAATTCGGCAAGGAAATAGCAAAAGTATTAACCTCATAAAACCAAATTATTTATATGAAAATCCTAGTTCCCTTAGCTGAGGGTTTTGAGGAAATAGAAGCTTTCGCTATTATAGACATTTTAAGAAGGGCAGGAATTAAGGTTGATACTGTAGGTGTAGTGGGAACAGTAATCAAAAGCGCAAGAGGAATAAGCGTAATGGCTGACAAAAGGCTAGATGAAATTAATCCTGAAGATTATGATGGAATAGTTTTGCCAGGAGGAAACCCAGGCTATATAAACTTGGGGAAAAGCCAGAAGATTATCGAGATAATAAAAAACTTTGATGAAAAAAATAAGCTCATAGCTGCAATCTGTGCTTCTCCTTCTATTCTTGCAAAGGCAGGAGTTTTAGAGGATAAAGAAGCAACAATTTATCCTGGAATGGAAAAAGAGTTGCCTCATCCAAGAGAAGGAAGAGTTGTTGTTGATAAAAATGTAATAACTTCTCAAGCTCCTGGTACTGCAATAGAGTTTGCTTTAAAAATTGTTGAAAAACTTTTGGGAAAAGAAAAGGCCATGCAACTTAAAAGAGATTTAGTGGTATAAATGATTCAAGATGGGTTAGAAAAAGAGGTTTTAGAGGAAATAGCAAGGAAAATGCTTGTAAAAAAGGAAGAATTGGTCTTATTTTTGGAAAAAAAGGTAGAAAATCCTGTTTCTACAGTTGAGACAATAGTTAAGCTTTTAATAGATAAAGGTTTAGTAACTTATGTTGAAGTTATAGGTAAAACTTGCTATGCAATAACTCAAAAAGGTATGAGGGAGGTAAATGAAAGCTGGAACAAGCCTTAAAGTTTTTTTAACTTTTGTAATTTTGCTATTCATATTTTTCGTTTTGGATTTGTGCCTTTCTTACGTAATATACTGCAATAATTTTGATTGTGAACTTGTTCCTGCGATTCAGTTTATTCCAAAAATAAGCTAGGAAAAAATTTTTATTTTCTTTTTCTTTATTAATTATAAGTTTCGAAAAGCCCCGTGGTGCAGCGGCCAAGCATACGAAGCTTAGTATAAGGCTTTGGTCTCATCAAAGCTCTGAAAAAAGATGAGGAAGAACCCTCGTGACAGCGGTTCGAATCCGCTCGGGGCTATCTTTTTATTCTATCTATCAAAGCAGGAACAGCAAAAAGAATTGCTATTGCCAAAATCGAAAGGTAAATATTAGAAGAAGCTAAAAAGCCAAAGTAAGCAAGTAAGAAGCATCTTGGAAACGAGCCAATAAGAGTTAAAATAAAATAAGTTTTTAGCTTCATTTTTAAAATCCCGGAAGCTATTGAAAATATTTTGAAAGGAATTACTGGTATAATCCTGCTTACCAAAACAGTATAGCTTCCCCATTTTTTAAACCATTTCTCGCTAAACTTTAACTTTTCAGAAGAAACAAAAAAGTACTTCCCATATTTTTCCAAAAAATTTCTTCCATATCTTCCAAGATAATAACAAACTAAGGAGCCCAAGGTTGAACCTACTGCTCCTAGAATTGTTACTTTAACTATTTCTAAACCAGAAGCACCTTGAACAAACAAAACAGCTTCAGAAGGAATTGGTATTATACTTGAAGCCAAGAAATTACCGAAAAAAATTCCAAAATCCCCAGAGGATATTATGAAGGATTTTATCGCTTCGATTAAACTTTCGAGCATTATTCTATTTTGTTAAAAGATAAAAAAATCTTTTAACCTTTCAAACAAAATTTTAATCATGGAAAAAACTTTATACGTTATTCTTGCAAATCTAATCCCAACTGTTGAGCAAGTCGGAGCAATACCCTTAGGCTTAGCTTTAGGTCTTGACCCAATAACAGTTTTTTCTATTTCAATAGCAGTTAATTGTTTTTTGTTCTTTCCGGTTTTCTTTGGTTTAAACTTTTTCTACGAAATTTTTCTTTCAAGAATAGGCATTTTTAGAAAATATTTGGAGAAAATAAGGAACAAAGGAAAGCCTTATGTCGAGAAATACGGAACAATAGGAATAGCTTTTCTAATGTTCTTGCCTTCGCCTTTTAGCGGAACCTACACTGCAAGCACTTTAGCTTGGCTTTTAAACCTTGACTGGAAAAAATCTTTGCTTGCTATTTTCATAGGGTCTTTTATAGGAGGACTAATAATTCTTCTATCAATATTTGGAATTTTCAACTTGCTTAAAGCTTTTCTAGGCTTATAGATTTATCCTAAGTTTTCCAATAAATTATTGTGGGCGAGCTACTTTTTGTTTTAATAATTTTTCTTTTGGCCATAATTTTCTACCTTCTTTTTAAGAATAGAGAGTGGAAAATGAAGTTTGAGCAAAGAATAAAAGAGTGGAAGGAAAAGGAAGAGGAAAGAATAAGGGAAGATGCTATAAAAAGAAGTGCAAGAGCTTTGTCTGGAAAGGCTTTGGAAAAGCTTGTACCTTTTCTTGAGAATTTTCCTTACGATGCTCATGACATAAGATGGCTAGGCGACCCAATAGACCTAATAATTTTTGATGGTTATTCTTCTTCTGAAGGAAAAAATTTAAGGCAAATAGTTTTTTGTGAAGTGAAATCTGGAGAAAGCAGGCTTACCCAAGCTCAGAAGAAAGTTAAGGAAATAGTTGAAGAAAAAAAGGTAAAGTGGGAAGAATTTAGGGTTTAGAAATGTTTATTAGCCCAAATTTTTAAAAAATATTTATGGAATTAAATATTTCAAGTAAATTTTTTCTTATTATCTTGTTTTCCTTTTCGTTCTTTCTAATTCTTGTTTTAAAAGCTTTTCCTGATGCTGGCTTAAGAGACGATTTAAACGTTACCCTATTATCTCCTGAGAACAATAAAGTTGTTAACACAAAAAATGTAAACTTTACTTTTGAAGTTGAATGGGATGATTCTTCTATAGTAATTAAAAATTGTACTTTATTTGGAAATTTTACCGGTGAATGGGCTGCTAACGAAACAAACCAAACTGAAATCGTTGAAGGAGAAAACGGAATTTACTTAGAAAATTTGGAAGATGGTGCTTATGAATGGAATGTTTATTGTTTTAACGAAACAGAAGAAGTTTACGAATATGCTGAAAACAACAGGACTGTGATAATCGATGCAGTCTCGCCATTTTACTTGTTTGGCTGCTCTGACTTAGACGAAGATGGAGCAACTTACTATTTAGATAATGACATCGAATCATCAGTGTTAATATGTATGAACATTTCTGCCAAGAATGTTATTCTAGATTGTCAAGGTCACACAATAAAAGGAAATGCTTCGGCATCCTTTGGAATTGGAATTTATATTAATCGAACCTCTCAAGAAAGTACAAATATAACTGTAAAAAATTGTACTGTAACAAATTGGTCTACTACTAACATTCTAATAATGCATGCGAACGACAATACTCTCCAAGATATAACAAGTATTTCGAGCCCCAATCATGGTATATTAATCTATTCAAGCTCTAACAACAAAATCATCAATTCAACTTTTTCAGGAAATTTGGTATTTGATTTTAGTATTTTTGCTTCCGTAGATTCAGAATGTAATAACTATTTAGAAAATGTTAAAGGTACAGGTGCACCGATAAAATATTTTAATTCTTCTGTAACTCTTACTAATGAAGTTCTTTCTGAACTCGTTCTATGTAACGCAGACAATTCAAATATAATAAATGTAACAATTCAGTCTTATCCAGCAACAAAAAATAACGCACTATATGTTCATAGAACTGATAATTCAAACTTCACTAATATTAATTCTTCCTATAACAGAAATGGTATAATTCTCTTTAATAGTTCAAAAAACACTATCATCAATTCTACATTCATTTCAAATGAAGACTATGGAATCCATCTTTTTAAAAGTCCCGATAATAAAGTTATAAATTCGATAATTGGTTCTAACAAAAATGGAATTTACATACAAAATTCTAGTAGTAACAAAGTAAATTCGTGCATAATCCAAAACAATTCCTATGGTATAAAGATAGGATATTCAGAAAATAACTTTCTGTTTAACAATTTACTTAACAATACAGATAATGTATTTCTTTCTGGGGCAACTATACTCCCAAATTTCTGGAATACCACAAAGCAATCAGGAACAAGAATCCACTCCCCTGGGAACTATATAGGAGGTAACTACTGGACAAATTCGACTAACGACGGATACTCCGACATATGTACAGATAACAATAAAGATGGGTTCTGTGATTCTGCTTTAAACATATCAAACATGCAACCTTGTACTCCTGGGGTAGATTGTGGAGAAAATGTTGATTTCTGGCCTTTAAGCGACGAATATGTAGCACCTTCACCACCTTCACCTTCACTACCATCTCTAGGTCCAGGGGCAGGAGCTCCTCTAACAACAGTATCAACAACTCCAGGAAAAGCTATTATCTTTATTCCTTTAATAGCAGCCATGAGCAAAGCTAATGTTAGCATACAAAAAACAGAAGGAATAGATTTTACTCAAATAGTTATTTCAGTTAGAAATAGAGTAACTTCTGTTCAAATAAACATAACAAAACTAGATGAAAAACCAGAAGAAGTTCCTGCTTTAGCTAACGTTTATCGCTACATAAGAGTTGACAAGAAGAATATTCATGACGAAAACATAACAGAAGTTAAGCTTAGGTTTAGAGTTCAAAAATCTTGGATTAACTCCAATAACATAAAACTCGATTCAATAGCTTTATACAGGTACACTTACAGATGGGAAAAGCTTAACACTCTAAGAATAGGAGAGGATTCAGAGGACATTTACTTTGAAGCTTCTAGTCCAGGGCTAAGCTACTTTGCAATAGCAGGAGAAAAATCTAAGCAAACTTGTCCTTATGAATGTTGTGTAGGAGAAGCCGAGTATTATGATAAAGCTTGCGCTTCTGGCTACAAATGCGAGAATCATGCTTGCGTTCCTATAGTTACTCCTTGCACAGAAGATTGGGTTTGTTCTGAATGGACTGCATGTATAGGAGGGAAACAAACAAGAGTTTGTATGGATAGGAATAGATGTGGAACTGTAGCTAATAAACCAGAAGAAGAAAGGATTTGCGAAGAAAAACCTGAAGAGGGAAAACTACCAATTTTAGTTTTCTGGTTAGGAATAATAGTTGTTATTTTAGCTATTTTTATCATCACAAAAATAATAGCCAAAAAATTACAAACAAAAGTTGAAGAGAAGCCTAAACCTAAAGAGAAACCAAAAGTTGAACTAAAAAAGAAGCCAAAAAAGAAGAGATAAAAAGAAATAGCTTTTTCTTTAAGTTATTCAAAAATTAATTAGCGAAAAACATGAAGCTATTAGAAGAAAAAGGAAAAAAAGTCATTCTTTTAGGAAATGAAGCAATTGTAAGAGGTGCTTTGGAAGCTGGAGTAAAGTTTGCAACAACTTATCCTGGCACTCCAGCTTCTGAAATTGGCGACACTTTTGCTCAGATAGCAAAACAAACAGGAATTTATTTCGAGTATTCAGTTAACGAAAAAGTTGCTTTAGAAGCTGCAGCAGGAGCCTCTTTTTCTGGCTTAAAATCAATAGTTTCTTTTAAAAATTTTGGCTTGAATGTTGCTTCTGACAGTTTCTTTCCTGTAGCTTACTTTGATTTGAACGCAGGCTTAGTAATAGTTGTTGCTGACGATCCAAGCTGCTTTAGTTCAGCCCAAAGTGAGCAAGATTCTAGGCATTATGCTTTTTTAGCCCATGTTCCTATGATAGAACCTTCTAGCCCGCAAGAATGCAAAGATTTTACAAAGATTGCATTTGAAATTTCAGAAAAATATAAAATTCCAGTTTTAATAAGACTAACAACTAGGGTAAGCCATACTCGTGGAATAGTTTTATTGGATGAAATAAAGAAAGAAGAAGCTAAAGGTTTTTTCAAGAAGGATGAAAAGTACTTTAACCTTGCTCCAAAAATTATTGAGTTGCACAAAAAGCTTCTAGAAAAAATGGAAAAAATAAAGGAATTTTCAGAAAAAACAGAAATTAATTTTGTAGTTAACGAAAAATCTAAGAGCAAGTTTGGAATAATAGCTTCAGGGGTTTCTTTTGCCTATGTGATGGAAGCTCTAGAAGACTTAAAAGTTAAAGTTCCAGTTCTAAAACTAAGCCTTACTAATCCTTTGCCTGAAAAAAAGATTGCAAGATTCCTTAAAAACTTAAAAAAGGTTTTAATAGTAGAAGAACTTGACGATATCCTTGAGGAAAAAGTTAAGGCAATAGCTAAAGATGCAAACCCGAAAGTTAAAATTTACGGAAAAGAACTAATTCCAAAAGCTGGCGAGCTAAGCCAAGAAATAGTTTTTCTTGCTATAGGAAAAATTCTTGGAAAGAATTTGAACAAAATAGAAGAGATCTCCAAAAAGTACAAGCAAATAGAAATTGCAAGAAGGTTTCCTGTAATGTGTCCTGGTTGCCCACATAGAGCAACTTTTTATGCTGTGAAAAAAGTTGCAAAAGATGCTGTTTTTGGCGGTGATATTGGTTGTTACATGCTTGGAATTTTACCTCCTTTGAAAACCTTAGATTTTATAATTTCTATGGGAGCAGGAGAAGGAGTTGTGCACGGAATAAAAAAAGCAACAAATCAGAAAGCGATAGCTTTTATTGGCGATTCTACTTTTTTCCATGCAGGAATTCCAGCTTTAATAAACATGGTTTTTAACAAGTCAAATCCTTTAGTAATAATTTTGGATAACAGAGTAACTGCTATGACAGGTCATCAACCACATCCTGGTTCAGGAAAAACTGGTTTAAACGAGGAAACAAAAGCAATAGACTTGGAAAATTTAGTCAGAGCTTGTGGTGTAGAGAATGTTAAGGTTGTAGATCCTTTCAATTTAAAAGAAATGGAAGAAGCAATTAAAGAGTTTTTGGAAAAGGATAAGGTTTCTGTTATAATAGCAAGAAGGTATTGTCAGCTGCTTGCTGTAAGGGACAAGAAAAAAGAAGGAATAAAAATTCCAAAGTTTGAGATTTCAAAGGAAAAGTGCACTAAGTGCGGGATTTGTTTAAATGAGTTTGCTTGCCCAGCTATTAAAAAAGAAGGAGAAGATTTTGTCATAGACGAAGAGCTTTGTACAGGTTGTGCTGTTTGCTTTCAAGTTTGTCCATACAATGCGATAAGGGTGAAAGAATGAAAGAACCAAATAGATTAAAGAGAATTGATTTAGCTTTTTGGATGAGCTTATCAGCTTTAGTTCTAAGCCTTATCTTAGGGTTTGTTTCAGGGGCTTTTGCTGCTCAGGATAACATTAACTTAACTTATTTATTTTTAATATTAGGATACTTTTTTGTTTTATTGTTTTATGTTGGAATTTTAATAGGTCTCGTAGCTATAGGAGAAATTTTAAAAAACAAGTTAATTTTATACTTAGCTTATGTTTCAGGGTTTGGATTAATATTTTATGCAGCGTTTTCGTTAGGAAGTATTTATTTTTACTGGGAAATACAAGCGTTTCCACCCTTCATATACATTCCTCTTATATTTAGAGTATTGTATATTTTGGCGTTAATTGTTTTAAGCATAAGCTTATTTATCCTTAGGCATAGGCTTGGAATTTTTGCATCGCTTTCATTTATGTTTTTAATTCTAGGCAGCTTAACCTCTCTTTTTGGCCTTTTCTTTTTACAATCTTTACTCTTTTTAGCTTCTCTAATCGAGTTTTTAGCTTACGTATTTGTTGTAATGGTACTTGCAAAAGCTAGAAGCTTAAGGTATAAAAAATGAAAGAGTTTAACCTTGTGATAGCAGGAGTTGGTGGTCAAGGCTCCTTAACTTTAGCTTTGATAATAGCAGAAGCTGCTTTAATAGAAGGCTATGACGTGAAAACTTCAGAGCTTCATGGACTTTCACAAAGAGGAGGAAGCATTCCTTGCCATGTAAGGTTTGGAAAAAAGATTTATTCTTCAACAGTAAGAGTAGGAAAGGCAGATTTAATAATTGGTTTAGAGCCTTTGGAAGCTTTAAGAGCTTGTGTTTATGGTTCAAAAGAAAAAACTGTTTTCCTCATAGATTCTGAGAGAATAGTTCCTATTTCATCTTCTGCTCTTGGCGAGAAATATCCTTCCAACGAGGAAATAAAAAAGATTTTGAAAGAATTTTCTTCAAAAGTTTTCTTTGTAGACGCAAGTAAAACCTTGAAAAAAGAATTCGGAAGCACAACAGGGGCTAATGTTTTTATGCTTGGCGTTGCTAGTTGTTCAAGCTTGATTCCTTTAAAAAAGGAAAGCCTGTTCGAAGGAATAAGAAGAATAGTCCCAGAGAAGTATTTTAGCATGAACAAAGAAATTTTTGAGCTAGGGTGCAAAGCAAGAATATAAAAAAAGAAAAGAAGTTTAGAAATTAGCAAGGCTTCTTTTTCTTCTTTGCCATTTTTTCCACCTCTTTTTATTTTCTAAAGAAAATAAGGAGGGCAACTTCAATAAATATTTTTTTATTCTATAGAATATAGATTCTCAATTTTTTATGTTTCGTAAAGCTCGTCGTAAAGTCTTTTGTATTCCTTTGATATAACATCCCAAGAAAACTTTTCGCTTACTCTTCTTCTAGCCTTTTCCCCGTAGCAATTTCTCTCTTCTATTGCTTTTTCTAGCCCGTTAGCAATTTCCTTTGTTTCAATCCTCACTCTTATTCCTGTATCTCCAATAACTTCTTCAAAAGTAGGTATATTGCTCGCTACAACAGGCTTACCACATGCCATTGCTTTTATAGCAACCAAACCAAAAGCCTCATAATGAGAAAGGCAAACATAGGCTTCACAGCCTTGGTTTAACCTTATCTCTTCCCTCTCGTTTAAAGTTGTTTCTTGAGGGAAAAGTATTACCCTTTCCTTAATATTATCTTCCATCCTTTCCCTTACTTCTCTCAGAAAATCGTAAAACACTTTGTTTCCGTCAAAACCTGCTATTACTAAGTAGAAATCTGGATGCTCTTTAAGAAATATTGAAGAGGCAAGAAGAAGCGCAGCATGACCCTTTTCCTCAACATACCTTCCCGTAGAAAGAATGTAAGGGCCTTTTATTCCATACTTTGCCTTAACTTCTTCTATTTCTTTAAACTCAAGTTCAGTCGAAGGAGGTGCCCATTTTCTTGTGTCTATTGCATTGGGTATAACCCTTATTTTTTTCTCATCTAGCTTGTGTAGAAAAAGTGAACTTGCTTGAGAATTTGAAACTGCAACAATTCTATCGCTAGCTTCACATCCAATTTTTTCGTAAACAAGCCTTTTGTCTGAATAATCGTTTCTCGTGCTACTTAAGTGAACTTGAAAAACTGTTTTGGTTTTTGGGTAATGTTTTTTAATCAAATAAAGAGAAGCAGCATTAAGCCAATCATGACCATGAATTATAATTTCATTGTTATCGATTTTAATTCCGTCATAACCTTTAATTAACCTTTTAACCACAGTTGCATTATAATCTATTTCCCTTACTATTTCGTCCCTTCTTTCTTGTTTTTCATTTATTGGTATACTGTAAAGGTAATTCAAGCTGCTGAGAATTTCCTCTTCCCATCTCAATAACTTGACCGCAGGCACCCCTACAACTCTAACGTTTGGAGCAGGGTAATAGTTAACTACAGTATCAAGACCAAGCTCGTTCTCGTTTACCCAGAGCTTATCCCTTCTTCTTGTGTATACGATAACATTATAAGGAGTTCTTTCAGCTATTCCTTTTACAACATCACAAAGCCCACCACTATAAGGAATAAAATTTTGATAGTATTCGTCGCCACATCTATAGCCTATTGAAAAGTGAACTATGGTTTTTAACGCATTAGACATCTTTTCTTCCTTTAGCTACATGATAAAATTATAATTTTAAAATTAAAAATTTGTTTTTAAGTATGAAAAACAAAAATTAAGTATGAGGATTAAGCTTTCAGCTACTTTTGAAGGCAAATGCTCTATTTGCGGGAAGGAAGGAATAGTTTTTACCGCTGGCGACGAAGATACTAAAAAAACAGTAACTATTTGTAAAGATTGTGCTGAAAGGCTCGGAGATATGAAAACTTCTGAAGTTATAGAAGAGTTTGGAGAAAAAGATGAAAAGGCTTTTGAAGAAGGTGTAAAAGTAACTAGTAACAAAAAATAACTTTCAGTTTATTTTTTCTTGCAATTTCCTCTATCTTTTTCCTCAAATTTTTATAGTAATCGTTTTTCTCAAAAAATATTCTCTGCCATTTTTCTAGAAGCTCAGGATATTTCTCTTTCAAAATCTTTTCGCATTTTTCCCAAGTTCCAGGTTTAATGTTAAGCTTATCGACAAAAAAATAATCAGTTAAGCTAGAAAGTTTTTCAAAAAATTCTTCTAAATTTTTATCAGAAAGAAAAGGCAAAACTGGACCGAAAAAAACAAAAGTTTTGATTCCATTTTCTTTCAATATACTTAAAGCTTCTAATTTTTCATCAACGCTAGAAGAAAAAGGCTCAAAATTTTTTCTTATTTTCTCTTCTAATGTTGTTATTGTAAAGCCAACCTCACAATCTTTAAACTTTTTAAGAATTTCAAGGTCTCTTAAGACTAAAGAAGATTTTGTTTGTATGCAAACAGAAAAATTGTTTCTTTGTAGAATCTCTAAACATTTTCTTGTTAGTTCATACTTTTTTTCTAAAGGCTGATAGGGGTCTGTTAAAGAAGAAAGGAAAACGCTACCTTTTTTCTTGTTCAAGATTTCCTTTCTTAAAATTTCAGGAGAGTTTATTTTAGCGTCAACAAAACTTCCCCACTCTTCTTTATGCTGAGTGTATTTTTTTGTGTAATATTCTGCATAGCAATAAACACAAGCGTGCTCGCAGCCAACATAACAATTTATACAATAATCAGCAAGCTTGCTTCTGTTTAAAATGGATTTGCACTTTATTTCTTTTACTTGCATAAATTTAGATTAATTGCTACTTATAAAAATCTTCAGGCTATTTTTCATCGGAAGTGAACCCCCGAAAGTAATATACTGAAAGATAGCAATCAAGTAATTAAAAGTGAGAAAGATGGAAGTAAGATTGAAAGATTTAATGTGTAGGAGCTTTAGATTTTTGATCGAGGACAAGTTTAGGTTAGAACTATTTAGAAAAGCTATCGAAAAAGAAGGCATGATTAAAAATTTGGCAAAAAAACTAGAATGTGACCCGGACTCTATAAGGTTAATGAAAATAGGTCAAACAAAGTTTATAAAATGGCAAATACTCAAAAAATTAATTGCGATTACTGAAATTTCCGAAGAAGAATTAGAAAAGCATGTAGTTGCTATCAAAGGTGGAATGTCAGGAAAAGTAACTGAAGTTAAGCTTCCCATTATAGAATCTCCAGAATTAGCATTACTTGTTGCTAAAGGTATGGGGGATGGAAGTATAGAAAAAGACACATTTAGATTTTCTTTTTGGAATAATGAAAGGAAATTAGTTAAAGAAGTATGTGATTGTGTTAATAAAGCTATAGGCAGAACGAGAGGAACTATCATTAAACTTAAGGATGGAAGAATTCAAGTTAAATTTTGCCCTTTCGTTGGTTTTGTACTTCATAGAGCAGGAGTTCCTGTTGGCAATAAAACTCTTCAATGCTTTGATGTTCCAGAATGGATTAAAAATGGTTCTAAAGAAATTAAATTATCTTTTCTACGTGGAATTTTTGATGATGAAGGATGTGTTAAGAAGAAAAATAAAAAGAGTAGAAGTCAGGCAATAATTTTTGCACAAGGAAAATTACTTGAACTAAAGGGTTCCCTAGAAAATTTTCTATGTTCGATAAAAGAAATACTATCAGAGTTTGGAATCAAATCAGGTAAAATAACAAAACAAGAGATTTTTAGAGATAAGAGGGAAAGAAATAAAATCGTCTTAAGGTTTAGTGTTTTTGGAAAAAAGAGTTTAGAAAATTTTTTAAATAAAATTGGTTTTACTCATCCTAAGAAGAGTCTATTACTCCAAGAAGCAGTAAAAAGTTTTGTAGATATCCATAAAAATAGGAAGAAAATATTAAAAATGTTGTTAAATAAACCTTCTTCCGTACCAGAACTTTCAAGGTTGACCGGATTAAACCAAACACTTATTTGGGCACATATGAGGCAACTATTAAAAGAAAATATAGTTTCCAAAGATAATAGCAAAAAGCCTACGCTGTGGTTTTTAAAAAATGAGAAAGTCTTTTTTGAAATAGAAACTTTCTTAGAAGAAAGCTATTTCTAATCCATTTTATTAAAGGGATATTCAATTTTGTGGAGATGTATTGTAAACTTTTTTCTAAAGTATCAAATATCAATGGTTTATTTTTCAAGGCCTCTTTTACATTTTCCCTAACATTCCATACTCCTAGCGGCATGATAAAGCCTGGGTGTATTTCTCTCAATACTATCACTGATGCCTGTCTTTTTTCTTCTTTCAATTTTGATGATATACTAAGCCTACTAGCCATGTAACACCCTCCTATACTAGGATAGCTGCTCCTTCCTTCAAATCCCTCCCAATCAGAAATTATCCATATATTTTTTCCTTTTGGGTTCCAAGTTGTTCCAGGATACCAAGCTTCTATCAGTTCATAGCTCCAATAATCAGGAATCATTAAAACAATCCATTTATTGTCCAAGGCTTCATGCTCGTAAACTCTAAACTCGTTTATCAAAGGAAAAGTTTTTATTTGTTCCAAGAGTTTTTGAGAAATTATTGAATCGATAGCAGTTATAGACCATCTAGTAGGAACTAGCTTTCGGTTTTCTTCTATTCCAAACAATCCAGCAGAGAAAGCTCTTTGGATTCTTGAAATTAAAACCCCTTTTTCATAAAGCCAAAATACTGCTTCGCTAGCTTTCAAGTCAGTATCGTTATAAGCTTTTTCTATTTTTTGATCTGTTTTTATGCTACCAACAAACAAGTTTTTTAAAGGAGCAGAAGGACCAAAAGGTTGAACTTCATCGTCTAAAACTATTGTTCCAGAAGGCTTTCTTTTAAAATGAGCCTCACTTTCTACTGAGCTTTTGCTTAAAGCTATTTCTCTTGTTAACTCAACAATTTTTCCTTCAAAATTTTTTACATGCGTGCGATACTTTCCCCTAACAAGCTGAAACCTTAGGTTAATTATTTCATCTATACTTTTTCCGTGCCAAAATTCTGGACAAGAAAGGATTGATGTATCTCCTTTCAAAGGAGGGATTAAAGGTCCAACATAAACATAAGGATATCCTATTCTGCCCACAAAAATGTCAGGAGGACTTGAGCCTTCTAGTTCTGTCTTTTGAACGAGAGGTTGAATTTTTATTTGAGTATAAATTCTTATTAAAATAGGGCATCTAGCCTTTCCACAAAGAAGTCTTGAACCTTTGCAAAGTATACATCTAAAATCTCTTTCGACAGTTTTAATCTCTTGAGTACTTAACTCACTCAAAACTTTTCCGTTATCTATTACCTTGGAAAGCCAAACGTTCATCATAAATAGTATAAAGCTATAAATATACTTTTATTTCGGAGGTTTAATTCCGGTAAAATTCCAACCCACTTAATGTTTCTTCAAACCATTCTTGCAACATAAAGGTTATGCTTGTTCTCAAGAATTTCCACTTTTACTTCATCTCCAATTTCTGCTTGACAATCAACTATGCTTATGCATCTATTCTTAGCTACTCCAATCATTTCGTTTCTAATCCATCCAGGAGCTTTTATTTTAACTCTAACTTTTTGCCCTTTTTCGAAAAGAATAGGAAGCATTTTTCTCTTTTCTATTCCAAAATCTTTTGGTGTAATTCTTAGCTTAACGTTGAACTGCTTTTCCCATTCTTCAAGCTTTCGATAAAATTTCCACCAGCTAATCGGCTTAACACCCTCAGGCTTTCTACCAAACTTGTGAGCTTCGTACTTTTGAATCCCAAGCTTTGCTCCTATTTCTTTTGCAAACCTAATTATTTTAGGAATTTCTTGATCATTCAAACCAGGAACCCATACAGGAGCTAACAAAAGTTTGATGTTAGTTTTTACTATATACTCTGCAAGTTCTATTATTCTAGTAACATCATAACTTTCAGTTCCTGCCAACTTTCTTGCTAATTCTTGATCTAAAGCATCTATAGATAAATTGATTCTATCAAGCCCAACTTCAGCAAGTTCATCTATTTTTCTAAAGTTAAGATGCAAGTTTTTTGATTCCATGGAAACGATTTCTATTCCTTCTATCTCTTTTAATCCTTGAACGAGCTCTATTAACTTAGGGTATAAAGTTGGCTCGCCAAAATCCACGTGAGCCTGAAGTTTTTTTCCTTTAAATTTTGCAACTTCTTTTACCCACTCAAGCAAATAATCAAGCTCAACAATATATTCAGTAACCCTTGTTCTTGAGTTTGGTCCTAAGTCTGTTGAGCAAAAGACGCAGCTTAAACTGCAAAGTGTACTCGGTCTAATCTGTAAAAGATTTGTGCCTCTATCTATTATACCAAAACAAATTGCTCCAACCAAAGGAATTCCAGAGTTTGAGTTTATCTCGAAAAGCCTCACTTTTTAAATTTCGTTAGACAAAATCTTAAAATTACCACCTTTGGTAGTGAGATTAAGTTAATTGGTAAAAGTTTAAACAGAAAAACATGAAGCTTAAGGTAATTCTACCAATTTTGATTGTCTTACTGTTAATTTTAGCTTTCTCTTACTTTCTTTTTTCTAAGAATTCTTCGAACAAAACTCTTGTTACTGTTGCAAGGGTTATAGATGGCGATACTTTTGAACTAGCTAATGGAAAAAAGGTTAGACTTTTAGGAGTGGATGCTCCAGAAAAGAACAAGTACTTTTACCAAGAAGCAAAGGAAAAGTTAAGGGAAATGGTAGAAAATAAAAACGTTTTTCTTGAGGCTGATACTACAAATTCAGATTCAAGCGGAAGGCTTTTGAGGTATGTTTTTGTTGGCGATACTTTTGTTAATTTGGAAATGGTTAGGCAAGGTTTTGCAAGCGTTTACATAGTTTCTTCAAACCAAAAATATTCTTCTCAACTTTTAGAAGCAGAGGAATACGCAAGAAAGAACAAGCTTGGAATCTGGGGAAAATTTTCCAAGTTTAGCGACTGTATTAAAGTAAAAGAGTTTCATTACGATGCTAAAGGTGATGACAGCAAGAATTTAAATGACGAATACTTTGTTTTGAAAAATGTCTGTAACTTTTCTATAAACATCACTAAATGGAATGTTAGGGATAGAAGCTTTAGCTCTTTTTATCTTTCTGAGTTTTTACTTCAACCTAACTCAGAAGTAAAAATTCTTTCTGGTTTTGGAAATAACACTAAAAATGAAATTTTTCTAAACAGCAAATACCCAGTTTGGAATAACGATGAAGATACACTTTATCTGAAAGATGGAGAAGGAAGGTTGGTCTTAATTTATTCTTATCCTTGAATTTGGCAAATTATTTATTTTTAATCCTTTATTTAGTTAATATGCTTTTTGAAGATAGAGTAAAAGCTGCATATAAAGAGGCAAAAAGTATTCTCTGCGTTGGTTTGGATCCGTTACCGGAAGTTATTCCCCCAAGTTATGACCTAAGAGAGTGGGCTAGAGAGATGATCAACTCAACTTATAATGTAGCTCTTGCTTTTAAAGCAAACTTATCAGGTTATGTGGGTAGTGGGAAGGATTTAGATTCCCTAAAGGAAATATGCAAATATGCTAAGGATAAAGGAAGATTGTTTATCGTCGATTCGAAAGCAAATGATGTTGGGTTTACTGCAGCAGAATATGCAAGGAGATATTTGAAAGAAATAGATGCAGATGCCTGCACAGTAAACGCATTACCATGGTTAAATGATGTAATAGATTCCTTCACTCCTTACTTGGATGAAAAAGGAATTTTTGTTCTTGTTTATACGACAAGTCCTAATTCAGAAATGTTTTGGAGCTTGAATATAAATGAAATTCCTATGTGGAGATTTTTGGCTTTAAAAGTTGCGAACGAATGGAGCCAAAAGCTTCCTAAACAGGATTATTCCCCGATTGGAATAGTAGCAGGTCCAAGAGATGAAGAATTAGCATGCGAAATAAGAGGTGTTTGCGATACTCAAGTGATACTTGCTCCTGGTCTAGGTGCTCAAGGAGTTCCTGTTAGAGTTTTAAAATATCTTAAAAAAGAAGGAATAAGTTTTCCTGGAGTAATTGGGAATGTTGGAAGAGACATTGCTGGGGAATGGAGAAAATATCCGGAGGAAGACCCTTTCAAGGTAATAAAAAAGAAGGCAGAAGAATGGGATAAAATTTTGAAGGAGGCTATAAGAGATGGAAGCAAAATTTGACGAAAAAAATTTTATAGAATTCTTAGTGGAAAATAAATGTATCGGTTTTTTTGAAGAACCCATAAAACTTTCCTCTGGACAAGAAAGTTCATGGTATGTCAACTTAAGAGAGCTTCAAGAAAATTTTGAAAAACTTGATAAATTTGCTAGTTTTGTTAAGGATTTTGTGGTTTCAAGAAATCTTGACAAATATCCATTAGTTGGAGTTCCTGAATCTGCAACTCTTCCAGCCATAGAAGTAAATAAAAAGCTTGACTTTAAAGATTTTATTTTTCTACGTTCCCAACTCAAATCTCACGGTGTTTCTGGAAAGTTTCCCTACAGTCTTTCACCCATAGATGTTAAAGGCAAAACTTTCAATTTGCTTGAAGATACAGCCACAACTGGCGATTCTGTTATAACAACTGCTCTGCATTTGTACGAAGGTGGAGCAAAAGTTAATTCAATAATAGTAGTTTGCTACAGAGAAGATAGAAGATGGGGAGGAGCTTTTCCTGAAAAATACATCACAAACTACTTGGGAGTACCAGTATATTGCATGAGTAGAGCAAGAAATATCTTACCAATTGCTATAGAAAAATTGAAGCCCAATAAAAAAGTTATAGAAAGTTTGATGAAAGAATATAGAGCTCATGTTGACATTTACAACTTTCTTTATGACCTAAGCTTAGAATAGTTTTTAAGGTTTGAAAAATAAAAATTTCTTGTGTTTGTATGAAGAAATTGGTAAAGCAAGCGTTAGTCTTGATAACAATTTTTGGTTTAGTTAGCTTGCTTGGAGATGTAATTTATGAAGGGGCAAGAGGAATTACCGGTCAATACTTGCAAATTCTTGGGGCAAGTGCAGCAATAATTGGTTTTTTCACTGGTTTGGGAGAATTTCTTGGCTATGCTTTGAGAGCAGTTTCTGGTTACATTTCAGACAAAACAAAATCTTACTGGCTGTTAACTTTTCTTGGTTATGCTTTGCTTGTTTCTATTCCTTTGCTTGCTCTTGCAGGAAACTGGCAAGTTGCTATATTTTTCATAATTCTAGAAAGAATTGGTAAAGCAATCAGAAATCCTGCAAGAGATACTATAATTTCTTATTCTGCAAAAAAAGTTGGCACAGGCTTTGGTTTTGGAATTCATGAATTTTTGGATCAAATTGGTGCTTTATTAGGTCCTTTGTTGATTTCAATTTTTTTCTTGAATTTTAAAACAGTAAGCTTAGCAGAATATAAACAGGCTTTTTCTCTTCTTTTAATTCCTTTTTTTGTTTTAATGATTTTTCTTTTGTTTGCTTATCTTTTCTTCAGACATGCTAAAATTGAAAAAGAAAGAAAAAAGGAAAGTAAAAAATTAACAAGAATTTTTTGGCTTTATGTTTTATTTGTCTTTGCAACAACACTCGGCTTTATAAACTTTGTAATTCTAGGCTATCATTTCAAGTTTAATAAAATAATTCCTGAAGCTCAAATTCCTTTGATTTATTCCTTAGCCATGATAGTTGATGCGATAACTGCTTTGCTAATAGGAAAAGCTTACGATAAGCTTGAGAAAAAAGGTAAAAAATTAGGGTTGCTTCTTCTAATCTTGCTTCCTTTGTTAACTTTAACGATTCCGTTCTTAGTTTTTGCTTACAGTTTTGCTTTAATAATTTTAGGAGTTGTAATTTTTGGTATAGTGATTGGTTCGCACGAAACGATAATGAGAGCTGCTATCGCTGACATAACACCAATTTCAAAAAGAGGTTCAGCTTACGGGATTTTTACCGCATTCTATGGTTTTGCCTCCCTTATTGGCTCAGCCTTAATTGGAATCTTTTACGAATTTTCAATTTTCTACCTAACAATTTTTATTCTCGTAACACAAATTTTTGCTTTATTGATTTTTCTTGTTCTTAAAAGAAGAATAAGCTAAAATCTTTTTCCCTCCTTAATAGTTTTGATGTATAAACCAAAACTCTACAAGATTAAGAGAGTAAAACAAGAAACTCCATCAGTAAAAAGTTTTCAGTTTAACTCTAAAAAAATTTCAGAAGAATCAAAGCCTGGTCAATTTTTAATGGTTTGGGTTCCACGTTGTGACGAATTTCCTATAAGCATAGCTTCTGTGTATGACGAAACAATAGAAATTGCGGTTGCAAAAGTTGGAAGGGGAACGGAAGCTTTACATGAAAAGAAAGCTGGTGATTACATAGGAATAAGAGGACCTTATGGAAATTGGTTTAGTTTTGAAGGAGAAAAAGTTTGCGCAGTAGCAGGAGGTTACGGCTCAGCTCCAATAAGATTTTATACAGAAAAAAACAGAAAAAAGGATTTAACAGTTTTTCTTGGAGCAAAAACAAAAGAAGAATTGCTTTACAGAGATGAAATAGAAAATTTTGCAAGGGTTAAGGTTGCCACAGAAAACGGAAGCGAGGGTTACAAAGGTTTGGTAACAGATCTTTTTTCTCAAGAAATAAAAAAAGAGAAATTTGATTTAGTTTTAACCTGTGGTCCAGAGTTGATGATGAGAAAAGTTTGCGATATTACAAAAAAGTATGGAATTAAAACTCAAGTTTTAACTGAAAGAGTTATAAAATGTGCTCAAGGTTTTTGTGGTTCTTGTGACTTGGGAGGATACAGGATATGTAAAGAAGGACCAGTTTTTGATTCTGAAAAAATTTTGGAAACTGAGTTTGGAAAATGGATAAGAGCTAAAAGTGGAAAAAGAATTAAAATAAAAGATGAAAAAGAAATTCCTCTTGAAGAATTTTTCCCTGAGTACGATGAGTTTTTTGAAATGGAATTGTTTGGTATAAAATTTCCCAATCCTTTCATGAATTCTTCTGGTTTTGGGGTTTCTGGTAAACTTTTGTACAGATACGTAAAGGAGGGAGGAGCTGGAGCAATTGTTACAAAATCTGTTTGTTTAGAAGAAAGGGAAGGTTTTGATGGACCAAATTTTTTTGAACTGAAAAAATTCACGCCAATAAATGCTATGGGTCTTCCAAACCCAGGAATAGAAAACATGAAACCTGAAATAGAAGATATGAAGAAGGCAAACGTTCCGATAATTTTGAGTATCTTTGGAAAAAGCCCGGAAGAGTACGAGAAAGTTGCTGAAATTGGTTTAGGTTTTGGAGTTAATGCTATTGAAGTTAACATTTCTTGTCCTCATACAGAAGTTGCAAGTATAGAAGAAAATCCTGATTTAGTTAAAGAAGTTACTAAAAGGATTGCAAAGGTTTCACATCCTTTTGGAGTTCCGGTTCTAGTGAAAGTTTCCCCAAATTCAAATTATATTGATGTTGCAAAGGCAGCAGAAGAAGGTTGGGCAAACGGTATAGTTGCTATAAACACTTTAAGGTATAAACCTATAAACAAAAAGCTTAATGTTAAAATGTTAGGAAGCTCTTCTGGCTTTGGTGGAATTTCTGGAAAAGGAATAAAAAAATTGAGTGAGAAAATTTTGAAAGACTTGCATAGAGAAATAGAGTTGCCTATAATTTCGGCAGGAGGAATTTTTGATTGGAAAGATGCTTTAAAAAGGTTCACTAGTGGAGCTTCTGCTTGTCAAATAGGAAGTGCTATTGGTTATAAAGGCATAAAGGTTTTTGAAGAAATAAAAGAAGGAATGAAAAAATATCTTAAGTCAAGAGGTTATAAAAATATTTTTGAAGTAATAAGTTAGACTTATTTCTTACTTTTTTTCCTTTCGCCGCCATTAACATCAAACCTTGGCTTTACTGTACAATACTCCAAAACAGAATGACATTTTGCGCATAAGGGAGTATGGTCTTTTATTACTATTTCTTCAAACTCGAGTTTACCATGCTTAGGGCAAAAGCATCTTGCTTTCACTTTAACCGCCCTGATAACCTGGAATCTTTAGCGAAATTAAACCAGCTATAGCTTCTATAAGCTTTGGTTCAACAACCATTATATCGCTTGCTGTTATTATTCCAATTAGTTTATCGTTATCAACTACTGGCAATTTTTTAATCCTTTTTTCTGTCATAATTTTTACCGCATCGTCTATTGTTTTATCTGGAGTAATCGTTATGACATTTTCAGTCATTATATCTCTTACTTTTGTTTCGTCCAAGTCTTTTCCTTCAACAATAACTTTTTTTAAAATGTCACCTTCTGTAATTATTCCAGCAATCTTTTCTTCTTCAAGAACTATTAAGCTGCCTATGTGATACTTTGACATTATCTTTGCAGCTTCTCTTACACTAGTTTCTGGTTTTGTTGCGATAACATTTCTATTCATCACGTCTTTTATCAACATAATATCACATTAATTATTTAGGTTTTGAAAAATTTTAAATTAACCTATGTAACCAAGAGGTTCTTTCTCTTCTTCTCTTATCTTTTTCGACCTTTCAACAAATTTTTGATAGTGAGCAATAACATCTTTTGTAATGCTCGGAGTAATCTTGCTAAAAGCTTGCTCAAAATGCTTGTTAGTCACTTCCTTAGCCTTTATATTTTCTCTCAAAGCGTTCATAGCAGCCTCTCTGCATAAAGCCTCTAAGTCTGCTCCTGAAAATCCTTCTGTTTTCTTTGCCCATTCTTTTAAATCAACGTTTTTCAAAGGCATGTTTCTTGTATGGACTTTTAGAATTTCTAGTCTCGACTTTTCGTCAGGAGCAGGAACCAAAACAAACCTATCAATTCTCCCAGGCCTAAGCAAGGCAGGGTCAACTATGTCTGGCCTGTTAGTTGCTGCTATTAATACTACGCCTTTAGTTTCTTCTATTCCAGAAATTTCTGTTAAAAGTTGAGATACTACTGTTTCTGTTACTGCGCTTCCTCTGTAAAATCCTCTTCTTGGGGCTAAAGCATCTATTTCATCGAAGAAAATTATAGCTGGAGCAACTTGCCTTGCTCTTCTGAAGATTTCCCTTATTTTTCTCTCAGAATTATGAACAAGAACACAGCCAAAACCTGCTACAAAGCGTTCTGTTGGGTTTACGCTTATGTCAAAAACATAAGGATAATTGTAAGGTTCGATTTTCTTTTCAACTACCAGATCCCAATAAACATCATTATCCATAAATTTTTCAGGAGTTCTTTCCTTAGTTTTTTGCCACAATTTTTCTAAATATCTTTTTAGCTTGTTGTTTTTTTCTTCACTTAGGAAGCCTATTTTATCTAAAAACTCTTTTAACCATTTTTGCCATACAAATCTAATCCTATAGCTTATGCTTCCGTTTCTCTCCTTCTTTTCTTTTACTCTTGCTACTATTCCAAAGTACAATAATAATGTTAAGATGTCGTTAGCTAACTCTTTACTTACTGTAGTAGCTTCAATAAATTTGTTACTGAAATACCCATCACCACTGAAATATCCTCTTAAGAAACTTGCTATTGTTGGAAGAGGAGAAGAGAAGATAATTTCTGGGACGTGCTTATTTCTTGCGCCATCCTTCAAGCCAAGAACATCTTTAAAGAAAATTTTTAGAAGAGTAGAATCGATGTAGACATCTCTTCCTTTGCCTTTCTTATAGACACAAACTGGTCCAAATTTTTCACAGACTTCTTTCACTTTTTCTAATTCTTTTTCATTAGTGCTAATTCTCACACCATGATTAAAATAACTTCCTTCAGCTGTCCATAGACCAAGCAGTAAGCCTAAGTCTTCGTTTAACTTTATAACAGCTGGTAGCTTAGCCTTTCTACTAATTAGCTCTAGCTTTCTTGGGTTATAATCAATTCCAACCTTTTCCATTACCTTTAAGAACTTGTCTAATTTAACGTTAGATTTTTTCAAGTAAGAGTAAATATTTTTTGGTTCAATCGCTAGTATTTCTGCAACTTTTTTTGTTCCAATTTTTTTAACTGCTTCTTTCAAGTACCTCTGAGAGTTTTTTACGAAAATATAATGACCTTTGTTTTTGAGATACTCGATAAGGTTTATTTCTTTCTCACTTTCTGGAGCAACAATCTTGGCTGGTACAGCAATTCTTGTTTTTCCAGGTTCAACCTGTTCTGCAAAAATTTCCTTGAAGCTATTTTTTTCTTTAATAAACAAGCTATGTCCTCCAGTAACTCTTATCTCCCTACCAGTTTCAGTTTTTATTTTGTAAACAAAAGGCGGGGCAGGATGCTTAATTAATCTGATAGATTTTGAATTCTTTGCCTTAAAATTATCGTCAATCGTAGGTACAAAAACTTTTTTATCTTCTGGATATTTGCTTATGTCGATTCTTTTAACTTTACCATCGTTTATAATGAGTATTTTTTCATCGTAAGGTAAACTTTCACCAACCCACATCGTTAAAACTTCTGGTCCTTTTACTGCTATAAAGTTAGCTCCACTTTCATTAGCTACAGCCTTTGCAAGCAAAGTCTTTCCACAACCTGGAGGCCCATAGAGCAAAATTCCTTTTGGTGGGGTTATTCCCATTCTTTCAAAAGCTTCAGGGTTTTTCAAAGGCCATTCAACCATTTCTCTTAATTGTTGTTTAACTTCTTCTAATCCGCCAATATCTTCCCATTTAACCTTTGGAATCTCGATCAAAACTTCTCTCATTGCGCTTGGTTCAACAACTTTTAAAGCATTCTCAAAATCTTCTTTCTTAACAACAAGTTTTTCCATAACTTCTTTTGGTAGTTCTTCTTCTTCCTTCCATTTTATTTCAGGTAAAACTCTTCTCAAAGCAGACATTGCTGCTTCCTTACACAAAGCCATTATGTCTGCTCCTACGTAACCATAAGTTATGTCTGCAAGCCAGTTCAAATCAACATCTTTATCCAAAGGCATGTTTCTAGTGTGAATCTTGAAAATTTCTAGTCTTCCATTCCTATCAGGGACAGGAATTTCTATTTCTCTATCGAAGCGGCCAGCTCTTCTCAAAGCAGGGTCTAAGGCATTGGGCCTATTTGTGTTGTGTAAAAGTACAGGAGTTTCTCCGCCAAAGAAAGCTTCTTCCTCACATCCACATAAATCATAAACATAACCATTATACTTTTTCTTAGTAATCTTTTTTATTCTGGCGAGCTTTTGAAAACCTTTCTTTTTTTGGTTGGAAAATGGGTTGTTTGTTTTTCCGATCCCTAACCTATAGGCTATGGTTTCTTTCTTTATAGTTTGTTCTCCAATTTTTCTCCCAGCCTTAACTTTAAACTTACTTATGTAGGATTTTATACCATGCATTCTGCATAGCCAATTCAACTCTACTATGAGCTTTTTGCTGACAGAAGTTATTTCAATTCTGCCATTTTTGTCAAAATGCCCATCCCCCAAAGCATACGCTTTCAAGAACTCTAAGAAATGTTCTCGAGGTAATTCAAACAGGAACCAAGGCACTTCTTTATTTTTAGCACCTTTGCCGCAATATCTGCTGAAAAACTCTGCCAAAGGCTTTATATTGTATGTTATGTTGCATCTGTTTTTAGTTACTTTAACAGAGCTAGGTTTAACTCCAAAGACTTTCCTCATTTTCTTTTGAACATCCTCTATTAGATTTTTCTCGTGCGCACCAAAACAGAAATCAAGTGCTTTTGTTGAAGACCCTTCTGCGACATAATAACCAAAAAGGCTCATTAATTCAGGCGTAACATCAACATACACAGGTATTTTTCCAACGTATCTCATAATTCTTGGTTGTTGAATTCCTTTTTGCCATCTTTGTACGGTAGAGGGATGCACGCCAAATTCCTTGCAAATTTCTGGAACAGAAAAAATACCTGAAATGGCTGTTTCAAAAGCTATTTGTGGTTCGAAATTATAGACAGGTAATACTAGTTTTACATTGTTCGGGAAAATGTGCGATCTTATTTCCGCCTTGCTTGTCCTGTTAACTTTATACGGCAAATCTACAAGACATTCACCAACTTTAAGCTCATCTACTCTTTTTGGTTCAATTCCGTGTTTGGTTCTAACAAAAACGGAGTGATTTCCCGTTGCTCTAATTTTTCCGCCGTTAAATTCAATTTCAAAAATTTCTTTGACTTTATGTCTAAATACACTTCTAACCGGCTTGAACGCGCTGCACTTGAAGAATGTCCATGGGAAATTTCTCTTAGGTTTCATTTTTTCCATTCCCAAAACATAAATTCCTTCTACAAATTTCTCTACTCCTTCCTCTCCTTTTTCATAGAATCTGTCTACAAATTTTCCTATTGGTACTAGCTTTATCCTATTTTTTTCCTTCACCAGAATTGGCGTATCACCAGTTACGCTTGCTGCTATTACTATAACTTTTCCTCTTGTTTTAAGACCATCCATTAAAGTTAAAAGTTGAGAAACAGTTCTTCTTTCTACCTCGCCAGTAACCTCTTCTCTTTTTGGAGCGATTGCATCTATCTCATCGATAAAAATTATGCTTGGAGCATTCTTTTCCGCTTCCTCAAAGATTTTCCTTAGGTTTTCCTCTGTTTGCCCGTACCACTTGCTAAAGATCTCTGGGCCTGAGATTGAAATAAAGTTAGCTCCACTTTCGTTAGCTACAGCCTTTGCAAGCAAAGTCTTTCCACAACCTGGAGGTCCATAAAGCAAAACTCCTTTTGGAGGTTCTATTCCTAATCTCTCAAAAAGCTCAGGATGCCTTAAAGGTAATTCTATCATTTCCCTAACTTTTGCTATAACATCCTTTATTCCTCCTATATCCTCATAAGTAACTGTAGGAATTGCTCTTTCCTCAATTTTTTCAGGAGCTTCAGGCAAAATTTCAAGTTCTGTTATGTCTTCAACTCTTACTATTCCCCCTGGTTCAGTATTCACAACTATAAACTTTGTTTCTCCAGGAAAAGGTGTGAAAAAAATATCGGTGAAAAACTCTTCTCCAAAGAAATCTTCAAGAATTCCTCCAGAGGGCCTTCTTTTCCTAACCACAGGAGAGGGAATGATTATATCTCCCTTAACCAAAGGACGCATATAAATGTTTTGTTTGATCAAGTTCGGAGAAATATGAATCATTATCCCTTTTTCAGCAGGAGCTAACACAACTTTTTTAGCTTCTTTTACCTCTGCTTTTCTCACTTTTACAAAATCTCCAACTCCTGCTCCGCAATTCCTTCTTGTTATTCCATCCATTCTTATTAAGTTTAAACCAACATCTGCAGGATAAGCCCTTACTGCTATCGCTGCACTTTTCCTCTTTCCTTCAATTTCAACAACATCCCCTTCTTTTACTCCAAGCTTTTGCATTGCAGAAGAATCAAGCCTAACTATTCCTCTTCCAGCCTCTTCTCTTGCTGTTAGCTCGCCAACCTTAAGCCTTACTTCCTTTTCACTTTTCTCAGCCATGAATTTCCTCCTTAATTAATTCTTCAAACTCTTTATCTAATAAAACTTTGAAAGTTTTCCAAATAACTTTATCGTGCCATTCTTTTAAAAATTCTGCTATTCTTTCAAACTCTTCTTCAGGAACAATAAAAGAGCTCTGGTCAACTTTTAAGTGAGGAATTTCATCTAGTAAGCCTTCTCTTTTATAAACATAAGCCTTCTCTTTTTTCTCCATTCTAACTTCCTTTTTTATTACTTGCTTCCAGCCGTATAATTTTTTGAAAAACTTGTTTCTTTCAGAATAACTTTCAAATTTTCCAGACTTTACTGAAAAGCAAATTAAGATAGCTTTTTTTCCTTTCATTTCCTTCCCTTTTTTAGATTATTTAAACACTAACTAATTGTTCTGAAAACTATTTAAAGTTTACTTTTTCTTTTAATGGTATGAGTTATGCTATACCTTTGATAGAAGATTTGAAAAAGAAAAGAGTAAGGATAGTTAAGAGTTGTGGGTATTTTAATAGAAGTAACTTTCCTGAAAATTTTGAAGTAAAGGTGCTTGAAAGCGGTAGCAATTACGATTTAAACATAACTTTCTTTTCAGGTTATCCAATTTCTAAGGCAGAGTTTGATTGTAAATCAGTTGAAATAGAAGTTGAGGAAGGAATAAAAGGAATTTTTCCTCATGAGTTTGATGTAGAAATTTCTGAAACTCTTAAAGTTTTGGTAAGATATTTTGAAAAAGTAAAAAAAGAAGAAATGAAAACCTTTAGGGATTATCTAAAGAGCTTTGGCTATAAAAGTGTTAGGTTTAGGCTAGGAGCAAAGTAACTTTTATTTTAAAATAAATCAAAAGAAAAATTATGAAACCTTTGCTTGCTAACCTAGGCTTTGTTCTTCAGTTTGCAGGCTTCTTTATTCTTATTCCGATAATCGCCGCTTTTTACTTGAATGAAAATCAAGCTTTAACCCCTCTTTTCATTACTTCTGTTTCCCTGCTTGTTTCTGGCTTTTTCCTTAACGCCTTGTGTGAGAGAAAAGTTTTGAGCTTTAAAAATTCTTGTTTATTGCTTGTTTTGGTATTCTTAATTCTTCCCTTGTTTACCTCAATTCCTTGCCAATACCTTAATCCTTTGGAAATTTCTAACCCTGTAGAAAAATTTACAGTTTGTTATTTTGAAAGTGTTTCAACTTCAACAACAACAGGCTTAACTTTCATGAAAAGCACTACACTTTCAAAATCTTTGATTCTTTATCGCAGCGTTATCCAGTGGGTTGGAGGTATTGGCTTAATCTTTATTCTCTTAAGCTTTTTTTACCCAGCTGACTTTGCAGATAGAATTAGCAAGCTTATAGATATTGATAAAATAACAGAGCAAATCAAAAAGTCTTTTGTTATAGTTGTTTTAGCTTATGCTGTGTTGACGATTATTTTCACAGCAATGTTTTTCTTTTTGAATTATGGCGATCTGATAGATAGCGCTTCCCTTATAATGAGTACAATAGTCACCGGAAGCTTGCCGATTCAAACAATTCCTGAAAGCTTGATTTTGAAAGCTCTTTTGATAGTGGTTATGATAATAGGTGCGACAAACTTCTGGGTTATTTATAAGCTCTTCTACATAGGAAGAAAAAGGCAAATAACTAAAGAGTTTGAAGTTTTTATTCTTATAATTCTTCTCGCAACTTTCTTTGTTTTCGCTTTTTCAAACTTAGATTTGTTTTCATCACTTTTCCATGTGGTTAGCACTTCCTCAACTACTGGCTTAAGCTATGTTGATTTTAACAGAATTGCTTCTCCTAATTTAGTTCAATCGTTGAAAATGATTTTCATTCTTTTGATGTTTGTTGGAGGTTGCGCTTTTTCTTCTGCAGGAGGAATAAAAATAAAAAGAATTATTCTCCTTTTTAAATCGATTCCGATTCTTATTAAAAGAGAAATAACTAAAAAAGATGAAAAATTAGTTTATGAAGGGAATGTTGTTGAAGATTCTGAGCTTATGAAGCACTTCTTAACTGTCATACTTTCAGTTTTCATAATTTTCCTTTCAGCTTTTATCTTTACTTTTTACGGTTTTTCTTTTGAAGATTCTATTTTTGAGAGCTTGTCAGCTTACAGCACTGCAGGAATTTCCATAGGAATAACTTCTCTTTCTTTACCTTTAGAGTTAAAATGGCTTTTGATATTTCTTATGATCGCAGGAAGAGTAGAAATAATGACTTTGTTTATTGGGTTAAGTGGAATTAAAGATTAATCTTTTGTTATTTCTTTTAATCTTTTTTCGGCTTCTTCCTTTCCAACTTCTTTTGCCCAGTAGCCAAAAAGTTTTTCGCCAACTATTGTTTTTTGTATTGCTGTATTAGCTACTTTCTTAAAATCTTCTATTGCACAACCATAAACAAAAGATTCTATCGCAAACCTTTTTTCGAAACCATAAAGTCTTCGAGAAAAATGAACGCTTCCTCTTTCTGTTATAACTTTTAAACCTACATAATTTCTTTCAACTTCATAAAAATTTTTAATCTCGTTTTCTAATTCTTTCATTTCTTCTTCGCTTAAATTGAAAGGGAAAAGCAAGCATTTTTCGTCAGCCCTAAAAATTATTTCATACTTTTCCTGACTTTTTCTGCCATCTTTTATTAACTGGGACATGAAAATAAAAAAGAAAGTTAAAAAACTTAAGCTTTTCTCAAAACAAAAGATTAGCATGGGTTTGGAAGAAATTAGAAAGGAAATTGAAGAATGCAAAGAATGTAAAAAGGGAAAGTTTGGCTTGGCTGTTCCTGGGGAAGGAAACCCTAAGGCTAAAATTTTCTTCCTGGGAGAGGCTCCGGGAAAAGAAGAGGCAAAAACAGGAAAGCCTTTTGTTGGAAGAGCAGGAAAATTTTTGACAAAAGTTTTGAATGAAATAGGGATAAAAAGAGAAGAAGTTTTTATTACTTCGCCTGTAAAGTACTACCCTGGAAAAAGGGATTTAACTAAGGAAGAAATAGAGCATGGTATGACTCATACTTTAAAGCAAATTGAAGCGATAAACCCAAAAATAATTGTTTTGCTCGGAAATGTTGCTTTAAAAGGTCTATTTCCTGAAAAAAAGCTAAAAGTTTCGGAAGTTCATGGAAAAGTTTTGAGAAAAGGAAACAGAATTTGCTTTCCAACTTTTCATCCTGCTAGCGCGATGAGGTTTCCAAGAATAAGAGAACTTATGGAAGAAGATACGGAAAAGTTGAAAAAGATTTTAATTAAGCTAAACAAAAAAATAAATTCTTTTTCGACTAAATTTTAAAAAAATGGAAGAAAGAGAAAAGCTTGTTTCTAAAATAAACTCAGCTTTAGATAGAATAGAGAGAAAAAACAGCTATAAGGTAAAAGGTAAAGATTTGAAAGAAATTTTTAATTATTTGCTGAGAATTAAAGATTCTATAGAAGCTTCAAACCTTCCTAAGGAAGAGAAAAATGTTTACAAATCAAGAATTTATCAGGTTTTAAAATGTAACCAATACAACCTAGAAAAAGTAAGCGAACAAGTAGCTAGAAAAGGTTTAAAGGATGTTTGTTTTTGTTTAAAAGAAATTGCTGTTACTTTGGAAAAAAATTCTTACGTGAAAGTCAAAAGTACTTCAAAATAAAGTTTTTGATTTTTTTGTGTTTATTCAAGTGAATCAAAATTTTTTGGGTAATTTTGTCTATCTGCTTTTCAAAAACTCTGGAAATTGCTAGGGAAATGATGTAAACGAAAGTACCTATTATTATTGATTGAATCCAGTTTATTTTTCCTAGAATAAAAACTATTGCTGGGAAAATTATTCCACCTACGCAACCCATCAAGTAGCTTCTGACTATAAAGTAAAGCCTTTCTTCCTGACTTTTTGCCATATTTAATTATTTGGATCAAAAAAATAAGAGTTTAGAGCAAATTTCTTTTCTTTAAATCTTCCCTTATCAAATCCCTTATGTAATCCGAAATAGTTGTGTACTCAATTTTAATTATTTTCTCGTTTATTATTTCAAAAAATTTTTTCGGTATTTTTGAGGCTACTGTTACTGTTTCTAATTTGAATTCTTCAGGCTTTTTTCTCTCTTCCAAGCAAAAGACCTATAAGTTTACTATGGTAAACCTATTTAAATCTTTAATTCCACATTTTATTTTTTATGGCAAAGGTAGCTTTAAGGGTATTAGATCCTGTTGACGAAAATGCTGAAATGCAAGTTATGCTTGAGTTCTTGCCTGAGATAAGAGTTATATGTAACAACAAAATAAGGGCAGGGATTTTACATTTGCTAATAAATTCTCCAGAAAGTTTACATGCGATGCAAGTTGAGGAACTTTGTTTTAAACTTGGAATTAAACCTTCAGTTTGCATTCATCATCTAGAAAAGCTAGCTGATTGGAAGCTTGTAGAAGTTAGAAAAAGTAGAAAGTATGGGGAGAAAAGCAGAAGAAGCATTTGGGGCTTGAACTTAAAGTATCCTAACTGGATTTTAGAGTGCTATAAAAACATAAGGAATTATTTCTTTACTGAAAAGGAATTGGAAGAGATAACTAGTAAAAACAAAGCTTTTAGAAATTTTAAAAGCTTATAAGCTTTTTGTCAGAAAATTGTCATAATATTGTCATATTTCTGTAGCATTTGGTTTAATAAACTTACTTCTTCTTAGTAATAATAAGCTGATTGGATGAATAGTAAAGCTTTAGCTAAGGGTATAGCGAAAATTTCTCTTATAGTTTTTGCTTTATTTTTAGTTGGGTTTTTTGTTTTGAATTTTGTTTTGCCTGTTTTGGCTCCTGAAGGAGAGACAAGAATTTGGACAGATAAGTTAGAGTATTCCCCTGAGGAAACTGTTTTGATTTCAGGTTCAGGTTTTAATCCTGGTTCAACTATTAGCATAAATGTTACAAGGCCAGACGGTGTTGATATTTGTCCTGTTGAAGGAAGATGTGGCGAGTTACCAATCACAGACGAATCAGGTTCTTTTTCAAATTATGCTTACAAGCTGAACGGAATTTTAGGGACTTATACTGTTGAAGCAAGTGATGGGGTAAATACAGCGACAACAAGTTTTAGTGATACTGCTCCTAGAATCTATACGATAATTGTACAAGAACCAACACCTGGCTCTACTGTTATCAACCCAGTTGATATCAAAGGTATTTGGCATGTTATACGACCTGAGGGACAAGTATGGCAGTACGAGGTTCAAGTAAATTGGGGTGATGGAACTGTAAATGATGCTATTAATATAAATAGAACTAAAACAGGTGGTGGGCAACAAGATGAGGTATTTTATGGAAATTTCAGTACATTACCATTGATAGGATGTAATGACAACGACGGAAAAGATGATTGTAACAGAGGAACATTTTCGCATAATTATGGAATTAGTCATCTCTGTAAGCAAGTCAATGTTACAGTGAAACTATACCATGGACAACCACCAGGTGCAGAACAGTCAGGAGATGCAATGGTAAGTTTCATTTTAATCCCTGGAATACAAGAGATTTGTAATAATGGAGTGGATGACGATTGTGATAATTTAGTGGATTGTGCTGATCCGGATTGTGTAAATGATCCGTATTGTCAGCCGCAATGTGGTAATGGTGTTTTAGAAGGAAACGAGCAATGCGAACTTCCAAATACTACTAATAATGCTTATTGTTCTCAAACAACACAAGAATGTTCTGGTTATAAGCTAGGAACAAGGGACGCTTATGGTAATTGTGATGCTGCTTGTGGATGTGTTTATGATAGCTTTTCTTTCAGTTGTGTGAAAGGTCAATGCGGAGCAGAATGTGAGAAAGACGAGGATTGTAAGGATTATTGTGAAGGAAATGTTAGGTTTTATGGTGGAAAATGTCAAAGCAATTGTACTTGTTCATATTCTCAGATGAGTTGTGACGATGGAATTGAATGTACCATCGATTCTTGCGATGCTCTACAAGGTTGTATTCATACGCCAAATAATTCCCTTTGCGATGACGGAAATCCATGCACAGAAGATATATGTGATGTTCAACAAGGCTGCCAACACACTTTATTCGATACCAACGGACCAACTACTTCAAATGTTTTTGTCAGCCCGCTGTTTAACAACGGCATTTTCAACTTTACAGCTCATGTAGAAGACGAATGCTCCAACATAAAGGTTGCCAGATATTACATAGGTGCTGGCAGTTATGGGAGATGCATCGATTCTGATCCATTTCTAGTAATTGGTAATATGTCTCCTGCGGATGGAAGTTACGATGAACTAATAGAGGATGTCTATGTAAACAATGCAGGCTTCTTCCACGATGGTGTAAATTTTGTATGTGTAAAATCTCAAGATGTAGCAGACAACTGGGGCAATTGTGTCTGTACTTACTTTGAAACAGACATAGAACCTCCAGAATGTCCTTACAACATTTATCTTAACGATGTACTAAACCCAAGAGAATATTTAGTTTGCGGAAATAACCCATGGCTTAATGCAACAGTTTGTGATGACCAGTCACCAATACAAGGCGGAGAATATTTTGTTGATTACAACCTTAGCGCAGAAGTTCCTGCTCCATGGTCTGGATACTGGATGAATCCACTTTACAATTTCCAGTCTAACGGTTTGTTGTGTGCTATAATAGGGGCTGAAGTTGATGTATCAAGCCTCTCTGAAGGAACTCATTACATAAACCTGAGAGGCAAAGATATAGTAGAAAACTGGGGTAAAATGTTACAATGTGGGCAGAACATTTCTTTTGTTAAAGACACTTTAGCACCACAAACAACCAAAACCTTAACTCCAGCAGGAGGAGTTTCACATTCTTGCGAACAAAGTGAAATAGATGCTGCTAATTTGCCTCAAGATGTTTCACTAACAGACGGTTGCCAATTTGTAAAAACAGGAACACAGATAACTCTCCATGCCGAAGATCCTGACCCACAACAAACAGGCGAACATGCTGATAAAACTAGAATACATTGGAGAGTTTGGTATAAGGTAAATCCAAATGACCCATGGGTTATTGACCAAGAAGGAGTTGGAGATGAGAATCAAGGCGTAACTATCACATTAAACAAAGATTCTTATCATTTGGTTGAATACTGGGCAGTTGATGCTTGTGGTTGGGAAGAAGTTCATCATTTTGAATTGGATATTGTTGACAACAAACCACCTATTCTTACAAAGGAAATAGGTGATCCTAAGCTGCCGGTAGAAGATGGTAAATGGTACATAACACAGAACACGATGATAACATTGAACTGTGTTGATGACATGCCACATCCATCGGACCACGTAACAATTTATTACCGATACAAGGTAGATGATGGTCAATACACAGATTGGATAACATACACTGGACCTTTCCACTTTAATGAAGACTCTCTTCATACTTTAGAATACAAGTGTGTGGACATTCTTGGGAATACAGCTGGACCTTATGTAGAGTATGATTATGTTGATTCTGTACCACCAACGACTACAAAGACTTATGGCCAGCCTCTTGTTGTGGCGCAAGGTGGCTATCCAAAGTGGATAAACTCGAGCACACCGATAACACTCACAGCAACGGACGGCGGGGAGATTTGCGCTGTTGGTGTGGACAAAATCTACTGGATGAACACACTTGTTGATGATAATTATTGTCTCGATCCAGATATATACTGTCAACCTATTCACAGCTACGAAAGCGAAGGATGGAATGAATACAGAGGACCTTTCTACAAAACGACGGAGTCGTGTCACATGATAGAATATTACAGTGTTGATAAGCTCGGAAACAAGGAACAAATAAAAGCACAATGTGTATTCGTAGAGAATAAGCCACCTATTTCGCAGAAATCATTAGGAACTCCAAAGCACGAGTGTACAGAAGAGGAAAAGTCACAATATGGAATTGATGATTGCTGGTTTATGACAGACGAAACTCCCATCGAACTTTCTTGTGTTGACCAACAACCTCATCCAGTAGATGACGTGAAGATCCACTATAAGATTGAGTGGAAGATGAATTGGGAAGATAATTGGCAAA
This sequence comes from Candidatus Aenigmatarchaeota archaeon, assembly GCA_038998335.1. GTDB lineage: Archaea > Aenigmatarchaeota > Aenigmatarchaeia > CG10238-14 > SCSR01 > JAVZHQ01. The sequence continues at coordinate 524,671 of JAVZHQ010000001.1, read as the reverse complement.
CTGTAAAAGAAGAAACTGTTGGCAATTATACTAAATTCTATTACGAAGATTTACCAAATGATGAATCATTCCACAGACTGACTTGGTACTGTGTCGATGCTCTAGGCAATAAAGAGCAGGAGCATGTTGAACTAGACATAGTCGACACCAAGCCACCGGTTTCAACTAAATCAATAGGTGAGCCTAAGCATGAATGTACACAATCAGAACAATCAGCCTACTATTCCGGCTTGCCTAACCCAACAGATGGTTGCTATTTCATAACACAGCAAACCCCAATAACCTTGAGCTGTTCAGACCAGCAACCTCATCCAGTAAATCATGTTAAAATCTACTACAAAGACTGGATTGTTGGGCAACAAGAGCCTGAATGGACGATAGTAAACAGCGAGCAAGTAACTATAACAAAGACCCAAGATTCGGCTCATATACTTAAATGGTACTGTGTCGATGCTCTAGGTAACGCAGAGCAATTGCACACAGAATATGATATAGTTGATACCAAACCACCAATTATAACTAAAACGATTATAGGTTCAAGTTACGGCAATTGTCCACCAGAAGCAAGCCAAGTAAGCTTCCTTTACGCAGATAATTTTGAAGGTGTTGATAGTACTACAGGATTATCTACAACTGATAATGTTGTAAATCTTGGTAAATCAACCCTCAGCATTCTTTCTGGCCACGGAGCAGTAACAGGTTTTAAGAATGGTGGTCTAGGAAACTTAACTCACAGAGGTACAAGAGGTTTAGGTGTATATCCAGGTGAGATTGACGAGGTAGACGACCCAGAGAAAATCGAAATAACATTTGATAGAGCATATGCAATCGATTATGTTGAATTGAGAAGCTTGTATGCAGGAGAATGCAATGGTGGTGGAGAAAAGGCTCATATCCGTTATTACTTGAATGAAAACTTAGTTGGTAGTGAAGATCCTGTTGGTGTTCAGACAGGAGGGAACGGCATTTGGAGTAAAAGTTATACGACGCCTATTGTTGCCGACAAAATTGTATTTTACGCAGAAAAAGATGGCTGCTCCGAATTTGCAGTTGCAAAAATTGGTTTGATCGATGAATGCTACATAGACGGCTCGACAACCATTCATGTAGAAGCAACAGACCCCGAGCCTCACCCAGTGAATCATGTAACATGTGACTGGGATTATACAGTAACTGGCGGTGAAAAACAAGGACAAGGTCAAACAGGAGTAACCCCACCATTCGACATAACCTTCCCAGAAGAATCTACGCATAACCTAACAATCACATGTAGAGATGCTCTAGGCAATTCAGTAACTGATTTAGAAACATTCATCGTAGATAAAACACCACCAACTACCACTAAGACCTACGGTACACCACTTGTCACAACAGATAGTGGCTACCCGAAGTGGATAACATCGCAAACACCAATCACACTATCAGTCGAGGATACAGGCACACACAAATCAGGAATAAAGGCAACATACTACAGAGTAACTCAAGTTAGCGATAGCTTTTGTGAGAGCCAAGCGGCTTGTGAAGAAGCAACAGGCTCAGGCTCATGGCTAACTTACACAGAACCATTTACAATCAAAGACGACTCCTGTCACTTGATAGAATATTATTCAGTTGATAATGTTGATAAGGCTGAACAAATAAAGATACAGTGTGTTTATGTTGATAACAAAGCACCAATTTCAGATAAAACAATAGGTGAACCAAAGGTAGAATGCATAGAAGAAATTTGCGACTGGTACGTCACACAACAAACAGAAATCAATCTATCCTGCTCAGATCAACAGCCACATCCAGTAGACCAAGTTAAAATCTACTACAAGATAGACTGGAAAGAAAACTTAGGAGACGAATGGACAGAAGGCTCGTGGATAGAAGATTCTAATTTTGTGAGCATAAAGTATTCTCAAGACTCGTTCCACAGACTGACTTGGTACTGTGTCGATGCTCTAGGCAATAAAGAGCACGAGCATGTAGAAGTAGACATAGTCGACACCACGCCACCAATAACAACAAAGTATGTCGGTCAACCACAATACCCGTGCGGTGAAAACTGCTTGTATATAACAAGCAACACAGAAATAACCTTGAGCTGTTCAGATCAACAGCCACATCCAGTAAACCAAGTTAAAATCTACTACAGGTACTACTTAGAAGGTGGAGAAAAGCCTGAATTTACTGAAGTCGATGGTAGTCAAGTAACTTTCAAGATACCAGAAGACTGCAGGCATATTGTTGAATACTACTGCGTAGACGCCCTAGGCAATGAAGAACAAACAAAAACAGAAATAGATGACGTAGACAACAAACCACCAGAAATAAAATTGTGGGTTAGTGATTGTGCTATACACTGTGGAAAGACGGTGAAGATTTATGCTAATGTTACTGATGAAAAGGTTGGTGTGAAAAGAGTAAACATAACAATACACAAAGGCTGTATCAGTACTTATAAGTACCAGATAGATTTGGTATACAATCCAGAAACAGGATTGTACGAAGGTAGCTGGACGCCGAGTTGCTGCTTACAAGAAGGCACTTACTACATAGATATAGAAGCTGTGGATAAACTAAATAACAAAGTATTTTTGGATAACAAAGCTTTTGTTAATCTTGACAACACCAAGCCCATAATTCATTGGATTTTCTCAGGAAAAGACTGGGTTGGCTATGGAACAACATTCTACGTAGCGGCTGAAGTAAGCGATAATTCGCTTTCATTCAAAGAAATTTGTGAACCAGAAATAACTTGCATAGCAAGAATAGTTGACAATACAGGCAAGGAGAGTGTACTTGACAGTAATTTAACTTTTGATAGAAGAATAGGCAAATGTACAGGTTTTGTTACAGTTAACGAAACGTTTAACGAAAGCCCAGCAAACCTTTATGTTGATGCTTGGGATAGTGCAGGTAATTACAGAGATAAAGTTTCTATACTTATAGGAATAGACAACACGCCTCCAATAAAAGTTTCATTTGAAACCAATCCTGAGCAAGGCTCAACAATAAAATCCGGCCAAAGAATTTGGTATAGAATAACCTTTGAGCAAGACATGTCTGGAATAGTTAGTCCATGCTACATAAGCATAAACGAAACAAGATGGGATGCTTCACCAATAATAGGAAACGAATGCTCAGGCTATTATGACGTTCCATTCGGTTTGCCTGATGGTATTGTAAAGTTTATGATTAAAGTTCAAGATGAAGCTGGAAACTGGCTTAGTGATAGCATCAATTTCATGCTTGATAACACTCCACCAACAATAGAATTATTACAGCCACAAGATGAAGATACTTACGATTCATTAGTTCCGATAGAAATAAATGTAACGGATGAAATTTCACCAATAGCGAGTGAAACAGTTCAGTACAGGGTTTTCGAACCACCAGCATGGTATAGTCCAATCTATTGCTTCTTTGGAATTTGTCCTTACGATAGTGGTTGGAGAACAGCAACATACAACAGTACAACTGGAACTTATCAAGATATGTTTGATGCAAGCGAACTAGAAGAAGGTAAGTTTTATTTCTTATCGATAAGAGGTTGTGATTCCCTTTACGACCCAGTATTGTTTACTGTTAATTCAGTAGATCCTTACCATTGTGCCATGAGGTGATTCTATTACAAACAACAAAAAACTTTTATTTTTAACTGTGATTTCTCTCTTTCTTTTTTGTAGTAACGCTTATGCTTTTTGTATAGATAGAACTCCGCCCTCAGCACCAAAAAACTTGAAAATTTACGATAGTCCTTATGATTCTGATGGGAATATAACTCTAGTTTGGGATCCTGCTACTGATGGGCCATGCAACACTTCTGCCGTAGCCTATTATAAAATTTATAGAAGTGATGATGGCACAAATTTTGTTTTGATAGGAATAACTAATTCAACAAGCTTTGACGACTTTTCTTCTTTGCCTGAAGGAAAGTATTGGTACAAAGTGACAGCAGTTGATAATGTAAAAGACAAGCCTCATGAAGGAGAAGGAATAATCGAGTCTGTGATTGTAGGCCTAGCTCCATCATCTCCTCCTCAAAGCGGTGGAGGTTCTGGTGGTAGTTCTGGAGGCTATTCAACTTCTAGCACCCAAGAAAGCCAAACTCAACCAAGTGAAGAAGAGGTTCCTGAGCAGCCTCAAATTCCTGAAAGCGAAGGTGAAACATTACCTCCGATAGAAGAGATAGGAGAAGAAAAAGAAGAAGCAATAACACAAGCACCAACTTCCTCAATAACAGGCTTTTTTGCCTTACTTTCAAACCCAGTTTATGCCTTAAGCTTTATCCTAGGATTAATCGCAGTTATAATCCTAGTTTTAACCTTGTTCATTTCAAGAAGAAAAAAATAACTCATCTTTTTTCGATTTTCTTGAATTCAAAGTAAGAGTAAACTACAGAGTAAAAGCAAGCAAAAAGGATGGGTAAAATCAAGAAGTAAAAAGCAAGGTTTTCAAAAAAGAAGCCAAGCAAAGAAATAAAGGCTACGATTTTAATTAGCTTTCCACCAAACTTGTGAGTTTTGTTCCAAACTTTTTCACTGCTTAAAGTCCAAGGTGTTCTTATTCCAACAAACCAGTTCCTTTTTGCGTTTTCGACCAAAACTCCTGTGTAGAAGAAGAGAACAGAAAAGGCGGGAACTAAATTTTTAATCATGTTAAAAGTGAAACCAAGGTTCCAAAGAATTGTTAAAGAGTAAAGATAAAGCAAAAACAAAAGAATCAAAATGAAAAAACTATCAAAATAATTCCTAAACTTTTCGATGTTTTTCTTCAAAGGATCAATTCTTGGAATTGCCAAGAAAAGCAAGAAGAGTAAAAAGCTTATAGCTGGCATTAAAAATAGAGCAAGAGATTTTGAAGCATAGCTATCTACTTTTCCTTCTATATTCCAATGAAAAGCCATGGTTTCTGGCATTTGAGGGTAAAGGTAAAAAGCTAGAAAAAAAGAGAAAATTACTATGATTAAAGCTGCTAATTCGATTTTTCTCATAAATTATTTTTTCGCTTTTTTACTACTTAACGATGAGCTTAAATCTTTAACTGTTTATTTATTTAACGATAAAAATGAAAGCAAGGCTTTTGGCAATACTTTTAGGAATTTTGTTGTTTGTTTCAATAACTTTAGTTTTTGCCAATGGCGATAATTTAATAAAAATTTATCCTAGCGATGATTCTTACGTTGACGCTTATAATCCAAGCAAAAATTACGGAAATTCAACTTCTCTAATAGTAGGAAGAGAGTCTGGTACAAAAAGGTCTTACTTAAAATTCAACCTAAGCTCTTTAACTTGCGATGCTATTCAGCAAGCAACTCTTAAAATTTACAGCACTTCAGCTTCAAAAGAGTACGTAGGAGCTTACAAAACTTCAGAATTCTATAAAGATTCTAACCAACAATGGAATGAGTCAGGAATAAACTGGAATAATGCTCCAACAGACTTTGAATTTTTAGATTCTTTAAACATAAGCTCGACCGGCTACAAAAGCTTTAACGTTACAAAAGCAGCTAGCGAGGCTTTCGAAGGAAGCAAAATCTTAAGCATTTCTTTAAAATTTTTAAACGAGACAGGAAAAAGTGCTGTGCAATACTTTTACAGCAAAGATACTTCCTGCCATAACTGGGACCCTTACCTTGAGGTTCTTTGTGCTTATTATGAGTGTAAAAGCGATGAGGATTGCAAACCAAACTATTGCTCGCAAACTTACTTTGACTATTGTGAAGGAAGGAAGCTTGTAGATTTTAACTCGAACAAAATTTTAGATAATATAACGACAGAAAACTCTTGCGAGAATTCTTGTCAAGAAAACCATACTTGCACTAATTGCACTCCAGACTGCTTAGTTTTGCCTGTTAGTTACTGCGTTAAAGGAGTTTGCGACGCAGAATGTGACGAAGAAAATAAGTGCGAAGCAAGAATAGAAGGAGACTACTGCTACTTTAAGGATGAATGTGATTTAAATTCTTGCACTTGCAATTATTCAGAAAAAGAATTTTGCCCTGAGCCAGGCACGATTCATGAAGGCTATTGTTATTGGGGTGAAAAGGATTGCTCAGAGCAAGGCTGTACTCTAAACAAAACTTTAATGCAAGGGAATAACGAGTGCGATCCTTTGAATGGACCAAAAGATACAGAAGCACCAATTCCACCTATATTATATAGCTCGGTCTCAGGCAATTCCATAACATTAACTTGGATAAACGCTAGCGATAACGTAGCTATAAGCCATTACATAGTTTTTAGAGCAGAGGATTCTGTTTTCCAAGATATTTCAGGAAATTTGAGCTCAAACCAAACAAGCTTTGTAGATTCTGGCTTGCAATACAGCAAAACTTACCATTACTTTGTTTCTGTTTTTGATACTTCAGGAAATTCAGCAAACTCTTCGGTAATAAATGTGACTACCGAACCAAAACCTTTAGCAAAAAAACCTGAAGCTCCTGTATATTATATTGAGGTTTGTGTTCCTGAATGGATTTGCTCTGAGTGGAGCGCTTGTAATGAAAAAGGAATTCAAACAAGAGTTTGCTACGATAAAAACAATTGCGGGAAAAATGAAACGAAACCAAAAGAAGTTCAGTCTTGCGTTTATTTCAAGCCTGTAATTTGTGAAGAGAGTTGGTTCTGTACAGATTGGAGCGAATGTACAAACAAAACAAGAACAAGATTTTGTTTTGACTTGAACAACTGTAACACGACTCTTAATAAACCTATAGAAATTGAAGAATGCGAGGAAGAAGTTAAGCCAGAAGAAGTGCCTTTAGGGATAACTGGTATGTTAGTAGCTCTATTTTTCAATCCAATAACTGCCTTTTTAATTTTCTTGATTTTTCTGGTTATAATATTGGTATTTTTAACGATAAAGCTAGAAAAGAAGAAATAATTCTTGCAATTTTTGAAGCAATTTAAATTATTAGCGTAAAAACTTTATTTTATTATATGTCGCTTTTTTTACTCACTCTTTGGTGCATAGTTTGGATTGCTAGCGGACTAATTTTTTTTATCCATGGCTTCAAGGTTTTCAAGAAGAAAAAGATAATAGAAGGTACACCAACTTCTAAGATTCGTTCACTGCCTATTGGCCTTGTTGAAATACGTGGCGAAGTAATTCCTGCCGAAGGTAGAATTTTTAAGGCTCCTTTCACGAATGAGGATTGCGTTTATTATAAGTGCGTGGTTCAGGAAGAAAAGAGAGGAAGAAGAGGCCAGAGAATTTGGATAACTGTTAAGGAGGAAGAAAAAAGAGATTATTTTTACCTTAGAGACGAAACAGATTTAGTACTAGTTGACCCAAGGGGTGCTGAAGTAGATTTGCCAGCAAATTTTGAGTTTAAGTCTGGAGGAGATAAAGAACCTCCTGAGCCAGTAAAAGCCTATCTCTTAAACAATAATATAAGTTTTCAAGACAATTTTGGCAACAGTAAAACCATGAAGTTTTACGAATATCATATAGCTCCTAAGGACAAACTCTTTATAATGGGTTATGCAGGTGACAACCCTTTTGTTAAAGAGGGATGGGCCCTTCGTGGCGTAGAAGATATAATGATACAAAAAGGTGGTGAAATTTATTACATTTCTAACAGAAGTGAAAAGGAAATTTTGAGTAGACTTAAAAAAAGGTCTTTGTTGGAAATTGTTTTGGGAGCAATAATAATAGTTATTGGTGTAGTAGTTATTTTATTATACTTCAGGCTATTATAATTTTAAATAGGGCTCAAAAATGATATTGGGAATTGAAATTATTCTTGGGGTAATAATAGCTTTGGTTTTAATAGCAATTATAGGCTATGTTATCGTTGTTTTCAATAATTTGATAAGGTTGAGAAGGAACATAGACAAGGCTTGGGCTAACGTTGAAGTTGTGCTCAAGCAAAGGCATGACGAACTACCAAAACTTGTAGAAGTGTGTAAAGGTTATATGAAGCATGAGAAGGGTGTTTTGGAAGAGATTACAAGATTAAGGTCTAAATGGGCAGAAGCTTCTACCAAAGGAGAAAGAATTAAAATTTCTAATAAAATCTCAAGTGTTTTAAAAACTTTGTTTGCAGTAGTGGAAAACTATCCAAAGCTAAGGGCCAACGAAAACTTCTTGCAGTTGCAAGCAAGAATTTCTGGTTTGGAAAATGAGCTTGCAGACAGAAGAGAGTTTTATAACGAATGCGTAAACACTTACAATATAAAAATACAATCAATTCCTGATAGATTTGTTGCAGAGATTTTCAAGTTTAAGCCTGTAGAGTTGTTTAAAGCTACGGAAGAGGAAAAGAAAGACGTTGAAATTAAGCTATAGAAGTCGATACATTTAATTTTTTGTCGAGAAAAAAATAAATTTTTTTGTTTTTAAAAATATTTTTTCTTTCACAAAATTTGATTTTAATTATTTTTCTCAATTTTAATCTGGATGAGTTGGGACGGAAACCTTTACGTTGACGAAAGCGTTAAAACTTTAAATTTACCAGACAAGCATAAAAGAAAAATTAATCTTATAGGGGCTGGAGTTGGAATAAAAACTGATAATGTTGAACTGCTTGACTGGCGAGGAATAGCTTATTATCAGCCTAACGGAAACAATAAATGTAAGAATGGAAATGGTTATTGGAGTTTGCTCGGAAAAGAAACCCTTGAATTAATTCTTAACAAAAGTCACGATTATAAACCGGAAAAAGTTTATGTTTGCAACCAAATCGCTTTTTATGTGATGAAAGCAGCTCTTTCTTTTAAAAGTCCAGCAAAAGAAATTAAAAGCTTGGTCAAAAGAATGGTGCCAGTAACTCACAGAGGTTATAGAGGATACAACGGAATTTACAAAACAAAACAAAAAGTTGGAAAATTAGTTAAGCGAAAACTAACGGTGAAACTTTCTTCGGAGGATATTGATAGAATTCTTCAAGGAATGCTTTACGATTTGAGAAGGAGAGAAATGATTGAGCCTTAGCTTTTATTTTTATTCCAACTTTCTTTTGTTTTGCAGTTAGGATTAATACACATTCTAAAAGGTCTTTTACCTTTCCTCCAAACTTGAATCATAGGCAAACCACAAACTTCGCAGTTTTTGTTCAAAGAAGTTATTTGTCCAACCAAAGGCAAAGGAAAGCCTGTTTTGCATTTTGGATAGTTTGAACAACCAACAAAACGCTTACCACTAGCTCTTGAAAAAAGTATTCTTAGCTCGCCTTTGCAATTTGGGCATATACCAAGTCTTCTTTCTTCTTGTCTGGAAAGAGTTAAACCTTCGAGCAATTTTTTTCCAATTCTTTCTTCCTTGCTCTTAAATTCTTCCAAAATCTTGCTTAAAACTTCTTTTGCTTCCTCTACAACCTCTTCTCTTTTTTTCTTTCCATTAAAAACCTGTTCCATTTCTTCTTCAAAATGTCTTGTTAATTCTTCGCTAACTATACTTGGAACAAACTCCTTCAAAGTTTTAGCAACAACTTCCCCAAGCTTTGTAACTTGAATGCTCTTCCCAAAAATATACTTTCTATCATAAAGTGTTTGCAAAATTTCTGCCCTAGTTGCTTTTGTCCCGAGATTTCTTTTTTCAAGTTCTTTTATTATACTTCCTTGAGTATACCTTGGAGGGGGTTGAGTTTGTTTTGAAAGCAAGTTGATTTTAATAACTTTAACGGTTTGTCCAACCTTAAGCTCAGGAAGGATTTGTTCTTCAAAAGTCAAATAAGGAGAGTAGATTTCTGTCCATCCAGGCTTTATTGTTCTTTTCCCTACAGCTATGAATTTATTATCATCTATTGCCAAAATTGCGTTTATACTTTCCCTTAAAGCTTCTTCGGCAAAAGTTGCTAAGGTCCTTCTCACAATTAGATCATAAAGCTTCCTTTGTTGAGGAGTCAGCTTGCTTAATTCTGGAATTTCATGAGTAGCATAAATTGCTGGGTGTGCAGGATCTTCTTTTGGACCTTCATTAGGAATGAGTTTTTCTTTTTCTAGTAATTCCTTAGCAAACTTTTCATAAGGTTTTAAACTTGCTAAAGCTTTCAAAATTTTTTCATAATTTATTACTGGAGGCAATTTTTGGCTTGAAGATCTTGGGTAAGAAATAAAACCTTGCTGGTAAAGTGATTCAGCAATTTGTAGGGTTTGAGTGGGAGAGAACTTAAAGCAAGCATAAGCTTCTGCTTGCAAATCAGTAGTATTAAAAGGAAAAGGAGGTTTTTGTTTATATTCTCTTTTTTTCACATCCTTTACCAAAGCATCCTTTCCTTTACAGTCATTCAAAACTTTATCAACTTCTTCTTTCTTCCAAAATTTATCCTTTTCATGCATCGCAACTATTTCTTGATTGTCAACTTTTGCTCTTAGCTCGAGCTGCCAGAAAGGTTTTGGTTTAAAATTTCTTATTTCAATTTCTCTTTCCAAAAGAAGGTTTAAAGTTGGGCTTTGAACTCTTCCTGCTGATAGAATAGCAAAAGCTTTAGCGCCATGATTTTTTAGAGCAAGAGTTAGAGCTCGAGTTAAGTTAATTCCCCATAGCCAATCAAGCTCATGCCTTGTTAAACCGCTTTCAAGCATTGGAAAAAGAATATGGTTTGACATATTTCTGTATGCCTCAACAAGTTCATCTTTTGTTAAAGTTGAGAATTGTATTCTTTTAGCATCTTTAACCTTACAAATGAATCTTAAAATATTGTAAAGCAAAACTTCTCCTTCTGTGTCAACATCTGCAGCATCTATAAACTCGTCAGCACCTTTTGCTAAATCCACAATATTCTCAAAGTATTTCCTTGTCCACTCGGTTCCTTTTTTTGTATAAGTTGGAGTCCATTCATAAGAAAAAATTGGGTAGTTCCATTTTTTACTTTTAGACAAAGGAGAAAGAGTAAATAGATGGCCAACAGCAGGAACGCAAACATGCTTTTTTCCGTTAACTGTAAATTCGTAATACTCTACTTCTCTTTTCTTAACGACTTTTGGCTTTTTATCAGCTAAAGCTTCGGCTATTCTTCTTGCTGCGTCTGGCTTTTCAGCGATTATTAAAGTGTAGCCCATGAACTTCACTTAAGCTTTTTTATCCACTTGTCAACCAAGCTTTTAATTTTTTCCCATTCTTCATAACTTTTAATGTTTAGCCTGTTAACTTGAGTTATGGGATTTTTCTCGTCTGATAACTCAAAGTTGATTTTTCCTTTCTCATCTCTGAAAACTTTTCCTTTAATCTTACCTTTGGCTATCCTTAACTTTCTTATTCCTAGGTTATCTTTAACTATTCCCACACAAACTGCCCAGATTGCGGAAGGCTTATCCGCCTAGGGGGAATATTTCATACTTTTCCCAGTTGCTCTCAAATTTTTTCTCCATCCTTTTCACCTTAATAATTATAATTATTATAATAATTATGGGAGAAGAAGCTTTTAAACTTTACTCTATAACTATTGGGCTGACTTTTTTCTTAGCTTCTAACCTTTCTTCTATCGAAGAGATCTTTTTTGTTATATCTTCTATAACAGAAGAAAGTTCAGCTTTTTTTGCTTCTTTACTTTTTTGAACCGAAGATTTAATTTCTTCCATACTTCTATCAAAACTTTCTTCAAGCAGTTTTATTTTTTTCTCTAGCTCATCGATTCTCGAGTTTAAAGTCAAAAAGTTTTTTGCTATTTCATCTGTTGTTGTAACACCTTCTTTAACCTCAACTGGTTTAAAACTTGTTAAGCTTAACTCTAAGCTAGAAATTTTTCTTTCAATACTTTCCATCCTTTCTTCAAATTCTCTTGTTCCTTGGTTTGGTAAAGTTGAGATCGTTGAACCAAGCCTTCTTAAATCATCTTCTAAAGAGCTAACTCTATTTTCCAATTCACTTATTTTAGAAGGGTCAAATTCTTTTAGTCCAACTGATTTTGCTTCTAAATTTTTGATTTCATTTTCTACTACAGCTATTCTTTCGTTTAAGGGTTTTGTTGCTGAAAAAATGGTATCGTATACTCCTTCTACCATCTTTTTTTGCTCCTCCAACCTTTTTAAAGCTTGGTTTAGCATTTCAACTTTTTCTTCAAAACCTTTTATGTCAATTTTTCTTATTTCTTCAACTTTCCTATCAAACTCTTCCATAAAACTTTTTATGTAATTTATTTTTTCCTCTTCCTTTTTCCATTCTTTTTTGATTTTTTCTAAGTCTTCAAGAAAATCTACTATTATTTGTTCAACGTTAGGCTTTTCTCTTATTTTTTCTAGTTCTGCAAGAATTCTTTCTACTCTTCTTTCAAGAAACAGAACTCTACTTTCAATATCCTGGCCTTTTTCAAAAGTTTCAGGCCGAGTAGCGAATTCAGGCTGGTCTTCAAAATCCATTTTTATCTAATTATATTTTCCTTTTTTAACCATATATACCATATAGCTGCTACTACTAAAATTAAACCTTCTCTCCAGAGAAAGTTATGGATAACTTCTAAGTATTGTAAGCCAAAGCTCATGCAAAAAAGAATAGTGGTGAGAATTCTTATGAAATTCAAGAAAAAAAGAAAAGGCGAACCAATAACTAAAACTTTGAACTTTTTTTTCAGCTCAGAAGGAGTTGCCAAGACTAAGGCAAAAAGTAAGTACATAGTTTTCCATCCAGTGCAGTCAAAAGAAATAATGAAAGTCTCTACTTGTAAACCCTTTTCTGTTTTAAAAGGAACATAGAGATAATAATCTTTAAAAGAAACACTTGGATCAAACTTCGAGAGAATAAAATGCAAGCTTGAAGCTAAAAAGTTTTGAAGCATAGGAAAGGAAACATCAAGATAAATTATGACATAAAGAGGAATAACCAAGATGTTCAATTTTATGAAAAACAAAAGAACTTTCAAGAGTTTTTCATTTATTTTTTTCATCCTTTCTCTCCAAAATTTTTTTTGTAGCATTAACTATATTTTCGCTCTCACTTTTCATAACCTCTTCCACAACTTTTTCATAAATTTCTTTTTTATTTATTTTCTTCAAAAAATCCTCTATTCTTAAGAAAAGTTCATGGTAGTGCTTGAAAGCTTTTAGGCAAGCGGCCAAAGCATCTTTCTGATGAGAATCTTTTATAATTTTTTCATACTTTTGAATTATCTTTACTTTTTCTACGTTTGACAAGGAAACTTCTGGATAAAAAAGCCTGCTTCCTAGAGAGCTTGCAATTTTTTCTATAGTTTTTGGCACAGGGTTAACATCAGAGGCTATTACCAAAGGCTTTCCAAATTTTAAAATATGCCTTATTATTTCACTTTTTTTAGCTTCCTTTTTGCTCGTTAATTCAACAATATTTCCTTTCGTGTCAAGAATTGCTATACCAACTGTTAAGCCAATATCAATTCCAACAATAATTCCTTTTGTCAGATAAACACCAATTAATATTTCTCGCTTAGAATCTTTTTAATCTTTTCAGCCTTTTTGCCTATAACTTTTTTTAGCTCTTCTTCGCTTGCGCTAAAAACTTTCTCAACGCTTCCAAAATTTTTTAATAGCTTTACAGCAGTTTTTGTCGAAACTCCTGGTAGTGAAGATACTATAAACTCTTGAATTTTTCTTATATCCTTAGGTTTTTTTCCAACTTTTATCGCTACTTCACTTTTTGTTTCGCTTTGTTCTTTTTTGGCAATCCAATAAATAAGCTTAGCAGTATCGAAAGAATTTTTTGTGCTTACTAGAGAAATTCCAAAATCTATTAGCAAGCATGCTAAAGCAGCTTTTAAGGCATTATCACTTATTTCTCTGTTTGAATAGCCTTCTATAACAATTATCGGTTTTTCAAAATTTTTTCTTAACAAAGAAGCTTGCTCGAATATTCTTCCATCGATTATCGAAGAAATAAAATCTGAATGAGTTTTTTTCTCAACACAAACTTTTTCAGAAAGAACAAAATCTCCAATTTCTAGGCTTTGAACGTTAACCAAGGCTCCAAGTTTTTTCAATTCTTCTATAACCTCTTTTTCTCTATAATCGCAAACTATAAGAATTTTTTCTTTTGGTTTAAGGATTTTTTGTGTGTCCAAAATTTCACCTTAATTTCTTGATTTTTTGCAAGAATATAAAGATTTTTCACTCAAGCTTATAAAATTCAACTTTTTTCTTGTCTATTATCCATATTCTTTCAAGCTCTGAGTAGTTTGAAAATTCTTTATACAAGCCAATGATAAAAAAGTTTCCTTGTTTTTCCATCTTGAGCTCAGAAGTTAGACAAATAGGATTGCTATTTTCTTCCTTGCTTAAAATTTTTATTCCAAACATTATAATTTCCTCTATGCTTAGCTTTTCAGGAATTTTTCTTGTGTATCGGCTTATTTCTTTTAACTTTTCAATCATTTTTCAAATCAAATTTGATAATTCTAATTTATAAAAATTCACCGGAAGTTTACTCCCGGAAACTATATAAAAAGATTTTATTCATTTAAAATTGGTGAAAATATTGGAAGCTGAAAAATTAAGTAAAGAAGACTGGAGCAATTTACTTCAGGGAATTTTGTTTACTCATAAAATTACAGAAAGAGAGCTAAGCAAGATTTTGCAAGTGAGTGTAAGTAGCATTTCCTCTTGGTTAAATAAAAAGCGTGAAATTTCTGAAGATTTTCAACTTAAGATTTTATCATTTGTGAAAAATAACAAAATTCCATTGAAGGAGTTACTTAAGCTTGGAAAGAAAGTTAAAAATTCTTTAGTTTTAGATGATAAAATATTGAATAAAATGAAATGTATAAAAAGAGCAGAACTAATGGAGGAAGATGTACTTATTTTCAAAAATGGTAAATGGTTTTTAAATACCCCACTTCTTTTTCCACGAGATTTTAATGGAAAAGACATAAAGTTTATTTTTCTTAATCGTTTTATTGTTGTGTTTTTTGAAAATAGAAATAAGGAGAATCCCCAACCATTGAAATTGCCAGCACTAATCGAGATAAATAAAGACTTCCTAGTCGGGCTAGGAATTTGGGTGGCTGAAGGTACAAAAAGTGAAAGAAGACCAAAAGTTTCAAATAGTGAGCCCTTGATAATTCAGCAGTCGATAAAGTTTTTTGAACACATAGGCATAAATAAAGAAAAATTAACAGGTTGGGTTCAAGTTCATTCAAGATCGCGTTTTAAGAATAACAAAATTAAAGTTAAAAATTTTTGGCTTAAAGTAACTGGTTTAAAGAAAGAACAAATAAAAAGTGTAGTAATAAAAAAAGATAGGAGTAAAATAAAAAGAATTCCTGTGAAGGAAATGGGTACATTTCATTTAGAATGCAACTTCTTATTGTCCAGATTGCTTATTGATGGCTTACTTTCAAATGTAGAAAATATTATTAACAATGTTCCAAATTCTGAGTTGTCCTTCCTAAAAGGAGTTATTGCAGGAGAAGGTTGGTGTGGACGAACAAGAAAAGGTGTTGTAAATGAGGTAACAATAACTTTAAAAGAAAAAAGATGGAGAAGATTAACTTTGTCTTTATTAAAGAAAATTGGAATAGGGGGAGAGGAAAGCGAAAAGAGTTCTGATATTACGATATGCGGTTTCAAGAATTTCAAAAAGATGATTGAAGTTAATATATTTGAATTTCTCCCTGAGATGAAGAAAAGACTAGAAGAGGGTTTCATTCTTCTAAGTTCACACAAGGTTCCTTTTAAAAATAAAGAAAGAATAATTGGGCTACTTAAAAATGCTGGTAAACCATTAACAGTTAAGGAAATTTCTATGCAGCTTGGAATTGGAAAGAGAGGAGTAACTAAACATTTACATGAGTTACTTAAGTTGTCAAAATCGAAAGTTTCCTGCATTAAAGGAAAGCCTCCAAACCCGAATAAATGGTTTATTAAAGATTAAAAGCTTAACCAATCTTTTAATGTTCTTCTTTTCTCTTTCATTTTATACAGAATTCCCTTCATTTTCTTTTCTCTATGGAAAGCAGCCCAATAATAAGCTTCGTCACGAGTGTTTTTGGTGATCAAATAAATGATTTTACCCGGGCTAGTCCTTCCTGTTCTTCCTCTTCTTTGGATAGCTCTTATTTCTGAAGGTACACTTTCATAAAAAATGACATAGTCTACATTAGGAATAGATAAACCTTCTTCTGAAATTGAAGTACCGCAAAGCACGTTAAACTCGCTTCTTGTAAATCTTTCCAATGTTTCAATCTGCTTTTGTTGTGTTAGTCCTGTTTTTTCTCTTTTTGCTTGTCCAATCAAAATTTCAGATTTAATTCCATTTTTTCTCATTGTCTCATTTATCTTGTCAATAGTGCTTCTGTAATTTGCAAAAACAATTATTCTGTTAGAAGAATTTTCTTTCAGCAAATCTTTAACTATAAACAAAAGTTTTTCTAACTTAGGATGTTCTATTCCTTTTGAATAAAGTTGTTGAGCAATTTTTATGGCTTCTTTTATTCTCAAATCTTTTGCTAGCAGCTTATCGCTCCTTTTCTTACTTGCTTCTATCTTGCTAAAGAAATCTAGCAAAGGAGAAATTCCTTGAGTCTCTAAAAGTTCCAAAGCATGCTCAAGCTTTATCGCTTCCGCAACCTTCATTATTGCTGCTATATAATAGTTTTTTGCCCCTTCCATTACTCTTAAGCTAAACTTTTCTTGAAGCATAAGCAAAGATTTTTTGCTTGGCCTAAGAGTTTGAAGAAAGTTATGGTCTCTTAACCAAACAAGCGTTTCTTTTAATTTTTCTTGCAGCAAAACCTTTATTTTTTCGAAATCTTCTGGTAACTCGACATAAACCCAATCTTTTTTTATGGGATGAACATACTTTTTTAAATCTTCATCAGTTTCGCTTCTTATTTCAACAGCTTCTATAAAAAGATTTTTCTTTACTTCTTCTATTCTCTCAAAACTTCCTCCAGGAGAAGCGGTTAAAGCAAGGATTAAAGGATTTTTTGCTTGCTCGATATACTTTTTTGCTATAAAAGTATAAGAATAGTCTTTTACTGCTCTATGTGCTTCGTCAAAAGTTATGAAACTGAAGTTTTCTAGGTTAAGCCTCCCATTTTCCAAATCATTCTGAAAACATTGTGGTGTACCTGTTATTACCTTTCCAACTTCATACAACTTTTTTCTTTCTTCTGGCTTGATCTTTCCGGTTACTAAAACAATTTTTTCAGGCTCGATATTTGAAAAATTTTCAAAAGTTTTTTTGTGTTGAGCGTTTAATGGTCTAGTAGGGCTTGTTATTAGGATTTTGCTCTGAGGAAATTTTTCCAATCTATGTAAACCAACTAAAAGAGAAATTAAAGTTTTTCCTGTGCCTGTTGGTAAAACCACTAAGGTATTTCTTCTGCTTGCAGTTTCAGCTATTCTAAGCTGATATTCTCTTGGCTCTATCAAATCTTTTCTCAAAAGGCTTAATTCCACAAGTTTCAATTTTAGTTTAGAATATTTAAAATTAATTTTTATAAGAAAAATTGATGAAAGTAGTTACTTTAACTTCAAGAAAGTTGGCCCCAAAAGTTGCTCAAAAGTTAGGAATAGAATGTGTTAGCATTCCTTACATTCCTTTTAAAGATGGTGAAGGGAAATATGTATTGAACAAAAATTTAAGGAACGAAGAAATAGTTTACATTCAAAGCTTTTATCCAGACCAATTTGGTTCAATAGTTCGTACTTGCTTTGTAACAGATCTTTTGTTAAATAATGAGGTTTCTTGTATTAAAGCTGTTATCCCTTATCTTGCTTTCCAAAGGCAGGATAAACCACTAAAAAATGAAAGCAGGAATGCTGAAGTTGCTCTAAAAATTTTATCTAGTTCTGGAATAAAAGAGTTGTATACAGTAGACCCTCACTCTGAAATTGTTTTACAAAAGTATTCCTTTTACAAAGGTAGTTTAGACCCAAGCAATGTTATAGCAAACTATTTGAAGAAAAGAGGTTTAAGCAATTCTTTAATAGTAGCACCAGACAAAAACGCTGAAAGAAAAGCAATAACTATAGCAAAAGTTTTAGATTCTAGTTATGTTACTTTAGAGAAAAGAAGAGACAAAAATGGAAGAGTGTTTTTCGACGAAACTTCTTTGAAAAATCTAAAGAATATTAAAAGAGAAAAACGTGCTGTTATAGTTGATGATTTAGCTTCAGGAGGAAGCACTTTAATACCAGTAGCTAAAGAATTGAGAAATTGCATAGATGAAATTTATGCTGTAGTTACTCATGCTTTAATAGACAGAAAAAGCGAAAAACAGATTTTAAAAGCTGGAATAAAAGAAATAATTTCTACTGATAGCGTAGAAACAAAGTTCAGCAAGATTTCTCTAGCTGATTTGATTGCTAATTTGTTCAAAAATTAATCTCCAATTATTGTTATATGCACGCTTCTTCTTCTTGGGCCATCTAGTTCAATTAAAAGAGCATGTTGCCAAGTCCCTCTTACTATTCTTCCATTTTCTATAGGATAAATTCTCGATTGTCCTACAAAACCACTAGCCAAATGAGCGTCAGCATTATCATCTATTAAATCATGCTTATAGCCTGCTCCTCTCGGGAAATTTTTCTCTAAAAATTTTTCTATATCTTCTATTAAACCAGCTTCGTCTTCTTCAAAAATTATGGCAGAAGTTGCATGAGGAAGAAAAATTAGGCATAAACCATTTTTTATTTTGCTTTTTTCAACTATTCTTTCAATTTCTTCTGTTATATCAATTACTTCCCTTCTTCTTGAACTTTTAACCTCAAACTCTTCTTGGAAAACTTTCATAAATAGTTTTAAGTGTTAAATAAATAATTCTTTTGTTGAAAACTTAAGTTTTAATAGAAATTTAAAAACCAAAAGCGAGAATTTCTTTAACTAATTTTACTACATCTTTACCAAAAACTTTTTCGTAATGCTCGTAACCTTTTGGAATTACAAATTGGTGGTCTAAAAGAACTTTAATTGTGTCATAAATTAAAATGTAAAAATCGTTGGATGAAAGAGAAGAAGTAAATTGTGAAAGAGGTTTATTTTCTATTAGTTTATGTCTACCCATTCTATCTACATCCAAGCGAACTTTTAAGTTCAAGTCTCTCATAGCAGAGGAACAATAGTATATATCTTTAATTCTCTCTGACGGTTCTTTACGAATTTCATGGATAAATGTAGAAGCATTTTTAACAAACATTCCAATACAATCATACGACAGCTTCCAGCGCCCGCTTATATTTGGAGGCAAACCATATTTTTCTAGAATATCTACATTTTTATAAAATTGAGCACAACTTAATCTACTCTCTTTAGGAGTTCTCTCTCCATATTGATAAAAATTTTTATGTAAATTTTGAAAAAAAGATTTAGCAAATTCTAAGAAAGCTCTTTGTATTTTTGTGTCTTTTTTGTTTGCAATTGTTAAACTACTTTTAAGCGAAACCTCACTTAAAAATGAGTAACTTTTATCGAGGGAATAAGCTAAAGCCTTATACGCATTTTTAAAATCAATTTCCTCTTTCATTCTATTTTCATTTAATTTTAAAAAGTTAAATTCTTTTCTTAACTTAATTTTTTTATGAAAGGAGCTTATTTGCTCTTTATAAAACTTGAAAAAGATGAAAGAATTAAAGTTGGGAAGCTTGGAAGTTTTAATTTCAAAAAAGGTTTTTATGTTTATTCTGGTTCTGCTCTTAAAAATCTGGAAGCTAGAGTGGAAAGACATAAAAGGAAGAAAAAGAAAAAGTTTTGGCATATAGATTACTTGTTAGCTAGCAAAAGTGCTAAAATTGTTCATTTGGTTGGGTTTCAAAGCAAAAAAAGAATTGAGTGCAGGCTAAACAAAATAGTTTCAAGTTTGCCTGGAGCAAAAGTTTTAGTTAAAAAATTTGGCTCTTCTGATTGCAATTGTAAAAGTCATTTGGTTTACTTTGGAGAAAAAGATTTAAGAGAATTAGTAGAATACAATTTTTAAGTTAAGTAAAGTAATTTTAATTAGAGCCGGGGTGGCGGAACAAGGTAACGCGGTAGGCTCGAGTGAATGAGGAACTCTGAGGTATCTGAATAATGATGATACTTGAATTCTGAGAAACCTACTGGGGCTTTGCCCCTTCTGGGTTCAAATCCCAGCCCCGGCGTTCTTGCTAAATGATAAAAACTCAGAAAAACTTCCTGTAGATAATATACTTACTGACTTCTGCTAGAGCAAAGTAGGCTAGCAAAATCAAACCTATAAGTAATACAAAAGTTATATCTAGTTGAACAAACTCAAAAAATGCTCCTAGAGGAGAATAAATTATTACAAAAGCTAATAAACCGAAAATTATCGACGCTAAAAGCAGAACATCACTTGGCTTGCTCTTGTAAAACCTTTTCTTTGTTCTTATAGCAAAGGTTACAAATATTTCAGATAACACAGATTCCAGGAACCAGCCTGTTCTAAATATTTCGACGCTTTTTCCAAACCAGAGAAGTATGCCCATCGTGATGAAATCGAAAATGGAGCTAATGAAACCAAACAAAGCACAGAATTTTATTATGAAACTAAGGTCCCAATGTTTTGGCATTTTTAATTCTTCTTCATCAATAGCATCAGTGGAAATTGAAAGCAATGGTCCATCGCTTATCAAGTTCGTCAGCAAGATTTGGGATGGTAGCATTGGTAGGAAATTTAGGAAAGGTGAAACTATGGCTAAGCTTGTCATGTTTCCTAAATTTGCTGATAGCGTGTTGAGTATGTATTTTGTTGTATTGCCAAAAGTTCTCCTTCCTTCCACAATACCATCCAAAATAACTTTCAAACTTTTCCTCGTCAAAATTATATCAGAAGCTTCTTTAGCGACATCAACCCCATTTTCGACCGAGATCCCAACGTCTGCATGTCTTAAAGCTGGAGCATCATTTGCACCATCTCCCAAAAAGCCAACAGTATGGCCATTTTTCTTCAAAGCTTGAACTATCCTTACTTTTTGTTCTGGAGTAAGCTTCACGAACAAATTGTTTTTCTCTACAGCTTCGCAAAGACTTTCGTCCTTCAGGGAATCGATTTCAATCCCACTTAAAACTCCTTTAACTTCAATTCCAACTTCTTTCATAACATCTTTCGCGATTATAGCATTATCTCCCGTCAGCACTTTTAACTCTACTCCCAATTTTTTAAGTTCAGCTATAGTTTGTTTAATTCCAGCTTTTGGAGGATCTGTGAAGCATAAGAAACCAAGTAAAACCAAATCTTTTTCGTCCTCTTTTGTATAATTGTCTTTCTTCTCTACTATTTTTTTAGCAACTGCAATTACCCTATAACCTTTTTTGAAAAGTTCTTCCAGCATTTTTTCAATCGTATCTTTTTCCAATTTAGAAACTCTACCGGACTTTTTCATCTTTGTGCAGACAGCAATTATGTTCTCTGGAGCTCCTTTACATATCAACAAATACTTTTTTCCTTGTTTAATAACACTACTTGTCCTCTTTCTCATGAAGTCAAAAGGTATGGTATCCACAACTTCATATTTTTTGTTCGGCAGAGTTTTAGCAAATTCACCTATCGCAATATCTATAGAATTCCCTACGAACTTTCCTTTTTTCTCTATCACCGACAAAGCTGTAGATGCAAGAATCACAAGCTCTACATCTCTTTTTCCATCCAAATCAAGATAATCTACCAGCTTTATTTTGTTTTGAGTTAGCGTGCCAGTTTTGTCTATGCATAAAACATCCATGTTGCCCAAATCTTCGATCGCTGCAAGCTTTTTAGTTATTACTCCAACTTTAGTCATTTTAATTGCTCCTTTTGACAGACTTATGGTTATGACTATTGGTAGTGCTTCCGGAACTATACCAACTGCTAAGGCTAAGGAAAACAAAAATGAATCAAGAATTTTCTTTCCTGTAATCGAATTAAAGATGAATATAAAAATTACTCCAGTTATTACAATTCCCATCAGGAACTTACTTAACTTTCTTATGTTTTTGTGGTAGCTTGTTACGGGCTCTTCAGATTTCAAGTAGCCTGCAATCTTTCCAAAGGTACTTTCCATTCCTGTAGAAACTACCACACCTTTTCCTTTTCCGTTTGTTACCAAGGTTCCCATGAAAGCCATGTTTTTCATCCTTTGCGGTTCAATTTTTTCTTCGATTATGGGAGCAGTGTCTTTAGGAACTGGATAAGCTTCGCCTGTAACTAAGGATTCGTCTATTTCCAAATCATCTGCCTCTATCAGGCGCAAGTCAGCAGGAATTCTATCTCCACTTTCAATCAAAACTATGTCTCCAGGCACAAGGTTTCGAGTGTCAATTTCCAACAAGTTCCCGTTCCTTAAAACTTTGGTCCAATATCTTACGTATTTACAAAGTTTTCGAAGTGCCATTTCAGATTTGTATTCTTGAAAAAAGCCAAGCAAAGAATCCACTAAAAGTATACAAACTATGATGACCGTTTCTGTAACACTTTCTGTAAAGTAAGCTATTATCGCTGCTGCTAAAAGCATTAGTAGAAGGGGGTCTTTAAACTGTGAAATAAACAAGCTGAATGCTGACTTTTCCATCCTCTTTGGAATATCGTTTGGGCCATAGGTTGTTAGCCTTTCCTTTGCCACTTCTTCGCTGAGGCCTTCGGGGGATGTGTTCAAAGTTTTTATCACATCTTCACTTGTTTTAGTCCACCATTTCACAATTATATTGTTGTTAGAGCGAATAATAATTTTTAAATAAGTCTTGAGATTTTAAGAGGATAAACTTGCTTTTTTCTCTTAAAGTTTAAATAAGCTAAAAATTTTATTTGCTATCAAATCGTTTTTCGATATCTTGATGCTTTCAAAGAAAATAAAATTATATTTAAGCTTTAATTTTAATCACTTTTTTATGGAAAGAGTTAAAGTTTTTGTTGCAGGAAGACTTGACCAAAGTAAGCCAGAGAATCAAAAAATTTATGAAATTATTGCAGAAGTTTGTGAATCTCTAGGTTTTGAGGTTTGGCTTCCTCACAGAGACACAAGAAAAGAGATGAAAAAAATTTTTCTAGAAGCAGAAGAAATAGTAAAGAACCTTTACAACTTTGATTTAGAAAAGGTTAAAAGTTGTGATTTGGTTATAGCAGAACTAACAAACCCTTCTTTTGGTGTTGGTGCAGAACTAAGAATTTGTGACGAATACGATATTGACGTAATCGCCATAGCAAAAGAAGATGCTAACGTAAGTGTTACAATAATAGGAAACCCTGCTATAAAAAAATTTTTTAGATACAAGGAATTAAATGATTTAAAGGTAAAACTGGAAAGTTTGCTTAAGGAGTACTCACAAAATAAAAATTACTTAAAATCAAGCTACGATTTCTCAGAAATATTTTCTGAGTATGCAACAGAAAAGCAAAGAAGTTTGTATTCTTGGATATTTTGAGCTAAAAAATAATAATCAAATAAACAACAATTAATATTCATGAAAGTGTTGATGCTGCTCGTTACTTTAACTCTTATCTTATTTTTCTTTATCAAGTCTTATGCTTCTCCCGAGTCTTATCCTCAATATTGTTGTAATTCAACAAACTCAACAGTAGCGGGAAAACCTACCTTGTTTAGTCTTAAATGGCTTGATGATTCTGGTTTATCAGGTTTTGTTTTTCAATTTTGCAACGGCACATGGAACGGAAGTCATTGTTTAAGCTTTGACCCAAATTTTTTATACAGGAAAGCTTTAGTAATAGACAATACTGCAAACTCTAATGGTTTAACAGATTATCAGGTAAGAATAGTTTTAGATACTCAAGCTTTAATTTCGCAAGGTAAAATGCAAAGCGATTGCGAGGATATAAGGTTTAAGGATGATGATAAATTCTTAAGCTATTGGTTAGAGTCTGGTTGCAATACTTCACAAACAATAATCTGGGTAAAAGTTCCTTCTATTCCTGCTTCAAGTAAAAAGACAATTTATCTGTACTACGGAAATTCTGAAATGAGCTCTGCCTCAAACCCAGAAGAAACTTTTGATTTTTTCGAAGATTTTGCTGGTACAAGTTTGAATCTAAGCAAGTGGAACGTTACCGAATACTCCACGCAAAATTGCAATAAATATTATGAGGTTAGAGACGGGAAATTGCATGTTTATTCCTGGTCTCAAGACCCTGTTCTAGATCAATCATGTCCAGGGCCATGCGGCTATACTTTTACCACAAGTGATATAGAAACTTCAAACTTTATAGTAGAAGTTTTAGCAAATTATTCAAATTTAGATTATTGCAGAGGATTTGGTTCAGTAATTGCTCCTATTCTTGTAGATAATCAAAGCCATTACTGGGGAATTGGAATAAACTTGCAAGGAGACAATTATGTTGCGATTAATTGGTGGGAAGATGGAGCTTCAGGGTCTTCTAATCCTTCAGACTACACTAATGCTATAGAGAATTTTACTTATACAAAACTTGGAGAAAGCGTTACTCTAATGATGATAGGTAATTACTTTGCAACCAGAAATCCCGTAGGAATTTTTGAGTTACCTTTTAAGCTCCAACTAGTAAGTAACGCTGGAGCTTGTTGGTGGAGTTGTGATGGAATAATTTCTTACGATGCTTACTGGGATTTTGTAAGAATAAGGAAGTACTCTTATCCAGAACCAACAATAAGCTTTGGTGAAGAAGAAAGTGCTTGGATAATTGACAGCTGGGTTCCTTTCACTTCTGATGTGTGCTCAAACCCTTATAAAGAGTGTTGGTCTAACGTAACAAAAGTGATTAACTCAACAGTAGGAGCAAAAATTGCTTTTCGTTTCCATGCTAACAACTCAAACAACTACTGGAATTCCTCTTTAATCTATTCTTTCACAACATTTCCAGAAGTTTATTGTGGAAATCGAAAATGTGATTCAGGGGAAACATGTTTTAATTGCCTAGATGATTGCTCTTGTCCAGGTTCACCAGGATGTTGTGGTAGCAGGTGCGGCTGTCCAGAAGGATATGTTTGTGTAAATAATAATTGTGTAAAACCTTCTCAACCTTCTCCTATTCCTTCTCCACCAACATGCTCCCAAGACTTTATAACTTTAAGTGAAGAAAAAAATGCAACTCTAGTTGTTAAATGTATGGATAAGAATCAAACAAGAAATTTCACTTTTTCTAACTTTCTTTTGTATAACCTGACTTTAAAAGCAAACGTTTCAACTTACAATTTCATAATCAGAATTCAGAGATTGTCTGAGTCTCTCATAGATCAAAGTATAAGGCTGGATAAAAAGGTTTATTACTACCTTGAATTTTCTAGGGAAAACTTGAACGAGAAAAATCTAGCAAAAATAATAGCAAGGTTTAGGGTAGAAAAATCTTGGGTTTACTCTGAAAATATAAATGCAAGCACAATAAGCCTTTATAGGCTTACAACTTCCTGGGAAAAATTACCAACTTACAAGATAGATGAAGATTCTTCTTTTCTTTACTTTGAATCAGAGCTTCCAGGGTTTTCTCTTTTTACTATAGGAGGAGAGGAAAAAGTAGTTTTACCCTTGCCTCAATGCCCTATTTGTCCTGGAGCAAGCGAATGGAGCGAATGTAAAGAAGGAAGAAGAAACAGAACTTTATACACCTGCAGCGAAGAAACAAACTTTACTTGCTTACAATATACCGAAGAGCAAGAATGTGAAGAAGAAAAAAAGGAGGAAGAGGGTTTAAGTTTGCTTTATATTGGTTTAGCTTTACTTGCTTTTGTTCCGATAGTTCTTCTCATTTTATACCTTAGAAAACTTTTCAAACCTAAAAAAGAGATTAAGCTAGAAAAAGAAGTTATCTGCCCAAGATGTTTCTTGAAGATGGAAAAAACATATTCTGGAAGAAACATAGAAATGTATGAGTGCAAGAAATGCGGCTATGTAAGGCCAGAGATTAAGGAAAGTTATTTTGAAGAAGAAACTTGAGCACTTTTCTTTTTGTTTAAAATTTCACTTTTCAACAACCAAACCTCGCATTTATAAGCGCAACTCATAGGGTTAACTTTCCATTTCTTGCAAATTATATCGCAGTAAATTCCAGCTTTTTCATAAGCTTCAGAATTTTCCAGTTCTTTAAGTCTTTTGACTATTTCTTTAAACTCGGACTTTTCCATCCACTACGGAACTTCACTCATGATTAAAAATCGAAAGAAAAAGCTTAAATTCTTTATTCAAGAGAAAAGTAAATTCTTCTGTTATCTTTTCCCTTGTTTTCCATCCCTTCAATTTTTATCCTTCCTATTTCTTTTGTATTTTTAACATGAGTTCCTCCGTCAGCTTGTAAATCTAAACCAACGATTTCAACAATTCTAAATTCTTGTAAATTTGGCAAACCTTTTGCAAGTTTAGTAATGCTTGGGATTTTTTCCGTTTCTTCCCTTTTTAAGAAGTAAGTTTTAACCTCTAAGCCTTGAGCTGCTATTTCGTTAGCTTTTCTTATACAATCTTCTATTAAAGTTCTATCAAAAGTTTCTAGGCTATAATCGATTCTTGACTTTTGCAAGTCAAGTTGATTCCCTGTTATCAAAGCTTGAGTTTCTTTATTGATGATTGCGCTTATGATGTGAGCTGCAGTATGCATTCTCATTAGCTTGTACCTTCTTTCCCAGTCAATTTTTCCTCTTACCAAATCGTTAACTTTAAAAAAAGGTTCTTTTTCCAGAACATGAATTATCTCTTCTTCTTGCTTTAAAGTTTCCAAAACTTTTATCCCTTCTATTTCTCCTGTGTCACAAGGCTGGCCTCCACCCCTAGGATAAAAGCATGTTTGGTCAAGAATAACTTTATTTCCTTCTATTCTCAAGACTCTTGCTTCAAACTCTTTAAGGTAAGAGTCTTCCCAAAAAAGCTTTTTTGTCATATTTTTTTATTTTAGCTTTTAGCTTATTAAGCTTCCTCCAAAATCAAAAGCTTTCAAAATTTCTTCGAATTTTTTGCTTAATTCTTCACTTTCGCTCTCTACAATTTCTTTTACTGTCAAGAAAAAATCATACCTACAAATACTAATTTCTTTGTTCTCTAGAAATTTTAGCTTTTTTTCAATTTTTTCTCTTAATTCTTGAGAGGAATTTTCTTTTAACCAAGACTTTATCCCTTCCAAGAATTTTTTTATGTTTTCCTTGCTTAACTTTCTGTTTATAGGCCAGTTGCAAACTATACATTTTTCAGAAGAATCGCACTCAACTTCTTTCAAATCGAAATCTTCTGCACAATCTTTACAGATTACAAATGAATTTGCGTTTATTAGCTCGTCTGTTTCAAGCTCGCAAATCTCACAAAAGTCTATAGTTGCATGGTCCCCGTTTAGTAGAGAATTTTTAGAAGGATCATCCCTTAAAGCCCCAACTCTAAGTCAATTTTTCCAGAAAAAGTATACCATGACTTCCTGAGATGGGGCATTCTATTCATTTTTAATCAAATAAATTATGAAAAAATAAGCTAATAAGTTTTTCTATTCGTCACTTTTTTGGTTTTATTTTTCTTAACCTTTCAACAAAATTCTTTGCAGCCTCCTCCAATTCCAAACCTAAAACCATAGCTAGCATAATAGATGCTATAACAACCCAGATTACTATAATCAAAGGAATTATGGTTGTTAGCAAAGGAAAAACTTGCTCAAAAAGATTAGAAAACATCAAGTAAGCTATGGTGAAAGGCAGAATGTAAAAAGTTGTTCTGAAAGCTCTTCTTACTTTTGCTACTCTTATTTCTTCTATTTTTCCTTCTGAAGAAATGTAAGAAGTTACTAAGCCTGCGCAAGCATCTGCAACGTTTTTTATCTCGATAAAAGAGGCAATAATTAAGATTAAAGTTGCTGAGATTATTATTAAGCTATCAAGCCTTGCAACTTCTATATTTCCCAAAGTGCTTTCTTTGCTTAGCTGGAAGAAGAAATGGGAATAAAGAAGCCATACTATGTAAGCTAAGCCCAAGAAGATAACAAACTTTGGAAAGCTTGCCCTTAGCTTTTTCACAGCATCTATGTAAACTTCCTCTACTTTATTGCTTTCGGGCATCAAAAAAACTTAGGAAGTAAAAGCTTTAAACTTTACTAACTTGTTTTTAAATCTACTCACTTTTAAGTAGCGATAAGCTTAAATATATCAAACAAGAAGAAATAAGTGGAGGTTGAGAAGTAAGGATAATGCTTTTTCTTAACTAAATCTACTCAGATTTCTATTTCTGAGTAGATAAGGAAAGGAGGTTTTAAAATGCCAAGGTTTGAAAGAAGGGGTTTTAAAAGGTTTGGTCAAAGCACAAACCTTCCCAAACCAATAAAGGTTGGGGAAGAGTACGATGTAGAAATAAATGAAGTCGGCTCAAAAGGCGACGGAATAGCAAGAATAAAGAACTTTGTAGTCTTTGTGGGAAACACAAAGAAAGGAGAAAAGGCTCACATAAGAATAAAAGAAGTGAGAAACAGGTTTGCGATAGGAGAGAAGGTTTCAGAGGCTAAAGCTGAAGAAGAAACAGAAGAGCCTGAAGAAGTTCCGGAAGAAGAGACCGAGGAGCCAGAGGAAGAGCCGGAAGAAATCCCAGAAGAAGAAACCGAAGAAGAGACTGAATAAATTTGGATGAAGTCTTTTTTTCTTTATTTTTTATTTCTTTGAAAGAAATTTTTAGCGTTTATTCTCTTTTCTAGCGTTGTATTCTCTCTTGGGATGTCAAAAGCTAAAATGAAATTCATTTTTAGTTCACCTTAGGAATGTCATACGTATGGCACTTCTATATAAATTTAACGGAAATTCACTTCTGTTGATTGCAAAAATTATCTTACCCATTTACATTTTCCTTTAACACACTTACAAGCAGTACAACCTAAATCTATAGGAGTAGTAATTAATTCACAGGCTGAAAATAAACGTTCAGAATGGCATATTTCCGAACTACAACCGCTTATCTTGCAATCTTCATCTTTTGTGCATTCGTTATCCTTTTCTGGCCCTTCATATCTCGAGTATAAAGTTTCATTCTCACTTAAGCACAATTTATTTTTTTCTTCAACAGAAGTTTTTGGAAAAAAGCCAAGAGTATATCCTATTGTTATTACACACACTAAACCAAGCAAAAAAGTTAGGAAATAAGAAATAAACTTTTTCTTCATAATTTTCTTCTTGTTTCCAAGTTAAATAAGTTTTATCAAACTATTTAAAAATAAACATTTATAATTTCTTAAAGTGAGAAAATGAAAAAACTGCTTTTTGCATTTTTAGTAAGCTTGCTATTAGTTTCAGCAATTGCAGTATTCTTTTCAGCAAAAGCAGAAGCTAAGCCTAGAGAACCTTTAGAAAAAATAGAATTCATTCACTGGAAAGGAAACACTATAACCGCAAGAGCAAAACAACCTACTTGCTACAAGTTCCTTTCACCGTTGAGAGTAAAATGGCCTTCAACAGTTAGCTATGTGATCAACCCAACAAACCCTCAAGGTCTTTCAGAAGATTTCATAAAATCTGCAATATTTGATGCTGCAGAAACTTGGGACGCAGCAACAAGCAAAGAGCTTATGAACAACTTTTCCTCTATAGATTATTCAGTAGCTTATGGCGTGCAAGATTACAAAAACGCGATAACCTTTGGAAATTACCCAACTTCAGGAGTGATAGCAGTAACAACTGTTTGGTATAACTCAAGAACAAGGGAAATAGTGGAGTTTGACATAATGTTTGATACAGATTATGAATGGGGAGACGCAACTCAAGATTCAAGCAAAATGGATTTGCAAAACATTGCAACTCACGAGCTAGGCCATGCAGTTGGCTTAGGAGACGTTTACCAGGATGCTTGCTCAGAAGTAACAATGTATGGCTACTCTGATTACGGAGAAATCCAAAAAAGAACTCTTGAGCAACCAGACATCACAGGATTGCAAATACTTTACGGGGCTTAATTTTTTTATTTTTTTAGTTTTTAAATCTTCTTGAAAAACTTCTGAAACTGGGTAGCGTTTTCATACATGAAAACATTGTTGAAAAGAACAAAAGCTTGCTTAACTTTCAAATTCTCAACGATTTCCTTAAGTCTTTTTAATTCTTCTTCGCTATACTTATGCTTGTAATCAATTCTTCCTTTCTCATACTTCCCATGAAGCCTAAAATAGGCAATTTTTTTGCTAGAAAAGTAAAAAGGTTCAGAAGCTAAAGGATCAACGCAAGAAACCAAATCAAATTTTTTACAAATTTCCTTAAACCCTTCTTTGCTCCAGCCTCTTAACTCTAAAGCAATTGAAATATTATCCCTTTCAATTTTTGAGAAGAACTTTTCAGCATTTCTCTTATTTTCCTCATTTTCCTTAAAGCTTGCTGGCAATTGAATTAAACAAACAGGCGAAGACAAAACCTTACAAATTTCTAAAACTTTCTTCCAAAAATCAAAAACTTCTTTTGTAGGTTTTAAAAAACCAACCTTATCCTTTAATTTTTTCATTTCCTCTTCTTTTAGTCCGCTCCTCTTCCAAGTTGGGCTTGAAATAGGATGAGTTAAAGCTTGGAAAGCTTTAACAGTGAAAATAAAATTTTTAGGAGCATCTCTTTTCCACTTTTCAACAGTTTTAATTTCAGGAAGTTTATAAAAGGTTTGCTGGATTTCTACTAAAGAAAACTCTTGAAAGTACTTTTTCATGGAAATTGGAAAACCGCAACATCCAACAAAAACTTCCATATTTAAATTTTTTTATTTAAATCTTTTTTATGTACGCTGTAGTTATGATCATTCCTCCAGAACCGATTCTCTCTGAGTTGGAAGAACTAATGAAAGAACTAAATTCTTTTTTCAATACTTCAAAAGCCCTAGACTACAAGCCTCACATAACTTTGAAATCCTTGGGAAAAATAAATGAAAGCAAACTAGAGAAAATTAAGCAAGAGCTTGAACATGTAGCTAGAACTACAAAACCTTTTTCGATCGAGCTTGAAAATTTAAGGTTTTACGGGAGCAGAGAAGATATACCAGGAATCTACATTTCTGTTAATAAAAGTGAAAAGCTACTCGAGCTACACAAAAAATTGGTTCTTTCGCTTAAAAAATACAGCGACAGAAAAGATAGAAGCTATAAAGAAATGGAAAACTATTTTCCTCACTTAACCTTAGTAGCAGACGATATCAAACCTGAAGATTTGGAAAGAGCAAAAAGAATGAAGATAAATTATCCAAAAAAATTTGAAACAAGTAGCTTTTCACTTTTTCTCAAGGAACAAAACTCTTATTTTAACTTCAACTTTTGAGAATTATCCCCCTTTTCTCTAAATTTTCGACAACAAAAGGATATTTTTCTAAGTACTCAACTTCTATTCTACTTTCTACTCCAATTTCTCTTAATTTTTCTTCCAAAATTTCAATCTCTTTTCTTCCAAAAATTTCATACATGACAGCAGGCCATGCTTCTAAACCAAAATCCTGCAAGTTTTTTATTGCCTTTAGTTGATAAATAAAGAATTTTCCTTCTGCACCAGAAATTCTCTCAAAACTTTTTTCATCCCAACCTTTAACAGAAATTCTTACAGCTAAAGGATATTTAGCTAGCCTTGAACAAAATTTTTTGTTCAAGCCAAGAATTAGGCCATTAGTTTCAAGAATAAAATCTAAGCTAGATTTTCTTTCATAAATTTCTTGAATCACTTTTTCTAAATGGTCAAAAGATTTTTCTCCCAAAATTGGTTCTGCTCCACTAATTCTAACTCTATCCAAGCTTTTTTTCTCAACTATTTCCAAAATTTTCTTGCTAACTTCTTCTGGAGAATAAAATTCTCCGAATCTTTCTGGCTTTAAATTTTTAAAGTAATTCCAGCAATAAGCGCAAAGAAAGCAGCATCCTATAGTGTCAGCAGTTGCTATTCCTCCATAATAGCTAGCATACCTAAAACGATAGTACTTCCTTTCCAAATCTTTCATTACAACTTTTTCAACTTCTTCCGCTCTTTTTATTGGATTAAAAGGAAAATTGATCATATTCTTCAATAATCTCACAAAATCAACTTAAATTTTTAATGTATATTAAAAAATGATGTCGATTTGTGTTTCAAAGTCAGAAAAGCGCTTTAGCCTTAAAGAGTGGTATAACTTAAAAAATAAGTTAGAAGCTTTAGAGAAACTAGGGCTTGACCCAAAAATACCCTATTTCATTACACAAAAAGGTAAGGAATACATGGAAAAAATTGCAAGCAGCGTAAGCTCTTATAATCTTCCTTACATGGGCAAAATGAAGGCAAGAAAAGTTAGAAAAGTTCAACTTGAACTTCTTATCTTAAGAATTTTAAGCCTTCAACCTAAAGATTTGTTAACGCTTGGGATGGAAATCAACCAAGAAGGAAGAAGGATAGAGTACAAACATGTAGTAAAGCCTATGATCCAAAAAGGTTTGATCGTTCCTTTTGAGGATTACTCCAAATCTCTTTACTAAATTAATTTTATCTCTTTTACTTCTGAAGGTTTTCTTCCAAGTTTTTCTTTTAAAGCTAAGTCCAAGTAAAAAACTTTTTCATAACCCAAAAGCTTTGCTCCAACTAAATCACAAGCTAAGGCATCTTCACTAGCTAAGGTTAAGTTTAAGCTCTTAAGCCTTCCGTATAAATGCGAGCCAAACATTGCAGTAGTTGCATCTATTATTGCTAGCTTTGGTTTCGCTACTCTTATCAAATCGCAAAGCCTTTCTGCCCAAATTTTTTCATCATTTTCCTTATGAATGTAAGATTTTACAGGATAACTTCCTTTTGGTTTTAAAATCCCCATCAAATTTTTCAGGCTTAAAGTTACTTTGAAAGCATGCTCTTTCAAGACTGCGGCAGAAATTAAATAAGATTCTTTTGCAATTTTAGAAATTTCAAAATCCCAATATTTTCCTTTTACTGCTATAAACTCATCTTTGTTTAAATTCACAAGCTTCACTTTATACTTCTCTTCTAGCTCATAATAGTTTGCCTTTTCAAAACATTCTTCAGTATCAAAAATTGCTGCACCTTCGCCTATCAAAATCTCATACTTCTTATCATCAAAAAACTGAATTATCCCTTCAATCACTTCTTTCCTTGTTATTGCTCCTGAATAGTTTGGCATAGGCTCGACTAAGTTTGGCTTTATCAAAATTTTTTCTCCTTCTTCTGGCATTTTTAGCTTGAGCTCTTTTAAAGCAAGGTAAGTTCTTTTTACTATATCCTTTCCTTCTGCAATCACAACCTTACTCATCTTTCACCTCAATTATTTTGCTAGGAGTAACTATGATATCAACTTTTGCATCTTCTTTTTCTATAGGCACAGAATCAACTATTTGAGCATCATGAACTGTAGTTAAAACAGGAATCTTGCCAAACTTTTCAAGAAAAAATTTTATTTCCCTATCTCCATAGCCATAACCTTTACCAAGTCTATTCCCTTTTTTGTCCACAGCCACACAACCAGTAATTAACAAATCAGGTTTTGGTATTTCTTTTGCTCTTTTTCCTAGCAAAAAAGCACCTTTTATAGTTGAAGCAAACTCTTCCTTTCCCTTAACCTTTTCTGGCTCTATCAAAAGATAACCTTGCTTAAGCCTTGGAGTTGCCATTATCAGCAATTTCCCATCTTTAAGAGCAAACTCCCTTATCTTTTTCTGCGCATAATCAGGGTTTGCAAAAATAATCTTTGCCATTTTATAAACCTCTAATTCTCTAATTTTTTCTGCAGCCTTTTCACTTCCTTCAAAGTTTGGTATTTTATCGCGAACAGGAAGAGGAAATCTTGCTATATTTTTTTCTTCCATAATCTTCCAAATCTTTTCCCTTAACTTTGCTTTTTCTTCTTTTATACTCATACTAATCCACAAGCAAATGCTCGTTCCCAATTCTCACATTTTCCAAACCTTCTTCCTTTGCAATTTTTAAGCAATTCTCAGCTAATTTTCTTGAAGTTAAGGGTAAATCCTTTAGCATGAAATGAGGATAAAAGGCAAGCAAAGAATAAGGAATGCTTTTGTCCAAGCTTGAAATAAAGCTTGCAATTTCCCTTATTTCTTCTTCTGTAACATAACCTGGAACAAGCAAAGTGCTTGCTGTTAAAAAAGGAATCTCTCTCTTCTTGTGAAATTTTGCCAATTTCTTAAAATTCTCGTAAGTTTTTTTATTGTCTATGCCGCAAAGAGCAAGGTTTAAAGCTGATTTTTTAGGAAACTTTAAGTCAAACTTTATGTTCCCTCCTGTTTCAAAAGAAATCTTAGCAAATTTTTTTAGTAATTTCCAATTAGCGTTTCCGTTAGATTCTAAACAAATTCTTAAAATCTCGTTTTTCTTTTTTTCCAAAGCAAGCTTAGAAGTTTCTATTGCATGAATTAACTGAGGTTCAGGAGTTCCCCCAAAGTAACAAATGCAATTAACCTTTTTGTTAACTTTGCTTGCAAGCTCTTTTGCAGAAACTAATGGTTTTAATTCCTGAGTTAAATGCTTGAAATGCCAGTTTTGGCAGAACAAGCAATTAAAGTTGCAAGCTCCATAAAAAACCGCAAGATTATAATAACCTATTTCCGCACTTTTACACTTAGCATATTTTGGATAACCTATTCCAGTACCTCCAGGACAAAAGTTTATGCTTACGCAATTTGTTGGTAAAGCATCATAATACCATTCTAACAAACCTTTTTCAGCATCGCCTGCATACCTTATTAGCTTTCCATTCTTATTCTCAACCAAGCCACAATACCCTTTGCTTCCCTCAGGAATTTTGCATTCATTCCCACAACCAAAGCATTGCAATCCAGGGCCTTTAGGAACAAAAGGAGTTAAGCCAAATTTTTTTCTTGAAATTTCATGCGCTTTTTTAGCAATTTCTATTGCCTTTTCCTTTTTTCCAAGAATGCACTCTCTACAAAGCCCTAAAAAAGAAGAAATTAGTTCAGACTCTTTCTTGCAAATTTTACAAACTCCCATGATTACTATAAGAAAACAGTAAACTTTATCTTTTCTTTTTTTCATATAATATGCGCGTTTCCATGATAGGCTTTGTTAACACAAAAAAATTGCCGAAAGATGAGAAAGTTTTAGCTTTACTTAGACCTTATGTTAGAGAATGGTTTAAAAGAAATTTTAAGCAATTAACCTTGCCACAAAAGTTTTCCATCCCTTTAATAAAAAAAGGAGAAAATGTTTTGATTACTGCTCCAACAGGAATAGGCAAAACTTTAAGCTCTTTTTTGGCAATAATTGATGAGCTTTTTATCCTTGGTGAAAAGAAGGAATTAGAAGATGTTATTTATTGCGTTTACATTTCTCCGCTCAAAGCTTTAGATAACGACATATACAAAAACCTAATAATTCCTTTGAAAGAAATAAAAGAAATAGCAAAAGAAATGGGAATAGAATTACCTGAAGTTAGGATTGCAGTGAGAACAGGAGATGTTTCACCTCATGAAAAGCAAAAGCAGCTTAGGCTTCCGCCCCACATTCTTGTGACTACGCCTGAAACCATAGCAATAGTTTTGTCGACAAGAAAGTTTAAAGAAAAATTTAAAAAAGTAAGATGGGTTATAGTTGACGAGATTCATGAGTTAGCTAATTCTAAGCGTGGAGTACATTTAAGCTTAAGTTTAGAAAGACTTCAAAATTTTGTTGGAAAACCTTTTGTAAGAATAGGTATGGGAGCCACGCTCGAACCTTTGAAAGAGGTTGCAAAGTTTTTAGTTGGTTATGAAAACGGGAAAGAGAGAGATTGTAAAATAATTGATGCAAGATTTGTTAAACCTTTAGACATAAAACTTCTTTCTCCAGTAAAAGACTTAGTTTACACACAAGCCGAAACCATAACAAATAGCATGTACAAGCTTTTAGATAAGTTAATTCAACAGCATCGCACTACCCTAGTTTTCACTAATACGCGAAGCGGAACTGAAAGATGCGTGCATCACTTAAAACAAATGTTCCCAGAAGTCTATACAGACGAGCAAATAGGAGCCCATCACAGCTCAGTTTCTCGTGAAATAAGGCTAGAAATAGAGGATAAACTTAAGAACGGAAAGTTAAAAGTTGTGGTTTCAAGCACAAGTCTTGAATTAGGGATAGATATAGGCTATATAGATTTAGTTTGCCAGCTTGGAAGCCCAAAAAGCATTACAAGATGCATTCAAAGAATAGGAAGGGCAGGCCATCGCTTGCACGAAGTTTCAAAAGGAAGAATAATTTGCATGGATAGGGATGATTTGGTAGAATGTGCAGTAATGATTCAGCAAGCTTATCGCTACTTCTTAGACAAAATCCAAATCCCAGAAAATTGTCTTGACGTTTTAGCTCAGCACTTGATGGGAATGAGTTTGGAAAAGAAATGGAATGTAAAGGAAGCTTTTAACCTTATAAGAAACTCTTATTGCTACAGAAACTTAAAATGGGAGGATTTTGTTTCTGTTTTAGAATTTTTGTCAGGAGCTTACCATACTCTAGAAGATAAGAAAGTTTATGCAAAAATCTGGTTTGATCCTAAGGATATGATGTTTGGGAGAAGAGGAAAATATGCAAGGGTAATTTACTCTTTAAATATAGGAACAATACCAGATGAAGTGAAAATAAAAGTTAGAAGTTTAGACGGAAGATATATTGGTTCGATAGAGGAAGAATTCCTGCAAAGGCTTTTGCCAGGAGATATTTTTGTTTTAGCAGGAAAAACTTATGAATTTATTAAAGCAAGGCAAGTGACTGCTTTTGTTAAACCAGTAAAAGAAAAAAGACCTACAGTTCCTGCCTGGTTTTCAGAAATGCTTCCTCTAAGCTTTGAGCTTGCTCTAAAAATTCAAGAGTTTAGAGGGAAAATGTTCAAGCTAGTAAAAAACAAAAGCAAGAAAGAAGTAATAAAATGGCTATTAAAAAATTATTATCTTGACGAGTGGAGTGCAAATTCAATTTATGAATACTTTCTCTGGGAATATAAATTCCTTAAATCGCTAGGAGCAAAGAATTTACCTGACGAAAAAACAATTTTAATCGAAAATTATATCGATGAAAAAGGAAACCAAAACATAATTTTTCACACTTTGTTTGGAAGAAGAATAAACGACGCTTTATCAAGAGCTTTTGGTTATTTGCTAACAAAAAAGATTAAAAAATCTGTAGGCTTAACGGTTAGCGATAATGGTTTTGTAATTTCAATTCCTTCAGAAAGCATAGGAAGCGAGTGGCTCGATTTGATAACTTTAAAAGCAAAAATAAAGAGAAGAGAGGAAGAAAGAATTGATCCTAAGGAGTTAGTTAAGCTGTTGAAATCTTCTGAGCTTGAAGAAGTTTTGAGAAAAGCTTTAAGACAAACAGAGCTGATAAAAAGGCGTTTCAGGCATTGTGCTACTCGAAGCTTGATGATTCTGAGAAATTATAAAGGTTACGAGATAAAAGTTGCTAGGCAACAAATGAATGCTGATCGCTTGCTAAGAGTTTGCGAGAAATTTGAAAATTTTCCTGTTGTGGAAGAAACTTATCGTGAAGTAATGCAAGATTTTATGGATTTAGAGCATGCAAAATGGGTTTTGGAGCAAGTGGAAAAAGGAAGAATGAAGTATGAATTTTTACCTGAAAGTAATGTTCCAAGTCCTTTCTCTCATTCGCTAATAGCTCTTGGTGAAAGCGACGTAGTTTTAATGGAAGACAGGAAAAAATTATTATTGGAGCTACACAAAAAAGTTATGGAAAGGGTTGGGGAAACAGGAGGAGAAAAATGAAAGAGCTAGTTGGCAAAAAAGTTAGGATAATAATAGCAATGGGCGACACAACAATTCCTCTAGAAGGAATTTTGAAAGAGGTTGATAAATGGATAGCTCTGGAAACTAAAGGAAAAATTAAGTACATTCATAAAGATGCTGTAATCTATTTAGAGGAAAGATAGGATGGAAATTTTTGAAGGAATTTTCACCGTAAATGGGTTTAAAGCAATTTATCTAGAAAAGCTTAAAGCTATAGCTATTTCTGATTTACAACTAGGAGAAGAGCTTTATTTGGCTGAGCAGGGAATCTTTGTTCCTCAATTCCAGCTAAAAGAAATGAAAGCTGATTTGAAAGAAATTCTAAGGAAAACAAAAGCTAAAAAGGTAATAATAAATGGCGATCTAAAGCATGAGTTTGGGGAAGCTTCACAACAAGAATGGAGGGAAGTAAAGGATTTGGTAAATTTCTTGAGAAAAAAAGTTGAGGAAATAGTTTTGGTGAGAGGAAATCATGACAACTATTTGCTTACCATAGCGAGCAAGCTTGAGCTAAAAGTTTTCCAACCTTTTTACTTTTCCCAAGGAATTTTGTTTGCTCATGGGCATAAAAAAATAGATTTTCCTAAAGAAATGGAAGTTTTGATTATTGGTCATGAACAGCCTGCTTTAATTTTGAGGAAAGGTTTTGATAGAATAAAAGTTCCTTGCTTGCTTTATGGAAAAACAAAAAAAGGAAAAAATTTCATTTGCTTGCCTGCTTTTTCTCCATTAGCTTCTGGGGTTGAAATAAACGCAATTTCAAAAGAGGAATTGCTTTCACCAATTTTAAGAGAAGATGTTGATTTTGAAAACCTTTCAGCTATAGCTTTAGATAAAGAGACAGGAGCTTTAAACTTCGGAAGAATTAAGGAATTAAGCCTCTAGTGATTTCATCAAAATTTTTCTTGCAGTAGAAATTTTCTTCAGCCTTTCTTTCTTCAATTTTTTTCCTATTTCCCTTTCCAATTTTTTTAAAAGAATGCTTAACGTTGAAGGGATATCCCAGGAGCTTGCCTTTGCTATAAAAACTTTATCGCTAGCAACAACTTTTGCATGAAATGAATACTTCTTTCTTCCTCCTGGGCTGTAAGTTCTAACATCAAGCTTGAAGCTAGAGATTTTCCATCTTTCTTCAAATTTTTCCAAAAATTTTTTAACTTCTTCCTGAATCTCAAGCTTTTCTGGCAGGATAGCGTGAGAAATTTCAACTGTTGCCATATAAATTATTTTGTTGTTTAAATTAATTATATGAAAATTAAGCCAGGTCAATTAATAGAAGAATTCAAAGCAAAAGATGGTAAAAAAATAATTTTTCGCACTCCAAAAAATTCTGATCTACTTCAATTGCTTAACTTCATTAACGCTTTAGTGAAAGAAGATACTTTTATTCTAACAGCAAAGAGAAAGACTATAAAAGAAGAAAAAGAATACTTAAAGAACATTTTAAGCTTGATGAAAAAAGGAAAAGGAGTCTGGCTTGTAGGCTTGTACAAAAACAAAATTGTAGCTCATGGAAGCGTTGAAATAGGGAATGGGGAAAGGAGCCCGCATGTTGGTGAAATAAGGTTAGCAGTTCTTAAGTCCTACAGAAATTTAGGAATAGGAAAAAGGTTGCTTTCACTTCTGATAAACTTTGGGGAAAAATTAGGATTTAAGTACCTTTTACTTGGGGTTATGGCTAACAATAAAGTTGCTATAAAACTTTACAAAAAATTTGGTTTTAAGCAAGTGGCAAGAATCCCAAAAATCTTTATTTACAAAGGAAAGTATGTTGACGACATTTGGATGATGAAAAAGTTAAGCTAATTACAACTACAATATAAATTATGGAGGAAAAGCTCAAGTACAAAACTTCCAGAATTTCCTTCCTTTTTAACTATTTTCTTGTAATTCTAGTTTTAATCTTAACTTTCTTGCTAATCCCTTACCTTAACTTTTCCTTTGGTTTTTTAGTTTACTATTTTCTCCTTTTGCTCATTCTAGCTTTAATTCTTGAGCCAGAAGCAGAAAGAGCTATAAGAGAATATTTTATAACAAACGCGGAAGTTATAAAAGTAGAAGGAATCTTGACTAAAAAAAGAATTTCAATCCCTTACCAAAGCGTTGCTGACGTTAGAGTTGTTAAAAGCATAGTTGGAAGAATTTTCAATTACGGCAATATAATAGTGAAAGGAGTTAAAGATGATATAATAATGAAAGGAATAAAAAACCCAGAAGCTGTTTACGAGCTGATAAACAGAAGAATAGAAAGCATGAAAAGACCAAAGGGCAAGGAATGAGCGAGAACAAAAAAGCCTTTTTCATTCAAGGAGTAGACTCTTTTGTTAGTGGAATCCTTACTGTTCTTTTGCCTTTGCTAATGCTTGAAAGAGGAATAGACATAATTTCTATCGGTTTAGTTTATTCAGCCTTGCCAATAATTTTCCAACTAACAAGGTTTGCCTTTGCAATTCTTTCAGACTTTATAGGAAGAAGAATATTTTTCCTTTTAAACGGGATTCTAAGAGTTCTTTACAACTTGATTTACTACTTTGCTTTTTCTCCATTAGAATTTTTGTTCGGAAAGATTGCAGAAGGAGCAAGCAGCGCTTCTCTCTGGGCTGTTAACAGGGCTTTTATCCTTGAGCAAAGCAAGGAAAAATGGAGAAGCTTGGTAGAAATGAGAGTCTTTGACTTTATTTCAGAAGCCTTAGGCACTTTGCTAGCAGGTTTTCTTATAGTTTTTCTTTTTTACTCTAATGCTTTGATTTTCTGCACTTTCGTAAGTTTTCTTTCGATTCCAACTTCTCTAAAAATTCCAGAGAAGAAGAGAAAGCTTAATGTAAAAGAAATTTTTGAGGTTTTGAATTTAACCAAAAAAACTGAAACTTTCAGGAAAGCTTTGGTAATATTTTTTGTTCTTGGTTTATCCCTTGGCCTAACAGCTTATTATGTTTTTCCTCTTTTCCTTAAAGAAAACGGCTACGAAATAGAAAGTATTGGAATTGTTCTTGGAATTCAAGTTTTTATTACCGGAATTTCTCTCCATTATTTATCCAAAAAACTTAGCTTCAGAAAAACGATAATTTTCGGGGCATTTCTTTACCCTGCTTTTCTTTTATTGCTTTGCTTCCTTAAAAATTTTTGGGCAGGTTTAATTCTAATTCTTTTTGGCATAGCTAACGGAATTATTACAAGCGGGATAGAAGCAATTTTTTCAAGAGTTACTACAAACAATTTTGCTTACGGCACTGATATAGGATTGCTAATGACAACTTTTCATGCAGGAAGAACCATAAGCCTAATCTTTTCAGGTTTTCTAATTTCTTTCCTTGGTTTTTCTTTTCTCTTCATTTCTTCTGCCTTGATTTTCCTTGTTTATTCTTTCTTGCTTCTTTTATACTTTAGAAAAAGCTAACTTGAAAAAGAATTGTGCAGCAATTTTTGCTAGTTTTGCAATTCAAAGAGAAAATGCAAGTCTTGCGAA
Organism: Candidatus Aenigmatarchaeota archaeon; assembly: GCA_038998335.1. Taxonomy (GTDB): domain Archaea; phylum Aenigmatarchaeota; class Aenigmatarchaeia; order CG10238-14; family SCSR01; genus JAVZHQ01. The sequence goes on along the minus strand of JAVZHQ010000001.1, from coordinate 483,719 downwards.
TGGCTTTTAGAGGAAGAGAATTAAATTTATTTTTATAAATTTAACTTATGCCTGCTAACTTGCCAGCTGAATGGTTTGCTGTTCAAAAAGAATACTTGGAAGAGAAAAACTTGGAAAAGAAAATAGAGCTTTTGAAAAAGTTAATTTCAGTTACACCAAAGCACAAAGGAACAGAAAACCTTTTGGCTGATTTAAGAAAAAAACTTTCTAGGCTTGAAGAGCAGCTCGAGAAAAAAGCAAGGAAGCCTGGAAGGAAGCAAGTTTCGATAAAAAAGTCTGGTGATTTGCTTGTTGCAATCTTAGGCTTAACAAAAAGTGGCAAGAGTAGCTTGCTTAACGCTTTAACTAATGCTAAGGCTGAAGTTAGCTTAGAGCCTTACACTACAAAAGAGCCTGTAACTGGAATTTGCTTTTTTGAAGGCGTGGCAATTCAACTTGTGGAAATTCCCTCCTTTTTCTTGCCTAGGCACTTAAGCATAGCTCATTCTGCTGACTTGCTTTTAATTTTGGCTAATAGTGAAGAAGAAAAAGCAAAAGTGGAAAGGATTATTTCTGAGCATAAGATTGAAAAGAAGAAAATTTTTTGGTCGATTGAAAGAAAGGATTACAAGCAATTGCTAAAGAAAATTTTGGAAGAGGCTGAAATTGTTAGGGTTTTCACTAAGCCAATTGGAAAGCCAAAAGAAGAAAAGGCTTTGGTTTTGAAGAAAGGAAGTAGCTTGAAAGATTTGATCGAAAGAATAAATAAAAATTGGTTAAAAAGTTTTAAGTTTGCAAGAATTTTTGATGAAACTGAATTTTCTGGTAGGAAAGTTGGGTTGAATTATTTGCTTAAGGATAAGGATGTTGTTGAGTTGCATTTGAGTTGAATTATAAAAAAGTTTAGGTAGAAATTGTTTGGACTGGAGCATATACCCATAAAATGTTGTTTTTTCATCGTAATCTACCTTGGCTTCATTAACCATTTTTCATACACCTTCCTTCTTTTTATATTTTGGATATGGGAAGTGATGAAGAAAAAAGATTGCAAGCTTAATAAGGAAAGAGTAAACAAACTTTTAAATTTTTTCTTCTGACTAGTTTTTATCTAGAAGAGGAGGAAGTATGTGGAATTAAGCTATGTTCTTTTTATGATAAAGAAAAAAATACAAGTGTGGTATATTCCTGGAGCTATTAGCATCAAGAAAAGTAGCTTCAGAGCATTGTCGGAAAAAGACAATAACAAAAGTTCTGATGTTTGATTATTAAGCTGAATGCAATGTTTATGGAAAATTCAAGAGAAAGTAGGAAAGAAATTAAAAAGATGAATACTTAACTACCTAACCATTTCTTAAGAGAAACTTTTTCTGGTTTTTTGTATTCTTTTATTCTCTTCTGTCTTTCTACTTTTATAGTTTCGGGGTGTTCGATTAAAATTTCAACTTCTTTTCTTCTTTTTCTCATTTCTCTTAATTGGTTAAGACTTTCTATTATTTGTTGCCTTTCTTTCTCGTTTAAACCTAAAGTATCAAATATAGAATCGTCCAGCTCTTTTCTAGCTTCTTCCTCTAACTTTTCAGAGTTTTTCTGTGCATCACAGAGTTTAATAAATGCTTTTTCAATTCTTTCTTTTTCTTTTTGTGATAATTTTGAAGGATTTAAAACAGGTAAGTTTTCAATCTCGTATACCTTTACTACTAATGCCCCTTCTCCCAATGCTGTTCTACCATAAAGCTCTGTAAAGAAAGCAGTTAGGGATGAATTCAAAATTCCTAATAATACGAGTATATCCTTTTTATTTGTATGTATTTCGCAGAAATTGTCAGTAGCAAAACTATCTATAACGTTCCAAACTGCAAATGACCTCTCCCAAATTGTTTTAGGATAATATATGAGTGCCGGTTTTCTCTCACCTAAACTGTACCAAATTTTCTTATTTCTAAATGACGGCAAGTTATTATAACCTATCACTATTTTTCCTGCTTCAGAACCTCTTTTTATTTTTATTTTAGCATTTTCGCCGTACTTTATATATTCCAAAGCATTAGTACCTTTTAATTTTTGTTTTGGCTCATTAACTAAAAAAATATATTCTTTTACTTCATTCTCTTCTAACTTTATGTTTTTAATGTTTCTGGGGCTTGTAATAATTGGCTTTAAATATTTCTTTTCTATCCCCCACTCCATTGCTCGCTCTTTTGATAAAATAAAAAATGGTATAGCTCCGCATCTTATAGCTTCAGTAACTTTTGCTATATTTTTTAAAGTTGTAATTTTAGGGTTCTTAATTATTTCGAAAAATATAGGAGGTGCTCTTAAGTATTTGCTCCACTTTTCTTCTTGGTAAAGATCCCCTTGTTTTTTAAGAATTACGCGAGCAGTTTCGTCTTCACACACCTCTTTGGCTCTTTCTATTAGGCTTTTGATTTCATCTGTTGTAAGTTGCTTCTTAATCCTAACAAATTTTACAAAGTTATTATCTCTCTCTTCCTTATTCTCATTTCCAGTTAATTTTTCCAATATTATTATTATTGTGTTTATCGCTGCTTCCTCAAACGCTCTTCTATCAAATTCGATGATTGAATGAATTTTGAAATTATCTAAGAAAAATTTTTGTAAATCCCTACCAAATTCTACATCAAGCCAAGAATTCGAAACTATATACCCCATCATCCTTCTTTCTTTGAGGAAATGCGTAGAATGTGTGAAAAATAAAGCATAAATTCCTGCTCTAGCACTCATCTTAATTTGCTTTCCGTCAAATGTTAAAGCAACTTTTCTTATATATTCTTTATATTTTTTGTCTCCAATCTGCTCTTGTCTTGTATAAGGTGGGTTACACACTATAGCATCAAAAGTTAAAGGTAAAGAATGTATGCCTTTTGCCTCTTCTAGTGTAAGACCTTTGTAAGGTTTTAAAGTTCTTTGTGTATGAAATACTTTGAAAAAATCAATTGGTAAAATGTTTACAACATCACTTTTGACATTTATGTTTCTCATACTCAAATTAATAACTGAAAGATGAGCCGCAAATTGGTTTATATCAATTCCCCATAATTGATTAAGAATTTTTTGATGAGTTTCTTCATCGGCTTCTTTTTTACCCATTAGCTCCAAGATTCTGTAATACGATTTAACTAAAAATCCACCACTGCCACATCCTGGGTCTAAAACAAAGGCATCCGGAGAATTTATACACATTTTAGTTATTAACTCGCATATAGGTGGAGGGGTGTAATATTGCCCTAATTTATGTCTTTCTTCCTTTGGTATAAGTCCTTCATAAATTCTTCCTATAATATCGCTTGGGATTTTATCTAAATCATAAGTAGAAACTTCTTCTAAAAACTCATTCAGTGTTTCTATAATTTGTTGTGGTAATGGTATTTCGTCATATATTCCTGGCTGAAAAACTGCTTTGTAGTCAATTTTTAATGCTTTGTTAAAACACTCTTCTAATTTATCTTTTAATTTTGATGTATCCTTAGCTAAAAGAGAAATTTTTGATAATCTTGGTAAATCCTTATACTTTGTTTCGAGAATTTTGTAAAATAGAATCTTGTTTATTAGCAAATAAGCAGCTTCTACAGCAATTTTATTATGAGTTTCTTCATTATAAGAAAATCCTTGTTTGTCAAGCCATTCTGAATAAATTTTCCTAAATTTGCTATCTGTCTCTAAAATTCTCTTCAAAGATTCTAAAATTGGTCCTGATATAAATTGATGTAATGTTTTTAACCTAGCTACAAAAGTTTCATCTAACGGAGGCCATTTAGTTATACCCTTTTTAAGATTAACTAAGTCTTGGAGTAATGTTTCTGCAAATTCTTCTGGAATAAATTTTCTAAGGTAGTAGCTCTTTTGCTTCCTTTGTGGAAGAGGTACAAACTCTTTAAATGTTTCAAAAAGAACTAAAACTTCGCCATTACAGGTTGCAAAAAATGGTGCGCCTAGGCCGATGGCGTACTGGGCTGCTTGCTGTATAACATATGGGCTGTATGGGTCAAATCTTTCATCATATCCTCCTTCAACTAGTCTTTTAGTTTCTATGACAAGCCAGCATCTACCATTCTTGTCAAAAATCACTATGTCAGCTTCTAAGTTTCTGCCACTTATGTTTACTGGATAATTTATTTCAGCTTCTTTAAATTCTACATCGTCAAAGCGTGGATTCCTTTTTATAACTTCATTTAATAAATAGAATAAATTTCCTTGAATCTTAGATTCTCTTTTACCACTAATTGCCATTAATTAGAAATTACTTTAAAGAAATAAGTATTTTAAAATTTTCTCAGAGTAAATTCTTCTTCATTTTTCTCAAACATTAAGAAAAATTTGAATAAAAAAACTTTAAAAATAAATAAACATGAAGTTTATTCTTACTTGCGATCCTGGTTTAGAAGATATAGTAAAGCTAGAGCTAAAAGAAAAAATAAAAAACGCAAAGTTCTTAGGTAAGATAAAAAACTTGCCAGGAAAAGTTTTAATCGAAACCAAATCCTCAAGAAAACTTTTTTCTTTCAGATCAATTCATCACATAGCAAAGCTAATCTCTTCTTTCCAAATTTCAACTCTTGATAGAAATGCTCTAGAAGAAATAGCTCTAAAACTTGAAAAAATAAACCTTTCAAAAATTTTTAAAAATAAGAAAAGTTTCAGGGTTACTTCCCAAAGAATAGGCTTGCATTCCTTCACTTCTGTTGAAATCCAAAAGGTTGCTGGCCAAGTTATAAAAGAAAAATACAAGCTAAGCGTTGATCTTAAAAATTTTGATGTTAACTTAAGAGTTGATGTTTTTGGAAAAGATGTTTTGATTTCTTCCCAACTAACAAAAGAATCTTTATACAAAAGGTTTAAGCTACCTTTTGTTCATCCAGCAGCGATAAAGTCAACAATAGCTTATGGTTTGATAAGAATGGCAAAAATTAAGGAAAATGAAACAGTTCTTGACCCTATGTGCGGAGGTGGAACAATTCTTTTAGAGTTAGCAAGCTTGTTTAAAAATAGAATAAAAATTTTTGGAAGCGACATAAACAAAAAGTTTGTTGAAGGAGCGATAAAAAACGCTAAGGCTAATAAGCTAGAGAATTTCATAAATTTTAAGGTTTTGGACGCAACAAAGCTTGAAGAGGCTTTTCCCAAAAATTCAATAGACAAAATAATTACAGATTTGCCTTACGGAATAAGGATTAGAAGAAAAAACTTAAAATCTCTCTACGAGAAATTTTTGATTTCATCTTACGAAGTTTTAAAAGATTCTGGAAAAATTGTAGCTTTAACTTTAAGAGCAGACTCTTTTCGAACTTTTGTGATAAGGACAAAAAAGTTTAAAATTGTGGAAGAAAGAGTTATAGAATCTGGAGGTTTATATCCTCATGTTTTTGTGCTAGAGAAAATTTAGCTAGCTTGCGTTTTCAAGCAAAAGCTGAAAAATAAACCTTATTTAACTTAAACTTCTGCAATTTAAAATATGAAAGTTTATCTCAAAGCTTTTGGCTGCTCAGCAAGCTTTTCGGATTCAGAAATAATGGCAGGCTTGCTAGAAGAAAAAGGTTTTGAAATAGTTGATAGAGAAGAAAAAAGCGATCTAAATATTTTAGTTACTTGTAACGTTAAGCTACCAACTGAAAAAAGAATGATAAACGAAATAAAAAAGTTTTCAAGCTTGAATAAGCCTTTGATAGTTGCTGGCTGCATGCCTTCTACGCAAAAAGAGCTAATAGAAAAAATTAACCAAAAAGCAAGCTTGCTTGGCCCAAATTCTATTTCAAAAATTGTTGAAGCTGTTAAAGAAACTATGGAAGGAAAAAAAATAGTTTTTCTTGAAAACTTAAAGGAGCCTAAGGTTTGCTTGCCAAGGGTTCAAAGAAGTAAAGTAATCCATATAACCCAAATCTCTACAGGCTGCAACTTAGCTTGCAGCTATTGTATTGTAAGAATTAACAAAGGAAATTTGTTTTCCTTTCCTTTTGATTTGATAGTTAAAGATGTTGAAAATGCAATAAAAAAAGGGAAAAAGGAAGTTTGGATAACTTCTCAAGACAACTCTTCTTACAATTACAACGGAAAAAATCTAGCTAACTTGCTAGAAAAAATTTGTGAAATAGAAGGAAAATTTTTTGTAAGGGTAGGAATGATTAACCCTTTCTACACAAGAAAAATTTTAGAAGAATTGATTCAAGCTTATAAGAATGAAAAAGTCTTCAAGTTTTTACATTTACCGATACAATCCTTTAGCGAGAGTGTTCTAGAAAAAATGAGAAGAGGATATAAGCCAAAAGATGCCTTAGAAATTATAGAAAAGTTCTACGAAGCTTTCCCTAACTTAACTCTTTCTACCGATATTATAGTTGGCTTTCCCTCAGAAACAGAGCAAGACTTCCAACAAACTTTAAAATTTATAGAAAAAGTTAAGCCAGACATAGTTAACATTTCAAAGTTTGGCCCAAGACCAGGAACAGAAGCAGCAAAGATGAAGCAGCTTCCTCAAGCTACTATAAAGAAAAGGTCTAAAGAGGCTTTTGAGCTTGTTAGAAGGATTTCTTTCGAAAAAAATCAGAAATGGTTAAACTGGGAAGGCTTATGCTTAATAGATGAGAAAGGAGCGAAAAGCAAAACTTTCATAGCAAGAAACTTTGCTTACAAGCCAATAGTTGTGAAAAGCGAGAAAAATTTGCTCGGCCAATTCAAAAATGTTAGAATAATTGAAGCAAAAAGCAATTACTTAATCGGAGAAATAATTTCTTGAAATATGAAAAAAATTTCATAAAAGTTTAAATACAAGTTGCATACTAATTATTTCATTAGGCAAAAGGAAATGTTTGGTCCGCACTTAACCTTAGACTTATACGGCTGCAAGGAAGAAAAGCTTTCTGACCTAAACTTTATTTACAAAATCTTAGACGAGCTTCCAGAACTGATGGGAATGCGAAAGATTTCTACTCCTCAAGTTGTTTTGCACAAAGGCAATCCAAACTCTTTTGATAAAGGAGGAATCTCTGCTTTTGTTTTAATAGCTGAAAGTCACATAAGCATTCACACTTTTGTTGGCTATGGTTTTGCTAGCATAGATGTTTTTTCTTGTAAGCCTTTTAACGAAAAAGAAATAGAAAATTATTTGGTAGAAGCTTTTGAAGCAAAAAAAGTTGAGAGAAACTTTTTGAAAAGAGGAAAGGAGTTTCCAAAAGAAGTAGAAATAGCAAAAAAGATTGTTTTGAAAGAGAGAAAATTTGCTCTAAAATAGAAATTTTTCTTTTAACAAATTATTATTTATGAAGAAAAAGCTGTTTTCAATTTTATTCTTTCTTATTTTTCTACCAGCTTCTTCCTTTGCAGCTTCCTTTTCTGTTACTCCAAGCTCTGGAGATGCAGGCACAACCCTTAGACTTAATTTTTCCTTCACACCAGATACCAAGGTCCAATCAATAAAAATTTATGTCCCTCCATGTAATCCAAGCGGTTGCCCAAGCGCTCCATATTACGATATTGATGAAAATTCGATTGGTTCTTCTTTTTCGGCACAGATAACTACCGAGTCTTACGAAGGAAAAATCTCAGCTATAAATTTGTCATGGACTACCTCTTTTCCTCAATTTACAGTTCTTCTCTTCTTCAACGCAACTTTAGATACACCACCCCAAGACAGAAAAGATGAATGGCTATGTTATTATGCAGAACGTCAAGGAATAGAAGGAAGTGCCTCTACTTATTTTTCTGTTCTAGCCCCAAATCTCAACATAGTCGAGCTAAAAATTCAACCTAAGGAGGTAATCCTCAATTCAACTAACCCAAAAGCAATTATTTACGTAAGCGCAACGATTAAAAATATCAAAGATTCGACTCACTCAGGAACTTCTTACGATTTAAACCCTTTAATGTCAGTCTTTCCAGACTGGTTACCTTCTCCGCTTCCTTCCCCTTCCTGGGTAAACTCTACCCTTTCAAAATTGCTTCCTGACGAAGCTCTTTTAGCTACTTGGGATTTAACCGCAAACTATGATGAAACAGAAAGCAACTCTTATACAGTAAAAATTAATGTTTCTGATAGGAATGGCTATTCTTCTTTCTTAGAAGATTATGTTAAGGTTACCAAAACTGAAACAATTGAAACAATTCAGCCTACTTGTACAAAATGTTATGTTAAGATAAAAGAATGTCCTCTTCAAGTAATAGCTGGTTCAAACTTTCAAATAACTTATCAAATAAACGCTTCTAGCAGCTATGACGTTCAAGCAATTTTTATAAACGGAACAAGAGAAGCGTGCTATTTTAACGAAGATTTTAACCAATGCTCGCTTCAAACTATAACAAGGACGATTTCTGCACCTTTAACCCCTGGAAAATACAAAATTAAAGTAAGCTGCTACGCTTCTTCTTTACCTGAAAGGTCTTCTTGCGATTTGGAGGATAGCTCTGATTTTTGCGAGATAGAAGTTAAGCAAGTCTCAGAACTTACAGTTTTTCTACAAACAGACAAGAAAGAATACATAAAAGGTGAGAAAATTTTGATAAGCGGGAATGCTTTAACTCAAGAAAGACTTCCTGTTCAAAACGCTGAAGTTTACATAACACTAGAATTGGGCAAGTGGAAGTTAAACTTTAAAACCTATACAGACAGCTACGGAAGGTTTTATTATGAATATCCGATAAGCTTTGGCGACCCTGAAGGAAGTTGGAAAATTTCAGTGGAAGTTATCGATGCCTCTGGCAATGTAGGAAAAGCCCAAACTTTCGTTTTAGTAAAAGCTCCGGCAGAAGTCTACTATTCCTTAAACTTTCTATCTCCGCAAGAAGATTCAATTTACAAAAGAGGAGATACTCTTAAGATAGAGGTTGAAGTGAAAAGAGGAAATACCTCAGAAACTAATGCTGTCGTGAGTTGTAACCTTCCTAATGGTATAACAATCAAACTAAATCAAACTTCTGGCAACTATTCTGGAGAATATAAAATAAAGTTTAGCGACCCCATAGGAAGCTGGAATATCGTTTGTGAAGCTGTAAAGGAAGAAAAAGGTAAACTCTACAGAGGAGGATCTTTCGCTACAATACTTGTTGAACCAGCAAATATCATGCTTGAACTTCTTTCCCCAAGAGAAACTGAGCTTATTTCAGGCGAAACTGTAAGTTTTCTTGTTAGAGCTTTCTATTCTGATAACAAGCCAGTAGAAGGAGCTACAGTATTTTTAACTTTTCAAGGCCAGCAGGTTTCCTTGAGCGAAACAGAAGAAGGGAATTATACTTGCAAATTTCTAGTTAAGGAAGAAGGTCAGTTTATTGCAAGAATCTCAGCAAAAGATTCTAACAATAATCAAGGAGAGCTAGAAAAAATGTTTACGATAAAATCTAAGCTAAACATGTTCTCAAGCTATTGGTGGAGCTTTCTTATTCCTATTCCAATCTTGCTTTACTTTGCCTACAAACTTTTGAGAGCAAAAGTTTCAGAAGAAGAAAAAATTAAAAAAGAAATAGAAAATTACAAGAAAGAGCTTGAGCACATAGAAGAAATGCAAAAAGTAACTCAAAAAGAATACTTCCAAAGAAAAATTCCAGAAGAAGCTTTTAAGAGAATGATGGAAGATTTTGAGAAAAAAACTATAGAGATTCAGGTAAAAATAAAAGACCTTGAAGAAAGACTTGAAAAAATGAGAAAAAAATAGTTACTTTAGAAGCTTCTTTACTACTTTCATAACTTCCTTTGCTTCTATTTTTCCTCTAACTTTGCTCATCACTAAGCCCAAAGCCTTTTCAAAAGGCATGTCTTTTGTAACAATGCTTTTAGCTATTTCTTTTAGCTCGCTAACTTTTATTGGTTTTAAGTCAAGCTCTTTTACCGCAAAGCTTACGCTTTTATCAGGGTTTTTTGCTAAGTAAGCTAGAACTTGAGGAATAGCTTCTTTTATCAGTTGTTTTCTAGCTAAAGCGTCAAAAACTTCAAGGAAATGCTTCTCAGTTAAATTCTCAACGTTTACCTTTTCCCTTTTCTCCAAATCTTTAAGAGTGGAAACAAAAGTGTTTGCTACTATGCTAGGTTCAACTCTTTTCTTTTCAACAATTTTTTCAAAAATTTCTAGATAATCAGACCTTATTATTTGCTTTGCCAAATCTTCTGAAAGCTTAAGCTTTGTTTTAAATCTTGCTAATTTTTTTGTCCAAGGTTCAGGCAAACTTTTCTTTATTTTTTCTATTAACTCTTTCGAAACTATTATCGGAGCAATGTCTGTTTCAGGGTATAGGCGAGCAGCTCCTGGTAAAGGTCTTAAGAATTTTGTTGTAGCATCTGGCAAAGCAGCTCTTGTTTCTTCTTCAATTTTTTGTCCTTTTTCTATTAGTTCTAGCTGCCTTTTTACTTCTAGCTCGATAACCTTTGCTATTAAACCAAGCTCCTGCACTCCTTTTATTTCAACCCTTTTTCCTTTTTTTATGCTAACGTTCAAATCCTGCCTTATGGTTCCTATTCCACGCTTGACTTTTCCTGTTGACTTGCAAGTTAACCCAATAAAATAAGCAATCTCCTGGATTTCCTCAGGAGAAAAACCTTCTAATAAGCCTGTACTTATCTCAACCAAAGGAATACCAAGCCTGCTTAGCCTATAGGTTACATTACCATCTTCTTCCTTAACTATCGCTGCCGCATCTTCTTCCAAACAAACATGCTTTATCTCAATTTTCTTTCCCTTATACTTGAGAAAACCATCTTTTCCAATTATTGCAGTTCTCTGAAAGCCCATTGGGGTTGAGCCGTCTATAACAGTTTTCCTCATGACATGAATTTCTTCTGGAATAGAACAATTCAAGAGTAAAGCAATTTGTAAGGCAATTTCTAAGGCTTCTTGGTTCAAAGGTAAAGGCGGTTCTTCATCCAAATCGATTAAGCAAACTTCATTCCTAAAAACCTGGTAATAGAAAGTTCTGTTTCTCAAGTATTCATACTGAGCAGCTACATCAACTTCTCCTAGCTCGCTTTGAACAGGATGCTGCTTTCTTTTAATTATTGCTACAGGCTCCTTTTCTTTCATCTCAGTCGAGCAATTGCAAAAAAGCTTATGCTTAGTGTTAAGCTGAACATGAATTTCCAAACCAGCCTTCAAACCAATTTTTTTATAATTTATTCCTTCACTCATACTCAATTCTCTCCGAGATTTCGCCAGCTAAATTAGAAAGCATGAGCTCTTTTATTTTTTCCATTTTCTTTTCATGCCCCAAAACAAACATCAGCTTAACGTAAGCAACTTCAGGAAGCATGTCGCTTGCAAAAATTGCCCCTCTTTTCAAAAGCTCCCTTAAATTATGGTAAATTGTTGGATGAGTTCTTCCGTACAAGCATTGCGAAGCTACAACAACAGGAATTCCTAGGCTTACAGCTTTTTCAATTTTTGGTAATAAAGAATTTTCTCCTAAAGTAGGGACATGTCCCAAGCCTGTTGCTTCTACAACAAAACCCTTATAGCCTTTTTCTAAGTAGAAATCAAAAATTTCAGGGTTAAGACCAGGATAACACTTAATCAAAGCAACTTTTCTCTCAATCTTTTCATCAACCTTTACTTTTTTCTCGCTTCTTTTCCTGTAATTTTGGTTCAAAATTTCAATTTTTCTGTTTTCCCAGTAAATTTTTGCTATTGGTAATTCGTTAATTGCCTTAAAAGCATCTCTTCTACTAGCATGCATCTTTCTTGCTCTTGTTCCCCTTATGGCAAAGCAATAATCATCATTTATACTGCCATGCATTACTATGCAAACCTCAGCTACATCAGAATTTGCTACAAAGTTTGCTGCACAGCTCACATTCATTACAGCATCACTACTTGGCCTATCGCTAGACCTTTGCGACCCAACTAAAGCTACAGGGCAAGGCAAATCTTTCAGCATAAAGCTTAGAGCAGCAGAAGTATAATGCAAAGTATCTGTGCCGTGAGTAACTATTACTCCTTTTGAGCCAGAGTTAATTTCTTTTGCAACAGCTTTTGCTATTTCTACCCATTTTTCTGGAGTAATATCTTCGCTCATTATGTTCATAACTTGCTCAACTTTTATGTTTGCAATTTCTTTTAACTCAGGAATTTGTGCTACTATATCGCGAGGAGAAAAAGAAGCATAGACTCCTCCAGTTCTATAATCTACTCTGCTTGCAATAGTTCCTCCTGTTCCAAGAATAGAAATCAAAGGAAGCTTTTTGTCAAATATTAAAACTTTTTCTTTTTCTACTCTTGGCTCCTCAAGCCTCCACTCCTTCTTCACTTTCTTTACCTTTATTCCTTTCTCAAGCTTGATTCCAATATTGTATCCGTTATCCAACTTGAGAATTAAGCAAGAAGTATTGCCAAGCTCTATTCTTGGCATTAGAATTCCTTCATACTTTTTTCCTTTTTTGGAAACAACTATTCTATCTCCAACTTCAATTTTTTTACTTTTAAGTAGTGACTCTATTTCCTTAGAATACAAGCGTTCACCTTTCCTAATAAATATTGCAAACTCTTTTATTAATTTTTGCCTTTTAAAGAGCTAGGTATTTCTCCAATTCCCAAGGATGAACTTGTTTTCTGTAATTATCCCACTGAGCTTTAAGTATTTCATATACCTTCTCTTTCACAAACCTACCTAAAGCTTTTTCTACTATTTTGCTTTTTCTCGTTAGCTCCATTGCCTCTCCTAAGGATTGAGGCAAAGTTTCTATATAAAATTTCTTGAGTTTAGAATCATCAAAATGATAGACATCTTCTTCCACAGGGTCAGGAGGTTCGAGCTTTTTTTCTATTCCATACAAACCAGCTTCAAGCATTACCGCATAGCCAAGAAAAGGGTTCATCGAAGGGTCAGGCCATCTTGCTTCTAGTCTAGTTTCTTTCTCCTTTCCAGGAAAATATTCTGGTTTTCTTATTAAAGCTGACCTGTTTCTACTTCCCCAGCAAATATAAACAGGAGCCTCATAACCAACCACTAGTCTTTTATAAGAATTAACAGTAGGGTTAGTTATTCCAACTATTTCTTTTACACATTTAAGCTGTCCGGCAAGAAAGTGTCTTGCTAAATCAGAAAGATGATAACTATCTTTTTCATCAAAGAAAAGGTTTTCTCCATTCCTCATTATGCTTTGATGAGTATGGGCTCCTGAGCCGTTCATTCCGTAAATTGGCTTTGGCATAAAACTTGCAAACAACTCATTTTCATAACTTGCAACCTTGACGCAAAGCTTGTAATTTATAAAATCTATAGCCGCTTCTAAAGCAGGTTTATGCTTGTAGTTTATTTCATATTGTCCTTGAGAAACTTCATGATGCTCCTTAACAACATTCACGCCTAGGTTTTCCATGTAGTTTATGGCTTTATTTAACGCTAAAGTTGTTTTGTGAAGAGGAGCGTAATCAAAATAGCCATACCTGTCAGTTTTTAGGGGAGTGGCTGCAATATCATCTTTCATTTCAAAAAGAAAAAACTCTATCTCTGAAGCAAAGTTAGGAGTTGTTCCTTTTCCAAGTTTTTCTTCAAGTCTTTTCTCACAATTTTTTAAAACATAAATCGGGTCGCCCTCAAAAGGAAATCCTCCAGGCCTCAAAACTTCGCACAAAAATCTTGCCTCTTTAATTTCGTTGATTCTCCAAGGAAAAATTTTGAAAGTTGAGATATGCGGCTTTAAAACTAGATCGCTTTCTGCAATTCTTACAAAACCTTCAACAGAAGAGCCATCAAAGCCCAAACCATTTTCTACATATTCCTTAAAATTTTCCAGGTTTTCTTTTGTTTTTGTTGGCACGCTCACGCTTTTCAAATTACCAACTATATCAACAAATTGAAAATGAACTCTTTCGATCTTTTCTCTTTTAACCTTCTTAACTATATCCTCTTCTGTTACAATTTCTTCTTTCACGTTACTTTTTTCTCACTACAAATATATAAGTTTTAACTTAAAAATTTGAACAAAAATCCAAAAATTTTTATATTTGATTAACAAATATTCAAAAGGTGAATAAAAAAATGGAGCTAGACAAAACAGACGTTAAAATAATTAAGCTTTTGCTTTCAAACTCAAGACTTTCCTTCAGAGAAATAGCAAGGCATTTAGGTTTATCCGTAGGGACAATTATAAATCGAGTAAAAATTCTAGAAAGCGAGAAGATAATTAAAGGCTATTCAGTTCTTTTGGATCATGAAAAAATTGGTTATGAGCTTACAGCAATAATAGAAATAACAGTTTCAAAAGGCAAGCTTTTGGAAGTTGAAAAGGAAATAGCAAAATTTTCTAATGTATGCGCAGTCTATGACATTACTGGTTTGACAGATGCCTTGATAATAGCCAAGTTTAAGAAAAGGCAAGAGCTTAGCGACTTTGTTAAGAGCTTGCTAGCAATGCCAAACGTTGAAAGAACAAACACTCATGTAGTTTTGACAACTATTAAAGAAGATTTTAGGGTTGTTTAATTTTTTATTTATAAAAAATCAAAAATAAACTATGGAAAAGGTACTCTTGGTTTTTTTAATAGTTGTGGGGATATTAGCAGGCATAACGTTTTACTTTCTTTTTACTCCTGTTAACACTTCTGATTTGCTAACCAAAATTTTTGAAAAAATAGAAAAAGTTAATGAGATAGGAATTTCTTACTCCCTTTCGCTTACTTATTACTCTGGAAGTTTAGAGAGAACAACTTCCGGAAGTTTAGATTTCATTTACGCTAACGGAAACCATAAAAGTTTAATAAAGATCGAAAGTTCGCCATACCTTTATTTTTCTTCTTCAGAACTTGCTAATTATTATGGCAAATATGAACTAGAAATGTATTCTATACCTGAAGGTAGTATTGCATGTACAAAAACTTCTATAATAAACCCAACCTATTCTTGTGAGGAGTTCGACCCGCTCAAGATGATAGCATATCCTTTAGATGTTGGTCATCAAATTAAGAATTTGAAAGAGTTGCTGGAGAAAAAAATTGCTACCGCCTCTTACCTTGAAAAAAGAGAGTTTATCAATAGAAAATGCGATTATTTCAAGTTTAAAATCGATTTAAACAAGCTTTTACAAGAATACCAACCAGAATTTTTATATAGCTACACGAATGCAAACTATACAATTTATTGCTGTTATGACGAAGAAACAGGCTTTCCTTTATATTACTCTTTTGAAATGGTGAGCAATTCTTCTTATGGTAGTTATTCTTATGTCTCAGGTCTTAAGGGTGAATATGAAGCAAAAAGCTTAGCGTTTGATGTTGACGAAACACAAATAAAGCTTCCTGTTCCCTTAGAAAAAGTAACCTGGCTTCCAAACTTCGAGATAATCGAATCCTACTGCGACTTCAATTCTAACGAAGTAAAAATTGCAATAGAAGCGCTTAAAAACATGCCTGGTGGTGCAGCCAATTTAACGTTAAAATACTCAACTTACGGCACGAGTGGTGACATATACATCACTTCTTCCTATGCTTTTAACGGCTCTTATTCTGTTTTCGTTAACCCAGAGAATGATAATTGGGGTGGCGAAGAAAATTACATATACCAAACAATAGACTTTGGTAACAGAGGAAAAATAAAGTGGAGATGGATGGTAGACGAAGATGCTTGCTGCTACGGGTTTAGATACCTTTCTTATTGGTTAGACGATACAAGAAGAAAAGTTTTGGATTTCCGCGAGGCTGAAAAAGGAAAATGGTACGAATATACGCTCGAACTTAATGGCACTCATAAGATAGGAATAGGAGTTTACTCTGCTTTGGACGGAAATAATGACTGGGATGCTGCTATTGATTATATTGAGGTAGAAAGAGACGGAAGCAAAACAATTTACAATTTTGAAGATGGAACTTTTCAAGGCTGGGAAGAATACAATAGCTATGGGTACAAAACAACCAGTATTTCTGCAAGCTCTTCCTTTGAAGGAGCTAGGAAAAGAGAGGTTAAAATCCTTAACTTTACTTTATCATCTCCTCTAAAGAGAAATGAATATTACACAATCTATTTAGAAATAAACAAGGTTAAAAAAACTTCCTATTGTTACACTTCTGAGCCACGCGTTACAATTACAGGTTTGTTCACAGAAATTTTGAAAAAAATAATGAACATAACCCAAACTACTTAGCAAAGGCAATTTCTACAACATCCTTATCCTTAAGCTGATAATCAGCAGAAAGCTTTTTCTTTGTTCTTGCGTCTATACCACAAATAAACTTTTCCCCAATTTCTGTATGGATTTTGAAAGCAAACTCTTTAAGAGTTATTCCTTTTGGAACAAGAAAAACATCCGGCAAGACATTACCTTCATTATCACTTAGCTTTTTGCTGTCAGCAACAGGATAAACTGCTATGTAATTCAACAACTCAAAAACAGCTTTGTTTAAGCAAGTTTGCACTCCAGTGGAACCATACTTTTCTACTATCTCTTTTTTTATCATCTCCAAAACTTTTATCTGTTTCTCATCAAGCTTACTTCTATCAACAATTTCAAAGCCATTCCCAGGTAAGTAATCTATCAAGTTTTTTTCTGCAGCTTTCTTTAAAGCAACTTCTGCCTCTGCGCTTGTTGGAATTACATTAGGATATTTCTCTTTCAACCTTTCAAAATTTTCTTTCGCTTCTTTCAAATCTATCTTGTTTGCAGCTATTAAAATTGGTTTAGAAATTTGTCTTAAAATTCTAGCAAAATTTTTTATGTCAGCTAGCGAAGCTTTTTCCAAGGCTTTTTCAACATGCTCTCTTGAAATTTCCAAACCGCTAAGCTGCTGAGTTAAGATTTCAATCAAATCTGCTTTTGTCTTTCCTATTAAACTTCTTTCAAACTTTTTAATTGCTTTTTCTATAACACTTGCAAACCATAAGTCAATTTCCTCTTCCAAAAATTCTATGTCGCGAGAAGGATCATAGCCAGAAGTTGGCCTTCCTTCTTCATCTCTTAAACCAGAAAAATCAACTATATGAATCAAAACCGAAGCCTGCCTTAAGTCGTCTAAGAATTGATTTCCTAGGCCTCTACCTTCATGAGCCCCTGGAACTAAGCCTGCAACGTCTATTAGCTTAACAGGAACAAACCTTTTCCCATTCTTGCAAAAACCAGCTTTAGGCTTACACTTAACACCAAACTCTTTACAAACGCAATCAATAATAACATATCCTATTCCAACATTAGGCTTTATAGTGCAAAAGGGTATTCCTGTTATTTTCACATCTATCAAAGTTGCTGCTTTAAAAAAGGTTGATTTTCCGCTAGATGGCTTGCCAACTAAACCAATCTGCATCAATTAACATTTGTGCTACTTATATTTCAAACTTTCTAATTTTTATTGATGAAGACACTTGAAATCTATAAAAAAAGTTTAGCAGATTCTCTCAAGTTTAAAAGAATTTTTCCTTTTTTTACGCTCTACTTCATTTCTTCTTTCATTTCTCTTTTCTTTCTTTTGCCACTAATAAGCATTTTACCAAACTTTTTAATTTTAAAGTTAACTCAAGAAAACCTTAATCTAATTCTTATAAACTCTTCAATCCTTGTGGCAATTTCTTTTATCGTTTTTGTTTTCAACTGCTGGCTTTCAGGAGCTTTGGTTTATGATGTCTGGAGAAAAGAAGGTTTAAACGCTGGATTAAAATTCTCAAAAAAACTTTTACCTCAAATCTTGGGTTTATTCTTTTTTCTAACTTTTATCAACCTTTTTCTATATTTTTTTGGAAGTTTTGGTTTGCTCCTAAGATTTCTTGTAAGCTTTGTTTTCCTTCTTTCCTTGCCATCAATAGTTATAAACAGAGAGGACTTCCTTGAAGCTATGAAAAGAAGTTATTCGCTAGTTATTAAAAATCTTTTGACATCTTTTCTATTTTGGCTTTTTCTCTATCTAATCTATTTTTCCATCCTTTTTTCTTCATTTTTCCTTGTAATTCTTTCACTTTCACCTCTTTTCTCTCAAATAGTTTTTGTTTATCAAATCTTCTCAACTTATGGCGAGCTTTCGCAGGCTGGTTTAATTCAAATTATCGGTTTAATAACAAACAATCCCGAAAGAATAACAGTAGCTTTAGCTGTTCTTTCCTTTTTCCTTTCTTATTCTTATGTTTTCCTAACAACAGCAAAAACCTATTACTTCCTTTTCCTTACAAGAAAAAAACTTATCTCTTCTAAACAATCTTAATGTTATGGCAAAAAGGATAGCAGTAGTAGATAAGGAGCTATGCAAGCCAGAAAAATGTAATTATCAATGCATAAAAGTTTGTCCAAAGAATAGAAGTGGAGAAGAATGTATAGTAGTTGAAGAAGAAACTAACTTTCCAAGAATAGACGAAAACATTTGTATTGGCTGTGCTTTATGCGTTAAAGCTTGTGAAAGAGCAGGCTTTAAAGCCTTAAGCATAGTTAACTTACCAAAAGAGCTTGAGGAAGCACCAATTCACAGGTTTGGCCCTAATGAGTTTGCACTTTTTAGGTTGCCTTTTCCTGTAAAAGGTAAGATTGTTGGTTTAGTTGGGCCAAACGGTACAGGAAAAACTACTGCGCTAAGAATTCTAGCAGGAGAAATAAAGCCAAACCTTGGGAATTTTGGTAGCGAGGCAGATTTTTCAAGTTTGATTAAAATTTTTCGTGGAACAGAACTTCAGGCTTACCTTGAGGAAATGAAAGAAGGGAAAATAAGGGTTTCTTACAAACCTCAAAGAGTTGACCAAATACCAAAATTTTACAAAGGAAAGGTTTCAAAACTCTTGGAAAAAATAGACGAAAGAAAAATTTTAAACGAACTTCTCAAAAAAACAAACCTCGAAAGTATAGTAGAAAAAGAGATTAACGAGCTTTCAGGGGGCGAGCTTCAAAGGGTTGCGATAATTGCTTGTCTTTTGAAAGATGCAGACATTTTTTATTTCGATGAGCCAACAAGCTTTCTTGACGTTTTTCAAAGGCTAAGCATGGCAAAAATTATAAAAGAATATTCAAGCGAGAAATCAGTTTTAATAGTAGACCATGACTTAGCAACTTTAGACTTTTTAGCTGATAGAGTTCACATTTTTTACGGTTATCCAGGAGCTTATGGAATAGTTTCTAAGCCTTATAGCACAAGAGTAGGAATAAACGTTTTTCTTGATGGCTACATAAAAGAAGATAACGTAAGGTTTAGGGAAGAGCCAATAACCTTTTTCTCAAGCATTTCTGAAAGAGGAATTTCACAGGAAATTTTAGTTTCTTTTGAAAACATTTCAAAGAAGCTTAATGGCTTTTCTCTTGAAATAGAAAAAGGCGATTTAAGAAAAAAAGAAGTTTTAGCAATTCTCGGAGCTAATGCCTTAGGAAAAACAACTTTTGCAAGAATTCTAGCAGGAGAATTAAAGCCTGATAAAGGAAAACTTAGCTCTTCGGTTAAAATTTCCTACAAGCCACAGTACATTGAAATAAATTTTGAAGGCACAGTCAAGGAATACTTAAGCTCTGTAGCAGATGTTGAAAAAGATGAATACAAAATAGAAATAGCTAAACCTTTAGCTCTGGAAAAGCTTTTGGAAAGAAAGATAAAAGAGCTTTCAGGAGGCGAGCTTCAAAGAGTTTCTATAGCTTATTGCCTTTCCAAGGATTCTGACCTTTACCTTTTAGACGAACCTTCTGCTTTCTTGGATGTAGAGCAAAGGCTTAGCCTTGCCAAACTTTTGAACAAGCTAGTTGATTTAAAAGAAAAAAGTTGTATAGTTATAGACCATGATTTACTTTTCCTAAGTCAAGTAGGAAGTAGGGCAATGGTTTTTTTGGGAGAACCAGGAATAAAAGGTTATGTAGAGGAAGTTAAAAGAATTAAAGAAGCTTTTAACCTTTTTTTAAAAAACGTTGGAATAACTTTCAGGAAAGACCCTCAAACAGGAAGACCCAGAGCTAACAAGCTTAACTCTCAACTTGATTTAGAACAAAAGGAAAAAGGTGAATACTGGAAAGTTTAAAAACAAATATTTAAGTTTTACTAAAAGTATTTGATATGATGCAAGAGCCAAAACTACCGAAGATAGTTAAGATTAAACCCAATCAAGATATCTACGAAAACGTAGCTAAACTTTTTGATAAAATTGAGATTCCAAAAGGAAGCATAGGAGTGATAAGCGGAAGAGAAAAAGGAATAACTTATGGCATTGCTCAAGATTTGTGTAAAAATATTTCTAGTTATAAGCTTGAAGGTCCTTTTGCTGTTGAGTCTGCGACAAGTGAAGAAGGGAGCAGAATTGCTCAACTCATTCAAAGAAAAAAATACAACCTAGTTTTAAGTGTTGGTGGTGGAACAGTAGAAGATGTAACTAAGTATGCAGTACAACTTGCAAGCAAACCAGAAAAAAGAGTTTATTTTACCCATTTTGCAACTACAGTTTCTCATGATGGTTTGATTTCACCTCGATGCTCTATTAAAAACAAAGAGTTTATATCGTTAGATGTTTCTCCGCCAATAGGCTTAATAATTCCCTTCAAGATAATTCAAGAAGCTCCTTACTCTTCTATCACCGCTGCTATTGGCGATGTTCTAGGAAAACTTACAGCTGTAAAAGATTGGAAATATCAAGAGCCTGATTCTTACAAAGAAGAAATTGCCCTGTCTTTATTCCTACAACCTGCTAAAAAACTTTTAAGTTTAATAGATGAAATGCAAGAGAAAAACATACCTTCTGGAAGTACATCTTTTTTTTATAAAGAAAAAGTTATACCAGAAGTCGTTGATGCTTGTATAAAATGTGGAGAAGGAATGATAATAAATAACTCAACCTTGGGAGCTTCTGGATCAGAACATGATTTATCTCACGCTACCGATAGACTTGCGCCAAAACCTGCACGTCATGGTCATCAAGTTGCCTTATGGACTTCTTTTGTCATGTACTTATACGAACAACTAGAGGATCCTGTTGAAAACGTGAAATGGTACGATTTACTTAAAAAACTAGAATACATGCAAATGCCAGTTAATTCCTTACAACTTGGAATAGAACCAACAGTAATGGTTAAAGTACCTGAAGAAGCTTTAAGGTTAAGAAAAGAAGAAAGAGGAAGGTTTAACGGTGTGTTGGAGCGTTATGTAGTAAAAGGCAATACTCTTGATTCTGTTACTACGGCAAAAATATTGGCTGAGATGAAAATTGTTCCAGCATAGCTACAAAAAGCTTAAATCTTTAACTAATTTTCTTTTAATTTATGAAATTTAAAGAATGGTTAGGAAAACAGCTCTACAAAAGATTGTTTACTTATATGCAACTAGATACCCAAGTAATTAAACCTAGGATGGAAAAAGCCATTCTCAACTATTATCTTGATGTAGATTCACCAACAAGAGAGGAAGAAATTCATGAAGTTTTAAACTACCAAACAAGGCTTTATGCTGCAGGAACTGTAGAAGCTTTAACCATATGTGGCGCAAATCTTGGCTTTAAGCAAGCTATAAAAAATCCTCATGTTTTAGAGGTTGTGACAACAATAAGGCTTGCTTTTGGTCTTGGCGATATAATGGATACAGATAATGATGAATATGACCCAAGAGTTCTTGCTTTCAAAAAACTTGACGAAAAAACTTTACAAGAAAAACTTCATAAACATGAAATTTACAAGAATATAGTTAACAATTTAGATAACCTTGTGAACGAAAGATTTGGAAAGCTAAATCCTTCTTCTTTCCAAATCTATCTTTCAGAAAAAGAAAAAGTTATGGAAGGTCAACAAAAAGATATAGAGGATCATTTGTGCTACCTTCGAGGCGATTTCGAAAGATTAAGAGAAAAGTATCCAAGTTATCAAGCTTGTATGGAGCTTCTTGTTGAGAAGTTAGGATTGATGGGAGGATGCGCAGCTCGTATAGCTTATTTAGAAAGCGGAGGAAAAAACAAAGTTTTAGAAGAATTAGAAAGTGAATTTTTTACTGTTGGAGGAACTCGTTTACAATTATGGGTAAACGACGTTCAGAAAATTGAAAAGGATATAGAAAATTTGGAAACAAACCCGATAATAACAACTGCAATTTGTAAGTTCAAAGACGCTAAAGAAATAAACAAAGAACTAGTAAGAAGGCTTATAAAAGAAGACCCAAAAATTCTTGATAAGATGGATGAGCCTTACAAGCAAAAAATGGAAAAAGCTTTGAAAGAAATAAAAAAACTTAAGTTTGACCCAAGAACTCATCAGGGCTTGGCTTTAATGATTGAAACTCAAGCAAAGAAAGAAAAAGCTAATTTCTTCAAAAGGTTTGGTTTAATTTAAAAAAGAATCTCTTCAGGACCAAAAGGACTTCCTATTATAGCTCTTTTAGTTAAAGGAGGATACTTTGTAAACCCACAATAAGGATGAGGTTCAAAAAGATAAAAGCGTCTATAATACAACTCTTCCTCTCTTAACCTTCTTATCATTTCTGCCTCTTTTCTTGTGTATTCCTTCCAATATTGCGTTCCCAACTCGTTTATCAGCATGCTCCTTAAAGCAATTCCAGCTAAGCAAATCTTTTGATAATCTTTCCAAGTAGAATCTGCTGAGCCTTGCTGAACATAAACAAATTCAGTATTTTCTGACTTTTCAGGAGGAAGTTGCATTCCTGTAGAAAACCTTAGCTTCGCGTGTCTTATTGTTACTGTTATTTCAGGCAAACCTTCCCATAATTCTCGATTTAATTCTGCCCATTCAGGAGAATAGCCTAAGAGATAGACAGAAGTAAAACTTTTGTTATTAGCAGTTTTTTCCATTAGCATATCTATTTCTCTTCCCAAATCTCCTGAAGGGTCCATTTTACGATAATCTCCCAAGAATATTAGTCTAACATCATTTTCCATGGCATAATTCTCATAAATTCTTGGACAACGCTTTAGAGCAGCTAGAATGTCAGGCCAATTTTTTCTTTGAGCATGTTTCTCTTCTGCAACATTAGTGTACAAGCATTTACTTCCTAATTCTTTTAAAATATGTCCAAGCTTGAGCACAAAAATTGCACCGTCAAAATAAGAATCAGCTCCTATAAGCTTAGTAGTTGTTCTCATCCCATCAGTCATGTCATAAACCACTAGCCTTTCCAAATCTTCTTGAGAAGGTTTAATCTCTAATTTTCTGCAAACTTCCTTAAAAGTTTTATGAATGTAGTTGCTGTCAGGAAGTTTATAAAGACTAATCTTTAAATTTTTTTGAGCTACCAAGCTTATCCCTAATAATTAGATACAGTTAAAGATTAAAATCTTTTCTTCACGTCAAAAGAACAAAATTCATCGCCTTTTGTTAAGCTTGAATTTTGGACAAGAGTATAATTCTCGCCAGCAATTTTTTCGACTATTCCTTTGCAATACTCATGGCATATTGCACAGAAAAACGGATCTTTTAACCTCATAACTTCTGCTCCATAAGGACATTCTACAATTACGGTATGGTTGTTAACTATACCAAGCTTTAAACCTAATATTAAGGCAGCAATCTTTAAAGCCTTAGAAGCAGTTTCAGCGTTTTTTTCCTGTGTGTTAAGAAGTTTTACTATACTTTCTGCATCACTCTTTCCTATTTCCCTCAACTCCCTTTCTATTATTTTTTTTGTTGCGCTATAGCCTGTGTCCTTAACTAAGTGCTTGGCCATGGTGCATATAATTTTTCCAGCAATATTTCCCAGCATTTTCATCCTTTCTCTTTCGTCAAAATTCTTGTAAACTCTTTCTTCAATCTCTTTTAACTCTTTTATTTTTTCTTCCATAATTTCATTCCTTTAAAAAAGCAGGGCATCTTAAGCATCTAGTTTCATCATCATACCTCAAACCACAAGGTGCAGTTTCGTTGTTTTTTGGGTAAAAAAGCCTTATGTTTGCAAATTCTGGCAAGGTTAAAGTATTCCCTAAGTTAACTTCCACATGCTTAATCCCAGGCTCAGACCTTATTTGTTTGTTTATAAACTCGTCTATTAAAGCAATATCAGTACCTACAACATTTACTATTAGATTATGATTTCCAGAAGTTTTAATTAAGTTTAAAACGAGAGGGCAATTCCTCAGTTTTCTTATAAGGATGTTTACTCCGTCAGCGTCAGTTTCTACTCCTATGCAAGCTGTTAAAGGATAAAGTTTTTGCAAGTTAACTAAAGCGCTTATTTTTATTATCTTTTTTTCTATAAGTCTTTCAACCCTTTCCTTTATTGCAGCTGGTGTAACTTTAAGTTCTTTTGCAAGTGTAGTGTATTTAATTCTTCCATCTTTTAGAAGCTGTGAAATGAGGTACTGATTTTTATCATCTAAAATATTTTTAATTTTCATTTAAAATCACTTAATTTTTTATAATTTTAAAATATTTAAATTTTACTTTTTGAGGGAAAACCTTAAATATTCTAAAAAATCAATAATATATCCCTAGAAAAGAAGGGATAACATGGAGGAGACAATAATCTGCAGGATTTGCCTTGAGCCCATAATAAATTTCCTTTGTACAGATTGCCTTAGACAAACAATTTCTCGATGGCTTTCAAGCGAAAACAACAATTTATTAGCTGAATACCAAGCTTTTCATCTTTCCTTACAAATTTTTTTTTCGAGTGATGAGCAAGAGTTTTGCGTTAAATGTAAAAGAAAGTCTAACACTATTCTATGCCCTTACTGCTACACTAATGAAGTCTTTTGGTGGATTTTCAATAAAGACATAAAACTCGCAAAAAAATTTGCTCACCTTTTCAACTTTGACTTTCTTGGCACAGGTTTTTTCGTTCATGAAAAAACTCGAAACCTTTCTCCAGTAATTATCAACGAAGATCAAGAAAATTTAGACGAAATAGGGATTTGTGAGGCTTGTGGACAAGTAGCAGAAAACTTGAAGAAAAAAAATGGAACATGGCTCTGCGAATCCTGCAGAGAAGATTGAAATAAAATAAAAAATACTTTTTCTTTACTCTTAGGTGTTTACTTCTTATAAACATAATAATAGCTTCTAATCTCTTGAACCATTTGCTCTATATTTTTTATTCTCTCGTTTAAAGTTTCGTACTGCGTTTTTAAGCTATCTATATGTGTTAAAACCAAGTCAATCTTTACTCTTAAATTTTCTATGGAAGAGGATTCAACACTTGCTTCTGGTTTTGGTAATGAAGGCGAGGGAGGTAAAGGAGGTAACTCAGGGAGTTCAGTTGGTATACTTGGTTCTTTCTTTCTCCTCAAAAAAGAAAAGATCCCCATACTATTTTTTTGGTTTTTTCTGTTAAAATAATTAAGTTTTTCCCAAAGCTTCTTCAGAAATTTCAAGAACTTCTCTAAAAGCAGAGTTAAGCTTTTGAATCCAGTCATAACATATTCCGAGATACCCTCTTCTTACTCTATTATAAAAAAGTTTATGATAAAGCCAAAGCAATCCTCTATAGATTGGAAGCTGTTGAAATCCTGTTTCAAGTTTATATTCTGTCCTTAATCTTCCACCAATTTGGATTGTTATTCTTCCTTCCTTGTTTGGATCAGAAGGTATTTCACCCTGCATTATAACTTCAATCAAAGCTTTTGACCTAGCGTCTATTCCTTTATCCACATAAACTCTAACAAAAAACCCTCTAGGGTCAGAGCTTATATCCCACCTAAAGTCTCTTTCCCACAAATCTTTTGATTCAACTTCCAAAACCTTTCTTAAAGTATCCCTCACAATTTTATAAGCTTTAAAAGGGTCTTTCCCAGCATACTCAACACTTATTCTAGCTTGTGGTGCTAAGCAATCATCTTCAATCCTCCAAGTTAGGGATACCATTCAACCACTAGCTTGACTTGCTAAGAATATTAAGGAAAGATTTTATTTCCTCGATAAACTTCATCAAATCTGTCCTGCATTGTTCAAAATATTTCTTCCTTGTTCCTTCGTAGATTACTCTATGGTAAAAAACTCTAAACATCTCATAAAGCAAGCTTCTCTGCCATAGAGTATCTTGAGGGTATTCTGTTCTTAGCCTTCCCTCTATTCTTATTGTTGCCGAACCCTCACTTCCAAACTCTTTGCTGGGTTTTGCTGAGCCGCTAAGCTCAACTATCACTTGAATGAAAGAGAAAACGTCCAAATCTTTTACCATATCAAAAGTAACTTTAAACCTTTCTTCCCCCTTGCTCCTGTCCCAAGAAACATCCCTTTCTTGCAGTTCATGCGGGTCAATTTTCCAAATGCTTATAAAAAGTTCTTTTATCTTGTGATAAAGTTTTTGAGGATTAGGTCCTTTGTACTCTAGCTTTGTATAGGCCATTCCTGGATAAGGGCTTCCAGGAGCTGGTGACAAACAATCGTCATGTATAACAAGCTTAGTTCTTGCAAATATAGGCATCTTATCACTTTATATTATTTGTGCTTCTAACTAAAAAGATTTTAATCTTTTCTCTAAATTTAATTTATGGAAAAAATAATTGGTGGAATTTTTCTTTTGTTCGGAATTTTATTTTTTTTAGGTGCGTTTGGAACTTCAAGCAAAGAAATTTTCTTAGCAGAAATTTTATTTGGCCCAAGCTTAATTTATATAGGTTTAGAATTATTGAAGTGATGGTATGAATCAGATAATAGGCGCAGGTTGTTTTGTTTTTGGCTTATTAATTATTATCTCTTTTCCTTACATAGAAAAATATCAACCTGAAGAAATGACAAAGGCAGGAATTTTTATAGGGATTCTGCTAATGGTAATCGGGCTAATTTTAATGAAAGTTTAAGCGAAAAAAAACATAAAATTAAATTATGATAAAATATCCAGAAGGTCCGTTTCCTCCGGCAGAAATTCCACCAGGGCAAGGAATCAACGCTAAGCCTTTTGAAGCAGAAGAGCTTCTAGATTTTACTACACCTTTGGGAAGATGCACAGGAGTCTACTATTCTTTAATGTTCCAGCTACCAAAATGGGGTTTCGTAAGGTATAAAGTAGAAGAATCTATTTTTGTTTCTCCTGTATTTAGAGAATACTACGAGTTAACTTTAAGACAAAAAGAGGCTTTAGAGGCTACGATAAAAGCTGGTTTAGCTAGCGTAGCAACTGCAATCTCTGATTTAGAATTAGTAATGCACGACTTAAGAAAATACAAAGAGTTTTTGGATTACTATACAAAAATAGAAAAAGGAAAAAAACTGATTAAAGAAGGAAAAAAAGAAGAAGGGGAAAAGTTGGTAAAAGAAGGTGATCAATCTCTAAAAGCAGTTTTTATAGATTTGGTAGATGCTCATACAGGCCCAGGAATTGCTTTAAGAGAAATTGCCATAAGATGGCCAACTATTATAGCAGATTTTATGAAGTTAAGCGATGAAGATACAGAGCCAGAAAAAATAGCAAAAAAGCTTAACGTTTCAGAAGCAGAAGGCGTTGTGCTAGCTACAAAAAACAAACTTTACTTAGAATGGCGAGACAGACTTTTTGGCGAAACTGTTAAGAATAGGTATAAAAGTTTGAGGCAATTGGTTGAGGCAAGAAGAAAATCTGTTGAAGAATACAAAGAAATGCTTAAGCCAAGTATAGCAAGGTATAAGATGATAAATGATGCGCTTTCAAGTCCTGAAGGAAGAGGAATGATTAAACTATTTTTTAGACCAGACGCTCAAGCCTTATCGATAGATTTTATGAGAATATATGCTTGGAAACCTTTTGCTGTTGAAGAAAAGTATAAAGTTGTAAGAGAAAGTTTTGACAAGATTTCTTTGGCTAAAGCAGGTTTCACAGAAGAGGAAATAACATTCATATATGAGAAAAAAGGTGAAGATTTTGACGGTTATGTTAAGGCTTTACCAGTTGAGCCTTCGATAGATAGTGTAGTAAGGAAAATGATCCCAGAAATAGAGAAAGAGTATAACGTTAAGTTCAATCCTTTAGACCTTCTGAAAGCAAGAGAGATGCTTATAGATCAATTTGAAAAATCTACAAAAGGTTTAGGCATGACAGAAGCCTGGGTTTTTTCTCCTTACTATGTTTTCCTTGATATACCAATTTCAAGAACTGTTGTAAGAATACCACCAGCAGGACCTGAAATTGAAAATATTATGGTAGATACACTAAAAGCTTACACCCAAACCCAAAATTTGATAATATGTCATTGTCTTGAAATAATAGCAAGAGACAAACAACTTGAAAATTATATAAGTCAAATGCTAGGCGAGGCTGTAGAAGGTAAACCAATAAAAGAATTGCTGGAAGAAGAGTTTCCTGAAATCTACGGAGAAAAAGAGAAAAAAGAAAAGCCAAAAGTTTTTATTTCGGCAAGCGATAAAGCTTATCTCCAAAGAAAAAAGTTTATCGAGCAATTTAACAAGATTAAGGAAGGTATTAGCAATCTCTTTAGAAGCTTAGGTTTTGAAATGGCTTTTTTCAGAGCTTATGGACCTTATGAGTTTATTCCTAATGACAGACTAACAAAATTTTATCAAACAATTACAGGAAGACATTTTGGTTTAGTTGCAAACTTTCTCAAAACAAAGTTTGAAGTTCCAGGTTTTGAAGTTTACTGGTGATTTTTTTGGAAGAACAGTTTAAAGTTGGGGTAACAACTGGCTTACACGCAGTAGCAGCGGCTCCTGAGTTAGCGAATGCTATTAGAAAGTTAGGCTATGCTTTAACAAGAGGAGCAAACGTTATCGAAATTGCAGGCGACGTTCCACATGAAATAGATTATTCTATGGGAAAAGAGTTGCGCTACATAGCAGAAAAGCAAAATTTAGAGCTAACTTTTCACGGTAGCTTAACCGTGCCTATTGAAATGGGCGACGCTGAGCATTGGAGAGAAGCTGATGACCACTTAAGAAAATCAACTATTTCAGCGATTTTTGGTGGTTGTAAATATATAGATTTTCATTCTTGCCTTTATCCTTGGGTTGAGCTTTTGACTTATGCTGAAGCAAGGATGGTTGTTATAATGGTTGACGAATCGGGAGAACATATTTCTCGTCCTAAGTTGAAAGAGTGTGAACCCTTAAGAAAATGGTTTTGCAGAATAAGCAGGCATCCTTTAGAGTATGATGACGCAATAATCGGGCCCCATACAGTAGGACAAATCTTGGCGATGATAGAAGAAGAAGTTAGAGAAGGAAAGTTTAAGCTAGAGGAAGTAAGCAAAGTTAGAGAAAAAAGAATTAGAGAAGCTGTTGAGCAGCATTTGGCTGAAGGAAAAAAATGGTTTATAGAAGAAGTGGGGAATTTGAACGTAATTTACAAAATAATGTTTCACTATCTTTACTATACACAAGACCCTATTTGGAAAGAAATGGCAAAACTTTACGAAGATGTTTTGAAAAGATTAGAAGAAAAGCTTCCTCCTGAAATCAAATCAAGAGCCTTTTCACCTGTTATAGATGATATAGAAAGAGGGAAAGATTATATAGATGAGATGTTTGAAATAGCAAAAAAGGCTTCTGGTCCTGATGAAAGAAAGTTCAAGGAGTTTTACTACGCTTGTGTTAGTGCAAAGTATCTTTGTGGGCATATAAAAAAGTTAATCGAGTTTATTATCAACGAATTGCCAAAAGAAATAGAAGAAAAGATTAAAGTTTTATCTCCTGGCAAAATAGAAGAAGAAAAAAAGAATTTTGAGAAAATAATTAAAGAATTTAAGATTGCTATAGAAAACCCTGATGCTAGATCACCTACTTATGCTGGTTTATATCCTTTATGGCATCCTAAGCAAATTTATGTTGCGATTAAAGTTTTAAGAGAAGAATTAGCAAAAGACCCTAAAACAAAAGATTGGGCAGAAAAGATTTTTATGATTATAGATAGCGAACATCTTTCGACTCAAGGCGTTGACCCGCTTTACGAATATTCAGAGCTAATTAAACTTGTTCCAGATATTGGTAAATACATTTTAACTTTACACGTTACAAAACCTTCTCCTTTGCACCATCATATTGAGGTTGAGCCTGGAGATGTAGAAGTTTACAAGCTTCTTTGGACTTTAAGAAAAGCTGGCCTGGGAAAGCATCACACTGTTTATCTAATATATGAAAGAGGAGGTGGTGATGACCCTTTCAAAAGAAGTGTTACTGCGATAAGAATTATGGCTGACTTCTTGCAAAAAGATACTCCTCCAGAAGAGCTTATAAACAAACCAGAGTTTTTTGGAGTTGCAACTCAAGAAATTGCATCTCCTGAAAGACAAAGAGTTATCATAAGGGAGCATGCTTTCGACCCAATAAAAGGATTAATAGTTGTTCCAGAAGAAGAATATACTTTTCTAGGTGGTGCAGCTTTGCAAAAGCCTGGAATGACACCAGAAAAGTGGAAGAAGGAAGAGTTAAAATAGTTACTTTTATTATTTAAATACAAAAGGTAATATTTAACCTGTATAACTATTAAATGTGAGAAAATGATAGAAAAGCTGGAAGATGAGTTAGAAGAAGTAAAGCTTGTGAAAAAGGAAGAAAAAGAGGAAATCAAAACTCCAAAAGAAATTTATTCAAAAGTTGTTGCTTTTACTAACGAAGCAAGAAGGCAGTACGGCGATTTAATAAAGTCAGTTTTGATTTTTGGTTCTGCAGCTAAAGGTACGATGGTTAAAGGAAGTGATGCAGATGTTTGGGTTATTCTTGACGATACAGCTACTAAAAGTTCAGAAGATTTAGAAAAAGTAACAACTCATCTTTATCTTATTGCCCATCAGCTCAAAGAATTACATGTTCAAACTACTCCTCTAACAGAGTTTTGGAACTGGGTTAAGATGGGTTCTCCCGAGCTTGTAAACTTTTTAAGATACGGTTTAGTAATTTATGACACAGGTTTTATCAAGCCTGTGCAAAGAATGCTTCAAATGGGTTTGATTCCTCCTAGCGAGGAAACAGTTAGTCTAAAAGCAAGAGCAAGCGAAGCAAGGTTCAGAAAAATTAAGCTAGATATAAAGTCAATGATTTTTGAGTTAAGGTACTCTGCTACAGACATATGCCAAGCTGTGATTATGTATTACTATAAGGCTCAGCCCGACCAAAAAGCTATTCCTGAATACTTGGAAAAGCTTGTTGCAGAGAATAAACTTGAAAAAGAATACATAGAGAAATTTAAAGAATTAGACAAGCTTTGGAAGGATGTAGACCATAAAGTGATAAAAGAAGTAACTACTGAACATTTAGAAAAAGCCTTAAGACTTACAAAAGAAATAATCGAGAGGTTTAAGAGTTTACTACCAAAAGAAATAATTGGCGAGGAGTTGCCAGAGGAGGAAGAATGATGTCGAAAAAGAAAAATCAAGAAAAAGAAGAAACAAAAGAGAAAAGGCTTAAAGAAGTTAAAGATTTTGCCCAAAAAGTTTTGGAAAAATACGGGAAATACATAAAATGCATAGTTATGATGGGAAGCGTTGCAAGAGAAGAGTTTAAACCAAAAAGTGATATTGATGTTTTTGTTGTTTTGGACGATACTTCTTTTCAAATAACCCCTGAAGAACAAGAAAAAATAGATGAAGATTTAGAAAAAATTGCAGAAAAGATTTCTGAAAGAATTTCTGTTCAACCAAGTTATACTTTAACTGAATTCTGGGATTATGCAAGAGTTTGTCACCCTATAATTTATAATTTCATAAAGGAAGGAATACCAATTTACGATACTGGCTTCTTTGCTCCAATAAAAAAGCTTTTAGAAATGGGAAGAATACCTGCAACAAGAGAGGCTATAGAAAGTTACATGGAAGGTGCTCCCAAAAAAATAATGCGTGCAAAAACTGTTAAGCTACTAATGCTTGCCGAAGATTGTTATTATGCTATGCTCAACACTGCCCAAGCAGTTTTGATGTTTATGGGACTAGCTCCTCCTGTTCCAAGTAAAGCTTATGATGAAGTGAAAAAATTTTTGGTTGAGCCAGGAATTTTAGAGCCAGAGTATGCTGAATGGTTAAAAGAAATTATTGAAATAAGGAAGAAGATTGAGCACAAAGAGCTTACTGATGTAAGCGGAGCTTTTGTCGATGAATGGATAAATAAAGCAGAAAAATTTGTTGAAAAAATGTTTGGCTTACTTAACGCTTTAGAGCTGAGGAAAAAAGAAAAAATCTTGGAAAGAACTTATGAAGTTATGCACAAAGCAGCAATAACTGCTTTAAAAACTTTGAAGAAGATGCCTGAAAAGGAAGAAGAAATTCCTTTAACTTTTAAGAAAGAATTTATCGATGCTAAGCTTATAGAAAACTATTACTGGGACATTTGGCAGAAAATTGAAAACATGAAAAAGCTTGCTGACGAAAAGAAAATAACTGAAATTCCTGATAAAGAAGTTTATGAAATGAGGGAATATGTAAGAAAACTAATTCGCGATTTAGCAAAAGTTTTGAAGGAGAAAGAAGTTAAGGAAGAAGAAAAATAAGATAAAAGCCTTAAATTATTTTTCCGTTTTTAATTACCATTTTATCGTCAAAAAATACTGTTGGCTTAAGCAAAATCACATCCTCATGAATTTTACATTTCCTTTTATTTCCAAACCCTCCAAAAGCTACATGAACTGAGCCAATAATTTTTTCATCATGGATTATTTTTCCTATCAAGTTTCTATGCCCAGGGTTTATACCAAAACCCAGCTCAACTATTCTTAAAGCTTTTTCACCATCAACTCTTTTAAGAAATTCAACAAACTTTTTGGCTTTTTCGTTATAATCTACAATTTTTCCTTTTTTAAGTATTATTTGAGCATTATCTTTTGGTTCGATCCCAATCCTAGAAAAATCAATAGCAACAATTCCTTTTGCAACATTTATTGGTGCTATCGTTACTTCTCCATAAGGGAAGTTGCTAAGTTTTCCTTTCTTAGTGGAATCGCCGTCATCTATACCTATAGCATTTTTAATAACATTCACCACTAAATTAGTTCCTTTCTTAGTGAGAATCTTAACTTTTTTACATTTTCTTAATTTCCTTGCAAGTTTATTTCCAATAGCTTTTATCTTTTTTTGATTCGCTTTTATACCTTTCAAAAATAATTTTTCATCTACTTCAACCATAGAAATTACCCTAGCGCCAAACTTCTTTCTAGCAACTCTTACTTCAGGACAGTGAGAAATGCTTTTGTCAGTAATACCAACTATCACATCACTTTCACTAAAAACTTTTTTCAGATAAGGTAAAGGTTCACTGTGCTGTCTTTTTCTTTTCAATCTTATCTTTTTTAGTTTACCTCCTTTTAACTTAACAGCAAAACAAATTGCTTTAAATATCTGACAATTTTTTCTGTCAGTTACGACCACTACCCTTTCGCCTTTTTTCAATTTTAAATTTTCTTTAAGTAGCTTTTCTGCTGCTTTTTCCAGAGTTATCTTCATCTCACACCTAGCCAATTATTTTGGTAATGGTACCTATTCCCTTTGTTTTCCCCTCTCTAAAAACAAAGTTTCCCCCTTCTTCAAGGAAGTGGGGAGAGTACTTAAAAGTAAACCTAACTTTTCCTGAGTCTCCTGATTTTAAGTATTCTTTATCTAGACATTCAATCCTTGCTACTTCTGCTACAGTATAATAATGAACAACAGGCTCATAACCCGAAGCTATGCGAGTAGGATGATTTAAAACTAGGATTTCTGCCTCAAAACTTCTTACAGCTTTTGGTTGCATTTCCTTATCACAAAGTATCATTCCTCTTTTAACTTCTTCATGTTTAACTCCATGAACAGCAATTCCAACAACTAGGCCTGCGTTAGCTTCTTCCAAAGGACAATAATGCATCTCTATACTTTTTGCTTTTATTTTTTTAAAGTTTCCCGAACTATCAGGGCCAAGCAACAATTCTGAACCAGCTTTGAGCCTTCCTTGTTTTATGCTTCCAGAAACAACGGTTCCAACTCCACTCACATTATATATTCTATCGATAAACATGAGAAAAGGCTTTTTAATTTCTTTTTCCCTCTCAGGCAAATAGTATAAAAGCTTGTTTAACAATTCAAACCCTTCAAGAGTTTTAGAAGATAGTTTAATTATAGGCACTATAGTTTCAACTTTATCCACTATTAATTCAATATCCTTTTCTTCTTTAATCGAAAATGGAACCCTTCCAACATACTTCAATAATTCTTCTATTTGCTCTTCAACTTCCTTTATCCTTTTTTCCCCTACTTTATCTACTTTTGTCAAGCAAATTATTATAGGCAAATTCATTCCTAACATTATTCCCAAATGCTCTTTTGTTATGTGAGTTATACCATCGTCTGCAGCTATAACGAGTATTCCATAATCTAAGTTTTGTCCTACTAATCCGCGAATAGTAGTCCTTAACCAAGGCTCATGCCCTACAGTATCAACAAAGCTGATTATTTTTTCAGCTTTTTCTACAATTTTTGCTCTCTCTTTCTTGTCCAAAGGATTATTCAAATGTAAAGGTTTTCCTTTTTCAAAACCATACAAAGCATAATGTAAATCAGCAGATAAACCTCTTTCAATTTCGTGAGGTAAAACATTCAAGTAAAGCCAAGCTTTTCCATTTTTATCTGGCTTACCAGTCATTAAAGTAGCTATCAAAGTTGATTTTCCATGTGCTACATGTCCGCAAACTCCTATAGTTATATGTTGTTTTCCTTTACTCTCATATTTTTTTACTATTAGAATTCTTCCGATAATTTTTCCGTTTTCTAAAAATTTTTCAACTTTCTCGATTTCAGCATTAATTTCTCTTGCTATCACTTTCAAAACATTTAAGCTTTCTTCAAACTCTATCTCGCTTAAGCCTTTTGCATTTCCTTTATCATCAACTCCAAGAATATAAACTGCTTTTCCATCACCTACCTCAAGCCTAAACTTCATTTGCGATGCTAGATGTTGTTTTTTATCTTCTTTCAAGTGTACAGAAGAGATTAACTTTTCCTTAAATTCTATGTTCTTATTTTCCTTTTTCGGGACTGATACTTTTTCCATAATCAACACTTTTAATGTTTATTCTTTTAACTTTTATATAAAAAATTAGAAAAGCTTTACTCTAAGTATTCAGCCTCTTCTTCCCTATGTTCTTCCTTAGGTTTTTCTACAACTTTTATTTTTTTCATTTTTCTTCTCATATAAAGCTTGTAGGAAACGAAAGTAAGCATTATTGTTAAGCCAGCAATAATCCATAATAAAATAATCATGGTTAAAAGTTCGGGATGGAAAGAAGGTGGTTCATTTGCTATCAAATTAATTTCAGTAAAATGAAAAACTTCGTTTGAAGTTATATTAATTCTAATCTCATAATTTCCCACTTTCTTTGGGTTAAGAGTTATAACAAAACTTTTTGTTTCACCAGGAGAAATTCTTGAATAAGAGCTTGGAGAAACTTGGTATTCTATATCAGAAGAAACATTGAGAATATTTACTTTTACGTTTGTTACACTTTTATCTCCTATATTTTTAATCTCAACAATAGCGTTAATAGGAGTATTGACAAAAGTCTCTAGATACTTGGAAATAGTTAAGTTCCAGTCTAATTTACATTCATCCTTGCAAATTCCTTCACACCACTTACAACCAACATTAGTGCAGCTTTCATAATCAGTTAACTCTGAACAGCTTCCAGTAAAAGTTTCATGACAAGCATTATTATACCATTTACAGCCTACGTTTAAACATTTTGAAGAATCGGTAAATTGTGTACAACCTCCAGGGCAAACATGCATGCACTGATCTTTACAATCTTTATAGATAGTGTTAAAAGGAACTATATAACAGTTTGAATAACCTAGACCTGCACAATCGCAACATTGGCCGTATGTTTGAATACAACAACTTATATCTCTTCTTGGATCACAAGGTGTTGGTCCTCCACCAGAGGGAGGGGGAGTTGGAGTTACACAAACATCATTTTCACAAACTTCTCCTGCTCCACAGCCGCAAGAGCTTCCGCAGCATCCTGGCGAGCCTGGACAGGGACAATCTTGCAAACAATTTGAGCAAGTTTCTCCTGGATCGCAAGTTCCGTTTATCACACAAACTTCTTCGTATTCTATTGTTATTTCAACTACAGCAGAAAGAGCAACAGGAATCAAAAGAAATAAAATTAAAACGGATAAACCTAATAACTCTGGCTTCATTTTCTCTACTTTTAATTCTTTAAAACTTTATTTATAAAGTTTATATTTAAATCTTAAATAAACAATAATTTGAGTGGTTACTATGGAGTTAAATATATGGGCTGAAAAATACAGACCAAAGAAATTGAGTGAAGTAATAAATCAAAGGCATGTTGTTGAAAGAGTAAAGACTTTTGTAGAAGAAAAAAACATTCCACACATGCTTTTTGCTGGTCCTCCTGGCACGGGAAAAACTACTGTAGCTCTTTGTATAGCTTACGAGCTTTACGGCAAAAACTGGCGTCAAAATATCTTAGAAAAAAATGCAAGCGACGAAAGAGGAATAGATGTTATTAGAGGAGAAATAAAAGATTTTGCAAGAATTAAACCAATTGGTGAAATACCTTACAAGTTAATAATTCTTGATGAGGCAGACGCTCTAACCCCTGACGCACAAAACGCTCTAAGAAGAACTATGGAAAGCTACACTTCAGTAACTCGTTTTATACTAATTTGTAATTATTCGAGCAAGATTATAGAGCCCATCCAAAGTAGAACTGCAGTATTTAGGTTCAAGTTGTTAAGTGATGCTGACATAAAAAAATTCATTCAAAGAATAGCAGTAGGAGAAAAATTAAAGATAACTGAAGATGCTATTCAGGCTTTAATAGAAATCTCAGAAGGTGACTTAAGAAAAGTTGCTAATTTATTGCAAGCAGCCTCTTCCATAGACAAAAAGATTACAGAAGAAACTATTTATGATGTTGCTTCTCGAGCTAAGCCTATGGATGTTAAAGAAATGCTTGAGTTAACCTTAAAAGGAAAGTTTGAGGATGCTAGAAAAAAATTGCAAGATTTAATTTTGAGACAGGGCCTAAGCGGAGGTGACATAATTTCTGAAATTCATAGACAAATCTATTCCTTAAATATTCCAGAAGAATTAAAAGTCAAGCTAGTGGAAAAATGTGGAGAATATGAGTTTAGATTGAGCCTGGGCGGGAACGAGCTAATTCAGTTAGAAAGTCTTTTAGCTCAATTTCTCTTAGCAAGCAAACAATAAAAGGTTAAAAAATGTGGAGTGAAAAGTACAGGCCAAAATCATTAAAGGAATTTGTAAATCAAAAAGAAGCTCTGGAAAAATTTTTAGCCTGGGTTAAGAACTGGAAGCCTGGAAGCAAAGCAATGCTTTTTTATGGTCCTCCTGGAACAGGAAAAACTGCTTTAGTTCAGGCTTATGCTCAAGAAAAAAATTTAGAGTTTGTGGAGATGAACGCTAGCGATTTTCGAAGCAAAACCCAAATAGAAGAAGTTTTTGGAAGGAGTATGCTTCAAAAACCTTTGTTTAAAAAATCAAAAATTTTTCTTATAGACGAAATAGATGGTATTGCTGGAAGGGAAGACATTGGTGGAATAAGTGCAATCATAAAAATAATAAAAGAATCAAACTATCCTTGTATACTAACAGCCAATAATCCTTACGACCCAAAGCTCAGAAGCTTAAGAGAAGAGTGCATTCTTGTTGAGTTTAAAAAAATTCACGTTTTTGATATAGAGAAAAGGTTAGAAGAAATATGCAAAAAAGAAGGAATAAGCGTGGAAAAAGAAGTTTTAAGAAATTTAGCAAAAAGAGCAGAAGGTGATTTAAGAGCTGCGATAAACGATTTGGAAGTTGTAGCAGCAGGGAGAAAAAAAGTCACTCTTGAAGATTTAGAAGCATTAGGTTATAGAGAAAGGGAAACAACAATTTTTGATGCTTTAAAAATTATTTTTAAAACTCAATCTAGCATTTCCGCAAAGTTAGCAATAGCAAGTGTTGACAAAGATCCTGAAGAAATTTTTTGGTGGATTGAAAACAATATAACAAAAGAATACGAAAAACCAGAAGAAATAGCAAAAGCTTTTGATGCCTTGAGCAAAGCAGATTTGTTTAGACAAAGAATAACTCTTACCCAAAACTGGAGGTTCAGAGGCTATATGATAGACCTAATGACAGCAGGAGTAGCTTTATCTAAAAAAGAAATGTACAGAAAATTTACAAGGTACGAATATCCACAGAAATTAATAATTCTTGGAGGAACTAAAACGATGAGAAAAGAAGAGAAAGAATTATTGTTTAAACTTTCGCAAGTTTTACATTGCTCAACAAAAAAAATTAGGCTAGAGTTTTTACCTTATTTGAGAATAATTTTTGGTAAAAATTTGGAAAAAGTTTTAAGCTCTACTTCCTAGCTTCAAATTCCTTCCTCATTCTTATGTTTGAAGTAATAAGTTGGATATCAAAACTTGTTCTTAAAATATTATTATCGCAAGGCGAATGAATTACATAATTTATACTTACTTTTATGTTTTTTTTAGCATAAAAACTTTCAACAAAATTCTTATACTCATCAAGGTTATACCTAAGATCTTCACAATTCTTACTTATTTTCACTGTTTCTATTGCTTTTTCCACGATATTATCAAAAATAAAAGGTTCGTTCAAAACTGCAGAAGAAGTATCAACCAAGGTTTGAGGTCCCATGTGCTTACTCAAAACAAAAATTATGCTTACAATAGCAACAGTAGAGACTACAAAAAATTCCGCTTTTCTAGATTTTAACAAATTGCGCGTGAGAAATGCCATTAATTAAGATAATGTTTTCTTTTGTTATAAATCCATTTTTTTCAGCAAGCTCAACTATTTTTTTCCCCATCAAGTTTCCTATTGTTGCTTTTCTCATTAGCTTGAGAGCAGTTTCTTCATCAACTAATTCTCCACCATAAAAATTTTTGTTAACCTTAATTTTTAGTTTTTTATCTATTTCCTTATCTATAAGCTCTTCATCACAAATAGCTACAACTATATCGTACTTTGTTTCAAAAACTTTACTCCAAAACATTTTCCCATCTATATTTGAAATAAGCAAAGAATTTTTATATACTTTCTACCGCAGACCTTGCCCCACAAGCTTCACATTTCATTATAGTTATTCTATCTTCTTTTACAAGCTTTGTGTCAGGGTTTTTACACTCTTTGCAAATAACAAATCTTTTAATATAATCTTCTATTTTCCTTTGAATGATTTCTCTTGATATTCTTCCTTGAAAAACTAAGGTATTGTTTTCAACGCTTCCAGCAGTTGCCAATTCCTTGAGCAAAAATTTTGATAAATGGTTAGCATCTCTTCTCAAAGTTGTTAATATTTCTCCAAAATTTCTTAGAACAGTTTTATTCCCTACAATTTCACAAACAGCTTGTGGAATCTCAAACCTTTGCTTTGTTATTATTTCTTTCGGCAGTTCTTTTATCGCCTTTTCAAGCATTTCTTCATAATTCATTTTCACACCTTCTTCAATATTCCAGGCCTAGGCTCAAAAATAACTCCCGAACCCAACAATTCTCCTACTTCCCTTTCTATTATATTCTCTGGTAAGTTTGAAATTTCAAGGATCTTCCCTATTTCTACGCCTTCACCTTCGTCTAACTCTTCAATTATTTTCATTATCTTAGGTTTATAATCTTCCTTTACTTCTGGCTTTTTCATTATAAATTCTAAAGCATCCTCTTCAAGCCCGTATTTTTCTTTCGCATACTGTTTGAATTCGTCTTCTTCCATCCTTTCTTTCAAATTTTTTAATTCATCTATTACTTTCTTCTGCTCTAAAAGTTCTTTTAAAATTTCCAACTTTCTTAAAATTTCAAAGTTTGGCTGATCAATTTTTCTTATTAGCTCGCCGTTTACATAAATCTCGTTATTAAACTCTTTTATTTTTCCTACCACTAAAACAAGATCGCCAATTTCTACGTCTTGAAGCAACTCTGTTTTTTCTCTAAAAGTTTTAACTCTTATAGCCTCGCTACCATCATCTATCGTTATAGTTGAGTAGTTCCCATCTTCGCTTAAAAACTTATCGATGACGCTTGCCACTATATTTACTCTTGAAACTTTTTGACCTAAAGGAGTTATAACATAGCTTTCTTTCATGTTTTCCTTTTCTCCTGGGAAATATTTTCCATAAACCAAGTCAAAGATCCTTACTTTTTTTGCTGGCAATCTTTTTACCATGCAATCACATTTTTTGCAATATTCCTGGTCTAGGCTCAAATAAAGTTCCATTACTTTTAAGCTCGTTTAACATTTTCTCTATATCAAATTCTTTTAGCCCTCTGCTTTTTGCTAGCTTAATTATATCTTCTTTTGGAATGTTTTTCCCTATAGTATTTGTTAATTCTTCTATCACTTCTAGCAGTATTCTAATCTTACTTCTTTGTGTGGCTGTGATATGTCCTTCTGCCCTATCTATGTCAATTTTTCCTATTTCTGGGTCAAAACCAAACTGTCTCAAAGAGGCTTTCATTAAATTTATTGCCCTTATAGCATCTTCTTTCGTAACCTCATTTCTAAGCTGAACTTTAGCTGAAGCTTCAGCAAGTCTTATAAGAGCCTCATATTGCCTTAAAGTTATAGGTATTGGAGCCTCTTCTCCTCCAACCTTTTCTCTTAATTTAACAAAAAATTCTTTTATCGTTTCCCCAGCTTCTCTTGTAAGTTTCGGATGGCAGTTCTTCCTAGCATAAGCTACGTACTTTCTTATAAAATCAGGTTCTATTTCTGGTTTAATCTCTTCTTCTTCATAATGCCTTGCTTTAAGAATATGTTCTGCGATTTTTGCGTCTAGCTCAGGGTTTGGCACATCTCTTAAGGCAAACTTTAAATCAAACCTTGCTAAAAGAGTTTCTGGAACATCTATCTGCTCTTTTATCGGCAAGTAAGGGTCAAACCTTCCAAGCTTTGGATTACCTCCTGCTAGTATGCTAGTTCTTGCAGGAAGAGTAGCTACTATGTTTGCTTTTGCTATTGAAATTGTGTTGTGAAGAACTAGCCCATTACTTATAAAACATTTTGTCGGCTTAACGGTTACATCATAAACCCATTCTGCTTTTACGCTTCCTTTATTTTCTAAAACATCCACTTTTTTAACTCTTAGCCATCTAAATTTTTTGAGATCTTCTAGTTGGTTTAAGCTTTCTTCAACTTTCTTAATTTCTTTCTTTACGTTTTCTTTAAATAACTTGAGCAATTTTTCTCTTATCTCTTTCGTGTACCCTCCCCTTTCTATATAGTTTATCTTACTTCTCTTTATTTTCAAAAGGTTTGCTACATACTCTTGAGAGTAATTTAACTTCCTTCTAAGTTCTTTAAAGTCTTGGATTTCTTCTACAGCTTTTTTGCTTTCTTCTATTTTCTCTCTAATCTGTTTAAGGTATTTATCGAAAACCTCTCTAGTTATTCCAAAATTAAATCTCAAATGCTGATTAAAATAGCCTGAGTAGACAAGTCCTACCTTCTTCATAAGATTTCTTATCTTTAGGCCTACAGAAGTAGGGAGAACATCATGCTTTCTAAGTTTTCTCTTAGAAGTTTTTATTAATTTTTCGATCTTCTTGCACTTTTTCCTTAAGATTATCCTTACAAAATTTTCAAGACTATCACTTGTTATGTATACTTTATAAGAGTTATTATGCTTATCGTATGCAATTCTTGAAAAAATACCAAACCTTAAAAGTGCATCCTGATAATCTTCTGCTAGTTTAGAAGAAGCAGTTCTATAACATATAGCATTACTTTCAATAGAGCCGTCTCCCTCAAAAGCAGCTTTCAGGAATTCTCTTAATATTTCTTTTTCTGCTGTTAGGATGCTAGAAGGAATTCTCTTATTCCTTGCTTTTTGCATGATTTCAGGAAAATTTTTTAACATAAAATCAAATAGAGATGAAGATATAATTCGTTGGGTTCTGTTTATTTGTGAATAATCTAATGCATTTATACCAAATAGGGTATTTGTTAGGTTTTGTGTTTCAGAAATTATACTTTTGGAAGTGTTAGATATTCCTATTTCCTTAGAAGATCCTGAATAAGAGTAACCTTCACTTATGAAATACCCCAAAAACTTCCCAAAATCTGTTGACATTTCTGTTGGAAAATTAATTTTTTTTCTTCCAGATGTGCTTGGTAATTCTAGATTTTTAGATGAAGTAATCAAGGGAAGCTGGCGGACTCCTGGTACAAAATCTCCAGGCCTAACTTTTGTAGCAGGTTTAGTTGTAAGCGAATCCTCAAAAACAAAGACAGGATGCTCTGGAGTAACTATTATTTCTCTGCCGTTTGAGTAAGTTATTTTTATAAACTTTTCTGGCGGTTTATGTCTACTCACTTGAGTAATTTTCGTTACAAACAATTTTTGCCCATCAGTTGTAAGAATCGGGATATATATTTCGTGAAGCGGTAAAATCTCACAGTTAATTCCCCTTACAATTTTGTTCTTTAAAAGGTTAAACAATTTATCTACAAATTCTCCAATTTTTACTTTTCTTCCGTCTGCAAGAAGGATTTCCATAGAAGGATGATAGCTTTGCTGTTCCATCGCTTCATGCAAAGCTATTTGATCGCTCTTCTCAACTTTCTCGAATTCGTCAATAGCGCAAAGACTTCTATTGCACATAACCAAAGCTCCAGCCTCTAAAACCCATCCTCCCAGAAATTCTTCGTCTCTTACTACAGTTGCCGTTAATCCGGCAGCAGTGTTATGACAAATCACCCCACCGAAGCCAGCAATAAAATTATTAAAGTTTTCAACTCCCAAATCGTATACAAATCTTTTAGACGCTTTAACTCTCTCAATCTTTTTTATTTCTACAAATCCTAAATCTGACAAGAGAAGAGAATTTATTAGTTTAATTTCTTTAAGCAAAAGCTTTCCTTTTTCTGTTAAAAAATACTTTATTTCTCCTTTTTTACCGATTTTAAGCGCAATACCTTTTTTCACCAGAGAGTTAAGATACTGCAAAGCAGATTTTCTATTTATTTTACAAATTCTTGATAATTTTTTTGTATCTATACCTTTTTTTAACATTTCTAACCTACTGAAAAGTAAGAGATTGTAAGGTGAAAATAGAATTTTCATCGCGGATTTCGAAACCCTTTTATAACCACTCTTTGCTAGGTTTAAAATTTTTTCTGAACTAAAACACTTTAAGGGAGGATAACCATGAATACGGGAAATACTAAAAATACCCCT
Organism: Candidatus Aenigmatarchaeota archaeon; assembly: GCA_038998335.1. Lineage (GTDB taxonomy): Archaea > Aenigmatarchaeota > Aenigmatarchaeia > CG10238-14 > SCSR01 > JAVZHQ01. Next base: position 440,822 of record JAVZHQ010000001.1, on the reverse strand, counting down.
TAGCAGTTTACTCACTTTTGGAGCTTTCACTTCATAGACAATTGTGTCAACAAAACTTAGATGGTCCGGAAATTTTATCTTTCCTTTAATTCTTTTTTTCAAAAACGATGAAATAACCCCATTAAGCAAAAATAAGTATTGTAAGTCTGATGTAAGTTCTTTAGAGGTTGTAACACCATAATCTCCTTTGAGGTAGGCTTTGATAAATTCGAGCTGATTCCTGCTTGATGTGTTAAAAACTATTGGGGGGATTTTTTTCATCTTAGCACTTTTTCCGAGTTGTAAGATTTCTTTAAAAATCAACACTAGTAACTTGGAGTTAATCTCTAGAGCTTTACCCTTAGAATTTTTCTTTTTATATTCTTTCACTTCAAGCCCGAACAATTTCTTTACAATACGTTTTATATCCTCAATAATTTCATTATCTTTTTCTCCGACATCAAACCTCACTTTCCAATGTTCTCCACTTTCATTCAAAGAACCTTCAGCAATGTAGTAGCCAATCAGCCTCATAAGCTCGCCGTTAACTTTTATCTCTTTTGGAAATTTTTTAAGAGTTCTTAGCTTTATCTCAGGGTGATTTTTAATTAAATCAGCAACAATAATTTTTTTAACTATTTTATTGTTAGGAGGAATTCGAGAAGGTATAAGAATAAAATCTCCAACCTTTAGTTCATCAGCCCGCTTAGTTACGATTTCTCCCTTATCAAGAGTATAAATTGAATGACCTAGTGTTACTCTTATCTCTCTACCTGTCCTGAGTGTTAACTTAAGTAACGGTTCTTCGGCTGGATGCCTAAAAATATAAGTTACAGGTTTCCACGAAATTTTAAAAGTGGTTGGATCAAAAACAGGAACTTCTATTCCTTTTACTTTAACAAAGCCTACTTCACCCTGCTTATAGAACTTGTCACAAAACCTACCTATTATATCTGTTTTGATTAATCCGTTTTCTTTGTAAATTACAGGATCGTCATAATCTATGGATACTCCTTTTCCCGATACATATCGTCCGCGAGGAATCAGACTTGAAACTACCTTCATCAAAGCACTTTTTGCTGTGTTATGACAAACTATACCATTTGCCACAAATTTATGATGTACAGGAACTTCTATATCATACACACTCTCTGGAGGATGGTAAATAATTTTAACTATTCTTTCCCATCTTTTATTATGTCTTTTTCTTTTAAGTTTTTCTACATTTTCTACAAGTTTTTGTAGTTTTTCTTTCTTTTTTTTGGAATTAAAACCAATAGAATTGGCAAATTTTATTATAGAATTTGCTTGTCTTATTATCAAATTATTTCCGTATATTTGGGAATGTATACCAAATCTTAACAATAAGATTTGAATGTCACGTAGCAATTCTATATCTTTTGCTTTGTAGAGTATACCATTTTTACCTCTTCCTTCCGAAATTACAGAACCGTCACCATCATAAAGCCAAGAAAGAAAAGCAGCAACAACACTATTTTTTGATGATAGTATCATATCGGGAACCCTTTTATTTTTCAAAAATTGTAAAATTTCAGCAAGCTCGATAGAATTGAAAACCATTTCTACGTTAGTACCATTTTTTTCTTTATGATATTCAAACCTAGGTTTTATACCAAAAATTTCTTCAAAAAGCTTTTTCATTTTCGGTAATAAGTCTAATTCTTCATAATTGAAAGCACAGCCTACTCTGTATTTTTGTACATAACCGTCTGCTAACAAATAACCAAGTACACTTGCTAACTTTTCGTCCAGAATCTTAGGTACTTTAATTTTTTTCCTTTTGGTTGAACTTTTCAAACTCCATCCAGTTTCTACATATTTATAAATTCTACATGGAATCCAGTTGATAACCCTTATTTCATCACCAATTTTTATCTCATCTAAACGTTTCCACTCGCTCTTAAATTTTCCAAATTTGCCGGGTTTTTTCTTCACTAAAACTGGCTGATTAAAAGTTCCTTTAATACTTTTACCACTCTCTGTAACAATTTCTATGACAGGTTGAAATTCATACTTATGAAATGTTTTAGCAGTACCACGTTTATATCCTTCGGCTAAATAAACTGGAACATCAATTTTTTGTAAATGTTCTTTTCCCAGGGAAGAAATCTTGGCTATAGCACCATTACCCAAGACTACTCTTTCATCCCCAACCAAGCAACTAGGATCTCCGATTAAAAGTATGTGAATATCTCCTCTAACCCTTGACTTATCTTTTTGAACATGAGGCTCTCCGCCAAAAAGTTGCAAAACTATTGCTTCTTTTACTTCTTCTAGTCCGTATAAACTTGGCCCTATCGACCTAACAAGTTTATCATAAATTTCTGGGTCTTTTGCTAGCTCTAAGATTCTTTTCTCATCTTCTGGAGTTATTTCAAGTTCTTCCCACTCAACTTCTATACTTTCAACAGAATTTGCTTCTATGTATATTTCAACTTGTCTTGACCTTGTTCCTTTAACTCTTTTTGGCAATTCTTTCAGTATTCCTACTATTTTAATCCTGTTACCTGGGTCAGTTTTATTCTGCATTTTTGGAGAGGTCAAATCTTCCTTGAGAAAAACCATTATTTCTGAAGGTCTTTCTCCTGAGACTATTTCAAAAGGCTCTTCTATTACAATCCATCTAGCGTCATAAAGTTTTTGCTTTAAAATTCTGAAACCTTTTCTATTCCCACATTCACATTCAACAGGAGCTCTAATAGTTCTTTCTGTTTGGATAACAGTTATTTCTCTTCCGCATTCTGGGCAAGAAAATATAACTTCTGAAACTTCTGGTCTTATTTCACTTGCTCTCTTTACTATTCCATCTACTGCGATTAGTTTCCCTATATGCTCTGAACGAATATTTCTTATTCTTATTTCTCTACTCTCTGGAAGGTTTAGTATTCTTACTCTTAACTTTGCTTCTCCAGGCAAGTCAATTTGTTTTATTGCTTCTTCAGCCAACTCCAAAACTTCTTCAGGATTTTCAAGTAAATAATCTGCCAACTCAGGGTCAAATTTATCTAAAAGAGAAAAATCGATATAGATTGATTTTTTTCCCTCATTTACAGCGTTCACTAAATCATTATAATACTCTTCCCTTAGAAACTCAGCAAACTTTTCTATTATGTTTTCCTTTTCCACGCTTTTTTATTGTTTTCAAAGTTTATTAAATTTTTCTAATTTTTGAAATGTTTCGGAAAGCTACTTGCTTTTAACTAGTGCGCCAATTTCCTTCAACTTTCTTGACACTTTTTTTACTGCTGTATTCACATCTTGTATGCTCCTTGCTCCTGTGCAAACAATCTTTCCTGAACCAAACAAAAGGAAAGCAACTTTTGGGTTGTCCATCCTGTAAACTAAACCAGGAAACTGCTCAGGTTCATACTCAGAATTTTCTAGGTTAAAAGCTATTATGTCTAAATTTAAGTTTGCATTAAGTTTTGCGGAAGCAACTATGTTTTCAATCTGAACTTTAACTCCTTTAGGAACATTTACTCCTGTACTCTCTACTACTTTTATTACTTTTTTTATTACTGTATTCACATCTTCTACACTTCTTGCTCCTGTGCAAACAATCTTCCCTGAACCGAAAATTAAAGCAGCAGCCTTAGGATTTTTTACCCTGTAAACTAAACCAGGAAACTGCTCAGGTTCATACTCCATTCCTTCTAGTTTTGATACAATTTTTTCCAAAGTTACATTCACTCCAAGTGAAGCAGAAGCAACTATGTTTTCTATTCTTATTTTAAAATCAGTCATCTTCTCACCTATACTCTTAAATATAAGAGTAAAAGTATTTAAATAACTTCCTTATATACTTTTCGAAACGTTTATAAGAAAAGAAAAAAAAGACTTTATAAAGCTGATTTCTAGATCGAGATGTAATTTTCTACCTCGTTTAAAAAAGAGTTTAACTTCCAAATTGGCACAACAAAAGTTTCGTTTTCCTTTACTATTTCTTCCTCAAAAAGAGTAACTAACATAGGATAAAACTTTTCAGATATTATTTTTAAAGAATCTTTTGCTAAAAGGTTTGTCTTTAAAAACTTTTTAAGTTCTTTGCTTCTTTCTTCTTGTTTCTTTATTGCTTTTACAATTTCACTTTTTTTATATCTACCTTTTCCTAAGCGTTTGCAATCCACACAAAAATTAAAATTATCCTTTATTGCTATTATGTCTATTTCATACCTTTTTTTAGTTTTGAACCTAAAGTTTCTTTTAACTCTAAATCCATTAGCTTCAAAAATTTCTTGTACTACTTTCTCAAAATTTCTCCAATCCAAAGATCTAAGCTCTTCTTCCAAATTTTTTGTCTTTATTTCTTCTAGCATAAAATAATATTAAAGGAATAAGTTTTTTTTCTTTTAAAATAAAGAAATTAAGGGTGAAAATGGACATACTTGCTCATTTTATAGTCGGTTTGTACTTGAGTATAAAATTCGAGAATTACTGGCCTTTATTTTTTAGCTGTATATTTGATTTAGATCATGTTATCGGCTACTTGTATGATAAAAGAAAAAAGCTTCCTATAGAAATTCCTTCACTGCTTCATCTAGCTTACAGGCCAAGAAGCTGGTTTCATAGCATTTTAGGCCTTTTAATCGTTTCAATACCTTTCCTTTTCTTTTTACCTGTAGAGTTAATTTTCATTCCTTTGTTTGCCCATTTATTTTTAGACATTTTAGATAAAAACGGAATTTATATATTACCTCCCTTAATTAAGAAAAAAATAAAAGGTTCATTGCCAGTTGGTTATTTGTTAGAAGATCCTTCTTACCTTAAAACTCACAAAAGATCGCATATACCAAGTCTTTTGGTAAGCATTATTTTCGTCTTGCTAATTATTTTAAAGGTTTAGTTATGAGTTTCAGGTATATAATTTTTCATTGGTTCGTTCATTTTTCTCTAGCGTTCATGATAATAGCATTGTTTAAGCTTGATTTGTTTCTATCCTTTCTAGTTTTTCTCTCAACTATTATTATCGATTTTGACCATTTGCCAACAATTTTAAGAAAGGGTTTTAATGAAATAATAAAATTTAACAAACCAAGAAGATATCTCTTTCATAACTTTTTATTTTTATTGTTTTTCATTTTTTTAACAATTTTAGTTAGTTTCCCTTTAAAATTAATTTTTCTTTCATTAGTTTTACATCAAGCTTGGGATTTGCTCGAAGATTTTATGATTTTAAAAATTGGAATCAAACATTGGTTTATTAAAAGAAACAAATAAATTAATTAATTTAAAGGGGGTGAAGAAAATTCTAATCTGCGGCATAGACGAAATTGCTTTTTGCAACGTCAAGCAGGCCGCGGAGCTCTTATAGGGCCAATGGTAATTTGTGGTTTGGTAATAGAAAGGAAAGATGAAAAAAAGTTGAAGAGTTTAGGGGTTAAAGATTCAAAAGAGCTCTCGCCAAAAAGAAGGGAAGAGTTAGCTAAAATTATAGAAAAAATAGCAAAGAGCATGGTAGTTTTAAGAGTTCCAGCCTGTAGGATTAACAGTTACATGAAGAAGAAAATAAATTTAGATAGAATAGAAGCTATGAAGATGGCTGAAATAATAAATATGATAGACGCTAAAGTAATCTACATAGATGCTTTAGGCAATACTAACCATTCTAAAAACAAAAGGTTTGAGAAATTAATTGCTGAAAATCTAAGGAGAAAAGATTTGAAGCTTATAGTTGAAAATTACGCAGATGAAACATATCCTGTAGTTTCAGCTGCCTCGATAATAGCTAAGGTTGAAAGAGATAAAGCTATAGAAGAGTTAAAGTTAAAAGTTGGTTTTGATTTTGGTGTAGGCTATAGCCATGATTACAGAACTATAAAGTTTTTAGAAAAAGTTTTAACAGAATACAAAGAAAAACCAAATTTTATAAGGTGGCATTGGGACACTGTGGAAAGCGTAGCTACAAAACTCTTTGAAGAAGGAAAAAAGTTACAACCATGGGTAAAAGATGAAGTTTTGGGCGAGAAATCTTGGCAGAAAAAAATAAAAGATTTCTTTTCCAAAAAAGTAAACTGTAAAGAGGGAGAAGATGAAACCGATTAAAAAAATCACAATAGCTTTTTTAGTAGCTGGTATTTTTTGTGGAGTAATTTCAGATTATTTCTCTAAAAGTTTCGGAAGCATTATTTTTTCTTTAACGTTTCCTTTTATAGTTTACTTTGTTTTGCTTCCTCTTTTCAAAAAACAAGTTAAATTAAGAGTTTTAGTTTATAACAGCTTTGTTACGTTTATTTTATTTTGGTTGTTAAGTTGGTTTACCCTCTATGCTTTGTGAGAAAATGCTTAAAAGAACTCATTACACAAGCGAGCTGAAAAAAAACATAGGAAAAGAAGTAATTGTTTCTGGATGGTGTCATGATGTAAGACTGATAGGAGGAATAAACTTTCTTTTACTAAGAGATAGAGAAGGTATAGTTCAAGTTACTGCGCCAAGGAAAAAAGTTCCTGAAAAAATTCTTGAGATTTACAAAAGTTTACATCAAGAAGATGTTTTAAGTGTTAAAGGTAAAGTTGTAAGAAGCAAGATAGCAAAAGAAGGAATAGAAATAATTCCTTCTGAGATTGAGGTTATAAGCAAAGCGCAAGCTCCTTTGCCTTTAGACCCAAGGAATGTTACTCCAGCAACCCTAGAAACAAGACTTGAATGGCGTTCTCTTGACTTGAGAAGAAGGGAAAATCAAGCTATTTTTATAATTCAAGCAAAATTGCAAGAGGGAATGGAGGAATTTCTCAAAAAAGAAGGTTTCCTAAGAGTTTGGACACCAAGTATAATAGGCGGAATTTCAGAAGGTGGGGCAGAAGTTTTTAAGATAGATTTCTTCGGAAAAGAAGCTTTTTTAAGACAAGATCCTCAGCTGCATAGGCAATTGTTAATAGCTGCTGGTTTTGAGAAAATCTACGACTTAGGACCTAGCTGGAGGGCTGAACCTTCTGATCAGCCAACCCATTTAGCTGAGCACAGAACAATTGCTCCTGAGTTTGCTTTCATGAAAGACGAAAGCGATATGATAAAATTGGAAGAAAGACTTTGTGTAGCTGGAATAAAAAAAGTTGTAGAAGAATGTGAAAAAGAGCTAAAAATTCTTAATAAAGAAATAGAAGTACCTAAGCTTCCTTTTCCAGAGTTAAGGTTTCCAAAAATTTATGAAATACTAGAAGAATATGGAAGAAAATTACCCAGAAATCAAGACTTAGATAAAGAATCTACAAAAATTTTAACAGATTACGTAAAAGAAAAGTACAAGGCTGATTTCTTCTTTGTTAATAGATTTCCTTTTTCTATTAAACCATTTTATGTTATGCGAGTTGATGAAGAGCCTGAATGGGCAAGAAGTGTTGATTTGATTTTTAAAGGTCTAGAACTTTCTTCAGGAGGTCAAAGAGAGCATAGGTATGAAAAAATAATTGCTCAGATAAAAGAGAAAGGTCTAAACTTAGAGAATTTAAGGTGGTTTACAGAAGTTTTTAGGTATGGCGTGCCTCCTCACGGAGGTTTTAGCCTAGGAATAGAAAGGTTAACCATGAAGTTACTTGATATGAAAAATATAAAAGAGGTAGTTTTATTTCCAAGATATGTGACAAGAATGCTACCCTAGGCTTGCTTCAAAAATAGTTCGCAAGCAATTATATGAGAGCATTTTTTCTCATGAAGCGAGAAATAAGAACAATCACAAAAGAATTTTTTCTTTATTTTGTCGAAAATTACAGAATGAATTTCTGTTTCACCTTCAACTTTAAAGTGTATTCTTTTTTCGGTTTCCAGTTCCTTTTTTACTTTATTCTTCCTAAAAAGCAAGTAACCTTTTTTTCTTACCTCTCTTGAAACCTTTTCCATAATTATATTAAAGCATAAGATGAAAATAAGTTTGTGAAAGAATGGAAGAGGCTATTAAAAAATTGAAAAAAATAAAAGCAAAAAAGGTTTTAGTTCAATTTCCAGAAGGCCTAAAGCTTAGAATTCAAGAGATATCTAAAAAATTAGAAAAAGAAGGTTTTGATGTTGTATTATGTTTAGAACCTTGTTTTGGCGCTTGTGATATAAGAGATGAGGAAGCAAAAAGGTTAGGTTGCGATGCGATTCTTCACATCGGGCATGAGGAATTTTTGAAGAAAAATTCTTTACCAGTAGTTTACTGGGAATACTTTATAGATGCTAATCCTATTCCAATTTTGGAAAAAGAGTTTGAGAAAATTAAAAAATTTGAGAAAATAGGAATAGTTACAAGTATCCAATTTGTTAAAACTATCAAAAAAGTTAAAAATTTTTTAGAAAAAAAAGCAAAAAAAGTTTTTACTCAAAAAATTCTACAACATCCTGCTCAAATTTTAGGTTGTGATCTGAGAGCAGCAGAAGCTATAGAGAAAAAAGTAGATTGCTTTTTATGTGTGTCAGCAGGGAAGTTTTATGGTTTAGGTTTAGTTTTAAAAACAAATAAACCAGTCTTTTGCCTGGATTTGGAAAAAGGAGAAATTTACAGTTTGGAGGAATTTAAAAGAAAGATAGAAAAAATAATAACTTGGAATAGGGCTCAATTTAAAGAAGCAAAAAGAGTTGGAATTCTTGTTAGCTGGAAAAAAGGTCAACTCAATAAAAATTTCTTCGAACTTAAGAAAAAATTGGAAAAAGAAGGGAAGGAAATTTATATTTTGGCTATGGATGAAATAACTCCAGAAAAAATAGAAGGTTTAAGTTTGGATTTTTTGATAAACTTAGCTTGTCCAAGAATAGGGATTGATGATTTAGAAAAGTATAAAATTCCTGTGTTAAACGTAAATTACATTTTTTAATCAAATAATTATTATGGACAAAAAGCAACTTGAAATAATTTTATCACAACTTAAAGAACCTTCACTTCCAAAGCCAAGCCTAGAACAATACACAATTACTGGAAATCTTGCGGCAGAAATTATAAACCTTGCCTACTTGCATGGCGATATAGAAAATAAAGTAGTTTTTGATTTTGGTACAGGCTCAGGAAGGTTAGCTATAGGTGCTGCAATCTTTGGGGCAAAGCTTGTTGTTGGTATAGATATAGATAAAAATGTTATAAGAGCTGCGAAAGAAAATTTGAAAAGACATGAATCTTATGTTTCAAAGAAATTACCTGTTTATTTTGTTGTTTGCGATATAAGAAATTGGCTCGCAAAAGCTGACACAATAATTCAAAACCCTCCTTTTGGTGTTCAAAGCAGACATGCTGACAGAATTTTTCTTGAAGCAGCTTTAAGATGTGGAAAAAGAATTTATACTTTACACAAGAATGGAAGAAAAAAGACTAGAAGTTTTATAAAAAAGTTTGTTGAAGAAAGGAAAGGAAAGATAGAACAAGTATTAAAATATAAATTTTCAATTCCATATATGTTTAAATTTCATGAAAAACCAAAAATTAGTTATGACGTTGATTTGTACATAATAGAGAAGGGAGAAGATGGAGCTTAGAGTAATAAAGAAAGATGAAAAAACCTTGGAGCTTGAAGTTAGAGGGGAGACTTACACTTTAACAAATCTTTTAAGAGAAGAGCTTTGGAATGATAAAAGTGTGATAGAGTCTGCCCAAATAAAAGAACATCCTTACCTTTCAGAGCCAAAAATATTCGTCAAAGTTTCTCGTGGTTCTCCAGAAACTGCGCTAGAAAAAGCTTGCGATAGATTAATTTCAAAGTTAGAAGAATTAAAAGAAGAATTCAAAAAAGCTTTAAAGAAGTAATTACTTGATCATTTCAAAAACTACCATACCACTTTTTAAATTTTTTAATTCCTTTTTGCTAAGTTTTTTTCTTTTTGCTTTCTCTGAGATTATTGCAGAATTTCCAAAAGGATCTTTAATTATCACCGTAAACTTTTCCTTTCCTTCTCTCATTCTTTCGATTTTTTCCATCAATTTTTTAATTTTTTCAAGCTTCTTTCCTTTTTTAACTTTTTCCTGATATTTTAAAACATTCTCTATTCTTTCTAGAATTCCTTCAACGTTAGTTATAAAACCTTCTGCATAGCTCCCTGGTTCTATTTTAACTCCAAGTTCAGGAACTATTATAGTTCCAGAAGAAGCCCTTACTACTTTTGCTGTCAAATCCTTTTCATTTTCTACTCTAATTCTATAGCTCATCGGCTCTTTTATTTCAACGTTAAAAATATCGTTATGCTTAAAGCCGCAATTTTCGCACTTCAAACTTAAAATTAGAATTTTCCCAAAGTATGGAATTTCTTGTGTAAGGCTAGAGAAAATCATGCTTTGTTTTTTACATGCTGGACAAGTTGATAGTTCCATAAATTCAAATTAAATAAAGAATTAAAATAACTTATGAAAATTTACACCTTAGGCCATAGCACAAGAAGCTTTGAAGAATTTTTAGAGATTTTAAAGAATTACCAGATCGAATTGGTTATCGATGTTCGTAAGTTTCCTTCCAGCAAAAAATTCCCTTGGTTTAACAAAGAAAATTTAGAAAAAGAATTAGCAAAAGAAAAAATTCAATACCTTCACTTTCCTGAGCTTGGCGGCTATAGGAAAGAGGGTTATGAAAATTTTTCAAAAAGCAAAGAGTTTTCAGAAACTATAAAAAAACTTTTAGAAATTGCTGATAATAAAACTACAGCAATACTTTGTGCTGAGTTGCTATGGTGGCGCTGTCATAGAAGATATATAGCAAATCGTTTAGCAATCTTAGGTCATCAAGTGATTCACATCTTTGATAAAGAAAAAACTCAAGAGCATAAGCCTAAAGATAAAGAGGTTGAGGAAAAAATGAAACTAAGGATTTTTTGTGATAAAAAAGCTAAAAATTTTTCTTAATGTTAGACGTCTAACAAAGAAGATCAAAAAGTTATCATAATTACTTTTTGATTTTTTCTTCTTCTAATTCTTTTAACGCTAGCTTAATTTGCTGACAACTATCACGTATAATTATTTCACTACTCATTAAAATTAAGTAAAACGGATTCATACAGGTTACTGATGCTAATGCATAGCAGGCTTTTTTATAACTTTTTTTAGAATTTTTATATTTTTGAAAAAGATAACGAGGAAGTTTAGAAGTATAAAGTTCTTCTATAAGATTTTTTTCTCTCATAAGTCTTTCCTATTCTTCTTTAGCCTTTTTCTCCACTTCTTCTTCTATACCAAGTTTTTCGATTAATTCCTTATATCTGTTACGAATGGTCACTTCTGTCACACCAACAATATCGGCAACTTCTCTTTGAGTTCTTTTTTCTCCTACTAAAACACAAGCAATATAGATTGCAGCAGCAGCTACTCCAGTAGGTCCTTTCCCGCTTGTTATATCATGCTTCTTTGCTTTCTTCAAAATTTCTGTTGCTTTTGCCTGAACTTTATCGCTTAATCCTAACATTGAGCAAAATCTGGGAACAAAAGTTATAGGGTCGGCAGGCAAAATTCTTATGTTAAGCTCTCTAGAAACATAACGATAAGTTCTTCCTATTTCCCTTTTTTCAACTCCACTTGCCTCAGAAATTTCATCCAAAGTTCTTGGGCTTCCAAACTCACGAGAAACAGCATAAGTTAAAGCTGCTATTACGCTTTCTATGCTTCTTCCTCTTACCAACCCTTTATTTACAGCTTCCTCATAATACCTTGCAATTCTTTCATGAATGCTTCTCGGTAAATTAAGAAAAGAAACAATTCTTTGTAATTCGCTTAAAGCAAAGCTTAAGTTTCTGTCTTTTGATTTTATCAATCTTTTATGCCATTTTGTTAACCTATAATACTGGGCTCTTTTTCTAGCAGGAACTTTGTAAAGCTCGCCTAAGCCTTTTCCTATTTCTGTAGTTAATCCTTTATCATGCTTAGTGAAAGTTAAAGGAGCTCCACCTCTTGCCCTTTTGCTCATTTGCTCAGAATCAAAAGCACGCCATTCTTGTCCTGTGTCTATCATTTCCTCTTTTATAACTAATCCACATTTTAAGCAAGTAAGCTCTCCTCTAGAAGGATCTTCCACAATACTTGTGCTTCCACATTCAGGGCATGATGGCATCGATTTTCTTTTTTTTGCCATTTTATCACTTTTAAGTGAAAATCCATTTTTCGAAAACTTAATAAAATATAAGTCGAAAAGTATTTAAAGCTTTCTATTTTGTAAAACATAAACATTTTTTAGAAAAACGAATATCATTTTTTACCCTAAGTTTTCCTAAACCTTTTTTTAAAAACTAATAAATATAAAAAAAGGGCAAATAATAGAGAGTGAGAGCATGAAAACCTTGGCTTTAGTTCTTTTGTTTTTAGCAATTCTATCAGTAACAACTTCTCTAGCGATTGCAAGATTAGGACCAATAGGAGAAACAGAAAGACTAGCTTTTACTAATATGGTAAGAAACTATCTTTCACCAGTAATCCATGGTTGGGGTATAGGTTTTGATTGCGAAAGAGATTCTTACATAACAGCAAAGTTCCATGTACTAAACGTAAAAATTTTACCTTTTAATCAAGTGCTTTCAATAATAAGAGAAGAAAGAAACAAGTCTCAAGTAGTTGATTGGTCTGCAGTAAGAGAAAGAATAAGAGCTGCTATAGATGCTAACGGAACAGTAATCTCAAAAGGAAGAATTTCTATTAACGGAACTACATACGCTTTAACCAACATAGTTAAAACTGACACAAGCTTCAGTGCAGACATAAAAGAAGTTCCAAACTATCAAAACTGCAAGCAACAAAACATTTCTGCTGAGCAATGTGAGCTTCAATCAACAAAAGTAGGAAGCATCAGCCTAACAAAAGGCGAGCCTACAGGACTTCCTGGCAATCATTATCTTTGGAAAGGAACCCTAGAGTTTAAAGGAGTAACCTACAAGTTTGGAGCTTTTGCATACCCTAGGGCGGTAGCATGAGCAAGTTAATTATCTTGATTTGTATCGTTGCGTTGATTGCAATAGCAGCTTATTTTTTGATTCAACCAAAGCCAGGACCAGCACCCCAACCTTCTGTCGAAGAAGCCTACATCTTAGACGACTCACTAAACACACTGATGGAAGAAGAGCTTGAAAAAATTTCTATAGATCAAGCATCCTTCAACACACAAGTTGAAGATGAAATAGCAAGCAGTATTAGTCTATTTTACTGGGAGTGAGCTTTCTTTCTTTTTATTTTTTTAATCAAAATAAATATTATGAGAGAGAAAAAAGTTTTGAAAAAAGTAAAGCCAGTGCTTAAAACAGCAAGAAAGTTAGGAGAACTTTTAGGGGAAATGGCTGTAGTAAGCGAAAAAAAAGCTAAAAAAGTTGTAAGGAAAACAGAAAGCATTGCTGAAGAAACAGCAGAAGTTTTAAAAGAAAAAACTAAAGAAATGGCAGAAATAACAAAAGAGTTATTACCAAGCGTGTTAAAAGAAATAAAAAAAGGAATTAAGCAAGGAATGAAAAAAGCAAAGAGAAAGAGATAATTCTTTAATAAGGAAAACAAATTTTAATTATGGAACTTGGGTGGATGACTTTCATTAACTTTGCTTCTTTTGTTGGATTAAGCTTTGCTTCACTTTTAATCTTTTATTTTGGTAGGCTATCAAACCCAAAAAGGCAAGTTTCGGTAAATGTTTTTGCTCTTTGTTTAGGCTTAGAATTTATAGCTCTTTCTCATCTGTTTAGAGTTGAGATAGAACCTTTTGCACCAACTTTTATAATAGTTACCTCTCTTATCGGAGTAATATTTACCCTTATAGGCTCAGTAACAGTACTTTATAATGCTTACGAAATTTCTCAACTTAAAAAAAGATACGAAGAGCTTAAGCTTATGATAGCCACTTTAAGGGAGAAATATTTCAAGCAAGAAATTTCCGAGGAAGATTTGAAAGCAGTTTATGCGAATATTCTTAAAGACCTAACAGAAATAGAAGTTAAGCTTAAAGGTTCGATAGAATCTTTTAACGAAGAAAAAAAGTCATAAGTTTTTAAAAATAGAAAACAAATTAAATAAAAGAGAAAATGAGAGTTTCGAGTGGGATAGAAAATTTAGATGAAAAAATCGAAGGCGGACTTCCTGAGTTTTCTTCTATTCTATTAGTTGGCCCTCCAGGCTCAGGAAAAACAACTTTTTGCAATCAATTCATTTACAAAGGTTTGACCCAAAACGAAGCAGCTGTTTATATACTTTTTAATGCCCCTCCAGAAGAAGTTAAAAAAAGTATGGAAAGGTTCGGTTGGCATATAGAAGGAAAGATTATAGTTTTTATAGACGTTTACTCTTGGCAAGTAGGAGGAATAGAAAAAGACACTTATATAATAAACAACCCTGCTGACTTAAACGAGTTTAATATTAAAATTTCTCAAGCAATTAAGGAATTGCAGGATAAAAACCTCAGGAGATGTTGTATAGATGCTATTTCCACTCTTTACCTTTATGTTCCAAAAGACCTTTGTGCAAAATTTTCCTCAGTTTTATTTGCTAAGTTAAAATCTTCAAGAATAACTTCTATTTCAACCATAGAAAAAGATGTTATCGAGCAAAAAGATATGGTAACTTTAGAAGCCTTGACAGACGGAACAATAGAGTTAGGTTTTGACCCTACTGCTTATACTCAAAGATTAATGTGGATAAGAAGGCTAAAAGATACCAAACCTCCATTAGAAGCTTTAAGATTTGCTATAACAGAAAAGGGTATAGTTGTGGAAAAGTGATGGTATGAAAATCTCAACTGGAATAGAAAAGCTTGATGAAATTTTAGGTGGAGGCGTAGAGTCAAATTCGGCTGTTTTACTTTTAACAGGTACACTAATAGATAAATCAAGCTTTTCTCAGCATATACTTTCAACAAGAATTCTGGAAGGAGACAAAGGAATTTATTTGACAACATCAAAAGCTCCTGCTGCAATTCTTAAGAATATGTACGAGCATGGTTGGGAATCTAAGGATATAGTTTTTGTTGATTGCATTTCCTTTACTCTCAAACAAGAAAGCGATGCCAAGTATGTTTTAAAAGCGCTTGTCACAAGACCAGAAGAAGCTTGGGAAAAAACTTTAGAGCTTTTCGAAAAAGCTTTAGGAGAAACTCCAGGTTTAAAAACTGCAATTTTTGATTGTCTAGAAGTTTTTATGGGGGTTGGAGCAAAAAAAGTAGCAGAAGGAATTAAAAAATTAAAAGATGTTTTTGAGGAAACAAAAACTACTTGCTTTTTCTTGTTTACAGATTGGGGTTATTCAAAAGAAGAAATAGAAGAAGTTTGTAATGTCATGGATAGCGTTATCAAACTTGATACCATAGAGAAAAAACTACTTTGGATGAATTATTTCCAGTACAATGATTCACCTAAAATTTTATTCCAAATAACACAAACTGGAGTAAATATATACGTTCCAAAAATTTTGGTAACCGGACCTTTCGGCGCAGGAAAGTCTAGCACTATTCACTCTCTTTCAGAAAAAGCTGTTTCCATAGATAAGCTTGGAACAACAATAGCTTTAGACCATGGTTACATAGAGAAAAAAGGTTTGGTTTGCGACATTTTTGGAACTCCTGGCCAAGAAAGGTTTGACTGGATACTTAAAATCCTAGCAAGAGATGTTTGGGGAGTAATTCTTGTTGTTGACTCTACTAAACCAGAAACTTTTGAAAGAGCAAAAGAAATGCTTGATAAAGTTAGGGGTTATGAGATTCCTTTCGTTGTTTTTGCAAACAAGCAAGATTTGCCAGAAGCTTTAAGCATAGAGGAAATTAAGAAAGCTCTAGGTTTTGAAGATGTTATAGGAACTTGTGCAGTTAAGAAGGAAGGTTTGGAGGAAGGTTTAAGGCTCTTGTTTGACAAAATATTTAAATTAAAAACAATCTAAAATTTAAGTGAGAGAATGGTTGAGAAGAAAGAACTTGAGGATGTTTTGAAAGAACTAGAAAAGATCGGCGATATAATAGGTTCAGCCATAGTAAGGAGAGATGGTTTATTAATTGCAAGTGGTTTACCAAGTGAAGTAAACGCAAGGGCAGTTGCTGCTATGGCTGCTGCAATAGTTGGTACTTCTGAAACTTCAACAAAAGAATTAGAAATAGGTGAGTTTCAACAAGTAATAGTTAACGCTTCTGAAGGGCAATACGTAGCAATAGGTGCAGGAGAAGAAGCAATACTTATAGCTTTGCTGAGAAAAAATGCAAATATTGGGCTTATTCTTCTTGAGATGGAAAAAGCAGCAAAGAAAATCGAGAAGCTCGTTTAAAACTTTTTTGGTGAAAACCCAGTGAAAGAAAAGAAGACTTATATTAAAATATTGAATAAAATGATAGAAGTTATGACTGAGCTTCTTGGTGAAAAAATTGCTTTAATTTGCGCGAGGAGATCGCCCTTACTCCTAGACGAAAAAGGAAAAGTAAAAACTTTTTATGGAGAAGGTGAAATTGTTGTTGGGATTCTTTTAAAGCAGTTTGAAAGTATTGTTGGCAACGTTTGTCATGAACCAATAAAAAAGGCTATAAAACCAATAGTAGGAAAAAAGAAAGTTAAACTTCCAGAAGTTTTAAAATAGTTATTTTTCTTTTGTTAGTTTGTAATGAATAGTTAAAGCATAGGTTATTATTACTGCACAAACCGCCATGAAAGTCATTTTAACTAGGATAAAATCAAAGTTTAAACCTAGAATTGCAAAGAGAGGCGATGGTATACGCATGCTTGCCAATATTTCTGGAAAAGTTAGGAACATAGCTTCAAGAGGCATCATGCTTGGCATTGCTTGAACCAAAAGAGTTTCATCTATAGAATGAAGGATTTGGAATATCCAGCCTATAGCAAAAACAATAAAGAATTTCTTGTACATTCCACCAAACTTTTTTGCCATGTAAAGAGCAAAGAAAAGAATGATTAAAGTTATTATTGGCGTGATTATACTCTCAACCATTATAAAAGCCATTATAAATTCCATCATTTTTTCTCGCCCCTAATTGCCTTGTATATTAAATATAGACCTACAATCATCGGTAAGTACGCAATCATTTCTATTATGTAATGAGCTATAAGATAATAGACAGCATTCAACCAACCAAAGTAGATAACTGCTAAGTCTATTATCATATAAACCAAAATAGCAAAAAGTGAAAAACCAACTACTTTTAAACCAGCTCCTATAGTTCCGCCAATTCTTTTAACCATAAAGTAAATAAGAATATCATCGATAGCACAGAATATTGCTGTAAGTAAAAGAAGCAAAAAAGCTGAGTCTATCATTAATTATTTTTCATTTTTCTTTAAATAAATATTTTTCTAAGTTTTGTACTTTCACTTAAAGCCTTATTCAAACCCATTTTACTAAGAATGCAACCAAGAATTATACTTGGAGAAACTTCAAAACAAACGAAAAAACCATCAGAAGCTTTGATTAAAGCATAAGAAAAGCTACCAATTTTAAGTTCCCTTGAATTTATAACCGAACTTTTGAATACAGCAGCAGCAAGTGCTGCTAACATTCTGCTATTAATTTCCAAAGGAAAACCTGAAGCAAGTAAAAAGCCATCAGTTCCTGCTAGAATAAATTTCAAATTTTTCTTTCTTTTCTTTATTTTCGCAACTATTTCTTCAACTCTTTCTTTTTCCATTTCATTTTCCCTCTGTTATTTTAGCTAAGGTTTTAAAGAAATAAACAAACCCTAAAAGAAGAACATAGGTACCGATAGGACCTAGCGGTATAGGAAGAATTAAAAAAAGATTTATGATGGTTCTTACAATCCAAACTATGCTGAAAAATAATAAAGTTATAACTAATACTTTAAGTGCTTTAGAAGCAGAGGGATGAACAAAGATTAAAGTCCAGGTAAGCTTTTCATTTTTCTTCACGTTTTTTAAGAATTTGTTCAGGTAAAACGAGAGAAATGAAAAAAGAATTACTACCGGTATGGGAACAACAATTAAGATTATCTCATACATATTTCTTCACTCTTTTAAGCCATCTATTAAACATAAAAATTGCAGCTAAGGAAAAAAGAATGGAAGAAAAAAGGAAGCCGTCACCAATCATTTCACTAATTCTTTTACTTACTAAAGGTGGAATAATGCCAAGTGTTATAGGAAGGCATAAGGTATAAACCGACCAACAAATCACACATATCACAGAAATATAAAATAAAACTTTACACTCTTCTGTCATTTCGCTAGACTTTAAGAGAAAAGTAACCATGGATATTTCTTCTTTTGTCTTTAAAATCCTGTATAAGTTTAGAGATACGAAGAAACCTATACAACCAAAAAAGGAAAATGTTAAGTTTTGGGAAATGATAGAAAAATAATAACTTTTCTCCATTCCATAATTGTCCTGAATATAATAGTAGAAATATTCAAATGGCAGAAAAATGATTAAAGAAATTATAAAAATTTTTAAAAACATCTTTGTACTTTCTTTCATCCTAATATATATATTTGGTTTTCTTTGGTATTTTTATTAGCTTCATTCCGCATATTGGGCAAACTTTACCTTGGAAAAATTTTTTACAGTTTTTACAATATTTTTTCCATGTTATTAACTTGGTAATCTTTTTGCTGAATATTGAAATATACTTAATTCCGATTTTCTCAGCAACGTTCTGAACATTTCTATCGTCAGAAACTATTACAAGCTCTTTTTCTTTGGCTAAAGCGAGAAGTTTAAGGTCAGTTTTTGATAATTTTTCTAAATCTCCGGTTTCTTTAGCAATCTTTTTTACTTCTTTTATACTTTCTCTTGATGGGTTTTCTACCTTAAGGTTTAAACCAGAAACTTTAAGGCTAGTTAGCCTATCTTTTACTTCTTCTATAACTTCAGGAACAGTAAAAATTTCTTCAAAGGTTCTGAAATAATTCAGATAAATTAACCCAGAAGTGTCTATTACAACTCTCATAAAACCTTAATTAATTAAAAATCCAAAGAAAATATATATTTTAAGGTAATTAAAAAAGGGTAATGAATATGGTTAAAGATTTTCCGTTGCTTGCAATAGAAAAGATAGCAAAAAAAGCAGGAAAGGAAGTTGGAGCAGATAGAGTTTCCTTGGAAGCTGTGAAAGAGCTAAAGAATTATCTTTTAGAGGTTGCAGACAAAATTGCCATAGATGCGGTAACTGTAGCACATCATGCAAAAAGAGTAACTGTTAAAAGAGAAGATATTCTCCTTGTGACAAGGAAGTGAGATTTTGAGCAAGACAACAGCTGTTATAAAAGATTTAAAACCAAACGGTTTTGTTTTAATAGATAATGAGCCTTGCAGAGTTGAAAGAGTAGATGTAAGCAAATCAGGAAAGCATGGTGCTGCTAAAGCAAGAGTTGAAGCTATAGGTTTGTTTGATGGTAGAAGACATAGTATAGTTAAACCTGCAGACGAAGTTGTAGAAGTTCCGATAGTTGAAAGAAAAAAAGCTCAAGTTTTAGCTATAATTGGGGAAAAAGCTCAACTTATGGATTTGACAGATTTTTCTGTTTTTGAGCTCGATATTCCTGAAGAAGTTAAGGAGAAAATTAAAGCTGGAGAAGAAACAGAGTACTTTGAAGTTCTTGGAATAAAGACTTTGAAGGAAATAAAGTAACTAATAACTAACTTTTACTAGCTTTTTCCCACACTCTGGACAAACTTTTATTTTGTCCGAATAAGTTTTATTGCATTTGTTACAATACTTCATTTAATTAAATTCTCACGCCAACTATTTTAACTTTAAAAGAATTTATTCCTTAGAGATTAATTTCATTTTGTGAGTTTAAAAGAAAAACTAAAGAAATTGGAAGAAAGGCTTAATTCTTTAGAGAGCTTAGTCAATGATTTAAGTAAAAAAATAGAAATACTAGAAAATTTACCCTACATAAAATTGACTTCTCAATTACCAGAACATTTGGTTAAAACTTTTATTGCTGTTTATAAACTTGAAAAGGCAACCGCTTCTCAGGTTGCTGAACAAACAAAAAGAGCAAGGGCAGTAGAATCAGCTTACTTGAATCAGCTTATGGTTATGGGTTATCTTAAAAAGAGAAGAGTAGGAAGGAAAGCCTTTTTTGAAGTAGATTATTCTTCTTCTTTATCAAAAGAGTTGTTATACTTTCACCGGAAATAAGGTAGAGAAACCTTTAAGTTGTTTAAGTTTTTATGAAAAAGTATGATGTTTTTAGACTTGGAAACTTCCTCGCTTCACGCAGATATAGGAATTATAATTGCAATTGGCTTTATTCTACCAAACGGAAAAAAAGAAATAATTTTTACTGAAGAGCCAGAAAAGGAAAAAGAAACCATACAAAGGGCTTTAGAAATTATAAGAAAAAATAAGAACGAAACCTTACTCATTTGGCATTCTGGGTTTGATATCCCTTTTCTTTTAACTAGAGCCATTAAGTATAATATCGATGCATCAATCTTGTTTGAAACAAAAATTTTAGATTTGTGTAAGTTTGCAAAAGAAAACTTAGCTCTTGCAAGTTATAAGTTAGATGAAGTTTCTAGATTTTTTGGAATAAAGAAAAACTTAAGTATAACAGGAAAAAACGTTCAAGAGCTTTATTTCCAGTTTTTAAAGAGAAATGAGAAGGCAAAAAAAGAAATAATAGAGCATTGCGAAGACGATTTAGATGCTTTAAAAAGTGTATACGAAAAACTAGAAATTTATGTAAGAAAAAGTTTAGAGCTTTCAGGTAAAAGTTCCTCTTAAAATTAAACTGCTCTTATGAAATTGCAGTTGGGGTCCACTTCAACAAAATGAAAGGCTGTTTTTCCATATTCTGGGCATTGGTTTTCTTTTATATCGTCTACAGGCTCTCTTGGGCTATGAGCTACATCACAAACCCAATTCTCTATTATTTTGTTAGAAAGGCAAGGTCCATCGTTTAAATTCATTTCTTGGGCTTTAGCTTCCATACAAGCTTGAATACAAGCTTCTTTTGCAGCTTCTGTTTCCTTTAGACTTAAGTAGTAATAGTATCCTACTATTCCAACAACTACAATAATCAATGGAACTATTAAAACTATTTTTCTCATAATTTTAATTCTGTTTTTTAAATATTTTTTGAGATTTTCTTTAATTCTTCCCAACAAACTGCTTTTATCCCAACTCTTTCTGCACCTTTCATTTCTTCTTCATCATGTCCAACAAAGATTGCTTCCTCTGGTTTAACTTTAAAATACTCTAAAACTTTTAAGTAAGCTTTTGGATGAGGTTTTTCATAACCAATTAAGCGAGAGAGAAAAAGTTTATCATAATGTTTTCCTTTTTTCAGACCAAACTTTTTGAAAAGCTCTAACCTCCATTTTAGAGGATGAACACTATCTGAAAGAATTGCAACTTTTATTCCTTTTGACTTAATTTTTTCTAGAAATTCTTTTCTATTTTTGTAAAGTTTGATAAACTTTAAGTTTATTTTTTTATCTTTTCTCAGCCATTCATCAACTTTTGAAGTCGGAATTCCAAGTTTCTTGTAGACAATCTTGTTAGCTTCTCTCAATGAAACTTTTCCAGAGGAAATTTTAGGATAAAGCTTTATCCAAATTTTATGTTGATTTTCAAACTTTACTCCAAAATTTTTCAAAAACTTATTGTATTCCCTTTCAAAAATTTTGATTGCCTTTTTTCCTGTGTACAAAACTCCTTCACCATCAAAAATTATTAGTTTGAGCATGATTGAAATTAATCTCGAATATTTTTAAATTATACTTAGAAAAATAGGCTTTAAAAATTGGAAAAGCTAAATCAAATAAGTATTTCTTTCCCTTTCTTCACTATTAAAACATTTTTAAAGAATTTTCTGAATTCTTTTGCGTTTTGTGTGTGAATGGGAACTATTTTTTTAGCATTAATACTTCTTGCTATTTTTACTATTTCCTCTCTTGAAGCATGTCCAGAAGCGTGAGCTTGCTTAAAATCAAGCTTAAAATGCCTAACCCAATTCAACATTCTTTCAAAATCTATTTCTTGTTCCTCGTCATGAGGTTCAGAAGTTGAATATATGTAAGTGCTTCCCAAACTTGGTTTTAAGTCTATCAATTCCTTTAAATCAAAGTAATCCAAAAACAAAACAATTTTTTCCTCTCTTTCCCTCGCATCCTTATAGCAAACAACGTTTGAATAATCCAAGTAATCTTTTTCCCATTTTAAGTAATCTTTTTTCTTTTCCTCTACGCTAACGTTTTTATCTATTAGGCCCCATTTAGCTCTATGAAAGTAAATTAACAAATCTTCATCTTTTATATCTGGTATTTCTAGTCTTTTATCCTGTTTTAATACTTCGAGCAAGTAAGCAATTCTTGTGTTTATCGCAAGCTTTCTTCCATTTTCTTTACAAGCTTGAAAGAATGAATTTAGCCTGTCTATATCTTTCCATGAAAAGTTTGCTACTACAAGCTTTTTTGTTTTAGAAATAAATTTGCTAACTCTTTCCTTAACTTCTTTTTCACTTAAGCTTTTACTCTTATCCATCCTAGTCCCTTCAATTATGAGCAAATCAGGTTTAGCTTCTCTTGCTTTTTCAACAAAATCTAGTGTCATTTGTTTTTTTGGGCCGTGCATTCTTAAATCGCCTGTATAAACTAAAGTTGAGTCAGAGCAAAAAATTATAAAGCCATAAGCCCCTGGAATAGAATGGTCTACATGTACTGGTAAAATTTCTACCGAGTCAATTTTAATTTTATCTGCAGTTCTGAAAGTTCTAAAATTTCTTTCAAATTCTGGTTTTTCTCCCCTTGAAACAAAGCATTGCCTGTAAGTGAAGAAATCTGTTTCAAAACTTCCCTTTCCAGTTTCTTGTATAGCTTGAAGAAAAAGCTTACAAGTTTCACCACAATAAATCGGCATATCCTTATGTAAAAAAGCGATATCCCAAGAATGGTCTGCATGAGCGTGAGAAATAAAAACTCCTTGAATTTCTAGCTTTTCAGTAATTTCTCTTCCCGATTGAGTGAGCAAATCATCTCTATAAATTCCTTTCACTCTTGGTAATAAGTCAAACTCAAAGTAATCTTCTAAACCAGAGCAAACTCTTGGTCTTAAAAATTCTGCAAAATATTTTCTTGCAGAAGAAAAGCTAAAACCAAAATCAAAAAATAGCTTAGTATCCTTATCTTCCAAAAAAATTTTGTTTCCTCCTATTTCGTTTATTCCACCAAAAAAAGTTAGCTTTACCATCAATTTTATTTTCTATTTCTTAAGCGATAAAGATATTTTTAAAAAGAGAAATTTTACTTATGGAAGATATGATTTCCTTTCTACTTTCTGATGAGTTTGAAAATATGGTTAATGCTTTCTTTGGAATAATATGGCTTTGTCTCTCAATCTTTGCCATCATTATAACTTTAAGACTTTTAAGATACTTGACAAAAAAAGAAGAAGTTTCTATGGTTTCTTTTCTTCTTGAACCTCAAAAAACTTTTTACGAGATTAAATTGTTGTTTTACTCAACTCTCATCTTCTTTGTAGGTAGTATATTTGCATTTCCAAGTCATTTTTACGAGTTTACAACAACAGAACCTTTTCTTCTATTAATTTCTTTAATATGTGGAACAACTGTTATGATTTCGGCAACGCTTTATGCTATAACAATGGCTTTTATAGTTTTTAGATGGCTAAGGAGGTTTAAAAAGTATGCTTAGCTTTATGGTTATTCCTCTATTCATTTTTACTTTCATTGTAGTTGTAGAGTTAGTAGTTTCTGTTTATTACTCTTTTAACCTTCTTAAAAATTTCAAGAAAAACTTAAACTTTGCTTTGCTTATGCTGTTTACCCATTCACAATCTCCAAAAGCTTTTAAAGTCATTTTATACTCTCTTTTAATTTTTCTTTGCCTAGATTTAATTCAGTTTTTGTTTATAACAGAGCCTTGGATTTCCTGGATCGCTACAGTTATTTATCTTTTTGGTTTTATTTACTTCCTTAAAACCTTAGAAAGAATAACGAGGGAAGGCTGATGGAGCTAAAAGCCGAGCTCGAAAAAATTTTAAAGAAATTAAAAGAAATAGATGGAGTAAAAGGTTCTGTTATAGCTAAGTATGATGGTTTGCTTGTTGCTTCCACTTTACCTATGGAAATTAACTCTAAAATGGTTGCTGCTCTTTCTGCTGCTATAATCAAAAGTTCACAATTTACGACAAAAGAATTGGGAATAGGCGAGTTAGAGTATACGATAGTAAAATCAAGTGATGGTAATTATGTTTGTTTCAGTATAGGTAGCGAATTAGTTTTTTCTTCCCTTCTTTACAAAGATGTGAATTTAGGAATGGTAATAGTGAAAATGGAGAAAGCGATTAAAGAGATCAAATCCTTACTTTTGCTCTAAAACAAACTTATCTCCAACTTTAATTCTATTTTCTTTAATAAAGCCAGAATTAACCTCTAAAACAAACTTTGAAGCCTTTTTTGGTGTATAAAATTTCCAAAACCTAAAAGGCTTAAGATTCTCACTCAAATCTACAACTTTCATTTCTTTATCAAACCAAATTATATCTATTGGAAAAAGCATTCCAAAAGTCCAAAAACTAGGAAAGCATTCTTTTTCAAAAACAAATAGCATACCTTCGTTTTTCTTTAATTTTTTCTTAAACATTAACCCGATAGTCTTTTCCAAAAAATTTTTTCTAATTTTTGTTTTAATTCTTTTTCCACCAAACTTTAACAAAACTTCTCTCAACGAATCACTCCTCTAACTCTACCCTTTTACCATCAACAAAAACTGCAGGAAAATCTTTTACCCTTTTTATTTTCGCTAAAATTTTCCCCCTTAAGCTACAAACATCATAAATCTTTAACTCTCCATCGACTGCGAGTTTTCTAGCTACTTCTAAGGCCTTTCTATCTTTTTCCGGAATTTCTCTTACTTTTTTGTAAACTATAACAGGAGGTAAATCAATAGAAAGGTTTAGAGTTTCCAAGTAAAGATTTTGATTTGAGTAAACACAAGGAATTTCAACTTCTCTATTTCTTATGTACACTTCAATCTTCACAAATTAAATTAAGAAAAAAAAGTTTAACTTTTTTATTTTAGAAAAAAACTTTTGAAACTACCATAGGATAAGCTGCTTATCAAGTCCTGGCAACCTCGGGCGATTAGGAAAGGCGGGCTGAACGCCTCGCTCGAAAGCTTGGCGCGTACACCCCCTTCCTATCAACCTCCTCGTCTAGGAGAGCCCTCGTTGCTCTACCGTTCCTTGCGGAATAGCAGAGCAATTGGCTGCCTATTTTCCCGGGCGGTTTCGTCCTTAGATGCCTTCAGGACTTATCCGCTATGGCTTAGCTGCCCGGCTGTGCGATGAACAACCGGTAGACCAGAGGCCACGGATGGGTGTTCCTTTCGTACTCACCCATCCTTCCGGTCAGACAGCCAGCACCTCCGGTAGATAGCGACCGAACTGTCTCACGACGTTCTGAACCCAGCTAACGTCCCCCTTTAACCAGTGGGCACCTGTACCCTTGGCCGCTACTGCACGGCCAGGAGGGGGGGAGCCGACAGCGACGCACCAACGCGCCGGGTCAATTTACCCGCTCGTCGCTATCGAGTGGGATGAAAACCCCTGAGCTGTGGGCTTTCACCGGCCACGGGCCCATTATCCCCGAGGTAGCTTTTCTGATACCACCGGCCGCCATTAAGGCGAACCGATGTATCGCTAGCCCAGGCTTTCGCCCTTGGATCCCTCGCTTTGCGGGATCCAATCAACCCAGCTTTTGCGCTTACACTCTACTCCGGATTTCTTTCGGGTGTCAGAAGTTGATGAAAGCTCATAAGCTACCTCCATACTCATCTTTAAATCATTCTGGAGCAGTGTAATCATAGCTTCAACTTCTGACATGACCCGGATGAGCTGAGCTTTGGGCGCCCTTGATCTCTTACCAAGGGCGTACCGCTTGCTGGTTTAGGAGCTGTTCAGACCGTATGCCCTTAATCATTTTTTCATAACTTAAGGGACTCTTCATTCTAGCTCCTAAACTCCCAGCCGAACTGCCCATCTGACGCTGTCCCCTTACGGGTAAGCCGTAAGGTTGAAAAGGGCTGGTGTTACACTTTCCTCTCAGCCTCGGCCGAAGCCTGCGCCTAATAGCGAGTCCCAGCTACTCTATGCAATTTCAACCTTACAGCAACGCCAGACTGCAGTAAAGCTCTACGGGGTCTTCGTTTCCCACCGGAGGTCTCTGGCCTATTCACCAGAACAGCATTTTCGCTGGGTCCCAACCCAGGACAGTGGGGAAGTCGTTAAGCCGTTGAACGGGCCGTCAATTAAACGGCAAGGGATTACGCTACTTATGTCGCCCAGGCGGCGTATCATCAAATCAGATGACCGCCCTGAGTTACGACGGTCAGAGTTACCGCCGCCGTTTGCCGGGGCTTCTCCCGGTTGGAACCGGGTTTCACACACCGGCACTGGGCAGACCTCAGAGACTGTACAAATCCTTTCGGACTAGCAGTCTCCTGTGTTTTTGTTAAACAGTCGCTTCCCCCTTGTCACTGCGACCTGTTCTCCCTTTCGAGAGAACAGGCACCCCTTCTACCGAAGATACGGGGCCAATTTGCCGATTTCCCTGGATTGGGTTCTCCCAACACGCCTTCGCCTTCTCAGCGACCCTACCTGTGTCGGTTCTTGGTACGATCATGGAGGATCCTTCTAGCTTCCCTTTTCACGGGTTCCAGGAATCGGCCGAACTCCGCATACGCGGAGCTATTCCTGCTTTCACCTGCTTCTCCTCGTTACGAGACTCTGCAGGCTTCGGCAGTTAACTTGCGTCGGCCTATCCCGAAACGTCGGAAAGCTAGCTTGCGTTGCCGCACGTACCTCCATGGTATCGGAATATTAACCGATTTCCCTTTTGAGCGCTTCGGTTAAGAGCGCCCTTAGGATCGACTAACTGCCAGCTGACGAACATTGCTGGCAAACCCTGAGGGTTCAGGCGGCTGGGATTTTCACCCAGCTATGCTGCTACTCATGGCAGGATCTTCAATTCTGCACGGTCCACTTGTTCTCACGAACAAGCTTCTACCCATGCAGAACGCCTCCCTACCCCCTGCTTTCGCAGGTCTGGGGTATCGACAGCCGGCTTAGTCCCTTCCATTTTCAGGGCCCAAACCCTCGGCGGGTAAGCTGTTACGCACTTTTTAACTGATGGCTGCTTCTAAGCCTACAGCCCCGCTGTCTAAGGATTTGGACTCCCTTCTTCGTTTAGCCGGCATTTAGGGATCTTAACCCCAGGTTGGGTTGTTCCCCTTTTGGGTACCGAGCTTAACCCAGTACCCTCACTCCGGTCTTCTCAGGCAGCAGTAGATTCAGAGTTTGACAGGACGGCTGATGCTTTCGCACCTTGACCGTCCAATCAGTCTCTTTACCCTACTGCTTACCTCCAACCAGGCTGAGCTGACGCTCATTTCGGGAGGAACCAGCTATCACCGGTCTCGATTGGCTTTTCACCCCTAATCCTGGGTCAACCGAGCGATTGGGTCTCAGCACCGGTTCGGACCTCCATTCCTCTTTCGAGGAACTTCATCCTGCCCAGGATTAGATCGACCGGCTTCGGGTCTTGCTCGAGTAATTTCAGGCGCTTTCACACCCCGCCCCACGTCTCTTGCGAGACTACGGGCTTGTCGCTTTCGCTTTGGCTTCGAGGTTTAAACCCCTTAACCTCACTACTCGAGCAAACTCCCTGCCCCGTTTTTCAGAACGGATGCTAGGACACTGTAAGCTACTCCTCGTACTCTTCTCTTGCGAGAATTTCCTTCGGAGTAGCACCTTTCATGCCCTAGCTGACTATGCCCAACTTGGTTTCAGGCTCTTTTCACCCCGCTTTCGCGGTACTTTTCAGCTTTCTCTCACGATACTAGTCCGCTATCGGACTTGGTTAGTATTTAGGATTGGATGTTAATGCCACCCAAATTCCCACTCCATATCCAAGGAATGGTACTCAGGAGACTTGGCATTTTCCTTCTTGCCTTCCCCTACGGGACTATCACCCTCTATGGTGGAGCTTTCCAGCTCACTTCAGGTTAGCAAGCTAGGAAAGGCCCAAGTCCTGTAACTCCACATCCTTTCTTCCTCTTCGAAAGAAAGTTCGGTTTGTCCTGTTCGGCTTTCGGTCGCCCCTACTCACCGAATCTCGTTTGATTTCTTTTCCTGCGCCTACTAAGATGCTTCACTTCGGCGCGTTCCCTTTTCTTCCGAAATAGCCCTTAACGGGCTAGGAATCCCATTCGGCAATCCTGGGGTCAGCTCCTCCATGCGGATAACCCAGGCTTATCGCAGCTTGGCACGGCCTTCTTCGGCTAACCAAGCCGAGCCATCCACCAAGTGGGCTACTGTTGCCAGGACCTCTTGACCAGCTTATCCTATGGTAGTTTCATCTTCTGGTTTCATAAAGACAGTTCGTTCTTCATCTTTTATCAGACGCTGTCAGTCAAGTCATCAACCTCAACTCTTAAACCCTTATTATCAAAATAAGGATTCGCATCAAAGGAAGCTCGTTAGGTGCCCATTTCTTCATCTTTTATCAGTTAGAAGGGCAAACTCATAGCTAAACAAAAAGGCCGATGTTCAAGCTAAGCAGACATAACGACACCGGCAACTAATTTATTAGTTTTTATAATTTAAAAGCTTTATCCTATTTAAAGCTTTTGTTTTACTTTTGTTAAGAAACCTTTTTTTAAAAAAGTTAGTAGTTGTACATTTTTTCAATACCGTGCCAATAAATCATAAATTGAATAAAAATAAGTCTTACTCTTTTTTCAACCGAAGAAACTGGGATATGAACAATGTTGTAGCCTAAATTTTTGTAAGTCTCCAGAAGTAATTGATTTAACTTTTTAACAGTTTCTTCATTTTCTATTCTTACATAATCTCGCTGGAATTGTAGCTGCTCTAAAAAGAATATTTTTTTATATCTATTTCTTGATATTTTTCTAATTCCTTGGTATCTAGCCCACAAATTTTGAAATAGGCTATACTGTCTGGAATACCTCTGTCAAAAAATACAATTCTATCCTTAGGAACAGTTTCTTCAATTTTTAATTTCAACTTTAAAACTTGTTTTTGAAATCGACTTTCGTTTTTTCTTAATTTTTGTGCTGGTATACCTTTTTTTGATATATTTATCTATCAAAATTCTTGCAGTCTCTGGAACAACAAAGTATCCTAATTCTTCCAATTTTTTTAAAATTGTTGTCTTACCAGAAGAAGGTTCTCCCGTTATTACATACCAAGATGGGACTTCCATTTGATTTAATTTACAACTAAAAATAAAAATTTTTAAACTCATTTGGATTTTCTCGATAACTTTTATTAAGAGTATGGACCGGCGGGGATTCGAACCCCGAACCTCCTCGTTGCAAGCGAGGCGATCTACCGTTGATCTACCGGCCCAATTAATTATTTCTAATTTAGTTAAGATGAAGATAAAATTTTATCCTTAAGTTTTTAAGTTCAAGGAGCTTTGTTCTTATGAGATAAGGCTTTATAGTTTAAAAATTCTAAAGTGTTAGAAACCTAACGACTCTTTTTGTCAAAAGGTTTAAATTCTTCTACTTTCTATTTCTTATAATGGATATCCAAGAAGAGGAAGCAATGTGGGCAGAATTTCAATCAACTCTTGAGGAAGCCAAAGAAAAAACTGGTTTAAATGGAGTACAGGTTTTGGACATTTTTATGTTTGAACTTTTCAGAAGAGATAAAGAAGTACAAGAACCCCTTACAGGTCATTTAATCGGTTTAAGTTTTCTCACTTTATTATATTCAAGGCCGTCTCTCTTGAATCATTCTATAGTCGAGGGTCCAGGGGCACCGGTAAGAAAAATCCTTCACAATTCTTCAACTTTCCTGGACGAAGAAAAGATAAAAGGAATTCAATATTTTTGTGATTATTTTCTTATCGCTTCTATTATGCCTGTACCAGGAAAAGAACTAAGCGAAAGCATTTTAATCTGTAGGTTGTCGGATCGGGAAAATCCTTATAAAATCGGGTTGATAAATTCCTCTAAGGAATGGGGTAAAAAAATTAAAATCCAAGAATATGATAAAGGGATTGCCAACCCTCAATTATGTACTTTTAGAAAGTTTTATGGTTGTAATGAAATTCAAACAATCAGTACCAAAGAATTGTACGAGTACACAAGAGAAAAACTGAAAGCGAAGTTTGTGGATTATGAAAAGAAAAGTGAAAGTATATATAAAATATTTTATCCATTTTATAAAACTTGTAGGAGCTTCTTCGAGAAAGAATTAAAAAAAATGATTATGGGAGCTTTTGGAGAAAATTACAAACCTTATATTACATAGAATAAAACTTTACTTTTGAGCAATAGATTTGAAGATTAGAGCTATTTAAATAAGTATGCCTTTAGTAACAATCCATTACCATACAAAAGAAGGAGAAAAACTTAACCTAGGAAAAACTTCAAAAAAATTAGCAGAAGATTTTGAAAAAAGCAAAGTAGATTATCTTATTCTTACTGATAAAGCTTTTGCGTGTGAAAAAATCGATTTGCCGATAAAAGCTTTCAAAGAGATCAAATCTTACCTTAAAGCAAAAAAAGAAAACTTGCTTTTTGGTTTAGAATTTTTGACTTTCGACAATTATCATATTTTGGGTTTATGCTTAACTCCAGAAAGATGGGAAAACAAGATCTCACCAAAAAATTTAGAAGATGTTTGCAAGAGCATAGAAAGGGATGAAGGATTTATTGTCGTTCCGCACCAGTTTGGACCTTGCGGGTTGGGTAAAAGAGCAGACGAGATAATTAAACTTTACGAAAAAGGTGAAATTTGTCACAAACCTTTCATAGAAGTAAGCTATTACTTGGAATCTATTCCTTCATTAAAAAAGGGTCTTAAAAAAGCAAACAAAGAAGCTATAAATTATGCTAGAAAAAACAACTTGGCCTTGATTTCTGGCTTAGACTCAAGGTTCAAAAGTTTTGATTTAGCTTTTAATTTCTTTAAAGAAGATATAAGGAAATGCTTAGAAAAAGCTTCTTTACAAGGTTTTAACAACAATTACATAATTCCTTACATTACTCCTTCGCATACTCTCATGCTTAGGGAAACTATATATTTGCTGAGAGATCATACGACTGGTTTCCTAAGAACTGGTAAATTTGAAATAGCTAGTTATTTCCTGGGTCAAATAGTTAAGAGTTAAATCTTTTAAAGTATTTTTATTTTCAAGATGACAGAAGTAAAAAACTATGTTGGAATTCTTTTCGGGTTAGATAAGGATAGAGATGCGAGAAACTATTGCTTAAAACTGATGAAGAAGTACGATAATAATGGGAATTTTATTTTTGTTGACTTGGAATGTTTTGCGAGAAAGGAAAGTAAAATAAAAGTTCTGTCAAAATTCTCGAAGGTTTGTTTAGGTGTGCACAGTTGTGATGATTATTCGCCAACGATTTTTGAACTAGAGTTCTGTGATAAAGGCATTGTTAGGGATTTAGCTTTTTATCTACAAGAAAAAAATCTCGTTGACAGATTATTCCCTTATCCTTATGAGATGTGGAAGTTAAGAGACTTTCCTACAAATTTTGGTATTATAGAAATTTTTGGAAACAAAAAAGCTCTTTATCGTTTTGAAGAATTACTTCTCCAAACCTTAGAGTTCCTTAAAGATCAAGATCGAATTTAAATTTTTGTTAGACGTCTAACATTTATTTTTAATTAAAGCCTCTATTTTTTTTGACCGAGAAAGAAAAAAGGTAGCGATTTTTGGTGCCTAGAGGTATTACCGCACACAAAGACTTAAGGAGGTGATCCAGCCGCACGTTCCCGTACGGCTACCTTGTGACGACTTAGCCCCTCTCGCGGAACTCAAACTCGACTTCCCCAACAAGAGAAAGCCTCGTTTGAGTTCCACTCGATTGGCTTGACGGGCGGTGTGTGCAAGGAGCAGGGACGTATTCGACGAACGATGGTGACGTTCGCCTACTAGGGATTCCGGCTTCATGAGGGTGAGTTACAACCCTCAATCCGAACTGAGCGTGCTTTTAGGGGATTAGCTTCCCCTTTCGGGGTCGCAACCCATTGTAGCACGCATTGTGCGTCGCGTGTAGCCCAGGGGATTCGGGGCATACGGACCTACCGTCGCCCACTCCTTCCTCCCACTTATCGCGGGCAGTCCCCCATGAGTGCCTACTCTCCGAAGAGAGCAGTAGCAACATGGGGCGTGGGTCTCGCTCGTTAACCGACTTAACGGCACGCCTCACGGTACGAGCTGACGATGGCCATGCACCACCTCTCGGCTTGTCTGGTAAGCCCTTCAGACTGACCCTCATCCTGCCGTCTCCCCTGGTAAGATTCCCGGCGTTGAATCCAATTGAACCGCAACGCCCACCCCTTGTGTGCTCCCCCGCCAATTCCCTTAAGTTTCAGCCTTGCGGCCGTACTCCCCAGGTGGCCCGCTTAACACCTACGCTCCGGCACTGCAGACTCCCGAGAAGTCTGCAACACCAAGCGGGCATCGTTTACGGCTAGGACTTTCCCGCACGAGTTAGGAAATCCTAGCACTTGGGATTTTTATCTTCATCTTTTATCAGAAGATACTCCCAAGCTCGTGTACCGGGGTATCTAATCCCGATCGCTCCCCTAGCTTTCGTTCCTCACCGTCAGACCCGTTCCAGGTAGGCGCCTTCGCCACAGGTGGTCCCCCTGGGATTATAGGATTTCACCCCTACCCCAGGAGTACCCCTACCCTCTCCCGGTCTCAAGTCTAGCAGTATTCCCGGCAAGCCCTCTAGTTTGCTAGAGGATTTCACCAGGAACTTACTAGACCGGCTACGAACGCTTTAGACCCAATAATCGTGGCCATCACTTGGGGCGCGGGTATTACCGCGGCGGCTGGCACCCGTCTTACCCACCCCTTATTCGCGGTCCTGTTTTCAGACCGCAAAAGCTCTTGCAGAGCAAGAGCACTCCGGGTTCCCTTATCTCGCGCTAGCGAATTGTAAAGGTTTCGCGCCTGCTGCGTCCCGTAGGACCTGGACTCATGTCTCAGAGTCCATCTCCGGGCTCCTACTCCCATAGCCCGTACCCGTTATCGGTTTGTTGGTTCTTTACACCAACAACAGCCTGATAGGGTGCAGTCCCATCCTTAGCCGCAAAAGCTTTCGGTGTTAGGACCTTCCAGTACCTAACACCTATGGGGTATTAGCCTCAGTTTCCCGAGATTATCCCCCAGCTAAGGGTAGGTTAACTGCACATTACGGAGCAGTGCGCCGAGGGCTTTCCCCTCTCGACTCGCATGGCTTAGTCGAACCCGGATAGCAATGGCCTCTGGCGGGATCAACCAGAATTGGCGGGAATACCTCTAGGTTTCACCAATCAACCTACCTGAAGCACTACTTCAGGATCAAGTTTATCTCATGAGCAGGAATAGAACTTTTCATCCTGCCGTTAAGTCGGTAGAGTCAAAGTCCAACGCCATGCCCATGAGGCTTATTTAAAAGAATTGTTTTCAAAGTATTTATAAGTTTTTCGTTTTACTTAAAGAGATAAAAATTATTTTTTAAAGAAAACCCACTCACAAAACTTATCTCCCATTCCTTCACATTTAGTTTCTTCAACTTCCCATTTTCCTTCTACTAAAGCTTCTAGAAAGCCAGCTATATAACCTGGTTCATGGATACAAACTGGATACCGAGTTTTTTTCATAACTTCTTTTACTGCTTTGCAAGAAAGAGAACCTTTTACCTTTACTACAACTTTATTATCATCTTCCTTTATTTCATTTAAAATATTCTCAAAAGAAACTTCTCGCAGCTCGTTATTTTTTCCCATTTTAATCTCGAGAATTTTTTCTATATGCCCTAAGTCTATCCAAAATTCAAGAAGTTTAATTATTTTTTCTTTTGGTAAAATTTTTTTAAGTTCTTTTGTTTCTTCGTAACCATTCTTTTTATAACTCATTCTCATCGTTGCAACTACACCAGGACCATGAATTTTTATAAGTTCTTCTATAAGTCTTCCCCAGTCCTTTGCTTCCATAGGAAAAACTGGTATAACACCAAAGAATTTTATTCCACCTTTTTCTACTGTTACTACTTCCTTAATTCCTATTTCTCCGTTAACATATTTTCTAAGAAGAGAGGCGCCTTCTAAGCTTTTCCAGAAGGATGTTAATTTTTCTCTTACTCCCATCTTCTCATAATTAATTTGAGTATTTAACACTTTATTTTTTTCTGTATAGATATAAGAAAAAAGATTTTATACTCTGTAAACCAAGCCTTCTTCCAAAATTTTTAACTCAGATCTTATGGTATTAAAGTCATCGTCCAAATGAGCAAGATAAATTTTCTCTTTTATATGCTTTGGCAATCGAATTAGTTCTTTATAGTCTGTATGAATTCCAGGTCCAACTTCATGAATAATCATTCTACATGGCGACAAAAATTCTATTAATTCAGGGTCAAAAGAAGTATCTGAGCTGTAGCCTAGTATACCATTAACTTTAATCGCAAAACAGGGTACAACATGTTTTGTTCTTTTAATCTCCACTTTTAAATTGTTTACTTCATTTATCTTTCCAAATTCTAAAATTTTTGTTTGGAAGTAAAAATCTAAAGAAACTTTTTCTAAAGAAAAATTTTCTGTATAAATTCTTTGCATACTGGCTTTAAGTTTATTCTCCCATAAATCTTCAAAAACTTCTTTTATAGAATAAATGTTTGGCTTTTTCTTTTCTACAAAATGTTTCCAAAATCCAAAAGCTTCTAAACCGTTAGAATGATCGCCATGTAAATGGGTTACTATAACATCGTTTATTTCCTCGATTCCTAATTTTTTGCCAGACCTTTCTCTAAATTCTCTTAAAATTTTTCTCAGCATACTAGGACATTCAACTAGTGTATATTTTCCAGAAGAATTAATTACAAAGCTTGTTGGGTTACGTTTTTCTGAATAAGCATTACCAGAACCAAGTACAAAAATCTCCATTTCATTCATATTTTTCCACTTTTAACTGTTAATTTAAATCAAATTTTTAAATTTTTAAAATTTCTTGTGAAAGATGAAGTTTAATCCTGAAACTACTTAAGTTTACCAAAATATCCAAAAATTCTTCTGTGGGTTTGAAGGATGAGAAATTTGGGCCCGACCCGGGATTTGAACCCGGCCTTCAGGCTCCACAGGCCTGCGCGCTAACCAGGCTACGCTAATCGGGCCATGGTTTAAATAAAAATTAGAATTAGGAATAAATAAATCCTCTTTTTATCCCATTAATTCAAAGGTAAGGTTATGTCAAACTTGGGCTGAAGGATCAAGATAATATCCTGCTGCTTTTTCCCTTGCAATTCTTTTTACAACTTTTTTGTTCATTAGCATTTGGATTATTGAAGCAACTTTACTTTTTGGCATTGATGCAGCTTTTGCTATATGGTCTACTGTTTTAAGCTGAGATTCGGAAGTTGCTTTTAGCATTTTCATCGCTTCTACAACTTTTTTTTCCTCTTCTGTCAATTCAACCATTTTTTCACCTTTTGATAATATTTAAGCAAAAATAAATTTAATACTTTTCTAAAGTTAAGCCTTGTAACCCAGCTTTTCTAAAAGTTCTTTTACGTCTTCTGGTTTAACGTTAAAATCATTTGCTATTTCTTCTAGTTTAAGTGGTGGTTTGTATTCATTTACTTTAAGTGTTTCCGTTTTGGAGCTAGATGATTTGACAAGATGAAACTCGTAGAAAGTTTTTTCTTTTTCAAAAACAGGGAAAACCATCAAGGCTATTTCATAATCATCTTCTTTCTTCAAAATTTTTGTTGGTACAATCATAATATTAAACAAAAAGTGAAAGGATAAATTCTTTAAGAAAATGCTGGGACCGGGATTTGAACCCGGGACTTCGGCGTTTCATCTTTCATCATTTTTTCAAAGCTCATAAAGCTTATGAGCGCCGCGTTCTAACCGCTGAACTATCCCAGCTTCTAATTAATTATTTCTCTTATATTTTTTTAATAAACTTTATAGCTTTGTTTTCCCTAATTTAATAAAATTGAGGCAAGAAAATGAAGCTAATAATTTTTGGTCCCCCAGGCTCAGGAAAAGGAACTTATGCTTCAATTATTGAAAGCAAGTTAGGAATACCAAAAATTAACACTGGTGATATTCTAAGAGAAATTGCTAAGTCAGGAAGCGAACTAGCTAAAAAAATAGCTGAATATCAAGGTAAAGGCGAGCTAGTTCCTGACGATATTGTTATAGAAATAGTTAAAGAAAGACTTTCAAAACCAGATTGCTCAAAAGGTTATATCTTAGATGGGTATCCGAGAACAATTCCGCAAGCAGAAGCTTTGGAAAAAATCTCTTCTCCTGACGTAATTATAAATTTGGTTGTCCCTCAAAGTGTTATAATTGCAAGACTTTCTGGAAGGTTAATCTGTCCAAATTGCAACGCGATTTACCATAAAATTTTTCTTAAGCCAAAAAACGATGAAATATGCGATAAGTGCGGAAGCAAGCTAATTCAAAGAGAAGACGATAAACCAGAAGTTATTAAAGAAAGGTTTAGAGTTTATCAAAAACAGTCAAAACCTTTGATAAAATATTATAAAAAGAAAAAACCTTTTGGAAATGTAAGGTGTAGCAAAGTTGATATCCCCCCTGAAGTTGTTGTTGATAGAATTTTAAAGAAACTGAAAGAGTTAGGTTTTGAAAGTTAGTCTCTCTTTTAAAGAAGAAACTATTATGGGTAAAGCTATGGTCGAATCGCAATAAACTGTGCAGGTTTTTGAGCTTTTGTCAACTTTACCCCAGCTTAAAGCTTCTTCTAAAGTTGCTCCCGATAAACCACCATACTCTGGAACTTCAGTTGTTATTTGAACAACATACTTGTGAGGTTTGTCAGCTAACAAAACTGATTGTAAAATAAAGTTTTTCGGTACACCTCCACCTAAAATTATTACACCAGTATTTTTTCCTTCCTTTTTTAAGTCAAAGTTTAAGTTTATCAAAAAGTCCAAATCTTTCATTTCATTTATCTTTAATTTATGGTCTTGAGAAAACATCCAAACTTGAATTCCTAGGATTGAATCAACAATTCCTGGAACAATAATTTTAACCTCATTTTCAAACGCTACTCTTAAGATCGATTCTTTCTTTTCAATCCTTTTTCCTATTTCCTCGAGAAGTTCAAAAGTAGCGTATTCCCCTTCTTTGATTTTGCTCAAAATTTCTTGAAAATTTTTTTCCATTATTGCCATTGTGGTTGAGCTTGCATAAACATCGTAAATTCTATCCAAACCTTTTTCTCTCAGTTCTAAATCGTTAACTTTTTCCGGTTCGCATTGATAATATTTCTCTCCAAAACAATTTGCAAGCTCATGAGTAATGTTAGCTCCTGTAGAAACAATTATATCAACCCATTTATTTTTTATCATTTCTACTATACACTTACTCATTCCAGCAGGAATTAGGGCTCCAGCCAAACCTAAAAATTTAACACAATTTTTATCTCTTATCATTTCTTCTATAATTTCTACTGCTTCCCCAAGCCTTCTTGCGTTAAAGGCTGTTCTTCTCATTTGTTTGGTTAGCTCATTCACACTTTGCTTTTTTGGTTCAAATTCTTTTACTTCCATACTCACCAACAATTTATTTTTTAAGTTAAAATAAAATATCTCATATATGTTAGAAGAGGAAGTTATAAAAACTTTAGGGTTTTTGGGCATAGAGAAAATAGAGGAAACTCTAGAAGTTCCGCCTTGCTCAGAACTTGGAGATTTAGCTTCTACCGTTTGTTTTCAGCTAGCAAAAAAAGAAAGAAAAAAACCGGAAGAAATTGCTGAAGAAATTGTTAAAAAAATAAAAATTCCTAGAAAAAGCTTGATAAAAAAAGTTGAAGCAAAATCTGGTTACATAAACTTCTTCTTTGATTGGGAAAAAATTTCTGAAAAGGTTTTGAAGGAAATTCAAAAAGGGATAGAGCTTAACGAAGGAAAAAGAAAAAGAATAATGGTTGAATACTCTCAACCAAATCCTGTACATCCTATGCATATAGGCCATGCAAGGTCAACTTTTCTTGGTGATGCGCTAGCAAATATGCTTGAATTTCTTGATTATAAAGTTATAAGAGCAAACTACATGAATAACGTTGGTTTACAAGTTGCTAAGCTAGTTACTGCTTACTTGCTTTGGGGTAATAAAAAAGAACCAGAAGAAAAACCAGACTTATGGCTTTGGGAATTTTACGTTAAGTTTCATGAAGAAGCAAACAAAAATCCTAAGCTAGAGGAAAAAGCAAGAGAAATTTTGAGAAAGTATGAAATAGAAAGAGACAAGGAAGTAATAAAAATTTGGAATAAAGTTGTTGGTTGGTGTGTAAAAGGTTTTGAAGAAACTTACAAAAAACTTGGGATAAAATTCAATGTTTATTTTTATGAAAGTGATTCAAGAGATTTGGGAAAGAAATTAGTTGAAGATGCTTTAAGAAAAGGAATAGCTTTCAGGTCTCCCGAAGGAGCGATAGTCGCAGATTTGGAAAAGTATGGTTTGCCAAACATTGTTATTTTAAGGTCAGACGGTACAGGTTTGTACGTAACTAGCGATTTAGGATTAACGAAACAAAAGTT
The DNA here is from genome assembly GCA_038998335.1 of Candidatus Aenigmatarchaeota archaeon. Classification (GTDB taxonomy): domain Archaea; phylum Aenigmatarchaeota; class Aenigmatarchaeia; order CG10238-14; family SCSR01; genus JAVZHQ01. Next base: position 402,378 of record JAVZHQ010000001.1, on the reverse strand, counting down.
TGAAAAGTATAAGCTTGAAAAAGCATTTTGGGTTGTTTCTTCTGAGCAAAACCTTTACTTTAAACAACTTTTTAAGATTTTGGAACTTTTGGGTTTTTCCTGGGTTAAAAATTGCTATCATTTTTCTTTCGAGCTCGTAAGACTGCCTGAAGGAAAAATGTCTTCAAGAGAAGGAAAAGCTGTCATGCTTGATGAAGTTATTAAAAAACTAACAGAACTTGCTTTAAAAGAAGTTGAGAAAAGAAACCCAGGAATGAAAGAAAAGGAAAAAGTTAGAATAGCGGAAATTATCGGAATAGGAGCTTTAAAGTATGCTATAGTTAAGATAGACCCAAGCAATGCTATAATTTTTGATTGGAACAGAATGCTAAGTTTGCAGGGAGATACTGGCCCTTACTTGCAGTACGCTTGTACAAGATGTAATGGAATTTTAAAAAAAGCAGGAAAGTGGAAGCCAAGTTATAAAACAAAAAAACTTACTCAGGAAGAAAAAGACTTGATTAAATTGCTTTTGAAATTTCCAAAAGTTGTTAAAGATGCAGCAGAAAATCTAAGGCCGAATTATATTTGTAATTATGCTTTTGATTTGGCCACAGCTTTTGACAAATTTTATGAGTATTGTCCGGTTTTGAAAGCAGAAAAAAGGTTAAGAGAATTTAGACTTACTTTAGTTGATTGTACGAGAAAAATCTTAAAGAATTGTTTGAAGATAATCGGGATACAAATTCCTGAAAAAATGTAGCTAAGCTATGTATCTTGTATCTTTACCAGTAGGAATTTTTTTCTTTTGCTCTTCAACAGCTTTTTGTAGGGAAATTGCTAGATGTTCTAGAGTTGGAAAAGAAAGGTAAAGTTTTACTACTTTTTCTTTTCCACGAGGCGAGAGGCATAGCAAAGTTAGGTTAAACATCCCTTTTTTCTCAGTTAGCGAAAAGTTTTTTATGATCATAAGTTTAATTTGTTTCTTTTAAATTATATTTTCTACTACTTCTGAATGAGGCTTAATCCATTTATTACAGCCAATAATTCTTCCAGGATAAATGGAAACATTTATTCCAGTTTTTGTTCCATCGCCAATTACTGCTCCGAATTTTTTTAAGCCAGTGCAAACTTTTTCATTTTTCACTATTGCAAAAATTTCTTTTTCATCAAACCTAAGGTTTGCTGTTTTAGTTCCTGCTCCCAAGTTGCAGTTTTCGCCGATTATACTATCTCCAACATAGTTCAAGTGCGGAACTTTTGAAAAATCACCTACTATACTTCTTTTAACGATAGAAAATTCTCCTACAGTACAATTATTTCCAATAACAGAAGATTCTATCACACAATTTTTTATCGTACAATTATTTCCAATAACTGCAGGTTTTCTTATTATAGCACTTTTCCAAACTTCTGTGTTTTCACCAATAACTACATCATTAAGTTTGTTAAGTGCAAAAAGATTTGCTTTAAGCAAATCCCAAGGGAAAGTAATATCTTGCCAATAACCTTCAAGCTCATAAATTTTGAATTCAAACTTTTTAGCCATAAGGTTTATAGAATCTGTTAACTCATATTCTTTTCTCAAATCGTTTTCTCTAGTTTTTTCTATAAAATCAAAAATTTTTTCATCAAAAAGATAAATTCCAGTGTTTATCAACCCTTTTTTCTCTACGCCTTTTTCCTCTATTCTTATTAACTTATTTCCTTTCTTCAAAATTCTTCCGTATAAACTAGCATTGTTTGAAAAAGTTGTGCCTATCGCATTTTTCTTGAACTTCAAAAAATTTTTTAAATTGTCTTCAAAGTAAATGTCACCGTTCAAGGCGATGAAATTACCATCAATAAAATTCCTTGCTTGATATAAAGCATTAGCAGTTCCTACCAACTTTTTTTGCTTAAAATACTTAAAGTCCTTTCCAAAATATTCCTTTATTTTCTCTTCTTTATAGCCAACAACAATTCCTATTTCTTCAATTCCCAAACCTTTTAATTTTTCAATTATATAGTAAAGCAAAGGTTTGTTCAGAACGTTAAGCATAGATTTTGGTCTATTTTCTGTTAAGGGAAAAGCTCTTGTCCCTTTTCCTGCTGCTAAAATTACAGCCTTCATTTTACAGTCACGCTTTTAGCTAAATTTCTAGGTTTATCAGGGTCATAACCCCTTAAAACTGCCAGCTGATAAGCTAAAATTTGAATCGGAATGATTTGGCATATAGGGTTTGTTTCTCCAACTTCAGGGACTTTTATCCAAAAGTCAAAAATTTCATTTCTTTTTGGAGAAATTCCGATTATATAACCTCCTCTCGCTTTAACTTCGTAAGCGTTAGAAATAATTTCTTTCTCATTTTCTTCTGAAACAAAAACTATGCAAGGGGTATCATTTTCTATTAAGGCTATTGTCCCATGTTTAAGCTCGCCACCAGCAAAAGCTTCTGCATGGATGTAAGAAACTTCTTTTATTTTCAAAGCAGCTTCTAGAGCAGTGGGATATTGCAAGCCCCTTCCTATCAAAAATATATGCTCTTTATCTTTCAGTTTTTCGGCAAGCTTTTTTATATGCTCTCTAGTACTCTCTGAAGTTAGGTTATAAATCAAGTTCCAAAGATATCCTAATTTTTTCCTTCCTTCTTCGTACTTTCCAGCTAAGGCATAAGCTAAAAGCGTTAAAATAGCAAGTTGAGAAGTGTAGGTTTTTGTTGAAAGCACACAAATTTCTGGTCCAGCATTCATGAGTAAAGCTTGGTCAGAATTTCTGTGTAAAGAAGAGCCTGCTACATTAACTATTGAAATTACTTTACTTCCTTTTTTCTTTGCAGTCTTTACAGCTTCTAAAACATCTGCAGTTTCTCCGCTTTGCGATACTGCTATAACAAGAGTTTTTTCCATTAGAAAATCTTCATAGTTTGAAAATTCTGAAGCCAAAACTGCATTAACATGCATTTTAGCTATTCTTGAGAACAAGTAGCTTGCTGTTAAGCATGCATGGTAAGAAGTTCCGCATCCGATCAAAAAAACTCCTTTTGCTTCTTTAATCTTTTTTGCAACTTCCATCAATATTTTTTCGTCTTGATTTATAGCTCTTTGAATAGTTTCAACTTGCTCAGAAATTTCTTTTAACATATAATGTTCAAAATTCCCCTTTTTAACCTGCTCCAAACTCCACTCAACACTTTTCACTTCTCTTTTCACTTCTCTTTCTTCAGCAAGGTTGAAGAATTTCATTTCTTTATCAATAACAACAAAATCCTTATCGTGCAAGTAAATAACTCTTGGAGTAAACTCAAGAAAAGCAGGAATATCGCTAGCTGCAAAGTATTCTTTTTCACCAACGCCTATAACCAAAGGAGAGCCATTTCTCGTTGCTATAATTTTTTTCTCATCTTCATGAACGACAAGAATTGCATAATTTCCTTCAAGCATTTTAAAAGCGCTTTTGCATGCTTCTTCAAAACTTTCCCCCTTTCTCATCTCATACTCGATAAGGTTAGGAATAACTTCAGTGTCAGTCTCGCTGTAAAAAACAAAGCCGTTACTTTCAAGAAAACTCTTAAGTTCTTGGTAATTCTCTATTATCCCGTTATGAACAACTGCAATCTTTTTGTTGTTTGAAACATGTGGATGAGCGTTTTCCTTTGTAACTTTCCCATGAGTTGCCCATCTTGTATGACCAATTCCAAGATTTCCGGCTAAGCTTTCAGGATTAACTTTTGAAAAAACTTCGTCTATTTTTCCAATATCTTTAACTATCTCTAGTTTTTGGCCTAGTATCGCGATTCCAGCAGAATCGTATCCTCTATACTCAAGCATTTTTAACCCTTTCAAGATAGTTGAAAAAGCATTATTTTCACCAAAATAACCAAAAATTCCACACATTATTCATCAACCAAAGCTTTTGGTATTCTTAAAAAAAGGTTTCCACATTTTTTGCACTCAAAAGAATTTGGATAATTAACACTAGAAATTACAACAAAATTTGAGCCAAATCTTGAGCATAAAATTTCGCTCCACAAAGCTTGTTTTTTCTTCACAAAATTAAGAAAATAAAGTTTTGAATAAAAAGAAAACCTAAAAATAAAATTTTAAGGCTTAGCTGTAAGCTTAAAAATAAAGTCAAAAAAAGCTTAACCATTACAAACAAATTTATAAGGTTATAATTTTAATTATAACATTATGGCATTTCTAGTAGAAGAAGGCAAAAAGCAAAGAGCTTACGAATCTTTGCTCATAACAAACCCAAAACTTTTTTCTTGCTTGGGTAACGAGCTAGCCTTAAAAATCATTTCTCTTCTCTCAAAAAAACCTTCTTGTGCTATGGATATAGCAAGAAAGTTGAAGGAACATGAACAAAAGGTTTATTATCACTTAAGAAACTTGGAAGAAATAGGCCTAATCAAACTTGAAAAAACAGAGGAAAGAGTTGGAGCTACGGCAAAAATTTATTCTGTTAGTTATCCGGTAGTTTCTTTCAAACTTTTTGAAGGAAAGGAAATAATAAACAGCAAGATAAAAGTTAGAGAAATAAAGTTTTTCAAGCCTTTTATAAAAGATGGCAAGTTAGAGGCAAAAATAATAGTGGGTTCGCCAGATCCTCACGGAAAGTATGCAGCACAAGCTTCTGATGGTTGCTGTGCAATAGACTTAGCTTTATTTCTAGGAAGTTTGCTAAAAGAAGTTTATGCAAACTATAAGCTTGACACTGAAGTAAAAGAAGAGGAACTAAAAGAAAACTTGATTTTGGTTGGTGGTCCAAAGGCGAATATGATTGTTGAAAGAATAAACAAAAGTTTGCCAATTTACTTTGATTTTCACCGAGAATGGAACATAGTTTCTCCTTTTTCTAAACAAGTTTATGTTGAAGATGAGGTTGGAATAATAGAAAAAATTAAGAATCCTTTCAACCCGGAAAAAGAAATTCTTGTTTTAAGTGGAAAAAGGTTTAAGGGAACAAGAGCAGCGATAATTGGGCTAATCAACTATCTTGAAGAAATAGAAAGAGGCAATAAATTTTCTCCTAATACTATAGCAAAGGTTGTTTTAGGAATAGACAGAGATTCTGACGGAAGAATAGATGATGTAGAATTTTTGGAATAAAATTAAAGATTTATAAGTAGCTTATAAATCTTATTTGAATGTCTTGGAAAGAAGAGTATAAAAAAAGAAGAAACGTGAAGCTTTATTTTAAGGATAAATTAGTCGATGTTTTGCCTGTTAGCGAGATTAACGAGGAAGCAAAGAATAGAGTTAGGCCTTTTCTTACCGAGGCAAAGACTTTAACTTTTAGGGTTGAGCTTGAGTTTTTCATAAAAAACCCTTTTACAGGAAAGGTTTTACTTAAGGAAGGAAAGAATCATGCAGAAAATTTTGTTAGCACGATAAACAAGATTGCAGGAATTAAAAACATCAACTTGAAAGCACACTTTCTTCCTTCTATTGATTCAAAAAAGGTAGAAGCCATAGGGAGAATTGAAGCAGAAGACTTCAAAGATTTGGTAAAAGAAGTGAGCGATTTCAACAGGCTTTTGTTAGATTATGAAAGCATAAATTTTTGCCATCGTTTCACTTACCAACTTTTTTCAGATAGCAAAAAAATCTTCTGTGTTTCTTATATTTCAAAAGATTTTCCCTTATCTTTAAAAGGTGAATTCAAGCTCAAACAGCCTTACAAAGAGGCTTATTCTTTAAAAGATATGCCAAAAATAATTGAACATTACAAGTTGATTGGTGATATTATTGCAAATTATTGTAAAAATTATGGAGTTTCGGTTAAATGTTTAAGACCAAAAAACTGGTTTCCTTTTTTGAAAAAAATTTCAACTTCTTTGATTAAAGATGAAGAATGGCAAAAGCTTGATGAAGAGCTTGAACTAGAAGAGTCTGTTACTTTAAGGAACTGGCCCAGCTTTTATGGAAAAAAACCTATAAAAATAGAAAAAAAAGAAGAAATAAAAGAGTTGAATCAACGCTTACTCGCTTTCGAGATAATAAGAAATTCCCATCCCTTAGGCTTTGAACTTCTTTCTGAAGCTTCTGTTCATCAAACTCCGATAGATGCTATTAGAGACATAGATCCTTTATCTCTTGAATACCAAGATACCCTTAAAATAGTTAATAAAATTCTTGAGTTTGATAAGAGTATAGGTTTAAAAGACATTATAGTAAGGGCTTCGGGAAGTTCAGTAGGAGGCTACCACCTTTTTATTCCTCTGATCTACGAGGAAAATTTAATCTCGCCTTCTTCTCAACTTAAGCTCGAAACTTACGAGAGAAGAAAAAGTCCTGGTGAAATACTTCTTGATTCTTTAAGAGAAACGATTTTAACTTATTCTTTAATCTCTACCTTAAAATCCAAACTTAAAGTTGGTTTTGACCCTAGAAATTTTTCTGAAAAGATAGAGAGCGATGCAATAGTAGACACTACTTCGATATGCTTTAACAAAGGTTGGAAAGTTCCTGGAAGCTTGAATTCAAAAATAAGGCATGGGGTATGCTGCTACGTAGAAAAACCTTTTGAAACTTCTTGGGATTACTTATACTTTACCTCTATGCATTATGTTCACGAAAATCTTGAAAAAATGGAAGAACCAAAAGTAAGCGATAAAGTTAGAAGAGAAAACTTTAAAGTTTTAAAAGACTTTATCAAAGAAAACAGAGGAAGTGAAATAGTCCTAGAGTATGATAGAAGAAAAAGGTACGAAGCTTATTCCGAGCTTTTAAATCATCTAAGAAAATTGGTTTAAATTTCTCCCCCATGATTAGCTAGCCAATTTTCTATTGCTTTTTTTATGTCTATTACCATTTCTTCCCCTGAAGGTAATCTCCTTTTAACAGTTATGGGTATAATTTTATTTTTAAATTCAAGCTTTGCTATTTCTATAGGATTGGTTTCCTTTTCCGCTTTAACTAAAATCGGGGCCCCAAGAGAGATTTGCAAAGCTCTCGCTCCGAGTAAACGGGCAGCTTCAAATCTCGTTAGTCTGTCTATAGGCCATATCAAAATCTCACCACAAAAAAAGTTTTGTATTCATTTCAGCTCCCATATTTTAAATATTTAAGTTTTATGGATTTTTAAACTTTAAAATTTATGGTTTGAAGTGCTTTATTTCTTTTAGCAAGTCTACATGCCCTAAGAAAAGCTGTCTGCAACAATACCTCTTAAGACCTAACTCATTTAAAACTTTTTCCCTTTCTTCTCCAGCTTCTACTCTCTTTTTATATTCTTCGTACAAGTGGCCAACAACTTTTCCGCATGTAAAGCATCTCACTGGAATGATCAAAAAATATCACCTTAATAATTTTATTAGATTATTTTGATAATTTAAAAGACTTTCGGTTTAATTTCAGTTCTTCCATTGCAGTTTTTGCACGCTCTTTTACCCATTTTTCAAGCTTTACTTTTTCTAAATCTTTAAAATCAATCCATTTAAATTCACTATGCTCTTTGCTTAGTTTAACTTTCCCACTTTTATACTTACAAAGATAATGGATTACTATTCTCCACAAGCTACCTTTTCTTCCTGTCCAAACAAAAATTGGTTTAATTAAACTTACATTTAGGCCTGTTTCTTCCTTTACCTCTCTTAAAACTGATTTATTCGGGTCTTCATAATTTTCTACTCTCCCACCAGGCAAAGTCCAGCTACTTTCTTTTCCTATTTCGTCTTTCATAGCTCTTCTTATAACTAAAAAACTTCCATTTTTTACAACAACGGCTGCAGTTCCAACCTGAACTTCCATTATCTTCCCCTTATTTTAATTATATCTTCAAGAAATTTTCTTAATACTCGATTTTTTATTTTTTTATTTCCCATGTCAAAAAATTCCTGTAGATTTTTATAACCTTGCTTTTCATAAATACTAGCCTGCAATACCATTTCTAAACAATCAACCTGCTTTACAAACTTTGCCTCTTCCGAGCTTTCCTCTTGAAATTCTTTCCACAAGTTTATGTAATCTTGACCTTTTTCTAGTTTAGAAAAAATTTTGACTATTGCTTTTTCTTCTATACTTGCTTTTTTTTCCTGGTCAATTTTATCAGAAGGAGTTATATCTCCTGCATAAACTTCACAAAAATCATGGATTAAGGCCATCTTAAGAATTTTGGTTTTGTCCAGTTGAGGAAAATACTTCTCTGCTAGAAAATAAGCAAGAACAGCTACTGCAAAACTATGGTCAGCCACACTTTCACATTTTTCATTTGGTACATATCTTAACCATCCTTTTCTATAAAGTTGTTTTAAGTGATTAATTTCATAGTATAGCTTTATAAGTTCGTTGATTTTTTCATTTTTTATGTACTCTATTGGTGAATTATTTTTTGCTTCCATATTCTTAATTTCAAAATCATTTTTAAATATTTAATTGAGAATGCGCACAATCTATCTTTTGCTGCGCTGTTTATGTCTTCTTGCGCCTTTCTTACTTCTTGAAGGTTTTCTTGGTTCAGGCCTTCTAGCATCTGCAACTAACAAATTTCTATCATAATCGAGAAATTTTCTTTTAAGATTTTCATCCTTGTAAAACTCAACTAAAGCGTTAGCAATGGCCATTCTTACAGCATCTGCTTGCCCTGTTGTTCCACCTCCACTAACATTAACTTCAATATCAACTTTTTTTGAAGCGTCTCCTGCAAGAACTAAAGGTTCCATTATTTTCATTCTAGCAAGCTCAGTTCCCCAAATTTCTAAAGGTATAGAGTTTATAGTTACTTTTCCGCTTCCTGCTTTGGCTACAGCTCTTGCTACAGAACTTTTTCTTTTTCCCAAGGTTATCACAATTTTTGGTTTTTCTTTCTTCACCATCTTTTCTTAGCCCCCAAAGCTATCGAAAGCTCTTCCAAACTTATAAATTCACATTTAAGCTTACTTGCATCAGCTTCCTTAAACTTCTCAAATTTTCTATCTTTTAACTCTTCTGGGATGCCAATAAAAACCTTTAAGTTTTTAAAAGCTTTTCTACCTTTTGCCCTATCCCAAGGAAGCATCCCTCTTACAGTTCTTCTAAAAATTCCGTCAGGAGTTCTTGGGAAAAAAGGACCATGCTTAGGATCTCCTCGATGAATTTTTTCTAAGTATTTTTTAATCGTATACTTTGGATTCCCAGAAATTATTGCCTTTTCGCAGTTAACAACAATTATTTTTTCTCCTTCTAAAAGTTTTTTTGCAATTCTTGAAGCAAGCCTTCCAAGGATTTGGTTTTCAGCGTCTATTATCATAAAATCACGTAAGTATTCTTACTCCACTACCTTTTGGGTTTTCATTAAGCAATTCTTCTATGCTTATGCACTTTCCTCCAGCTTTTTCAATCTTTTCTCTTGCTTTTAAGCTAAAGCGCCAAGCAGCAACCTTTACTGGTTTTGTTAGTTCACCATAACCCAAAACTACACCAGGGACAACCACACTTTCATTTTCCTTTGCATGTCTTTCTATATCAACAACGTTAACTTCAACTTTTTTTCTCCTTGGCTTTTCTAACTTTTCAGCTACGCTAAGCCAAATAGGTGCTTTTAATTCCTTGCTTTTTTTCTTAAGCTCTTCTATAAGCTTTTTTAAGTAGGGGTTTGTTGGTCCTGTTGGTCTCATTTTCTCACTTTTTAAAAATATTGTATTTTTAGTTTTTTATATAAAAGAATTTAAATTTTTAAATGAAATTTAAAAGACCAGGTCTAAAGTTGAAAGCTTCACCTTCTTTCATAATCTTAACGTTTGAGCCAAACCTTTCTCTAATCAGTAAAGCATTGTCTAGGCTTGAATGAATTGGCAATATATGCTTTGGTTTAATTTCTTTTACCATCCACAACAAATCTGAATTTCCCAAATGACCTGAAGCATGAATTCTATGATATTTGAGTTTAAAGTAGTTGCACCAGTTTTGTATTTTTTCCTCATCAAGAGTAGATTCTTCGTCAAAAGGTTCCGGGTTGTTAACTATCAAAACACTTCCTTCTGGTGGAGAAAAGTCAACAAGCTTGTCAAAATCATAAAAGCTTAGGTTTACTATATAATTTTGAGGATTATTTTTTATTTCCTCATCTTTAACTACTTCAACTTCTTTATACCGAGAAATACTTCTTTTAGACCTTGTTGAAGAAGCATTTTTTTCAAAAACAAGAATTTTTGATAAAAAATTGGAAAACCTTTCCTTTATCAAGTTTCTCATATCCTTATACAAAAGAAACAAGGCATTCTTAGGAGAAGTTACAAACTTCCTTCCTGTTTCTTCTGCTATTCTCTTGTAAATCAAAAATTCCTCCAAATTTCTTGAAGAGAAGTCAATCAAAACCAAACCTTTTGTATTTCTTACAATTTCCTTTGTTTTTTCTTCTACATCATACTCCGTGAAATTTACTTCCTCGTTAATTTTAGTCCCTTCTGTTATAAGAATATCTGCATTCCTTGCCTCTTCTACAAATTTTATGCTTTCTTGTGTTTTGAAGCCGTGAAACCTTATATCTCCTGTGTAAGCTATTTTTGCGTCAGAAGTGTAGAGTATACAAGCTTGAGCGTCAAAAGAGCTATGGTCTACAGGATAAAGTTCAACTTCTAAATCATCAATTTTGGATTTTAATCTTTGAATAAAATTTCTTTTTATTTCCTCAGGAGGAATTTCGAACTGAATTATTACCCTTTCATGTGTAGCTTTTTCTTTTGGTGCTTTATGTGCTTTTCCAAGTTCGTCTATTATATAATACCCTATAGGTATCCAGTCGTCAAATTTTCTTGATTCTTGGTAGTAAGTCCATTGCTTTTCTTCCAAGCCTTTTGTAACATCTTCATAAGCTCTTATTGTGCAATAAGTTTCTCTTGAGCAGTATACAGGTATGTTGGGGTCAAGAAAACCAATATCACCAAAATGGTCAAGATGAGAGTGAGATAAAATGCAAGCGTTTATTAAAGGCTCTTCATGAGGCTTTTTACCTATCTTCTTGAGCATAGCAGGATTGTATACTCCTTCCAAACTTGGAAGAATTCCCATAACAAATCTATCTAACAAGCTTCTTGGCGAAGAAAAAGGATCTTTATAAAATCTTTTTATTTTTCCGAAGGAAGTTCCAAAATCTAGGAAAACTTTTGTATTTTTATCTTCTATTAAAATTTTGTTTCCTCCAACTTCTCCTACTCCACCGTAAAAAGTTATCGAAGTCATCAAGTTAAAAAAGAAAGAAAAAGGATTTATGCTTAACTTATGCGCCAGCCGGGATTTGAACCCGGACACCCAGCTTATTCCAGATTTGGGAAGCTGGTATTAGTATAGTTAATCCTACCAGGTTAGATTACTGGCGCTTTCTATTAAAAATTATCCTTGACTTAATTAAATATAAAAGTAAATTCATTATTAAACTAAATACTCTCCTGGAATCTTTACCACAATTTTTACACCAGGCAAAAGCTCATAACTGTCAAACCATTGGCTTGTTGCATAGAAAATTTCTTCTATTTGGATTTGGGTTATTGGATTATAAAAGATGCTGTAATGATAGCTAAATTTTGATTTTAGCAAATGACATTCCAACCATTCTTCTTCCAATCTTTTAGAAGCATTTCTTACAGAACTTTTGCCCGAATATTTTCTCACTTTATTTTTCATTTCTTCTCCTGATATTGGTTTGAATTTGATTGAAATTTGAGTAATTTTTATCCCTAGCTTATCAAAAAAATTTTTAGGCGCAACCAAGCTTTTTCCGTATTCAAATTTGTCCAAAAGGTAAACTCTTCTAAAATAAAGATAACCTTTAACTACTTCATTAAAAGTTTCCATAAATTTTAATTAAGCATTAAAAAGATAAAAAATCCGACAAACTAAAAGATTAAATTTTTTCTTTTATTTCTTAATTATGGAAGAATACGAAAGTGAGGAAAAAGCTTTGCTTGCTGCTTGTAATTTGCTAGGTCTTTCCCTAGAAGAAGTTAAACAAATTAAACCAAAGATAGTTCATTATTTTTTCCCTGAAGATGCAACTCTGGAAGTTTACAAAGTAGATGAAAACTTAAGTTTTGGTATAGGTTTTACAAGACATCACAGAGGCCAAAATTTCTATGGACTATGGTTAATAGAAGAAGAAAAAGTTGAAAGAATTTAAAATTTTTCAAGCTCATTAAATTAAAAGTGGAAGATTTAGAAATAGCTAAGCAAACGATGAAAGAAAAAAATTTAGCTTTAGTCTTTGTTAAAGATAGTAAAATTATTTTTGAAAGTAGTTCAAGTGGAATAAAAGATTTGTTAAAAGCTGTTACAGAATTTGATGTTAAAGCTTCAAGTGTTGCTGATAAAATAGTTGGAAAAGCTGCAGCTTTTCTTCTTGCTTTTTCTCAAGTGAAAAATGTTTTTGCCAAGGTTTTAAGTAAGCATGGTTTAGAAGTTTTAAAGGAAAATGGAATTCCCTACGAGTATGAGACCTTAGCGGAAAGGATTCTCAATAAAAATAAAACAGAAACTTGTCCTTTTGAAAAAGCTGTCGAAAAATGTAAAACTCCGGAAGAAGCTTTTTTCAAGCTAACCAAACTTTTGGGAAAAATTTCCTAACCTGGAAAAGTTATATCCTCTTCCTTATCTATGAACTCTATTCTCATCTTCTTGTTCAAAACAGAAACTTTCGGCTTTTCCAAAACTTCAAACCTGAATAAAGCTGATTTGTACCAGTTAATTCCTTTATTTTCCGGAACCTTGAAAGGAAGCTTTTTAACAAAATTCTCATAACTTAAATCTCCATAAATAGTGGGATAAACCGAAAAACCAGCTATCAAATCTGTTATCACGCAGTTCATCCTTGTTAAGAATTTTTCAATTTCCAACCATTTTTTGAGAGAAGCTTCAGCATGAGTTAAACCGAAATATCCTGAAGAATTCTTCTTTAAAGCAGAAACTCCGCGCAAGATGAAAGCCTTAAGTCCGGTAAGCGTTTCTAAAGGTTCTGAAGAGAAAACATCAAACTTTCCTAAAAACTTTTTTGGTAAAGGTTCTTCAACGTTATATTCTTGAAACTCTATATCGAGCTTATACTTCTTGCTAACCTTTTCCACGAAACTTCCTATTCTTTCATCAATATCCAAAACAAGAATTCTTGAAGGTAAACTTGTAAGAGCTAAGGCTATGCTAAGCAAATCATCATCGCCTATTAAAATGATTTTCTTCTTGTCCAAGTCGTTGTTATAATGCATGAAAGCAACTCTTGTTATTACGTCAAACTCTTGCATATAGCCTTGAAAGAATTTTTCTGTTGGCAAAGGCCTTTCCTTTACGATTTTCTTGTATCCTTTAAGGAGTTCTTTGAGCTTTTTGTTTAAAACTATTCTTTTCCCCAGACATTTATGGCAGAGTTCAGGCTTAAGGGCTAAGCTTTTTTTGTTAATCAGTTTTTTCCCGCTTTTTGTGAGAACTATTTTTCTCTTTTTACTTTCTATTAAGCCATTTTTGTAAAGTTTTCTTAAGGTATCGATAGAATCTCTAAGCAAGAAATCAGACTTTTCAAGGATTTCCCATAAGTTCTTGGGAGATTCTGCTATTTCATTCAAAATTTTTGCTTTTATTCTTTTCATCATCCATACCTCCTTATTATCTTCTTTTTTATCTTCTTTGGTTCGAATTTTTTGACTAGCAATTCAAAAGCTTTAAGAGCACTTTTTTCATTCCCACAAGTAAAAATGTCTAGAGCCACATAACCAAGTTCAGGCCAGGTGTGAATGCTTAAATGAGATTCCCTTAAAAGATAAACAGCAGAAACGCCAAAAGGTTTAAACTGGTGGAAACTTGAGGAGACAACTTTTAAGCCAGCTTTAGAAATAACACTATCCAAAATTCTTTTAACAGGCTTTACTTTCGATATTTTTTCTGGCTTTACCCCCATGAACTCGACGATAAGGTGAATACTCATCATACCCACCTTTACCGTCGAATCCTGGGAAACAGATTTTACTACCCACGGCAGGCAACACCTATTTCTAAATAATTATAAAGGAAAAATAAATTTTTTTCGTCTATAAACTTTAAAAATAATCTCAAATTAAGGGTTAAGTATGATGGAATTTGAATATAAGGGACTTTGCCCGAATTGCGGAAATACTATAACTTCTGAAAGACTGGAAAGAGGCTTGCCCTGCGAAATTTGCTTGCCAGAGCGTTCGAAAGAAATGAGAGAAGGTTTTCTTACTAGGCTAGCTTTAAGAAATAAAAATCTGGAAGAAATCGAGAAAATTTTTCAGAAAATTTTGAAAACTGACATGTGGGCTTTGCAAAGGTTTTGGGCAAGAAGGTTTTTGGAAGGAGAAAGTTTTGCTTTGATCGCTCCCACAGGAAGCGGAAAGACTACTATGCAAGTTATACTAAGCTTGTACGCTTCCTCAAAAATGAACAAAAGATGTTTAATAATTTTACCAACAAGCATCCTTGTTCATCAAGTCAGCCAGAAATTGATTAATTTTAAAGAAACTCTTAACCTAAAAACAGAAATAGCATTTTATCACAGCATGCTAACAAAAAAAGAGAAAGAAGAACAGCTTAAAAAAATGGCAAAAGCTCACATAATAGTTACTACCCACTTAAGCATAATGAAAAAGGAAGAAATAAACTCACAAAACGTTGATTTAGTTTTTGTCGATGACGTTGACAGTTTTCTTAAGAGAAGTAAAAGCGTTATGTACGTTTTTAAAATGCTAAAACTACCAAGAAAAATTAAGAACATAATTCTAAAAATTTATGAAAAGAAGATTGAACTAAAAGATGCTTTGCAAAAAATAGAAAAAATGAAAAGTGAAGAAGAAATTAAGTGTCAAGTTATAGTAAGTGGTGCCACGCCAAGAGGAAAAAGAACTAAAAGCATTCTTATTTTGGCCAGAATTTTTGGTTTTACGCTTGGAGGTAAAGTTGAATTTGGAAGAAAAATCTTAGATTCTTACCTTAAGCCAAAAAGACCTTTGGAAGAAGAGGTTGTAGAAATAATTAAAAAAGTTGGAGGCGGAGCTTTAATTTTTGTTCCTACCGATAAAGGAAGTGAGTTTGCAGAAAGTTTAGAGAAACACTTACAAGAAAAAAACGTAAAAGCAAGGGCTTTTCTCAAGCCAAACAAAAAATACTTTGAAATGTTTGATAAAGGCGAGCTAGATTGTTTAATAGGAATGGCAACTCTAAGAAGTCCATTAGTTAGAGGAATAGATTTGCCGCATAGAATAAGGTACGCTGTTTTTGTAGGCGTTCCAAAGTTTTTTATAAGAATTAACCTTCAAGAGTTTCATCCTACAAAATGGCTTATGCTTTTGAACAACATTTCCTATGCAATAGGAGAAGATTATAAGAAAGAATTTGAGGTTTTAGTTCAAAAGTTGGCTAAAATCAAAACTCTAACCTTAGAACAATTGAAAATTGTCAGAGAAGCTTTGAAAGAGAATAAGAAATTGGAAGGTTTTCTTGAGTACACGAGAAAAGTTGCCTTAAAAGGAATGGAATTTTTTCAAAAAATACTTAATGATCAAAATATACTCAAAACCTTAAAAGAATCTCCTACCATATCCTTTGGGTTTGAAAAAAACGAATATTATTTTTTGGTAGTTGACGAGGTTGCTTACATTCAAGCAAGCGGAAGAACTAGTAGACTTTACATAGCAGGCCTAACAAAAGGGCTAAGCATTATGATTATAGACGATGAAAAAGCATTTAATAACCTTAAAAAAGAGCTTGGCTATCTTGAAGAAATAGAGTGGAAAAATTTTGAAGATGTTGACTTGCCTTCTTTGATAAGGGAAATAGATAAAGATAGGGAAAAAGTCTTGCTAGCACAAGAAGGTAAGCTTAAGGTTGAGGAAAAAGTTTCTCTTTCTACTATTCTTTTCATAGTGGAATCGCCGAACAAAGCAAGGACTATAGCAAGGTACTTTGGAAGACCTTTCAGAAAAACTGTAGAAGACTTGAAAACTTTTGAAGTTTTTATCGAGAATTCTTTAGCTATAATAACGGCAAGCAAAGGCCACATTACTGATTTAGATTTGGTTGAAGGTTTGTTTGGAGTTAAAGTTAACGATGAGTTCATTCCTGTTTATAGGACAATTAAAAAATGTAGATATTGTGGAAAAGAAGTTGAAAATGATGTTTGCCCTATTTGCAATAGAAAAGATTTTGTTAGCTCTGAGCCAAGAATTAAAGTTTTGAGAAAAATTGCAAGCTTAGTCGATAAAGTAGTAATAGGCACAGATCCAGATGCCGAAGGAGAAAAGATAGCTTTTGACTTGTATCTTTTGCTTAAACCATTCAATCAAAACATCAAAAGAGCAAGGTTTCATGAAGTTACAAAAAAAGGAATAATTAACAGTTTAAAAAATTTAGAGGATTTTGATCTTAAGCTTGTGGAAGCGCAAGTTGTGAGAAGAATTCAAGATAGATGGATAGGTTTCAGCATAAGCCCAGTACTCTGGAAAGTTTTCAACAATAACAGATTATCAGCAGGTAGGGTTCAAACCCCTGTTCTAGGTTGGATATACGAAAGAACTAAAAAGTTGAAGGAAAAACAAGAGCTAATAAACATTACTTTAAAGAATGGTCTAAAACTTTCTTTCAAGAGCGAGCTCGGAACATGGAAGAAAATTTTGAAAAATAGAGTTGCAGAAATTCTCAAGGTAGAAAGAAAAGTAGAGGAGCTTAACCCATATCCTCCTTTTACAACTGATACTTTAATTTCTGCCCTTACTTCTTCCTTAAAAATTGACGCAAACGAAGCTATGAAAATAGCTCAAAAACTTTTCGAAAGTGGTCTAATAACTTATCACAGAACTAGCAGTACTACTGTAAGCAGCACAGGAATAGCTATAGCAAAAGACTATATTTCTTCAAAATTTGGAGAAAACTTTGTTAAGGAAAGGAAGTGGCAAACTGAAGGAGCTCATGAATGCATTAGGCCAACAAAAGCTATAGATCTGGAAAGATTGAGAAGCATGATAGCTCTTAAAACAATTAGAGTTGCTTTGAGCGAGCAAGAGCTTAAGGCTTATGATATAATTTTCAAAAGATTTATAGCAAGTCAAATGAAAGCTACGAAGGTAGAAAAGGTTTATATGAAAGTGTTAATAGCAGGAAAAGAAATGGATTTCGAGTTTTTAACAAGAATAATAGAAGAGGGCTTTTCAAAAATTGCTCCTGTTTATACAAAAGAAATTCCAGAAGTTAAAGAAGGAAAACAATGGATTTCCTTTGTTAGAAGAAAAGTGGTTCAAGCTTACTATCCGTTTACTTATTCTGAAATAGTTTCTATGATGAAAGAAAAAGGTATAGGAAGACCTTCAACTTATGCTAAAATTTTGGAAATTTTGAAGAAAAGAGAATATGTTAAAGAAATTAATAAAAGGCTTGTTTCAACTTTGCTTGGTGCAAAGGTTTACTTTTTCTTGAGGGAAAAATACGGAAAATATCTGAACGAGGAATTGACAAAAGTTTTGGAAGAAAAGATGGATAAGGTTGAAATAGGCGAAGCCAAAGCTCAAGAAGTGATAAAAGAATTTTTTACAGAAGTTAAGGAAATAATGAGAAGTGCAATACAAAAAGGTGTAAAGTACAACCCAAGCTTAAGGTTGCTTATTTAGAAAGCTCTCTGGAAAAATTCTCAAATTTTCAAAAAATTTTATTCCATATATAAGATCCTGAACAAACCCAAAGATAAGCCAGCTGCCGGCAATACCTTTCTGCTATAAGTAATAGCTTTATAACTTCCGCCACCACAACATCCTACATTTTTAATGTAAACTTCATAAACCAATGAAGTGTAATATCTCAAGCCCCTAACTGTTCTGATATTAAATTCTAAGTTTTTATCTCGAATTGTTTCTCTTAATTTTCGGTAAAATTTAAACAATTTTTCGACGCCGCTTATACCCAGGAAATTTTCTTTTAAAAAAAGTAACTTTTTTTCGTTAGAATCTTTCATTTCTACCAGTTCAATTAATTCAGGAGATTTTTTCGTGACCACTTTTTTAAGTTCATTTATTCTTTCCTTGTCTAGAAAAAGCATTATCTTATCCATATATTTCCTTCCAACTTTTTTTGATATTATTTCGTGAATAACCTCTCTTGAATTAAACCTAAATATAAAATCTTTTATGCCAACTTCCCTTAAGCATTCATTAACGATATCTAAACATGTGGCATCCATTTCTACTTCTTTGCCCCCAACTATATCCACATCTGCTTGCCAAAATTCTCTCCAGCGGTTTGCTTCTATTTTTTTCTCGAATCTCCAAACCGGGCCGATCGCGTATCTCTTTAAAGGATATTTTAGATTTTTGTTGGTTCTAACAATCCTTAACAAGGAAATAGTATGGTCAAACCTTAAACATATTCTTTTCCCTTCTATATCTTGGAAACAATAAAGCTCTTTAAAAACATTCGAACCAAGGAGATTTTTATCAAAAAGCATTTTTGGGTCTTCAAAAACAGGAGTATAAAATGGTTTAAATCCTCTTTTTCGAGATACCTTAACAAATGTTGTAATTATTTTTTCCATTTTTTCGGCATTTTCCCCGATTATATCTTCAATACCAGGGTAAAACACATAAAAGTTTTAAGGTTTTTGATATTTATCTTTATCAGGTCAACCTATTAACTACTTTTTTTCTTCCTTTAGGATTTCTTCACAAAGTAAACGCCCAGGCTGGGATTTGAACCCAGAAGGGGCAAAGCCCCACCAGCTCTCCAGGCTGGCGCCCTACCAGATTAGGCGACCTGGGCATCAATTCCGATTTCCTAATTAGAAATAAATTTTTCTACCTTTAAAAGTATAACATGCAAGTAGAGGAAGAAATTCTTGTAAGATATGGTGAAATTTTTCTCAAATCAGAAATTGTTAGAAGGATTTATGAAAAAAAGCTTATAGAAAACATTAAAGCTAGCTTAAGAAAAGCTGGAATAGAGTTTGAAATTTATAGGACAAGAGGAAGAATTTTTATAAAAACTGAAAAAATCAAAAAAACTTGCGATGCTCTAAAAAAAGTTTTTGGCGTAGTCTCTTTTTCTCCTTGCTTCCATTTAAAAACAAGCAAGAAAGAAGAAATAATAGAGTTTTTAAGGAAGAACTACTCAAAACTTATCAAACCAGGTAAAACTTTTGCTTTAGAAGTGAAAAGAATAGGGAAGCATGATTATTCAAGCCAAGAATTGGCTAGAGAAGCTGGAAAAATTATCAAAAGGAAAGTTAACTTATCAAAACCTCAAGTCAAAATTTTCATCGAAGTTAGAGACCAAGATACTTATGTTTACACTAAAAAGATTAAAGGCTTGGGAGGAATGCCTGTTTCTAGCTCAGGAAAAGTTTTATCTTTAATCTCAGGAGGAATAGATTCTCCTGTCTCAAGCTGGCTAGCTATGAAGCGAGGATGTAAAGTTGTTTTTGTTCATTTTCACTCCTTTCCTCTAGTTTCTAAGGCAAGTATAGAAAAAACAAGAGAACTGGTAAAACTCTTAAGCGAATATCAAGGAAAGAGCAGAGTATACTTTATTCCCTTTTCAGAAGTTCAAATGAAAATTAAAACTCTTGCTCAAGCAAAGTACAGAATAGTGCTTTACAGAAGAGCTATGGTAAAAATAGCCGAAGAAATAGCAAAAAAAGAAAATGCAAAAGCTTTAGTTACAGGAGAAAGCCTTGCTCAAGTTTCTTCTCAAACTTTGGATAATATACTAGCAATAGAGGAAGCAACAAGCTTACCAATTCTAAGACCTTTGGTAGGAATGGACAAAAATGAAATAATCGAGCTTGCTAAAAAAATTAAAACTTACGAAATTTCCATCAAGCCACAAGAAGATTGTTGCACTTTATTCGTTCCTAAACATCCAACAACAAAGGCAAAGCTCGAAATTATAAAAAAAGTTGAGGAAAAATTGAAGCTTGAAAAAGAAATCAGAAATGTTTTGAAAAAAACTGAGGTTGAAGAAATAGGTTAAGATTTACTTTTCACAAGCAGGGCATCTTAAATCTTCATAATATCCGTGAAGATAGTCTATGTAGTAACCATGTTTTGAACAATAGCTGTAAAAGTATTCGATAATTCCATAACCATAAGGGTCTGTTCTAAAGGCTGGATATTTTCCGAGTAGGCGAATCAAAATCCTCTTCCACAACGGAATTTCTTCTTTTTTTACCATTCTACATAGATGTGACATTTTTCTTCTTTTATCATCTTAAAATTAAAAATTTTTCGCTTAGAAAAAACATTTAAATTAAGTTTTTCCTTATTTTAACTGATGGACGATAGAAAAATCCCTCCAGAGGATAAGGTTAAAGAAGTAATTCTACAAGTTTTAAAGTCAAGACTTAAAGTAGAGTCCCAAGAAGAATTAGCAAGGCTTGTTTTAAGGTTGCTTAGGAAAGAGGAAAAAAATTATACACTTTCTCCTACAAGAGTGAAAAGAATAGCTCTGCTTATTCCTGAAGTTGAGGTTAAGGCAAAAACTAAAAAAACTATAAAAATGCAGAAAATTGATAAATGTCCAATTTGCGAGTCTGAAATAGAGGAAGTTAGGGTAAAAAACTTGTTGAACAAAGAAATAGTTATTGGCTACAGATGTAAGAAATGTGCTTATCAAAGCGATTTGGAAGCTTTTATGCCGATGAAGTACATTTTTACTCTTAAACGTACGTAGAAAATTTAAGTTATAAGTCCAAATTCTTCCAATATTTTAATTTATTCAAAGTAAATCATACAGCCTACAAATAGCAAAAGGTATTAACATTTCGTCTTCACTTAATCCTCCATGATGACCTAAAAGGTCCATTTTCCATCCTTTAAGGTATTCGTACCAAAATGTGTTATTCTTGTAAGGAAGAATCAACAAATTTCCTGCTCGTTCATAAAATTCTTTCTTAGGTTTGCCAATACCGAACAAACCTTCTCTTATAGCTTCCTCTGTCTTAATCACTTTTGCTTTTTCTTTTAACTTTTCTGAAAGAAAGTTGTAAGTTTCTTCTAGCTTACTTTCTTCAATATGTAAAAAAACATCGCGTGGACTGCCTGTTGGTAGTATAGGTTGGTTTTTCCTACCTCTTTGAAAGGAATTTACTAGTTTAGGATATTTGTTTAGATAAACTGTATCTTTTGGTGAAACGTTCAATTGGCCATGATCAGAAGTTATTAAAATTAATGTTTCCCTTGCGGTTTTTCTATCTATTTTTTCAAGCAATTCTTTTTTAAGTAAAAAGGAAAGCATCGAAAGTTCTGCATGATACTCTTCGGTACGAGGGCCATACTTATGTTCTAACGCATCTATATCTCCAACATACACATAAAAATACGCAGGACCACTTTCTGCTTCCAACTGTTTTCTTAACCTAACCACAAGGTCTGAACAATTGATAAAAGGTATTCTCACGCTTCCTTTGTGAACTACTTGAGAGTATGCACTCCAAGCATATTGTTCATTAATAAAAGCAAACGATTTAATGCCAGCTTTTTTGAGAGTTTGATGAATAGTCTTTCCTCTGAATAAAATTCTTGGATCTATTCCAAATTCTAAAAGCCTGTCTTGACTTTTGATACCTAAAGGTGTAAATTGTAGCGTACTGATTATCATATCAATTTCTTTAAAATAAAGAAACCATTCGAACAAAGCATGCTCTTGAGATGTTAAACCTGTATTTATTGTGGTAAGAGCAGCAGCAGTTGTTGAAGGAAATATGGATGTAAGAGGGAAAACTACACCTCTTTTGGTAACTCTATCAAAAAATTTATGTTCTTTAAAGTAGTTTGTCCATTGGTGATACCCAAAACCGTCTAACAGAAAAAATACAATTTTATTTACATTTGTTTCAACTTTATCTTTATACACTTGAAGAGGAAGAGCAGGTCTTTTAGACTTAATCCCATATAACTCTAAAATCGTTGAAGGAATGTTCGAAAAACAGTATTTTTCGTAAAACGGATAAACAAATTCTCCTTTTTTCTTTTCTTTTTTGATGATATCTTCTATTTCCCTCAATATCATGGTTTAAATTAAGAAAAGTAAAAAATAAAAGATTATTTATTTCAAAAATATGGATAAAACATTTTCTTGTTAAGAAAAGTTTAAGTAATTTCCTACAATTCTTCTTAAATTTTAAACTCCATATTATAGTAAAATGGTCAACAATTACGTTACATTTCCGGACAGAAGGCCACAAGCTTTTAAGGATAAAGGAGAAATAGACGAAATTCTCAGGAAATATGGTAAAAATCTGCCTTTTTCCCACACAGCAAACATATGCGACGCAAAAATAAGGTTAATCACCAATTCAAAACACGTTTTTGATTTTTGGCAGTTAAACTGGTATGTCTCAAACTCTAATCAGGCTGAAGGTTTTGTCTATATTATAACAGGAGTTGAAGGTTTTGAGCCATGCTTATTCTACAATCTTGACAAAAAAATTGCCCTAGGAGTTAACACAGAATACTACGGGCTTGCTAAATCAAAAAGTGCTTTAGGTCTAGCAACAGAAATTCTGAAAGAAAAGGAAAAATATCCTATGCATGCTGCTTCCGTTTCAATCAAAAGAAATAACGAAGAATTTGGAGTAGCAATTATCGCTCCAACAGGCACAGGGAAAACTACTCAATTTCACGAGCTTCTTTATAATGTTAGAAACAGCAAAGTTGTCGGTGACGATTATCTATTCGTTTCTTTCGACGAAAAGGATAGAGTTAAAGCTGAGCAACCAGAAAATTGGCTTTACATGAGAACAGAGATAGCAGAAAATCATCCTACTTTTATCAAATCTTTTGAAGGTTTACCGTTAGAAAATGTTGTAACAAAAAAGGAAAATTGCAGGCAAAAAAGCGATGACATAAACAAGATAGGTTCTTGTTATAGGAGTGTTTTGGAGGGAAGGAAGAAATGCGTTTTTGATGAGGGTTTTAATTGTTGCTATTGGTCTTACGCAAACTCGCGAGTAATGTTTCCAAGAGAAAGGTTTACTATGCTAATAGCTGATGATGAAGGAAATGTAAAAGAGGTTTTTAAAGGAAAAGAAAATGTAGCTAATGAAACGAACCTTAAGTATGTTTTACTTCTCACAAGAGACGAGAGTAGCCCGATAATAAGAAAGATAGAGTGTGAAGAAGCGATTAAGATTTTGAAAGAAGGAAAGTTCAAAATTATGCCTGGTGGCGGACCTCCAGAAAAATGGGGACAATACGGAAACGAACCCTTTTATGATCCTTATCAATTAGAAATGGATTTGGAAAGACAAGAAAAATTTTTCAGAAAACTTTTTGATTATGGTGTAACATTTTACCTTTTGAACACAGGCTCTTATAAAAATAGAAAAATAGAGATTCATCAAACTCATGCTTACATAAGGGCTGCCTTGAGACTTAACTAAAATTTTCATTTTTTTAATTTTGTCCAAATTCTTCTGGTTTATTCCTTTTTCTCATCGTTCTTTTCATCAAAATCCAAGCCAATAAGCCAATCAACACTAGCAAAATCAAAACAAACAAAATTAAAAGATTTTGATTAGCTAGAAAAGCTAAACCAGTAAAAGAAACCTTTTCTTCACCTAAGCTTTCTTTTGGCTCAGGTAAGCATTCCCCATTTTTACACCCATAAGAACAATAATTAACATATCCCCAGCCTACTGAGCAGTCAGAATATTGATAAAGTTGCATTCTCCAATTTCCCTCACACTTGAATTCTTCCAAAAATCTAGCAGTACATTTTGGTTCATCCCTTTTCTTGACTAAAAATGTCTCAGAATAAACAGTTTGAGTTTGGTTTAGCCAAGCATAAGAAACCTTAACCTTGTAACTTCCTTCTTCTCTTATGTTTGCATTACAGTTTAAAACATAAACACCTTTCCCCTGAACATAAACCCTAGGGTCAGTTGAATAATCGTTACAACTCATCAAATAACAATAATCTATACTACAAACATAAGCGTCTAAATTAACATAGCATCCTTCATCCCCAGAATTTGTCAACCTGATAATAGTTCTTACGGTTTCGCCAACAAAAACATTTTCAGGTTTGCTCACACTTACACTTATTTTGCAAGGTTGTTTGGCTAAGCATCTTCCTTGCGAGCAACCATAACTACAATATTCCCAATCAATCCAATTGCTTGAACAATCAGAAAAAACATACTTTCTTTGAACCCAGTTTGCAAAGCATCTGTATTCGGTTGTATAACCTTCCTCACAAGCTTTGACACAATAACCTTCTTCACAAGTATATCCAGAAGCACAATTCTCTATAACTGTTTCAAACCCACTTCCATCGTTTTTACATCTTTCATAAGCAACTTGAGTTGAGCATGCGCAATATCTATTTCTTATTTCTCCTGGAACACAAACTTGAACCGGAGCTAACAAAATCTCTACTTTTTTCCTCTCGCTACAGGAACAACTTACAGTTTTGCTAACAGAACTATAACCAGGTTTGATTGCTGAAATTGTATGCGTTCCTGTTGAAATTTCCTTTAAAAAATGAGAACCATAACCTAAGTATTTTCCATCAACATAAACATAAGCGTTAATAGGATTTTTTTTCGTATCCTTAATGTAAATATCAAGGTAGCAAGTTTGTGGTTGATAATACTCTATGACCTCAACTTTAGCTTCCCAGCAAAAACAAGGGTCTTCCCTTTCTATTTCATAGCAATAGCTACTAACCCTTACCTCAACTTCGCCTGTATAACCATAAGGAGCATACTTCTCTAAATCATACTCAGCATAACCTGAATAACCTGAAACAATTCTGTAGCCACAATTATAACAATTTGGAGCAGTTGATTTCCAAGCTTCTTGCCAGTTCTCCGGCGAATAAGGTAAACCATCTAAATTTATGTATTTTCCATCAATTTTTATCCAAGCAGTAAAGCATCTAGCGTACAAATCGTTCATAGAGTTATAAACCGTTATCCTTATTTTCTTCGCATTATTTACGTAGAAAAAAGCTGATTTGTAACTATAAGTTTGATAACTTAAATCACAAACTGCTGTAACAATTTCAGGTAAAATTAACAAGGCTACAAAAGCTATAAGCAAGGTTTTATTTCTCATGATTAACCTATAGAAAGAAAGCTTTAAATCTTTATATCTAAGCACAAAGATTTTTATTTAAAAGGAAAAATTAATATAGAGTGAGAAGTTGGTTAGAACCATAGCTATTGCTTCAGGAAAAGGTGGCGTGGGAAAAACAACACTTGCTACAAACCTTGCTATAGCTTTAAATCAAATAGGCTATAGAGTTATAGTTGTTGACGCAAACCTAACTACTCCGCATCTTTCCTATTACTTAGGTTTACCAGAGTACTCTGTAACTATTAACGACATTTTAAGAGGAAGGGAAGATATAAGGTATGCTGTTACAAGTTATAATGGAGTAATGTTTGTTCCCGCTTCCCTTAACCCTTCAGATATTATTGGAGTTGATATGAAAGATTTAAAGTATTCTTTAAAAAGACTTGATTTACCAATGATAGATTTTATTTTTGTTGATTGTGCCCCAGGTTTAGGAAGAGAAGCAATTTGTGGAATGGAAGCTTGTGATGAAATAATATTCGTTACCACTCCAACAATTCCTAACATGATGGATGTTAAAAGAACTATTGATATGATAGATTTAAGAGGGAAAAAACTTTGGCTCGTTTTAAACATGGTCGGCTTAGGAAGATATGAGTTTAAAAGAGAGCAAGTTGAAGAACTTTTAGGTTTACCAATTCTAGGAGAAATTCCCTTCGATAAAAACGTTATTGATAGCGTTTCTTATGGCATTCCTTTGCTTAAATTTAAGGCAAAATCTCCAGCAGCTTTAAGATATATACAAATTGCTCATCATCTTGTGGGTAAAGAATTTGAAATCTATCCTTCTTTGTTCAAAAAAATAGTAGCAAGTCTGAAAGAAAAAATCTGGAGAAGATAATTTTATATTTATTCTGCGTAATATAGATTTAAGCATAGAAATAAATATTTTAAAGCTAATAACATTTGTTTTTTTGAAGCTTGAAGGAAGAGAAAATGGATGAAAGTGAAATAAAAATTTCTAAAATAAGAAAAAGAGACGGAAGAATAGTAGATTTTGATAAAAACAAGATAACAGAAGCTATATGGAAGGCTGCAAAAAGCGTGGGAGGAAAAGATAGAGAATTATCTGAAAAACTTGCTGACCAAGTGGTTGAGCTTCTAAAAGAGCAACTTAAGCCAGGAGAAATTCCAAGCGTGGAGCAAGTTCAAGACTTGGTTGAAAAAGTCTTGATAGAAAACGGACATGCAAAAACAGCAAAAGCTTTCATCCTTTACAGGCAAAAAAGGGCAGAAATAAGAAGAGCGAAAGCTTTGTTAGGCGTACAAGATGATTTAAAACTTCCTTTAAACGCAATAATAGTTTTAGAGAAAAGATATTTAAGGAAAGACGAAAGTGGGAGAGTTATAGAAACACCAAGGCAAATGTTTCAAAGAGTAGCGCATGCTATAGCTGAGGTTGAAAAGAATTACGGAAAAAGCGAGCAAGAAATTCAAGAGCTAGAAAGCCAATTTTTCGAGATGATGGCAAAGCTTGAGTTTTTACCTAATTCTCCAACTCTTATGAATGCAGGAACAGGAACAAAACTTAATTTAAGTGCATGCTTTGTTATCCCTGTAGAAGATTCTATAGAAAGTATCTTTGAGGCTGTAAAGATAATGGCTATCGTTCAAAAATCAGGTGGAGGCACAGGCTTTAGCTTTTCAAAGCTTAGGCCAGCAGGCGATATAGTTCAGTCAACTAGCGGAGTAGCTTCAGGTCCGATAAGTTTTATGCAAGTGTTTGACGCAGCGACTGAAGTGATAAAACAAGGTGGAAAGAGAAGAGGTGCAAACATGGGAATTTTAAGAGTTGATCATCCTGACATCCTTGATTTCATAGTTTGTAAAGAAAGAGAAGGCATATTGAAAAACTTTAACATTTCTGTTGCAATAACTGACAAGTTTATGGACGCTGTTGAAAAAGATAAAGATTTTGAGCTAATTAACCCAAGGAATAAAAAGCCTGTTAAAAGAATTAAAGCAAGAGCTATATGGAATTTAATAGTTACCATGGCATGGAAAAATGGTGAACCTGGAGTTATTTTTATCGATACAATTAATAGGCATAATCCCACTCCTCATATAGGAGAAATAGAATCAACAAACCCATGTGTAGCTAAAGGAACACTAGTTAATACTCCCTCTGGTTATGTTCCAGTTGAAAATATAAAAGTTGGAGATTATATAAGTACGGTTTTTGGTTTCGAGCCTGTTAAAGCAATAGAAAAGCATTTTAACATGCCTGTTTTTAAAGTAAAGTTTTCGGACGGAGGAGAACAAATAGTTACAGCCTCTCATAGATACTACGTAATTAGAAAAGGAAGTGAGAGTAAAAAATTAGTGGATTGTAGGGTAGATGAGCTTAGAATCGGAGATTATGTGAGAGTTGAACCTACTCCAATTTTAACTTCCAATCCAGAGGAGTACGAGGAAGGTTTAAAAATGGGAATTTTATTAGGGGATGGATGTTATACTAAAAGTATAATTTCTCGAAACATAGTTAAAATAGCATCAAATAAAGAAGAAGTAGAATTTAACGAGAATTTAAAAAAATTGTTTAGTGAAGAAAATTTCAGAAACGTAGATACTTTTCCCGACTCCAAAACCGTAAACCTAATTTTTTCTAACGGAAAAAAACTTCTTCAAGAATTAAATTTAACTCCTGCATACTCTCATGAAAAAAGCTTTGATATAGTTCAAGTAAGAAGTAGAGAAAAAGCTTTGGGTATACTTGACGGTTTGTTGGCAACTGATGGAGATATTTTATTAGCTTCCAATCACCCACAAATTCGTTTTGTAACATCATCCAAGCAACTAGCTCAAAACATTCGTAGATTATTGTTACTGCTAGGATGTCATGGTAGAATTTTTGAGAGTTTTAGCGATGACGGAGGAATGATAGGAAAAAGAAAAATTGTAAGAAGACATCCTAAGTATCAAGTAATAGTTTCTGGTGAGAGTGCAGGAAGATTTGCTCGTATGTCTCAAATTGAAAAAATACACCCAATAAAAGGTAAAAAACTTAGAGAATTAAAAAAAGAGTGGCTCACAACTGGGAACACATGGAAGGCACGTGTAGTTTCTATAGAGTTTGTTGGGAATGATACAGTTTATGATTTGTATTGCGAGGGTAGCGATACTTGGATTACTGACGGATACGTGCAACGTGGTTGTGGAGAACAGCCTTTATTGCCTTTTGAGTCTTGCAATTTAGGTTCAATTAACCTATCAAAATTTGTTGAAGACGGAAAAATCGATTGGAAAAGATTAAGAGAAACTGTTAGATTAGCAGTTCGCTTTTTGGACAATGTTATAGATGCAAACTATTATCCAATTCCTCAAATAGAACAAATGACAAAAGCAAACAGAAAAATTGGTTTGGGAGTTATGGGTTTTGCTGACATGCTTATCCAGCTTGGCATACCTTACAATTCAGAAGAAGCTTTAAAAGTTGCCGAAGAAGTCATGAAATTCATTTCTGAAGAAGCAAGAAAGATGTCTGTTGAGCTTGGGGAAGAAAAAGGCTCTTTTCCAAACTTTAAGGGAAGTGTTTGGGAAAAGAAAGGTTATAAAGCTATGAGAAATGCAACTGTAACAACCATTGCTCCAACAGGAACCATAGGAGTAATAGCAGGTTGCTCTTCTGGTATAGAGCCCTTGTTTGCTATTGCTTATGTTAGAGAAGTTTCAGAAAGCTTAGGAGCAAACCTAGTTGAAATCAATCCTTTGTTTGAAACTATAGCTATAAAAGAAGGATTTTATACAGAAGATTTGATGAAGAAAATTTCTGGAAAAACTTCAATTCAAGATGTTGAAGAAATTCCTGAGCATATAAGAAAACTTTTTGTTACAGCTCATGATATTAGTCCAGAATGGCATGTAAGAATGCAGGCAGCTTTCCAGAAATATACTGATAATGCAGTAAGCAAAACAATAAACTTTCCTCATCATGCAACTCCTCATGATGTGGAAAAAGCTTATCTCTTGGCTTACAAGCTTGGATGCAAAGGTATAACAATTTACAGGCATGCAAGCAGAGAAGTTCAAGTTTTAAAACCTTTAAGTGAAGCTTCTTCGGTTTGTCCAACTTGCACTTTATACTCTTGAGGTGGTGATAAAATGGTAATTCCAGTAGTAGATGAAGATAAATGTTTGGGTTGTGGCTTATGCGCAAGCATTTGTCCGACTGTTTTTAAGTTGGGAGATGATGGAAAATCTCATGTAATTAACCCAAAGGGATGTGATGAGTGCGATTGTAAAACAGCAGCAGACTCTTGCCCAGCAGGAGCGATAAAATTGGTTAAAAAATAAATTTTTTATTTTCCAATTTTTTTGCACAGAGGTCCTTCAGGAGTATCTTCAACAGAATAGCCTAACTCTTTTATTTTTTCTCTTAGCTCGTCGGCAAGCTTCCAATCTTTTCTTTTTCTTGCCTCTTCTCTTTCCTTTAGAAGCTTTTGAATTTCTTCTGGTAGCTTTTCTTCTTTTATTGCTTCTTCTAAGTTTAGCCCAAGAACTTTGTCAAAGCTTAAAATTAAATCTATAATTTCTTTAGAGTTCTTCTTTCCGATTTTGTTTTGTGAAATTAACTTGTTAACCTGGTTTACAAACTTAAACATAACAGCCAACGCATCATTTATCCTTAAGTTGTCATCCATTGCTTCTTCAAACTTTTCTCTAGTTTCTTTTATCATTTTTTTTACTTGCTTGTTTTCTTTTCCTCCTTTTATTTCTTTTAGCTTCCAAAGAAAGTTGATGAGTTTTTCTACAGTATTTTTTGCTGCTTCTAGCCCTTCAAAAGTGAAGTTGAGCTGTTGTTTATAATGAGTAGAAAGAAGTAAATATCTTATTGCTCTTGGGTCATAACCTTTAGCAAGTAAGTCTCGTAAAGTGTAAAAATTTCCTAGCGATTTGGACATTTTTCTTCCTTCGACTATTAAATGCTCAGCATGTAACCAATAATTTACAAATTTTTTTCCTGTGGCTGCCTCGCTTTGAGCTATTTCATTCTCATGATGCGGAAAGATTAAGTCTACGCCGCCTGTATGAATGTCAAAAGTCTCGCCTAAATACTTCATTGACATGGCTGAACACTCTATATGCCATCCTGGCCTTCCTTTACCTATTTCAGTTTCAAAGAACACTTCTCCGTCCTCAGGATCCCAGGCTTTCCATAAAGCAAAA
The DNA here is from genome assembly GCA_038998335.1 of Candidatus Aenigmatarchaeota archaeon. Classification (GTDB taxonomy): domain Archaea; phylum Aenigmatarchaeota; class Aenigmatarchaeia; order CG10238-14; family SCSR01; genus JAVZHQ01. The sequence continues at coordinate 372,214 of JAVZHQ010000001.1, read as the reverse complement.
TCATAAGCTTCTTCTTTTGTGTAGCTGTCTGACTTAACTCTTGCTCCAGCTTTTAGCTCTTTTATTTTAAGCTTAGAAAGTTTACCATAATCCTTAAACTTAGAAATGTCATAGTAGATTGAGCCGTCCTCGCCTCTATAAGCGTAGCCTTTTTCTATAAGAATTTTTATGAGCTCGACTATTTCCCTTATATGTTCAGTTGCCCTTGGATAAACATCTGCAGGTAATAGGTTCAAAGTTTTTGAATCTTCAAAAAATGCTTTTATGTATTTTTCCGTAAATTCCCTTAAAGAGATTCCCTGTTCTCTTGCTCCTTTAATAGTTTTATCATCTATATCAGTTAAGTTCATCACATGCTTTACTTTAAACCCTTTAAAAAGAAGCCATCTTTTCAGAATGTCTTGCCAAACATAAGTTCTAAAATTTCCTATATGAGCAAAATCATAAACTGTTGGGCCACAAGTATACATTCTTACTTCATTCTTTCTTATAGGCTTAAAAACTTCCTTTTTTCTTGTCAAAGTGTTAAAAAGTTTGAGCACCATTTTCTTCAACTTCCAGTTTTAAAAAGCTCGGGGCGGGATTTGAACCCGCATGCGTCGGTCTCAACTTTTCATCTTTTATCAAAAGACCAACTGCAGCCGACTACCTAGACCTGGTTCGGTCACCCGAGCTTTTTATATTTTGGTTTTATAAATTTTTTAAATTTCGTAATGTTCTCAAAACCATACACTATTAATCTAGTCATCCCATTACTATTCTTATTTATTCTTGCGTTAATTCCAATATCTTGAAGTAATTTCTTTAAATCTTCTAATGAAGGTTTATTTTTCATTTCAAAAAATAAATATGGTTTGCCATATTTTGATGTTTGAAGCTTTACCCCATCACCTTCGTAAACTCCTCTAATAAAAGCCGCCTTAACGTCGAAAGGACCTTCTTTAATTTCTTTTGGGACCTTCCATTTTTCGGATCCAAAATCCGTATACTGCAATAGGTCTTTAATTATATTTTTCTTACTTATATGAATTTTTAAACTTTTAGGAGTACCAGTAATTTTAGGATGATAATTATACGCAATCTTAAGTAATTTTTGGAAATGTTTCAAAAGTTTTATGTTTAAATTGCCAAATTCTATTTGTTCTTTTGGACTTATTGTGGTATAGTATTTTCCTCGTTTCGGATAAAATCGATTGTAAATGGAAATATAGTGATAATGTGTACCGTCTGCGCACAGTAGTCCTATTAGCTCAGCTTTCTCGACAGTTAAAGATTCTGTCTTCATTTTTATCGCTTTTAACTTACTTAGTAAATAGCTTTATTTATAGCTTTTGGGAGTTTATTTCCGATGATTATAACAACGGCAAAATTAAGTATATTTGCTATTTTTGGTTAGAAGAAGCTTTGATGATTTTAGCAGCAAAGACTACCACCCACTTTTAGCGCCAAATTAATTTATATCTTAACTTAAAAAAGTTTTAATAAAGAGTTAAGTGAAGTAAATGAAAAAACTTAATTTCTTACCCAAATATAAAAATTGGATTCTGGAAGGAAAGAAGTTCAGAACTGTTAGGTTAGGCAACGACTACATTAAAAAATTCAAAGTTGGAGACAAGATTGAAATTACAATTGCTGATGATTTAAAGAATGCGCAAAAAATTGCTGAGGCTGAAATTACAGAGCTTGTTTTAAAAAAGATTAAAGAAGTAAGGAAAGAGGAGGTTATAGGAGATCCTGAAGCTTGGCCAAAAAGTTCTTTGGTTTCCATATTAAATGAAATTTATTCAAAGAGAATCGGAAGAAAAGTTAAGGAAGATGATTATGTGACGATAATTAAGTTCAGGGTTATTAAATGAGAATAACTAAAAGACAAATCAATCAAATAGAAAATTTTGCTAAAAATTTTTATAAAAAGTTGGATGAGACTCACGGGATTGAGCATTTAAGAAGAACGATTAAGTTAGCAACCTATATAGGTAAAAGAGAAGGAACAAACATTAAGATTGTCAAGCTAGGTGCAATGCTCCATCAATTTCATAACGGAAAAGTTGTAGAAAAATTCCTCAAAAATATTAGGATTGATAAAAATTTGATTAAAGAAATTGTGCACTGTGTTGATTGTTCAAGTACGAAAAACATTCATAAAGCTAAGAGTATAGAGGCTAAAGTGGTATACGATGCGGACAAACTTCAAGTCATTGGACCATTTGGTATCGTTAGAGAAGTAGCTTGTAATATAGGAGCGAGAAAAATGAAATTTAGAGAAGCATTAAAATATGCAAGAAAAATTGAACAAAAATGTTTTGAGACACTTCAAACAAAAACTGCTAAAAAACTGGCAAAGTATCCTCATAGCTTTATTGTTAAGTTTTGGAAAATATTTGATAAATGGGATAAGATCAAGATATGAAAAATAAATTAGAAATAATAGTTGCAGGAATTCTTAGAAAAAATAACAGCCTTCTTTGTATCAAACAAGATAAAGGAACTTATAAAGATTTTATTTGGCTTCCTGCAGGTCACCTAGAAAAAGGAGAAAGTCCAGAGGAAGCTGTAATAAGGGAAGTAAAAGAAGAAACAGGGCTATATGTTAAGGTAAAAAAACTAGTAATGAAAGTACAGTTTAAGCCTTTCTTATTCTATTTCTATCTTTGTGAGATTGTCGGAGGAAAAATTGAAGCCAGAGGGGAAATTAAAAAAATTTTCTGGCTTACTTTCGATAAAATACTTAGAAGTAAAAAAGTACATCCACTTTTATACTTGATAGCTTGTCTAAGTATTAAACACTCAGAATTTTATGATGGTATTGAATGAAGAAGATAATACTAGTAATTTGTTGACTATCATCAATGGATGCAGATTTCGGAATAACAAAAAATTGTAAAAAACTTGGTTTGGAACCTTATTCAATAACGAGGAAAAGCATATAGAATAAAAAATTAAAAATATAGAGAAAAATTATGAACATTATCTTCATTTACATAACAAACCCGAACAAGAAACATGCAGAAAAGTTAGCTTTGCACTTACTCAAAAAGAGATTAATCGCTTGCACAAACATTTTTCCAATTCAAAGCTTTTACTGGTGGCAAGGAAAAATAGAGAAATCGAAAGAATATATTTTGATAGCAAAAACTATAAAAGAAAATCTTGAGAAAATTAAAGAAGAAGTTAAAAAAGTTCATGAGTATAAAGTACCACTAATAGCAAAGATAGAAGTTGAAACAAACAAAGAATATGAAACTTGGCTAAGAAAAGAAGTGAGATAATGGGCTATATTTATCTTTACACCGGAACAGGAGCAGGGAAAACAACTAACGCTCTAGGATTAGCTTTGCGTTCGATAGGACATAAACATAAAGTTGTTATAATCCAGTTTTTGAAATGGTGGAAAAATACAGGAGAGTACAAAATAAGAGATAAGCTTAAACCTTACTATGAGATTTATCAGTTTGGAAGGCCTGGTTGGTTTAAGCTTGATGGTTCGCCAAAAGTCTATAGATTTGGAAAGAAAAAGTTTGTCGTTAGAAACTTAAACGATGCAGACAAGCTTTTTGCAAAAAAAGGGTTAGAATTTGCTAAAAAAATTGTTAAAGAGAAAAAACCTCACTTGCTTGTTCTAGACGAAGTAAATCTAGCTCTACATTGGAGGCTTCTCGATAAAAAAGAAGTCATAAAATTTTTAAAATCTTTGCCAAAAAAAACTGATGTTGTTTTAACCGGAAGATTTGCTCCTAAGGAGCTTTACAAGATTGCACATTTTGTTAACGTCATAAAAGATGTGAAGTTTCCAAAGAAAATACCAACAACAAAAGGGATTCAGTACTAATCTCTCCTAAATTTTGCAGCTCTATTAGCGATTAAAGATGCTAAGGTTCCTGCGCCTATACCGTTATCAATGTTAACCACACCTATACCTAAAGAACAAGACTGAAGCATAGCCAGAAAAGCGCTTACTCCTTTTCCTCCAATTCCATAACCAGAAGAAGTAGGAACTCCTATTACTGGTACATCAACTAAACCAGCGACAACAGAAGGTAAAGCCCCTTCCCTTCCAGCAAAAACTATGATTACATCAACATCTTTCTTAATTAATTCTTTCAAACACGAAAAAAGTCTATGAATTCCCGCAACTCCGACGTCGTAGAACTCAAAAACTTGACAACCCATTTCTTCAGCAACAATTTTTGCTTCTTCAGCTACCGGAATATCTGAAGTTCCTGCTGTCAAAATCCCTACTTTACCACCAGTTTTTTCGACTTTAAAACCTTTATTCTTAATCACTACGGTTCCAGATTTTTCATTAATTTTTAAAATTTTTTTGTTCGATTTGAAAGCTTTTCTTATAGCTTTAAGTTGCGCTTTATTTGCTCTGCTAATTATAACTCTTCCTCTTTCTTTCAAGAAATTGGAAACTATTTTAATTAAACCTTCAGTTTCTTTTCCTTCTGCTAGAATTATTTCAGCTATTCCCTTTCTTAATTCTCTACCAACATCTAGCTTAGCTATTTTCTCTATTTCTCTAAAAGAAAAAAATTTTAGAAGCTTTTCTGCTTCTTCTACTGAAAGTTTTCTTTTAGAAACTTTTTCCAAAATTTTCTTAAGCGTCATATATTTTTATTTATTATGATATTTTTAAAAATTAGAGAGTATGAAAAATAAAATTGTTTTTATAGATTGTCAAGTTGCTGGAATTTCTGGGGATATGTTCTTAGCTGCTTTGCTTGACCTAGGAGCTGATGAAAAAAGAATAATAGAAAGTATGAAAAAATTACAAGAATATTTGAGCAATTGCAAAAATTTGGAGATAAAAATCGAGAAAGTTGAAAGGAAAGGTTTTTTGGCCAAAAGAATCGAGATAAAAGCCGAAGAGCCAAAGGAAAGAAAGGGAAAAGAGATAGTAGAAGCAGTTGAAAATTGTGTAGAAGATTTGGGTTTGAATAAAGAAGCTAAAGATTTTTCTATAAAATGCGCAAAAACCTTAGTAGAGACAGAAGCAAGGATACATGGTAAAAGTATCGACGAAGTTCATCTTCATGAAGCTGGTTCTATAGATACAGTTGCAGAAATAATAGGAAGCGCTGTTGCTTTGGTTAATCTAAATTTATTTGATGCAGAAATTTATTCTTCACCAGTAGCACTTGGTGGAGGAATGTTAAGTTTTTCTCATGGTATTGTTTCTGTTCCATCACCAGCAGCCTTAGAAATACTTAAATCAAAGAACTTTTCAGTCAAAGGAGGGCCAATTTCGGCAGAACTTACTACACCTACAGGTGCATCTATTCTTGTTAATCTTGCTAAAAAAACTATGGAATTCCTTCCCTTACTCAAGTTGATTAATATAGGCTATGGGGCCGGCACTAAAGATTTTGAAGAAATACCGAACATATTAAGAGTTATAGTTGGAAACTCTACTAAAGAATTTTTAAGTGAAAAAATTTTGGAAATTGAAACAAACTTAGATGATGTTTCAGGGGAAATATTAGGATATACCGTTAAAAAACTTTTTGAAGAAGGGGCAAAAGATGTTAGTGTTATTCCGACGATTATGAAAAAGAATAGGCCAGGTCAAATAATAAAAGTTATAACCGACGAAACTAACCTACAAAAAATAGCAGGAGTACTTATGAGAGAGACCGGTACCCTAGGAGTAAGAATTCATCCTTGCGAAAGACTTAAGGTTAAGAGAGAAATCTTTCCTCTTGAAGTAGAAATTGACGGAATAAAAGAAAAAGTAAATGTTAAGGTTTCTAGAGATTTAAATAATCAAATAATTCAAGCTAAACCAGAATATGACGATTTGGAAAAAATTGCAAAAAAGACTAAAAAAAGCTTAAGAGAAATTTCTGAAATAGTAAAGTCAAAAGTTAGAGAGTCCTTTGGATTTCCATGAAAGAACTAGAAAGAAAATATGAAGAGTTAAAAAAGTTTATTGCTGAAAAAGGAAAAGATGGTGTAATAGTAGCATTTTCTGGAGGTTTAGACAGTACAACTTTAGCAGAAATATGTTATGAAATACTTGGAGAAAAAGCAATTGCAGTTACCTTAGATTCTGAGATTTATCCTTCCCAAGAAATAAAAGAAGCTAAGAGGTTAGCAAGAAAAATTGGAATAAAGCATTACGTTTTAAGGATAAATCATTTTTCTGACAAAAAATTTGTTAGAAATTCAGTAGAGAGATGCTATTTTTGTAAAAGAGCTTCTCTAGTTTTGTTACAAAAGTTTGCAAGGAAGATTGGTTTTAAAGTTATCTTTGAAGGAACTAACTTTAGCGAGCTTAAAGGTCATAGGCCTGGATTTAAAGCTGTCAAAGAAATGGAAAATGTTTTCAGCCCTTGGGTAGAGTGTAAGTTCAAAAAAGATGAAATAAGAATTTTAGCAAAAAAACTTAGACTCCCTGTCTACAATAAACCCTCTATGGCATGCTTGTCTTCACGAATCCCTTTTGGAGATAAAATCACAAAAGAGAAATTAAAGAAAATAGAAAAAGCTGAAAATATCGTAAGAAAGTTAACAAAAGCTAAACAGGTTAGAGCTAGAATGCATGGAAATTTGATAAGAATAGAAGTAAGCAAAGAAGAAAGGAAGTTGTTTTTCAATCTTAAAGTTGTTGAAAAGTTAGTAAGAAATCTTAAAATTTTAGGTTTCGATTACATTACTTTAGACTTAGAAGGATATAGAACAGGAAGTATGCTTAAAACTGTTAAAGTTAGGTAAAAAGTTCAGAGATTTCCTTTACTTCCATCCCATTAGCAAATTTTTTCAAATGAACATAACAAAGAGGGCAAGCTGTAACAAGAACCTTAGCTTTAGTTTTAGTTGCTTGTTTTAATCTTTCTTTTGCTATTTCTTCTGCTAACTCAGGATAATTTCCAACAACTCCTCCTCCACCTCCACAACAAAAAGAATTTTCTCTAGAAAATTCCATCTCAACAATTTCAAAACCTAAGAATTTAAGAATTTCTCTTGGCTCTTCATAAATTTTTGAATATCTTCCTAAGTGACAAGGGTCGTGATAAGTTATTATGTTATTAAATTTTTTGTTTAATTTAAGTTTACCTTCTTTTATAGCCTTAGCTATTGTTTGAGTAGTATGTTCAACTTCTATATCCCATTTATCCAAAAGTTTTGGATAATCTTGAGAAAAAACTTTAAAGCAAGCAGGACAAGAAGTTATTATTTTTCTTACAGAGTGCTCCTTAAAAACTTTTAAATTTTTTTGAGCAAGATTTTTTGCATCATTTCTATAACCTGCGTTTAAAGCAGGCGAACCACAGCAAACTTCCAAATCTTTAAGCTCGATAAAATCTATTCCTATTTTTCTTAAAATTTTCCTGTAATTTTCTCCCAAATCTTTAGCAACAAATTTTGTTAAGCAGCCAGGATAGTATAAAATATTTCCTCCTTTTAACTTTTCAAAAAATTTCATCATATCCACCCCACAAAGAAAGCGATTCCAAAAGCAATTAAAATTATACCTGCAGTTAGCCTCATATATTTCCTTAATTCAATTCTTTTCTTTTCTGCCTCTTCTACTTTCAGGAAACCAAAATAGAATATCAAAGTTAAAAGCAATAAGGGAACAACGAAGAAAATGTTGTACCAAACTAAGTAAAAAATAGCTTCTGCCCAGGATAAAGTTCCAGCAAATATAGAACTGCTAAGAAAAGAAGCATAAAACAACGGAAAAGCTCCTGCGCATGGAATTTCAACTAAACTAACTAAAAAGCCCAAAAGAATAGCAGAAGGCAAAGTTGCAGATTTAATTAATTTCTCTATTTTTGGTTTTGCAAATTTTGGAATTTCTAAAGAAAAACCTTTTCCTAGGAAGAAAAAGTCCTTAGCTTCTATTATTCCAAATACAGTAATTATTCCTCCTAAAATATACCTTATTATTTGAGTATAGCTTACATAGTAATTTGTTAAAGAAATTGCGTTAAGAAGCAAATACATAAACGAAAAGTAAACCAGGAATATCACTAATGAATAGGAAATTCCTATTATAAGTAGCTTTCTTCTTGAGCCCAAGGCTAGCATGTAAGCTGCCATGAAAAAAAGAACAGACAAAGCGCAAGGATTGAAAATTCCGTCAATTAAGCCAGCAAGAATTCCTATTAAGATTACAGGAAGCTTACTAATATCACCTAAAATTGGATGATAAAACTCTTGAGCGTATACTGTTGGAATTAGTAATAAAGGAAGTAATAAAAGAATTTTTTTCATGTTTTCACCTTTATTTTTAACTTTCTCATAAGCAGGAGAAATATTATAACTATACTAAGCACACAAGCAAAAATTATAGCCAAAACTGTGGTAGAAGGAAGAATGGAGTGAGAAGTTGGAATTGAAGAAGAATTATAAAAACCTCTGTTTGCAAATCCTATGAAAACCTTGTCTCCGATAAAAGTCATTGGTACGCCAGAAGGCTGGGTATTACATTTTTCACAAACCTGCTCCCAAAGCTCTACGTTTTCAGGATGGTAATAAACTTCAAAATCATAGATTTCTAAGTTAGGATACTTTTTCTTCAATTCCTCTAGGAAAGGTTTTTCTTCAGCACAATGCGGGCAACCTTGACCCCAGAAGAAGTAAACGCATATTTTTCCTGGTGATATAATCTTTCCATCTGGGCAGATGTTGCAGTTAGTACAATTTATTATTGCTTCTTCTATCTTGTCACTATAGCCAATTTCTTGAGTGTAATTTCTCGGAACCAAAGGCTTGCTTATGCTAATTAGAATTGCAACAAAAACAACTAAGCCAATAATTATTCCCGCAATCATAAATTTTTCTTTCATTTTTTCACCTAACAGCAATACAACTCCTTTGGAACTTTTCCCTCTTCCAATTTTCCAAAAGGGTTTCCATATTCCCTTATATTTTCAATCATCTTTTTATTTCCTTCTGTTTCAATTTTTTCGTTTACCGAAATTTCTCTTAACTTTCTCATAATTTCAGCAATGTCAATTTCTAAAGGACAATTAATTTTGCAAGATTCGCAAGTAGTACAATAATAAAGCCCTCTCTCAAAAGCTTTCTTTAAATCATTAATAAAAGCTGTTTTTGCCACTCCAATTCCACCAAAATAGTTGTGACCATAATTATCAAGTATTTGTCTATAAACTGGACAGAAATAAAGACATGAACCACAGTTTATGCAGTAAAGTATTTCAGCTAAACCATTTTTAATTGCTTTGCTCCTTCCGTTATCAACTAAAACCAAAAAAACTTCTTTTGGACCATGCACACCATAAACAATTTCTTTCTGGATGTCAGCAGTCTTGCTGGGCGAACTTATAACATTTATGTAAGAAGGCAAGGAGGTTCCAGTTCCCCAAATAGCTAAAGCTTGGCAAATTGTTATAGCATCTTGAATAGAAGGTACTATTTTATCAATTCCAGCAACTATTATATGCTTCTCAACAAGTTTGGAAACTAATGAAATGTTTCCTTCGTTTTCCAATATAAAAATTCCACCATCTGACGAAATAGCATTTGCTCCTGTTAGACCAATTTTAGAGCTTAAAATTTCTTTTCTTAAATATTCTTTTACCCAAGTTATTATTTTCTCAGGAGATTTTTCAAGCTTAACCTTAAACTTTTTTTCTATTTTACCAACAATTTTTTCTGCTGGAATGTGCAAAGCAGGAGTTACAGGATGTGTAGAAGTTTCTTCACAAACTTCAACTAAGAAATCACCACAATCGGTTTCCACTATTTCATTTCTTTTTTCAAGGTATCTCTTTAATTCTATTTCATTTATAACATTTGATTTTGATTTGACTATTTTTTCATTTTTTGGTATAAGTTTTAAAAGAATTTCTCTAGCTTCTTTTGCATCCTTAGCTTCAAAAACCTTTACTCCTTGACTTTCCAAGTTTTCTCTAGCTTTTTTCTTAAGTTCCTCTAGGTTTGAAATTGATTCTTCCTTTATTCTTCTTAGTTCTTTCTTTAGCTTTCCTACATCAACTCTTTCTAAGGATTTTTGTCTGAAAATTAAGTAGCTTCTAAAAGCTTTTTCTGTTGATTCCTTTGCTTTTATTATTCTTTCTGAAGCTAATAAATTGCTTATACCCATAATTTTAAGTTAAAATGAAACCTTATTTATACTTTGGTTTCAATTTTTGAAACCTGGAAAAAGCTTAAATTTAGTGTTAGCTAACTTTTAAAAGTGAGAACAATACAGAAACTAATAATAATAGTGATTATTTTAGCAGGCTTCATTTTTTCTGTATCTTTTAGCACCCTTTATGCTCAAACTCATATAATAGAAGGAACTGCTTGCTCTTGCACTTTACCCATCCCTCTTTTAATTCCAACCTTTTCTTCGCTTGGAATTTTTGTAGGTTCAATAGTTTATTACTTGCTTTTTCCTAAAATAGAAGAAAGTAAAGGAAAAGAAGATTATAAAATTTTTCTTGATTTTTTAGATCCAGAAGAAAAAGCTGTACTTCAAAAAATTATAGAAAGCAAGGGAAAAATTACTCAAAGCAAGCTTTCTTCCGAATTGGGAAAAGTTAAGGCTTTCAGAGTTCTTGAAAGTTTAAAGAAAAAGGGGATTATAGAAAAAGAGGCCTACGGGAAAACTAACACGGTAAAAATTTCAGAAAAATTTTCCAAACTTCTTCTATAATCTCCTTTTCTTGATAATTAAACACAACCTTCAATGCTATTTAGCCAGTATTTTTTTACTACTTCGTCCACACCTTTTAAACAAGAAATTATTGTTCTTGAATCTACATCATAATTACTTACTCCTATTATAAGCCACTTTGGTAAGGCTACCCCCTTAACATAGCATTCCATAAACATACGATTCTTGTGTAATAAGTGTATTTCCTTTATTGTCTTTTCTATTTCTTCCTCAGATGGTGTTCTTTTCAGAGGTATTTCAAGCCTGATAGCTAAAACTCTAAAATAGAGTTGGTTTTCTTGAATATATGGGTTAATTATTTTTAGATAAACATCTAAATCCTTCCCCTCTATATTCATTTTGTATTTTTCGTTTATTTCCTGGTTTAAGATCCTATTCGTATCTGATGATTTTAAAAATTCTTCCCATTTTTCTACTCTTTCAGACATATCATCACATCCTTACAGATGTTTATTAAAATATTTTAAAAATATTTAAGTTTATTTCTCTGATTAAATTCTAAATCCTACTTAAGACGTTTTAATTCTTTTCCAATAAACTTTATTAAAACTACAACTTGGGTCTGCAGCTTTTAAATCTTTAAAGTAGCCATAGGCTCTTGCTCTACAACCTCCACAAACATACTTATAATCACATTTACCACAGCCTTCAAATTTGTCTCTGTTTCTTATTTCTTTCAAAACAGGAGAATTTTTCCAAATTTCTATCAAGCTTTGTTCCTTTATATTTCCAATTTTTATTGGAATGAAAACGCATGGCTGAATATCACCGTTAGGTTCCATTCCGCAATAAAGTCTTCCAGCTCCACATCCACCTATAAACTCAGTTAAAGTTTTTGTTCTTCCTTTAAGCAGTTCCATCGCTTCCTTATTGGTGAAATGAGTAGCGACTGCAGGGCTGTTAGCATACTTTAAAGAAGCTACAGCATATTGTGGAGCTGTTGAAAAAACATCTAATCTACAGTTTGAATCAATAAGTTTTGAGTAGAGAAAGTCCAAAAGCTCTTCCCTTTCTTCAGGAGTTAAGTCTTCTTCTACTATTTCTTTTCCTCTTCCTGTAGGAACATAATTAAAAACTATGAATCTATCTGCAAAAAGCTCTTTTTCCGCAAATTCCATAAGTTTTGGAATTTCTTTCAAGTTATAGTGAGTGGCAGTAGTAGCAACGCAAGTATCTATTCCAATTTCTACACAATTTCTTATTCCTTCTACAGTTTTTTTCCAAGCACCAGGAATTCCTCTAAATTTGTCATGAGTTTCTTCGAAACCGTCAAGAGAAATTTCCACATATTGAACGCCAGAATCTTTTAATCTTTTTGCAACTTCTTTCGTTATCAAAGTTCCGTTTGTTGCTAAGGAAACGTAAAAATCTTTTTTTGCAGCATAACTTGCTACTTCAAAGAAATCTTTCCTCATCAAAGGCTCGCCACCAGAAAAAGCTATTGCTACTACTCCAGCAGAAGCGAATTCATCTATTGCTTCAAAAGCTTCTTGAGTAGTTAGTTCATCAGGAGCAGGTTTTGGCGAAGCATTTTCATAGCAATGTTTACATCTTAAGTTACAAGCTTTTGTATAATCCCAGACTATTAGAAAAGGGGCATAGGTTGTTTGAGGTCTCTTAACTCCATAATAAGCTATTCCTTCTAAAATGTTTGTTAGACCTCTTCTAACTACTGGTATTTTTAAGGATTCTATAAATTTTTCCTTTCCTTTTTCTTCGACCCCAAAAGATTTTGCCCCTTTTTCTATAGCAAACTTAACTATTCTATAACCTAAAAGTTCTTGTAAGCTTAGTTTAACATCTTCACCAGCATACTTTCTCAAAATTTTGTCTAACCTACTTTCTCCGTTTTCTCTTTTAGCAATCCATTTTAAAAGAAATCTTGAAACAGGGTTTCCAAGCCATTTTTCAACGCTTTTTGCTACCAAGTCTGCTTCATGCATCAATTTTTATTTTAAGCTTAGTATTAATAAATGATGGACATTTTACCAATACTGGCAAGCACTTTTATAGTAAGCTCAATCTCTTTTGTAGGATTAGCAGTTTTACTAATAAAAGAAAAGTTACTTGGCAAAATTCTTTTGGTTCTAGTAGCTTTTTCTGCAGGCTCTTTAATAGGAGCAGCTTTTTTACATCTTTTGCCTGAAGCTATGGAGAAAAGCTCAGGGGTTGAAATTTTTTCCTCGGTTTTGTTTGGCTATGTTTCTTTCTTTTTCCTAGAAAAATTTTTGCTTTGGCACCATTGTCATAAAGTTGAGCATGTGCATACTTTAGGCTACGTTAATTTGATTTCAGACGCTATTCACAATTTTGTTGATGGTTTAATAATAGCTGCAAGTTTCCTCTCAAGTTTTAGCTTAGGAATTATTACTACTTTAGCAGTTATTTTTCATGAGATTCCACAGGAAATAGGAGACTTTGGAGTTTTGCTCTACAGCAAGTTTAAGAAAAGGAAAGCTTTAATGCTAAACTTTCTCGTTGCTTTAACAGCTTTTGCTGGTGGAATCTTAGGATTTTTCGTTTCTACTCATACAGAAAAGTTTACTTCTTTTCTTTTACCTTTTGCAGCAGGGAGTTTCATTTATATTTCTTCTTCTGACATGATACCTGAGATTAAAAAAGCAGAAGGAGTTAAAAAATCTTCTCTTTTATTTTTAATTTTTATCGTAGGAATTTTGCTAATGCTAGCTTCTAAGCTTATTTGGCATTTTTAATTCTTTTGTTTGGTAGGAAGCTAGAATCTCAAAAATCTTGGGAGAAAAGAAAAATCTTATAAAATTATACATTACATAAAGCTCTAAAGCAAAAAAGCCATAAGCTAAAAATCCAACAGCAGGAATCTCAAATATTTTTATTTCTTCAAGAATAGGTACAGTATAATACCATTTCGTGTAAGCCCAGTAATTCCAGAATTCCCAAAGAAAACCGCAAATATAGCCTGCTACAAAAAGGGAAATTATTTTTCCATATCTTTTTTCTTCTAGTTGAGCTATTATCGATTTCTTATTCTTAAGCATGTAGAGAATAGGGTCGATGATGAGAATAAAACCCGACCAAACAAAAACCCACATTATAGGAGAAGAAAAGAAAAATGGCAAAATCATAAAAGCTATTCCTGTGAGAATTAAGATTCTGGTTAAATTCTTGTTGTACTTGATTCTTGCTTTTATTTTAATATTTTCCTTGAAGAATGCAGTTTGAATTAATTCGCTAGTTTCAAAAACTGCTGGCACAATAGTTGAAAAAGATAAGTAACCCATAGCTAGTTTTTCTACTGTAGATTCTGGCAAGTTTTTGTAATACCAACCTCCAAGGAAAATGTTGTAAAACTCAAAGATCAACCAAAAAAATAAGGAAATTAAAAAAATAAACGCAAGCTTAAGCCTTTTTCTTGTTATTAAAGAGCTTCCTTTAAGCATGAAAACAACACTATCAACAAAAAGAATATAGCCAAGCCAAACTAAGGGAGTAAACCAGTAGACAAATGGTTTAATTCTTAAGAACATGGTTATTTCAGCGAAGATTATTATAAGCAAACCAGCTATTCCATACTTTCTAATCATCAATATAATTTTGGTTTCTGTGAAGAATAAATTTTAAATAAATGAAAAAGGATAGAATAGCTATGAAAAAAGTAAAAATTTATACTACACCAACATGCCCTTATTGTGAGATGGCTAAAACTTTTTTCAGAGAAAACAATATCGAGTATGAAGAAATAGATGTTTCTTCTGACAGAGAGGCTGCTATAGAGATGATAGAAAAATCTGGGCAGATGGGAGTTCCGGTAATAGAAATAGATGACAAGATAATAGTTGGCTTTGACGTTAACGCAATTAAAAAAGCTTTAGAGTTAGAGTAAAGCTTAAAAGCATTTAAAGTTAAGTTTAAAGAGTAGATAGAATGGCAGAAGAGCAACAACAAGAGCAAAAAGTGAAAATTTCTCTTAAAATTCCAAAGATTAATGCTTGGACTGTTTCTACTGTTATTTTAGCTTTTGCTGTAATTGCGGTTTGGTTTTTTAAGCCTAGTAGCCCAACTGGCTTTGCGGTTCAAGTTTTACCTGCAGAAGAAGCTGGCAAAAAAGCTATAGATTATATAAATCAAAACCTTGTTCAAGCAGGAACTTCTGCTTCTTTGGTTTCTGTTGAAGACATAGGTTCAGTTTATAGAGTTGTGACTTCTTATCAAGGAAGTCAGATTCCTGTCTATATTTCCAAAGATGGTTCCATGCTATTTCTCTCAGCTTTTAATACTTCTCAACCATTAGTTCAGACTCAACCCTCAACCCAAGAATTTGACGCTCCAGATAAAGAAAAACCTGAAGTAAAGCTTTTTGTCATGAGTTTTTGTCCTTATGGGGTGCAAGCAGAGAATTTGATGAAACCTGTTGTTGATTTGTTAGGAACAAAAGCTGACATAAAAATTCACTTTATAGTTAACGTAGCTGGAAACACAATAGATTCTGTTAATTCTTTACACGGACCAAATGAAGCAAAAGAAGATGCAAGACAGGCTTGTATGATGAAGTATTACACTCAAAAAACTTATTGGGATTATTTGATGGAATTTAACAACAATTGCTATTCTTTATACAGAGATGATCAAAAGCTTGATGAATGCTGGAAAAAGACTGCACAAAAGTTTGGAATAGATGTTGAGAAAATAGAAAAATGTGCTTATGGTTCTGAAGGGGTAGAATTGCTCAAAGCTGATGAGCAATTAACAGACCAATATGGAATAACAGGCTCGCCAACTTTAATAATAAACGGAGCAAGATATACAGGAACCAGAAGCTCTGAAGCTTTTAAGAAAGCTATTTGCTCTGGGTTTATTACTCAACCTTCAGAATGTTCTCAAAACATAACTTCTACTTCAAGCTCTACTCCTTCCGGAAGTTGTGGCTAGCAAATAGGACATTCCTTACAAGAAGTTATGGAAGGGTAAATATCCTTATGCAACTTGCAAATTATTTTCTCTTTTCTTACTTCCTTACAAATCCTGCAAAACTCTTTTTGTATTTTTATGACATCTATTCTTTCTTCCACTATTTTCTTCCCAAGCTCCTTAACCATTCTTATAACTTTTCTGTTGTTTTCTAACAGTTTAACTTTTCTTCCTCTTGATTCTCTGTAATACTGTGAGATTGCTGCTTGAGTTAATCCTAAGAGCTTAGCTGCCTCTTCCTGAGTTAAATTATAGCTCATTACAAGCTCTTTTGCTATCAAAGACCTTATTGATGGTAGAACAGAGGAAACTATGATTTCACAAAATGGCTTCATACTTTATTATTTCTCAGTTAAGCTTAAATATTATAACGCTGTTATATTTTTCATGAGAGTTTATCTTGATTATGCAGCAACAACTCCTCTTGACCCTAGAGTTTTTGAAGCTATGAAACCTTATTTTACAAAAAAATTTGGAAATACTATGAGCTTACACTCTTTTGGAAGGGAAGCAAAAAGTGCTTTAGAAGATGCAAGAGAAAAAGTTGCTGCTCTAATGAACGCAGAAGCTAGCGAAATAATATTTACAGGAAGTGCTACAGAAAGTGATAACTTAGCTTTGAAAGGAGTAGCATTTGCTAATAAAGAAAAGGGAAAGCATATAATAGTCTCTTCCATTGAGCATCATGCAGTTCTAGATACAGCAAAATGGTTAGAGAAACAAGGTTTTGAAGTAACTTATTTGCCTGTTGATAAGTATGGTTTAGTTAATCCTAACGATGTTGAAAAAGCTATTAGAAAAGATACGATTTTAGTTTCGATAATGCACGCAAACAATGAAATAGGAACTGTAGAACCAATAGAAGAAATAGGAAAGATTTGTTCTGAGCATGGAGTCTATTTTCATACAGATGCAGCCCAAAGCTACGGGAAAATTCCTCTTGATGTAAAGAAAATGAAAGTTGATTTGTTAACTGTAAGTGCTCACAAGATTTATGGACCAAAAGGAGTAGGTGCTTTGTTTATAAGGGAAGGTGTTAAGATAGAGCCTTTGCTTCATGGTGGTGGCCACGAGTTTGGCTTGCGTTCAAGCACAGTAAATGTTGCTGGAATAGTAGGTTTTGGAGCTGCTGCAGAAATCGCAAAAAAAGAAATGAAAAGAGAAAGCAAGAGAATAGAAAAATTAAGAATAAAAATGGAAAAAGGAGTTCTAAAAATAAAAAACTCTCATCTGAACGGACATCCTGAAAAAAGGCTCCCAAACATATCAAACTTTTGGTTTGATTTTATAGAAGGAGAAAGCCTAGTAATGGCTTTGGATATAAAAGGAATAGCAGCTTCAACAGGAAGTGCCTGCTCTTCTGAAAGCTTAGAGCCAAGCCATGTTCTACTTGCAATAGGTTTAAAGCATCATCAAGCTCATGGAAGCTTGAGATTAAGCCTTGGAAGATGGACAAAGAGAGAAGAAATAGATTATGTTTTAGAAGTTTTACCTAAGGCTGTAGAGAATTTAAGGAAGGTTTCACCTTATAAAGGAAGTTGGTAATTTGAAGATAGTTAGTGCTTGTTTGGCAGGAATAAATTGCAAGTATGACGGAAAAAATAACTTAAACAAAAAAGTATTGGAAATGGTGAAAAGAGGAGAAGCAATTCCTGTTTGCCCTGAGGAGCTAGGAGGTTTACCTACGCCTAGAGAGCCTGCGAACTTAACTAAAAGTGGAGAATATGTGCTTAAAAATAAAGGAAAAGTTCTGTCAAAAACAGGAAAGGATTTAACAAAAAATTTTATTAAAGGAGCGAAAGAAGTTTTAAGAATAGCAAAACTTTTTAAAGTAGAGGAAGCAATACTTAAGGCAAGAAGTCCTTCTTGTGGTTTTGGAAAGACTTGGATTAACGGAAAAGTTAGAAAGGGTAATGGAGTTACTGCTGCTTTGCTAAGCAAAAACGGAATAAAAGTTTATACAGAGGAGGACTTAGAATGAGAAAAATTGCTTTGCCTTACTCAAAAGAAATACTCAAGCATTTTAAAAATCCAAAAAATCTAGGAAGAATGAAAAACTCTGACGCAATAGGAGAGGCAGGAAATCCTATGTGTGGAGATGTGATGAGAATTTACATTAAGGTTAAAAAAGATTCAAAAGGAAAGTTAAGGATTTCTGACGTAAAAGGAGAAGTTTTTGGCTGTATCGTTGCAGTAGCAAATACTAGTATGCTTACAACTATGGTAAAAGGTAAAAGTTTTGAAGAAGCGCTTAAAATTGATAAAGAGGATTTAATAAAAAAACTTGGTGGAAAGAAAAAGATTCCTCCTATAAAGCTGCATTGTTCAATTCTTGCTTTAGATGCTTTGCATGAAGCAATCTACAATTACTATAAAGCTAAAGGTTTGCCTATTCCAAAAGAGCTTGAAGAGAGGCATAAGCTAATACAAAAAACTTTAGAGGATATAGAGAAAAGACATAAGGAATTTGTTAAAATTGAGAGAAAAATTCTTGAATAAAAGATTTTTATTAAAAAATATAAAATAATTAAAATGGAAGTAGAAAAAGAACTTAGAAAGATGGCAAAAACCTCAAAACTAAAAAAGTTAATCAACCTTTTACTTAAAGATAAGGAAATTGATGTTTTTCTTGAGCAAGCAAATAATCTTGCTGTTTTAAGATTAGGGTATAACGATCATGGAAAAATACATGCTGAAATTTCTGCTTTAAACGCTTTAAAAATTTTTGAAATTCTTTTTAAAAAAGGGTTTAAGCCAAATATAATAACTGAAAAAATTGGAAACGAAGAGGATGCAAAAATTGCCATAATTTTAGGAGCTTATTTGCATGATATTGGTTGTTCAGTTTGTAGAGAAGGGCATGATTTGATAGGAGCAGTTATTGCTTATCCCATAATTCAAAGAATACTAAAAAAGTTTTATAAAAGAGAAAAAATGGATAGAATTGCCTGCTTTGTTCTTGAATCAATAGTTTGCCATATGGGTTACCAAGATGCAACAAGTTTTGAAGCAAGATTAGTAGAAGTTGCTGACTCTACAGATATAACAAAGTGGAGAGCTAGAATTCCTTTTAGTGTAGGTAAAACTGATATTCACAAGTTTTCTGCTTTGGCTATAGAAGAAGTTAAGTTTTTAGAAGGAGAGAAAAAGCCTTTAAGAATTGAAGTAACTATGGAGAATCCTGCAGGAATTTTCCAAACAGAAGAGACTATGCTTAAAAGAATAAAGCATGCAAGGTTTGAGGATATAGTAGAAGTTGTTGCAAGAATTAAAGGCGAGGAAGAGTTAAGGTATTTATAGCGTTTGAATCAATTTCTTTTTGGGAAAATGAAACCAGCTTTGCTTGTTATTGATATGCAAAATGATTTTAAAAAAGGAAAGTCAGAATATTCTTGCGAAATGCTTGATGAAAAGCTAATAAAAAAAGTAAAAAATCTGATAGAATTTTGCAGAAGTAAAAAGATTCCCATCATTTACACTCAGCATACTATTAAGCCTGATAAGAGTAATGCAGAAATAGGAGAACCAGAAAATGTTAGAGCTTGTATAGAAGGTACAAAAGGCTGGGAGATAATAGAGGAAATAAAACCTAAGGATAAGGACATAATAATAAGAAAAGATAGGTTCGACGCATTTTTTAAAACGAATTTAGAAGAAATTTTAGAAGGTTTAAATATAGGTACTGTTATTCTCTGCGGAGTTTTAACGAATAATTGTGTTAGGGCTACTGCAGAAGGAGCTTACCAAAGAAATTATAAGGTAATAATAGTTTCAGATTGTTGTGGAGCAACTAGCTATGTAAGAGGAATTTCTCATAAAAAGGTTCATGACTTTACTTTAAAAGATTTGGAAGGAAGAACTTATGAAATTAAGGTAACTTCTTTTAAAGATTTAACTGCTATAATTAAATGAGCTTACTCTTCCATTACTCTTGGAGCAAGCACAAAACTCAAGCTTAGCTTATCCTCAAGCTTAAAGCTTAACTTCATAGGATAATCTTGACCCCATTCTAGAGTTACTGAATCAGCAATCTTAGCTGCCTTTACCATCTTTTTCAAATAATCTAATGGGTATCTTGCCTTAATGTTTCCGTCAGCCTTTAGTTCAAGAAGGGCTTCATTCCCTTTTTCAAGTTCAAGTTGAGCAGAACTTATGTCGCCTTCTGCTATCATTGAAAACTTTTCTCTTGAAGCCTCAAAAACAATGGAATCAGAAACAACTTCAGCATCTTCAACTCCAGCCTCTAAAATCTCAGGCTTAAGCTCAGCTTTTGAAGTAAACTCAAGTTGCTCTATAGGAGGAACTTCTTCTTGACTTAAGTCTATTAAAGGAACAACAAACCTTCTTCTTGAAGAATTTTCGATAACTACTTCAAGTTTAGAATCTTGAAGTCTAAAAGTTGCTTTATCTCCACCTCCAGCTCTTTTTAGTACTGACAAGAAATTACCCATGTTTACTCCTATGGATTGCTCTTTTTCAACTTCATATTCATCGAAAGCTTTTGAGGAAATTTTAAAATCAACTACTGCTACCAAAGCTCTGTCAGCAGCAGTTAGGCTTATCCCATCTTTTGTTATCTTAAAAATCCCTTCATCTATCAGTTCAGCTATGGTAGAAATCGAATCCCTAAGTAAGCTTACATCACTTAATTTTGCCTTGAACATAGTCTGCCCTATTATATTAAAGTTAAATTTGCCTTTAAATACTTAACCCTACTTTTTTATAAATTTCCTCTACTTTTCTAAAAAGTTCTAGGTTTAAGCCATTTAAGTTTTGAACTATATCTGCTTTAAGTTGACCTTCTACTATAGAGCAAAATGCTCTAACTACTTGATTTTTTCTTAGTTCTCCTTCAAAGAATATCTCTACATTTCCTGTTTCATCCGCAAGGATAAAACTATTTTCTATTTGTTCTATAACCTTTCCAACTAAAGCAATTCTGTTATCTTTTTCAAAGTTTATCTCACCAATTCTTTTTGGTTTATAACGCAAAACTGGCATCACCAAATACTTCTTTCTTTATGTTTAAATAGTTTAAGTTCTTTAATTGGAACATAAAATTTGGTTTAATTTTTAATAAAGAGTTCTACAAAGAATATCAAGAAAGATTTTTAAATAGTTAGCCATAACTTCTCCAAGAATAACCACATTTCGTACATTTGTAAAATATTGTTGGCGGTTCGTCAGCTGCTCTAGTTTGTTGCATCCACCAGTATGCTTCTGGGTTCTCACACTTTGGGCACATTATTCTTGTTTTTGGCAATTCAGCTATTCCTTCGTCTTTTTCCATAATAACGATTCCACGCGAAGGTTCATGGGAAGATTCAGTAAGAATTATTTTCTCTTTTTTGAGTGGCTTTCTTAAGCCGCATTTTCTGCAAACTAAAAAACTTTTCTTTTTCTTTTTTTCTACCATCATTAAATTTCCACACTTTTCGCAAAACTCCATTCAAATTCCTCCCAAAACTCTTCTTACACCTTCAAAAATTTCTGAGGCTATTACCTTAAAATATCCTAGTTTCGGGATTATAAAGATTACCTTTCCGTGAATTTGGTCTTTTGAAATGCTTTTTTCTGTGTAGCAAACTTGTTTTTCTATGCCACAGCATTTCGTTATTTGGTCTGGATTATGGTCACCTTTTGTTTGATAGCTACCATCTTCGTTTATGTAAACTATTCTGTGGATAATTGGCGAGCTTTCACAAGGTACAGAAAAAACCACTACATCACCAACCTTATAATCTTTAGAGCCTTGAATTATTGGTAAGTCTCCTATTCCAAAACCTTTATTCACAGGCCAAGAATCTATATAGCTTCTGTTATAACCAAACTTCTTTTCTAACCATTGATAATGGTTTAATTCTATGGTTTCGTCATGAATCATTGAGCCACTTACTACAGCAACTACTGGTAAGTCAGTAGACAAAGCAACAGCAAGAGTTAAATTAACAAGAAAAGCAATTATTATACCCAAAGCAGCATAAAAAATATAACCAAACCAACCTTCTGTCATTTTTTCAAAATTCGATTTTTTTCTTCCAATAGTTTCTTCTTTTCTCCTATGCCCTACCACTACTTTCACCTTTTGCTACAGCAGTTGCAATAATGTGAGCAACTCTCAAGGGTTCAGGAATAAAACTTCTTGTGGTACTTATTTTTATTATTTCCTCGGCATCTTCATCTTTAAGCCCAACACATTGATAATAAACTTTTTTATTTTCCTTGATTTTACACTCTTTTATTTCTCCTGCGTTCAGAATCTTTTTCCATCTAGCTTTAAAATCCTTAAAATTCTTTAAAGCATTTTCAACTTCTTTTAAGTTTGGAATTTTTCTGTTTACAACTATCACAGGTAAACCTGTTTGCTTGTACACTTTTTTGATGTCTACTATGTTAAAACCTCCTAAGGTTACACCGTCAAACATTATTACTTTTAACTGTTGTTTATGTCGAGAAGAATTTATAAGCTTTACTATTTTTTGTGTAGCATCATTGCCATCAATCTTTACTTCAGTTTTTAACGCACCATCAAGAAATTTACCACCTCTAAATATTACTCCTATAACAGGAACTTTTCCTTTAGTTTTAGAATTAAAAGCACCATCGTCAAAGCCTAGAATTCTTACCTCAGGTTTAATCATGAAATCCAAAACAAAAGTTTAACTTTCAAACTATATAAAATTAACCTATAAAATTTATTCAATCAAGAGTACAAAAACTTTAAATAAAATAGTTTGTTAAGATTAAAAGTTGAGAACATGGTAAAAAAATCTTTTCCAGAAGCTTTACAAAGACTTTTCTTTAGGGTTTATGTTTGTAGAGTTTGTAAAACAAAAATGAGAGCAGACCCAACAAAAGTAAAAGAAGGTAAAGTTAAGTGTAGAAAATGTGGGTCGAAAGCTCTAAGACCCAAAAGAAGACCGATGAGCTAATATGCAGATAGAATATATAACAACTCGAGACTTGACAAACTCGAAAGGCGAAGTAAAAGGAAGAGTGAGAATAATTAAGTTAGTTGGTGAAGAAGAAGCAACAGTAGAATTTACCTGCCCAGAATGCAATTATTCAGAGAAAAAAAGAGAAAGATGGCAAGAGCCCTTTGTTTCTGGTCAAGGCTTGAACCAAAAGTTTAACATTAAGTGTAGCAAGTGTAACTTTTCTGTTCAGCTGCTCAAGCTGAAAAAAGAGATAAAGAAATTGACAAAGAAGAAATAGAAAAAAAGCTAATATTTTTTTATGGAGCTTAAGATTTCTTATGGTAATGGAATCGCTGTAAAAATAAACAAAGAAACGATTTTGCTTGACCCGAAAATTTCTGACCTAATTTCTTTTGTTTCTCACGCTCATGTAGACCATTCACCAAAAGAAATAATAAGAAAACCTTATTGTACAGAAGAAACTTATAAGTTAATAAAAGTCAGAGATCCTTACTTCGAGGCAAATATAATAAAGGAAAATAAAAAAATTGAATTTGATGGTTTTTCTGTAAGGTTGATAAGTTCAGGGCATATCTTGGGCTCGACTCAAATCCTAATAGAAACTGATAGTACATCGATTCTTTATACTGGCGACTTCAAACTTTGGCAAGGCTTAACACATAAAGCTATAAAAATTTGCCAAGCAGATGTTTTGATAACAGAAGCAACTTATGGAAAACCATTTTATAAATTTCCTTTGGTTGATACCGTAAGAAAGGAGTTAATAGATTGGGTTTTTAAGCAGTTAAAAAATGGCTTTGAAGTTTATTTAGGGGGTTATACTGTAGGGAAATCTCAAGAAATAATAAAGCTCTTAAACAAAAATGGAATAGTTCCGCAAGTCTCTGACTCTATAAGGAAATATTCAGAAGTTTATAATGAGTTTGAGGTTAACCTTAAATTTTTAGAAAAGGGTGAGGATTCAGAAGTTTTTGTTATGCCAATGCATACTATTCCTTATCTTGAGAAAGAAAATTCAAGAGGTTGTGTGCTTACTGGATGGGCTTTAACTAGAAATTATAATGTTAAAGCTTTCCCTATCTCCGATCATTGCGATTTCGAGCAATTAATGCTTTTTGTCCAAGAAGTTAAGCCAAAAAAAGTTATTTGTGTGCATGGGTATGCAAAAGATTTAGCTTGTGAGATAAGAAGAAGATTTAAAATTCAGGCTCAAGTTTTGGGAAAGGGTCAAAGAGTTTTAACAGATTTTATTTAATTAGATGCGTTCCGTCACAACTCTTTGAATTGTTAAGTTCAAAAAAGCCTTCTCTACAACATGAAAAACTTATTTTGTTTTTATCACAAGCTTCTCTTACTTTTTTCATTATTCTGAATCTAATTTCTTTTGGCAAATAAAATGAATTTGAAATTTTTTCTCCATACTTAAAGTAAAAATCTTTTAATTTTTTAGAAATTTCTGGAAAGAGAAAAGAAAATCTTCTCCAATTGTCCGGCCTTACTTTATAGGTGCTTGAGACTAAATGCTTTGCTCCCACAGAAGTAGAGACTTCAACTATATCTTCTATTTCGTTCTCATTCAAAAAAGGAATTACGGGATCAAGTCTTACTACTGTTGGAATACCTTTTTTACTTAAAATTTCTAAAGCTTTAATCCTTTTCCTAGGCAAAGAAGCTTTTGGTTCTAGCTTTCTGGCTATTTCTTCATTCAAAGTTGTTATTGTTACGCTTACACAAGCTTTCATTTTTGAAAGAATATCCGTATCTCTTGCAACTATGTTAGATTTTGTTATTATCAAAACCTTACATCTATGAAGAGCGAAATACTTTAAGCAATCTCTTGTGAGCTTAAGTTTTTCTTCCTCAGGAACGTAAGGGTCGCTAGAATTTGAAATAGAAACAGGAAAATTTTTATCTATTTTTTTTAAATCGCTTACCAATTTTTTAACCACATCTTTTTTTGGTCTACACTTGAAAAAATTTTTTATGTAACTTGAGGCATAACAATAAACACAAGCATGAGAGCAGCCTGAGTATGGGCTAAAGGAATACTTTCTTGGGCATGTACACAATTCACTTTTCCAGGGATCAAAAAAATTTAAGACTTGCATAATTTTAGAAAAAGATTTCAATATTTAAATTTACTATTATATTGAGGAGTTCGAAGAACTTCTCATGATAGCTATGACAATAAATTTTCAAAGAGTTTGGAATTGGTACTCAAGAGAATCTGTTTTTAATGCTTTAATCGAGGCTGGAAAGAATAGAGAAGTAATTCCTGTTTATAAAGATGGAAGTTTTGGTAAAAGGCCTGATGTGATTCAATACCCACAAGATGTTTTGCAGGCTGTTGCTGAAGGGGCTATAGCATTTCATGGTTCTGTTGAAAGATGGTCTCAGCCTATGAAGTTAGACGTAGGCATGACAAAGTTACAGCTAGACGAGTTAAGAATCGGATGGGATATTTTTATCGACCCTGATGTTAATGATTTTGAAATAGCAAAAATAACTGTTAAACAAATAATCGAAGCTCTAAAAGATCATGGAGTTCAGAATTATACTTTAAAATTTTCTGGAGGAAAAGGGTTTCATATTGGAATACCTTTTGAGTCTCTCCCAGAAAAAATAAATTTTCAGCCTTCTCAAATTCTTTACCCTGAACTTCTTCAAAAGGTTATAGAATACATTAAATGGTATATACGCGACCAACTTAAAGAGGAAATTCTTATTTTAGGTTCGCCTTTAGAAATCTCAAAAAGGGTTGAAAAAAAACTTGAAGAAATAACTGATGAAAGTGGTTTAGACCCCTTTAAAGTTGTTAGCATGGATGTATTCGGTTCAAGGCATTTATTTAGACTTCCTTATTCTTTACACGAATCTACGCTATTAGTAAGTTTACCGATAAAACCAGAAGATTTAGAAAAATTTGAGAGGGAACATGCGCTTCCTGAAAAAGTTAAAGTTAATGAAAAATTTTTGGTTCAGAAAGTTAAGCTTCATGATGCTGAAGCATTAATAGTAGAGGCTTTAGATTGGTCTGCTAAGCACAAGATAGAAGTAAAGGAAGAAATACCGAAAATAAGGTTTAAGAAAATAAAAGCTATTCCAGAAGAATTTTTTCCTCCTTGTGTTCAAAACATTTTGAAAGGTTTGTCAGACGGAAGAAAAAGAAGTGTTTTTATTCTAATAAACTTTTTGAAAAACATGGGTTGGGATTTGGAGAAAATAGAGAAAACTTTAACAGAATGGAACTCTAGGAATTCTCCTCCATTAAGAGCAAATTACTTAAGAACTCAGATTAGATGGCATCTAAGACAGGAAAGGAATTTGCTACCGCCAAACTGTGATAATCCAAACTTTTATGCTGATATAAAAGTTTGCACTCCTGATGAATTTTGTAAGAGTGATGAGAAAATAGTTATAAAAAATCCTGTGAACTATCCTTTTAAGAAGTTAAAGATCGGAAAAAAGAAAAAGAGGAAAAAACATTAATTCTTTACTCTTCATTTTTTAAATGGGATTGGTATCGAGAAAAAATGTGAAAAGAGTTTTGAAGCTTTTCAAAAAAGTTTAGGAGTCTATAAGCCTTTTATTCCTTATGAAAAAAAGCAGAAAATAGTAGAAGAGTATAGATGCAGCGAGTGTCCTTGGGGTTATTTTGAAACTTGGGAAGAAGAAGTGATAAGGAAGATGCACGATTCAGAAGGAAAAGTTTTTGAATTACCAGGAAAGATTATTTTTTTTAGGTGCAAAAACCCGGAACACGAATATTTAATAAGTGTAAATAAAATTTAAAATGGATAAAAATGGCAGAAGAGACTATAACTTTTGAGGTTATAAGAAAGATTCAAAGAGAAGAACAAAATTCGCCAAAACTTACAAAACTACCTGAAAATTTTTATCAGAAGCTAACTTTGTACCTAGAACAGAAAAGAAAAGTTTCAGAAGAAAACAGAAAAGTTGCCATAGAATTAAAAAATGTTAAAGCTTTAATAGAGGATATTTTTAACAGAAGAGAAAGAAAGATAATTAATCAGGCAATAATAACTGTAAGAACTCAGATCCCCCCAGAAAATTTAACAGAAGAAGAAAAGGAGTTTTTTGATATTTTGGTTAAAACTATAGGTGAAAGAAGAAAAAGAATCTTGGGGCAAATCTTTTCTGAAAAGAAAGAAGAAGAAAACTTAGTTGTTTTTAAAGAGGATGTACCTCAGTTTATAGGAAGCGATGAAAAAATTTACGGGCCTTTTAAAAAAGGAGATATAGCAAAACTACCCGAAGAAAACGTTAGAATATTGAAAGAGAGAGGCATAGTTGAGGAATTTAAGGTTGAAAAATAATTTAAATTTTTATTAAGTGCAAATATTTTAGTGATAAAAATGAAGATGCCGAAGAAAATAAGAACTTTCTGCCCTTTTTGTAGAAAGCATACCGAGCATGAAGTAGAAGTAGCAAAGAAAAGGCAGAGAAGAACTTTGGCTCAAGGGCAAAGAAGGTTCTTAAGAAAAATGAAAGGTTATGGGAGTTTTCCTAAGGAAAACCCTAAAGGAAGAGAAAAACCGACAAAAAAGCTTGATTTAAGGTTCAAGTGCTTAGTTTGTGGGAAAAAACATACAAGAGGAAAAGGTTTTAGGGTTAAAAAGTTTGAAATAGTTAAGTTGTGAGATTATGGAGATAATAGAAACACCTAAGAGCAAATTTATTCAAGTTATGTGCAAAAAATGTAAGAATAAGCAAGTAATTTTTAGCAAAGCTTCAACTGTTGTTAAATGCTTAAAGTGTGGTGAAACCTTAGCTGAACCAAAAGGTGGAGACGCTTCCGTAAAAGGAAAGATTCTTGAGGTTTTTGGTTAATAGATAAAGCTTGTTATTAAAGTCCAAAGTCCTTTTGCTATTAAAAACAAACCTATGTACTTTGCGATTTGAGGGAGGAAAGTTACGCTTCCGAAAGTTAAAACTATTCCGCCTAGTAAATCGATTATACCAAAAATTATGAACAAAATGCTTACCATGTTTTTAATTTTATTGAACTTAAATAAAAAGTTTTTTAGAGCAAGTATTCACTGGAAGTTAACTTCAGTTAAATTTATACAGAAGTGTCATACGTATGACATTCTAAAAAGATTTAAAAAAGTGAAAAAACGAATTTCATTTTAGCTTTTGACATCCCAAGAGAGAATACAACGCTAGAAAAGAGAATAAACAGAAGTTTAGGAAAATAAAAGCTGAAATGGTTCAGTTTTCTGTTTGGAAAAGCGAAAAACTTCAAGAACTAATAAAGCAAAAAGGTGGTTCTGCAAAATATTAGAAGAAAAATTCATTTTCTAAAGATAATCGAAAAATATTTAAATTATTAAGCAATATATTTTTTAGATTATTTAAACACTAACTAGGTGATAAAAATGGTTTTTTGGGATTATTGGGATCCTTTTGAAGAATTAGAAAGAATGAGAAGGAGAATGAGGCAATTGCTAGAAAAGCTTCCAAGCGAAGAGTTTTTTGTAGAAACATTTCCTGTAGATATTTCAGAGACTGACGAGGAAATAATAGTAAGGGCAGATTTACCAGGTTTTGACAAGAGTGATGTAACAGTAAGAGCTACAGAAAATACCTTGGAAATTTCTGCTCAGCACAAAGAGAAAAAAATAGAAAAGACAGAAAAAATTTATAGAGCTGAAAGAAAGTTTGGAGCTTTGAGAAGAGTAATTACTTTACCAGTTCCTGTCGATTATGAAAAAGCAAAGGCAGAAATGGACAAAGGAGTTTTAACTATAAGGTTGCCAAAAAAGGAAAAGAAAAAAGGAAAAGAAATAAAAGTAGAGTAAAACAATTTAAATTATTCAGCAAAATTTTAAGTAGGTTTGAAAATGTTTGAGAGAAAAAAATGTCCAAGCTGTGGGGAAAAAGTTAAGGATGAGTGGGAGTTTTGCCCAATCTGTGGAGAAAGGCTTAAAGAAAAAGAAAGGGAACTTAGGGTTTTTGATATATTCGAGGATATAGATAAAGAGTTTGAAAGAATAGACAAAATGTTTGGGTTTGAATTCCCAAGAATTAAGTTCAAACCAGGAATTAAAGGGGGAGGAATAAGCATCACAATCCATTCAGTAAGCGGAAGGGAACCAAAAATTGAAGTAAAAACAAGTGGAGATTACAAAAAAATAGAGCCTGAGATTAAAAGAAGGCTTGGAATCAAACCAGCTGTAGAGGAAGTAGAGGAAATTCGAGAAGAGCCTGAAAAGAAAAAAATTAGAGTACCAAAAGTTACAGAAGAGCCTGAAGCAAAAATAGAAAAAATGGGGAACAAACAAATAATAAAAATAAAGCTTCCTGATGTGAAAGAAGAAGATATTGAAGTTAAAAAGCTTGAGCAAAGCATCGAGGTTAAAGCCTTTGCAGGAGATAAGGCTTACTTTAAGTTGATTCCTATACCATCTGACGCTTCCATTACCAAAAAAGAATTTAAGAACGGAATTCTTAATATAGAAGTTGAGAGGTGAGGAATTTTGGCTGAGATAGCCGAAATTCCTGAGTCTCTTCGCGAATGGGAAAGAATAGCAGCACACTCTCACATTCAAGGCTTAGGTCTAGAAGGTTTAAAAGCTAAGCCTATAGCTCAAGGGATGGTTGGCCAAACAGAGGCTAGAGAGGCTGCAGGCTTAGTTGTTAGACTAATAAAAGAAGGAAAGTTTGCAGGAAGGGCAGTTTTGTTAGCTGGTCCTCCGGGCACAGGAAAAACTGCTATTGCGATGGCTATAGCAAAAGAATTAGGGCATGACGTTCCCTTTGTCCCTTTAGCTGCAAGCGAGATTTTCTCTACAGAAATGAAAAAAACAGAGTTTCTAACCCAAACTTTGAGAAAAGCTATCGGAGCAAGAATTCATGAGATGAGGAAAATTTATGAAGGTGAGGTGAAAGAAATAAGCATAGAGAAAGCTCAGCATCCTTACAATCCTTACCAGCAAATTCCAGTTGGAGCAACGATTAAAATCGCAACAAAAGATGAGAGCAAAAAGCTTACTATGGACCAAAGCTTTGCGATTCAGCTAATTCAGCAAGGTGTTGAAACAGGTGACATTATTCAAATTGATGTTGAAGGAGGAAGAATAGTTAAGCTGGGGATAAGCGAAGAAGCGGCAAAAGAAAGGAAAGTTGATTTGACAACAGAAAAATCGCTACCTGTACCAAAAGGAAAAGTTTTGAAGGAAAAAGAGTTTGTTTATCCTGTAACTTTACATGCTTTAGACATAGCAAGCTCACGCTCAAGCAGTGATATTTTCAGTTTATTCTTTGGGGGAAGGGAGTCAAAAGAAATTGAGCCAGAAGTAAGAAAGGAAGTTGACGAATACATTAAAAACTTAGTTCAGGAAGGAAGATGCGAGTTATTGCCTGGAGTTGTTTTTATAGATGAGTGTAGCATGCTCGATATAGAAACTTTTGCTTTTCTTAATCGTGCACTAGAACAAGAGCTTGCTCCAATAATAATATTTGCAACCAACAGAGGATTTTCAACCATAAGAGGAACAGATATCAAAGCTGCTCATGGTATGCCCTTAGATTTGCTTGACAGGTTATTGATAATCAACACTAAACCTTACAAAAAAGAAGAGATTAAGAAGATAATCGAAATCAGGGCAAAATCTGAGAAAATAAAATTAAGCGAAGAAGCTTTAGAATACCTAACAGAAATAGGAAGCAGAACAAGTTTAAGATACGCTATTCAACTTATAGCTCCTGCTTACGAAGTTGCAAAAGAGAAGAAATCTGAAAAAATAGAAAAAGAGCATGTTTTACACGTTGAAAAGCTTTTTTCTGACGTTAAAAAATCAGTTCAATACTTAAAAGAATTTGAAGAACAATTTTTGGTTTAGGTTGCTATGTCAGAAAAAGACTTACCAGAACCAGAAGGAATTTGCAAGTATTGTGGAAAGCCAATTTACATAGGCTTAGCTCAGCATGAACTTATTTGTAAGTTTTCTAAGAAAGATTAGCATTTGATTCTAGAAGCAATTAAAGCAGAAGTAATTTGGAAGAAAGAAGAAACTATAAAAACTGAGTTTAAGCCAAAAACTCCTATAAAAATTCCAGAGAATAAAGAAGCTAAACCGTAAGTAAAATTAACAGAAGAGTTAAACAAGCCAAAAATTTTTCCTTTTTTATTTTTTGGGCTTGCTTCTGAAATTAAAGACTGGATTGCTGGAGTTTGCATAGAAGTTGCCATTCCGCTTAAGAATTCCAAAAAATAGAGTTCAGAAACACTTTTAATGAAGATATAAGACAAGGAAACAAGAGAAGTTAAAATTCCACCTACGACTATGAAGAACTTTTTACCAAACTTATCTGAAAAATAGCCAAAAGGAGCTTCTAATAAAGCTAAGACTATCCAGAATATTCCAAAGGCTGTTGCTATTTCTGTATAATTGCCAATTTTTTGATAGAGTAACAAGTAAACAGGAGCAAACATTCCCATTCCTATTGAAGAGAGTATGCTGACTAGCATTACCACTAACAATTCTTTTTTCATAGTTATCACGCGACATTTTTTGTTTACCTCCGAAGCAAACTAAATCAAGTAAATTTTGTGTAATTAACACACTAGAAAAGATATTATTTTTTTGCTCCAAGAATTTAAAAACTTTTCGTTTTTTTAAATAAAAATTTTAAACTATATTATGGAAAAAGTGTCGAGAAGATTTGTTTATAGTTTCTTGTTAGGTTTAACTTCAATATTTTTAGTTGCATTTCTTTGGGCAAACTCAATTTTACTCTTAGTTTGTTTAATATTCGTTAGCATTCTGATGATTTTAGTCGAAAAAGATAAAAGAGATATTTACCTCTTTATTTTTTCAGGAATTTTTGGTGCTTCTGCTGAGGCTTTTGCAATTCTTTTTGGAGCATGGAAATATTCTTTGCTAGAAATTTTAGACTTAATTCCATCCTGGCTACCAATTTTGTGGGGAATTGCTGGAATTTTTATAAAAAGAGTTTGGCTAGAAATAGAAAATCTGATAAAAAAATAAGTTAAATTTTTTTGTATTC
Source organism: Candidatus Aenigmatarchaeota archaeon (assembly GCA_038998335.1). Taxonomy (GTDB): domain Archaea; phylum Aenigmatarchaeota; class Aenigmatarchaeia; order CG10238-14; family SCSR01; genus JAVZHQ01. The sequence continues at coordinate 340,642 of JAVZHQ010000001.1, read as the reverse complement.
CGTGTTTAAGATTATCCCTTTTCTTTCCAATTCGTTAAAGAATTTCTTTCTTACAGCTTTGGGAAGAGCTTCAGGAGGTAAAACTCCATAAAGCCTTTTCTTGTAAACTGATTTAAGGAATAGAACAGAAGATAAGGCTGTAGGATAAGAAATGTAATTTGTACCCAAAAGCTTTTTGTTTATCATTTTTTGGGAAAATGTAAGATAAGTTTTCATCAAAATTCTACTGTTTCTCCAATATCCTTTACAATCAACAAACAAACCAAAGAAAGCATCTTCTATTATCCCTTGGTTTATTATTTTTATGAATTCCCTAGTAGTTGGAGTTCCTCTAACTATGGAATAAATGAATTTTTTTGGTGAAATTCTTACTTCTCCAACTTTAATTTTTTCGTCCTCAAAAATCCCAAGTTTATACAAAGCAAGAAGAATTTCTACGTCGCTTCCTCCCCCTTTAACATCAACATTCCTAACTTTTATGAAATGCGGCAAAGTATAAATTTCGTCATGAGCTAAAAGATAGCAAGGAATCTTTCCAAAAGAAGAGTAATCGTAAATCTCTCTTTCTGTAAAAGGTTCTTTCAGAAAAAACTTGTAATTTCTATAAACTAAAGCTTTAGAGGCAACGTCAAACATCCCTTCTCTTGACCAAGGAAGCACAAATTCTAATCCTCTTTGATCTTCTAAGGTTCTTATCTTTATACTATCTAAATAGTCAAACTCTTCACTACTTTCCTTTGCTATAAGGTTTGACAAGCCAGGAGCAACACCTGCGTTAATTAAACCAAAAACTCTTTCTCTTTCGAATTCTTCTTTAAAAATGAGCTGCTCAGCAATCTTCCTTTTGTAATCTCCGTAACAAGCAAAGTCCAAGTAATTCGTTCCAGTTTTCAAACAAAACTCAAGAATTTTTAGGTTAATCAAAACTTCCTTTCCTTTTACCTCTACATAGCTCGGTAATGCATTAATTACGAAATCTGATTTTTCTAAAAAAGGTTTTATCGTTTTAAAGTTAAGGGCGTCACCAACTTTAAATTCTACGCTTCTAAAATCTTTCAGAAGAAAGTCTTTTGCAGTTTTTTTCTCTCTACTTACACAAAAAACTTCATCTATAAATTTCTCTTTCAAAAGTAGCCTTATTATCGACGAACCTATTGCTCCACAACCTAAAACCAATACTTTCATTCTCTCGCCTCAAAACCAATACCTTTAACACTTATTCTTGGTGGAAAGCTTTCTTCTAACCTAAACTTCACGCTTAACATTTGTTCTATTATTTTAATATTTGTTAAGCAGTGCTGGGTTATTTTTTCTACACTTACTACTGACTCAGACTCAGCCAAAGCTAAAAATATCAATATTTGGTCAGCTAAATACTTATCTAAAGCAGCTTTTGATTCTATTGAAGCCAAAAGCTCTTTCGCGCATTCTTCTCCTATTTTTTCAGCCTTTATTCCCTTTTTTCCTATATTGTCTGCCCCGATTACAGAATTTTCACATTCGGCCCATAAAGTTATAGAAGTTCCAGGAGAGAACGTTTTCACAGCTTGAGTTGCAATTTTTGCTTCAAAACCATAATCTTTTAAAATTTTTTCTACAGAATTTGCTTGTCTTTCCGCAACATGCTCTGGTAAAGAGTCAGCTATAGAAATTCCTTTTATGCTTTTCACTTTACCTCTTTCAAGCAATTTAATCGAATTTAATTTTTTAACAGGATAAAACTTGGTTTTTACTATTCCACCTCCTTTTGGATAAAAACCCTCTCTTTCAACTTCTAATTCAGGAATTTTCACTCCAAGCTTTGAAACCATAGGAAAAAGAACGTTTTTTACGTAATGTATCGTAGGAGCCCCAAGACCTGCTGTTCCGCCAACAATTTTAAGTTTTACTTCTTTTCCTCCAAAAATCAGTAAAGGAGTTAGAGTTTGTAAGATTAAGGAAATCTGGCCTGCTGTGCCTATGTCTATTCTTTTATCTTCTATATTAAAACTTTTTGGAATAAATTCAAGCTCAGTTGAACCAATTTTTAAACCTTTTATCTCAGCTTTACAAAATTCACCAGCAAACTTTACTCCAGCTAAATGCTGAGCCATTAACCCTGGTTTAGCTCTACCTTTTCTTATGTTGATGATTTTTATAGGTTTAAGCAAAAGCGAAGAAAGAGCAATACTTGTTCTTAAAATTTGCCCACCAGCTTCTCCTATAGAACCATCTATTAAAATCAAGCTCTCACCTATAAAGTATTTCTTGGGCTTAATAAACTATATAAATCTAGCCTAAGAAAAACATTCTTTCTAAGGTTATAACACCGTAAATTGAGAGCATATAAATGAAGAAAATTAAAATGAGAAAAAATCCTTCTTTTCTGGTTAATAACCTGTTTTTCATAAAATACCAAAGAACAAGAGCAGAAAAGGAAGCGAATAAAGCTATTGTCGAGAAGGCAGCAACACTAACCCTAAACTCTGATAGGATTAAAACTAACCCAAGAATTAAAGTAATGTTTGTGACACAGGAGCCTATGGTATCGCCTAAAGTAAGATGCGGATGCCCTTCTTTTATTGCGGTCAAACAAACAGAAAGTTCAGGAAGGGTTGTGCTTAAAGCGACTATGCTTGCACCTATTACTGACTGGGAAATTCCTGTAAGCTCAGAAATAACTGAAGCAGAATTAACCACAAACATTGCGCTATAAACAAGGAAAAACAAGCCAAACAAGAGCCAAACCAAAGGTTTAGCTATATCATTTTTCTTTTCATTTTTTTCTCTAAGTCCAATTCTTCTCTTTATCGAAAAAAGACAAAAACCAAAGAAAAATGCTAATAGCAAAATTCCAACTAAGAATCCAAGCTCACCTACAAAAATAAGTGCTAAAGGAATCAAAGAAGCGAAGAAAAGAAGAAGAGAAAGGTTTGTTATTTCTTCTTTTTTTATTTTTATAGGTTTCTTTGAAACTAATATACCAAGAGCAATTATCAAGCAAATGTTTATTACATTTGCACCAAACAAGTCACCAATGCTTATACCAACGTTTTTAGTCAAAACTGAAAATATAGCTACGCTAATTTCTGGCATGCTTGTTGAAACAGAAAGGAGAATAAAGCCAATAACCACTTCACCTAAACCAGTTATCCTTGCTAGCTTTGCAGCGTTTTTTATAACTAGCTGAGATGCTAAAGCAAGCAAGGCTACAGAAGAAAAAAAGGTTAAAGTTTCAGTAAAGATTTCCATATAATATTTTTTTCATTTGTTTAAATTTAGCCTTTCTTTGCCAAGTTATAAACTACTTTTAAAGCAATTATCACAGCAGCTGGTGTTACAAAGCTTGTGATGTTAATTAGAATTGGCCCGATAAAAGAGCCTATTAGAGGAAGGTTTTCTAAACCTGCGGTTCCTGATAAAAGCAAGGCTATTGCTGCAACTAAGAATGTTGTTAATTTTTTCTCATCTTTTTTCAAGTTAATTAAACCGACGAACAAGCCTAAAAGTATAAGAACTACTGCCACATTTCCCTCAACTTTGCCGATAACTATTCCAGCAAAGAAAGCTATCAAAACCCCAAGAATAAAAGCCCATTCTCCAATTTTTCTTTCCTTCATATTTTATATTTGTTTTTTAACGTTTAAAACCATAGCGAAGCTATAAGAAAAATTCCGATGAAGTTTAACAAGTAAGAAAAGATTATGAACTTCTTTGACTCAAGTTTTACCGAGCCGAGAAGGGCTATTCCTAGCTCATCAGGCAAAGGAGAAGCTATCATGCAGCAACCAAGAAAACTTATTAAAATTTTCCATTTTCTTGAGCGAGAAACTTTAAGCCAAGTTCTTTCAAAAATTTCAGATAAAGCTAAATTTGAGAAAGGAAAAATTTTATAGAATATCGAATTTTTGAAAGTTTTAACAACTTTTTTGCTTGTGTTGTTAACTAAAAGCTTTATCTCGTCAACTAAATTATCTCTAACAAACCTAAAAATAAAATAATCACTTATAACACTTCCAAAAGCACCTACAAAAGCTATTAAAAAAGGGTTAAAATACTTCCCCATTTTATAGAATATTACTGTTGAAATGGCTACGCTCAAGCTAAAAGTATAGAATAAGCCAGAGAAAAAAGAACCAAGATAGCCGATTCTTCCTAAGCTATAAAGCATTTCTACGAAACTTTCGTTTCTTAAGATTAGATATGCTACAAAAATGCTTATTAAAAAGAAGATTGTGTTTCTGTACTGCCATCTTACTCTTTTCAATTCCTTAACTATTCTTTCTATTTTCTTTTCTCTCTGTCTTTTCTCGAAAGAGTACTTCATAAGAATCGGTAAAATAAATTATACTTTAATGTTAAATATAAAGATTTAATATAAATGAAAAGATATTTTGCCTTATATTTTTTCTTCTATTCTTATCAATTCGTTAATCTTTACTGTTCTTTCCCCGCTTATCCCAAGCTTTATGTATTCGCAACCTAAACCAACAGCCAAATGGCAAATCAAAGTATCTTCTGTTTCGCCTGAACGATGAGAAATTATTCTTGCATGCTTTTCCTTTTTTGCTTCCTCGCAAAGTTTTATAACATCGCTAATAGTTCCTATTTGATTGGGTTTAATTATAATTCCGTTTGTTGCTTTGTGTAAAACCCCTTCCTTAAATCTTTTTAAATTGCTTGCGTACAAATCATCACCACAAATTATTCTTCCTCTTAACCTATGGGTTAAAGTGCTGAAACCTATGAAATCATCTTCATGGAAAGGGTCTTCTATGTAAAGAATTGAAAATTCTCTTGCTAACTTTTCTATAAAAGCTAGTTGCTCTGTTCTTGTTAGCCTTAAGTTTAGTTTTGAATAGAAATACTTTTCTCCGTCCCAAAGTTGAGATGCTGCAACGTCCAAACCTATAACTAAATCAAAATTTTCTGCACAATTTTCTAAAATTTTCAGGATTTCCTCAGGTTTAAGGTTGGTTACCCATGCTGATTCTAAGTTTTTAGAAAAGGCAAAGGTTTCATCTTTATCTATAAGCATTTTTCCTGTTTCTCTATAGGCTTTTGCTATTTTTGATACAGAATCTGAAAATGATTTTTGATGTTCAGGTAAGAGCAGATACTCTTGAATGTCAACTTTTGAATCCTTCCAACCCCCTACTATATTACAAATTGGTTTTGGGATTGAAGGCTTTCCTTTCGATAAATACTCGAAAACTTCTTTGCCTTCATTCAAGGCAAAAGCTTTGAGAAAAGCAGAAGAAATTCCTAAGGCTAAGTTTGCTCCTATTTCTCTCAAATCAGGAGTAGTATCTATTGAGCGCAAAAGCAAATCAACGTCTTCCTGATTTTTAAAATCTTCGTTAATAAAATGCTTTTTAATTAAAGAAAATTTCTTTAAAACTTGATCAACAGGCAAATATTTTGCTTCATATTTTCCAACGCTTGTTCCTATTGGTACAGAACTTCTAACCTTTCCTTTTTTAAACTCAAGCTCAATTTCTATAGTTTCTTGAGAATTAGTTGCAAGAATTCTTCTTATCTCTAAATTCTGGGCTATCATAATTTGAAATTCGATTTTTTTAAATAAAAAGTTAGTTAGAATCCTTCAAAATAAACTCCATTAGTTTCTTTCCAGTTATTAGTCCAAGCTTCCCTTTCTCAGCTTCCATCTCGCTAAAACTTTTTGATTTCCCTTTCCCTTTTCCGTAAACTAATACCGGCACTGCTCCAAATTCATGTTTTCTTGTTTTGCAAGAAGTAATATGGTCGCAAGTTACAACCAAAATTCCCTTAAAATTCCTGAAACGCTCAAGCTTTCTGTCAATTTCTTCTATCATTTCTCTTTTTTTATGGAAGTCGCCATCATGAGCAGGCTCATCAGGCCCTTTTATGTGAGCATAAACAAAATCATACTCAGCCAAAGCAGCGTCTATGCTATCGAATATAAATTTTAAGCTGGGCTGAAACTTGAGCTCAGGAACTGTTATTGCGTTAAAGCCTGCAAGCAAGCAAGTTGCTTTCATCACTCCGTTTTCAGCTACGCAAACAGCTTTTACCTTATACTTTTTCGAAAAGTTTGGTAAAGAAGGCAGTTTGTTTCCTGCTTCTCTTGTTATTATATAGTTTGCTGGCGGCAAACCATCTTTAATCCTTTTTTCATTAGCAGGATGAAACTCTATAAGCTCCCTTGCTCTATCTAAAAACTTTTGAACAAGTTCTGCACTCCTTTTTGCTTCTGGCTCCAAAGGCTCAACTCTTCTCACCTTTTCTCCGTCATAATAAGGGTCAGAATCCGTTATCTTATCGCTCAATTTTTCTTTTATTATTAAAACTGCTCTATGTCCATAAGTTCGCATAAAAACAAAAGGTACGCCAATATTAACTTGTTCGTTTATTGTTCTTGCGATTTCATCCAAGCCAGAAAAGTTTCTTCCTATATGCCTATCTAAAACAGTTAGCTCTTTATCAACAGTAGCAAAGTTGCATCTTACTGCTAAATGTCCTTCAGTATAAGGGATGTTTGCCCCAACAGCTTCTAAAGGACCTCTTTTAATTTCAAGTTTATAAGGGTTAAAACCAAGCAAGGAAATGTTTGCTATATGACTTACACTAGTTCTTGTTAATTCGTTCCAGTAGGACTTTTTAACAGGAATTATTTGCCCTAGCAAACCGTTAGAAGCAAAGTAATCAAGGTTAGGCTTTTTTGCCTCGCTTAAAGGAGTTTTGTTGTTTATAGGTAAATCAGCTAACCCATCAACAACCAAAAAAACAACCTTTTTTCTTAAACTTTTCTTCATATAAATAAATTGGCAATAATTTAATAAATATGGAAATTCCTCTTGTCATAACTCATAACGATGCAGACGGAATAATTTGCTTATCCTTATTCTTTAAAAAATTTGGAAGTAAAGCTAATGTTTATTTTTCCTCGCCTTCTAAAATCAAAAAAACTTTATTCTCTTGTATAATCAAAGGAAAGCTAGGAAAGCTTTATGTTTTTGACATTTCTGCTGATAGCAAATCCCTTCTTCTATCTTCTCTTTTTGAAAAAGCTGTTTGGATAGACCACCATATTTGGCCAAAGCAAGAAGAATATAAAAACGTTGAGGTTTTTGTCGATAGCTCAAGCCCAAGCGCCTCTCAGCTTGTTGGTAAGTATTTTGGAATAGAATCAAATTTAATAGGAATAGCAAATGAAATAGATAGAAACGAGATTAAAAGCGATGAAGCTTTATTTCTAAGAGATTTGATAGCTGCAATCAAGTTTACTAAATCTTATCATAAGCTAAGGAGTTTAGCTAGAGATTTAGCTTTTTCTGGAATAGAAAAATTTGAGCAAAACAAAAGCATTACAATACTTTTGAAAAATTACTACGAGTGGAAAAGACAAGCAGAGGAAGACGTGTTAAAAAAAGCTAAGGTGTTTGAAGTGAATGGAAACAGAATAGCAGTTTATGAGTCTAACAATCCGATACCAGTTCACATAATAAACGATAAGCTTAAAGAACATTCTAACGCACCTTTTGATTTCATCGCAGCAATATTCCATAAAGTTGATGAACTTAAAAACACGATATTCACAAAACTTGAGCTAAGAAGCCACACCGGAAAAGATGTTTATAAAATAGTTAACCTTTTTGGAGGAGGGGGTCATACAACAGCAGGAGGAGCAAGCATAAAAGGATTTTTATCAACGGAAAAATTCTTGGAAACTCTCAAAAACTTACAGTCTTAAATCGTTAAGCATTTGTTTTGAGTATTCGTTCAATTTCTTACAAATTTTTATTCTTGCAGCAAAAATTTTATTTTTTAGTTTTTTATTATGCTTAGCAAGCTTCTCTGCTGATAATATAGCTAAGTAAGCTGAATAAAGCTCTAACCAGAAAAACGCTCTTTCAGCTGCTTTTTTAGCTTCTTCCAAATTTTCTGAATTTAAAGCTATGTTGCGCCATTTCTTGTATTTTTCTGTGCAAAACTCTAACTCATTTCCTTTCATAGTCACTATTATTGAGTGATAAATATTTAAATTTTACTACTTTTTGGTTAATATTTTTGTTTTAAAGATTAAAAACTCTGTTGTTTGCTAAAGGAGCAACAGCGTCAAAACCTTTTTCTTTAAGCTCAGAGGCAAACTCTTGTGTATGATCGCCATGTACACAAAAAACTTTTTCAGGAGAAACTTTTTCTATGAACTCAAACAAACCCTTTCTTCCAACATGAGAAGAAAAATCAAGTCTTTTAACCTGCATTTTTACATCTAAGTCAAGCTCTTCATTTATATATCTTCCTGTTTCAAGCAATGTTTTGCCAGGAGTACCTTCTAGCTGAAAAGAGGTAAGAACAAGACTACAATCTTCTCTTGAATAAAGCCTTTTTATGTACTCAACTATTGGCCCGCCAGAAAGCATCCCGCTAGTTGAAAGAATAACACAAGGTTCTTTTAAAATCCTTTTTCTCATTTTCTGGCTTTTTACATACTCTACTTTTTCCAAAGCTTTATCCAAGCTTTTTGGGTTTTTTAGCAAATTATTGTACTTGTTTATTATTGTTATGGCTTTTTTTGCCATTCCGTCAACAAAAACAGGATAGTCTATTCCATAAGAATCAAGGACAAGTAGAATTTCGTCTATTCTTCCAACAGCAAAACCAGCTATCAAGCAAATTCCATCTCTTGACAAAGTTTCCCTTATAGTTTCTATCAGCTCTTTTTCTTGCTCTTTTCTTTCAGGATGGTCTCTATCGCTATAAGTACTTTCTGTTATTAAAACATCTATTTCTGGCAAGTTTAAGTCTGCTTTTTTCAAAAGTCTTGTTTCTATGGTGTTAAAATCACCTGTATAAAGTAAGGTTTTTTCACCAAAATCAATAAAAATCATTGCAGAGCCAGGAATATGACCTGCGTCAAAAAAAGTTATCTTGCTTTTATGAATCTTAAAACTTTCTCTATAGTTAACAGGTAAAAAATTTTTTATTGTCTTTTTCACTTCTCTTTTTCTAAAAGGTAGCTCAACCCCTTCTTCCCTACTCACTTTAATAGAATCAAACAAAAGAAGCTCAACCAATTCTTTGTTAACGTTTATAGCAAAAATTGGACATGAGTTGGAGTTTTTAAAAAGTATCGGCATTCCACCTGAATGGTCTAGATGCGAATGAGAGAGAAGCAAAGCATCTATTGGATGAGAAACAGACAAAGGAAATTTTGGAGGAATTTCCTGAATTTTTGTCCCATAATCTAAAAGAATTTTTTCTATTCCATTATCGATAAAAACTCCAGAAGCTCCTACTGTGTTTAAAGCTCCTAGGAAGTTAAGCTGAATCATACATTAATTTAGAAGGAAGAAGTTAAAGTATTTTTTGGAAGTTTGAATTCTTCTGCTTTTTCCCACAAAAGCTCAAAATATTTTTTAATCAAGTTAACCAAGTGTGGATTGTCAGACCAAATAACCTGCGAGTTGTTTTGGTTATCTATTCTTATGCAAACTTCTTTCCCGTCTATTAAACAAATTCTTGGTTGTTCTTCTAACTCTAAAGTTCTTATTTCTATTTTGTTTGCAACATACCATTGAGCTCTTGCTAAGCTTATCTCGTCAAAAGAAGAAGTACCAAGAAGTTTAATCTTAACCCCTCTTTTTGCTGCCTTAATAATCTCTTCATCCAACTCAGCAATTCTTGAGAATTTTCTGGTTAAGCCATAAGCATAATCGTTTGCTTTTTCTATCATAAAAGAAACTTTTTCCAAGAATTCTCTATTTCCTTGGGAAATCCATAAACTTCCATCTTGTTTGTCCTCTTGATTTTGGCTTTTTATTAGTTCTGAAACTTCTTTTACTTTGTTTTTAAACTCAAGAATTTCTTCTTCCTTTGTTCTTACTAATCTTTGAAAAGCATTTTCTGGGTCAACAGCTTTAAATTTCCTATGCTTTCCTTCGAAGGAAATTTCTATCATATTCTTAAGCTTAAGTTTGTTTATTGTTTCGTAAACTTTTGGGTAAGGAATTTTGCTAACTTCGCTTATTTCAAAACCTGTTAAAGGCCCTTTTAAAGCTAGAGCTAAGTAAACTCTAGCTTCATAATTGCTTAATCCAAGATTACTTAGTTCTTGGATTAGTTTCTCTTGCATAAGCCTCACTCAAATCGCACTTTATTATCCACTTGCAAACTGGTAAGCTTTCGTTTAGTATTTGCTCGATAGCAACGTACAAGTGTTTTGGCCTTACATAAAAAATATTCCCCTTCCTGTCTATAGTGTTCCATTTTTTGGAAAGAAAAATTCCATAGTTTGTTTCTCTTACCATACCTTGGTTAACGGTAGCATAATTATCTCCTATTCCCACCGAAACATCGCCAACTTTCAATTTTCTTGTAATTTCTTTTCTCTCGTTAAAACCGTAAAGAGTCTTAAGTTTTCCTGTATAACTTCCCTTTTCTTCGCATAGTTGTGTGGCAAAAACCATTAGTTCAACATAACTTGGAAGTAAGGGTTTAATTTTCTTCTCAGTTAAAAGGTCAGCAACCTCTTGAGAACTTCCTGTAAAAATATAGATTCCTGTTAAAACGTCAGAAACCTTTTCCAAGCTTTTAATCACAGGCTCAAAAACCTTCACACCATTTCCATTTACCAGTTGCTCGGCAACACAAGAATAATCTTCTTTTGAGACCCTATACTTGCCCAGAACTTTAAACGCTCTTGCTACTTTATCTTCCCAGCTTGCAATTTCTAATAGCTCGTTCATGGCATCCCTAAAAATTCCTGGGTAATACTTGTCAAGTTCTTTAACTATTGCCAAGTCTAAGTTACCAAACTTACAATTAACTAAGGTATCGTTTAAGTCGGTAAATATTTTCATGGTTACCACTTTTTAATAGTTAATAATAGATATAAAGATTTAAAAACCTTTCTCTCTTTATAAACTTTTCTTTCTATGGCTTGCAGTAAATTATCCATATGCTCTTACTTTACCTAATTTACACTTACAAAAGGACTGTGCAAAATTCGTTTTGGATAGAGTAGCTAACAAGATAAGAAAAAAACAAAAAAGTGAAGTACTCAAGAATATCGCCTTCTATAAAATTTTGAAAGCTACTTGTCTTGGGAAAGAAAAAGCGCTGTCTTTAGAGTTTTAGGGGAAGGGAGAGGCTTCTTACAGTCATAGTTGAGCTATGGCAGAATTCCTCGAGATGATGAGGAAAATAAAAAAAGGAGGAAAGAAGAAAAATGCGAAAGTACAAAGTAGCAATAGTAGCGCTGCTTCTCTTCCTAGTGCTTAGCTTAACAGTAAGCTGCGAAGCAACACTTTTAACCCCACCGCAAAACGTTCAGTTGCAAGGTGGTGACGAGGATAGCTCAGGGAATTGGCGAGGGGGCTACTGGGTTTTTACTGCAGCAGTAGACCAGATGGACAACTTTGAGGGAAGAATAAAACTTCCTGCAAACACAACGCAGCCTTTGAAAGATGAAGAAGGAGCTAAGATAAAAACGAAGAAAACGGTGGAAATAGTAATAAAACCAGTAAAGTCCTATTTCAAAAGATTACTTAAGCTTGCTCCCATAGAAGACAGAATAGTTGCACCAAAAGTTTATCGAGGATGCGCGAGCAAACTTATCGGTAACGTTTGGTACGAAAAAGATGTTTCTATACCAGCAACAGTAGTTAAATATTACCAATGGGGAGAGCCTAGTTGGGAAAAATACACAATCTTCGAAGTTTCTGTTTATCTAGAAGGTACTCTAATGGGCAAAGCTTCGCTAAACACAGAGGCAGGAGAAAAGGAATTCGTGGTTAACACACCAAAAGGTCCTGTACTAATCAAAAACTTAGGTAGACTAGAGGGTGATTTCTCAGAGCCACATGTTCCTGAAATAGTCCTTTTCAACGAGAACTACATTTTTACAAGCGAAGCACTCCAATATATAAGATATGATCATGGTGCTACCACAGTATACTATCCTTCAAAAAGTTGCGTACTTTGCTATATAAAGGACAGCAAAGCTTACTCTACCTTCTGGTTCGGCGTAGTAAGATGGAATCCTTGTGCAGTAAGCGATAAGGATGTTGCAGGTAGTCCAGCACCTTTCAAGCAGCCAGATTTAGCTTATCCGATAATCGATTCAGAAAAAGGTTGGGTTGCACGAGATGGATTTTGGGACATTAACTTCATAAGAGATCCTATAGCTCCACCCATCTACCCAAGCGAAGGCGACTACAGCTTGATGTGGTACCTAAATAAAATGACAAGTCAAGGAAACATTGCCAAAACATGGCTAAGAGGTTATAAATGGCAGATAGAAATGAAAGACGGCGAACCTCATGCTGTAATAGTGGAAATTCCATGGGGAGCTTATAGCGGAGCTCCGATAGTTACTTTCTTTGTTCCTACTGAGCTTGCTGAAACTTGGGTTTATAGGCCACCGATTGCTGACATAAGAATAGAAAGCGTGAAGTGGGTTGGAAGTTCAGAGATAGAAGCAGCAGGGAAAAGAAAGTGTGAAGTAGTGTTGAAGCAGTACGCAAAAACAGCAAGTTCTGCAATTGTTATTGCTGACACAAGCACTTCAAGAGCTTCTATTAAACCTACTAGCGTTACTATAACTTTAAAGCCAAATGAAACAGAAAAGCTTAGTTTTGAGGTGGAAAACCTGGGCGTAGCAAGCGAAACAGAAGGAAAGGTATTTTTCTACGTGAAAAGGTCTTGGGATGGGCTAGTGACAAGCAACGCTTACTTAAGCTTCAAACTTTTGCCACCAGTCCTGCCAGATAACAACACAGAAATAGTTGACAGAACTCCGCCAAATCCAAAACCTGATCCAGACCCAGACTCTGATCCTGACAAGCCAATAAGTGAACATGGAATTAGTCCTTGGGTTTGGGTTCTTGCAACGGTATGCATTACTTCAATGATTGTAACAGTAGGAGCAATAGCAAGAGACGAGTACAAAAGAAAGAAGGCAAAAGAGTTAGCAAAAACTGCAGCAAAAGAAGGCAAAAAGATAGTAAAAGAGGTAACCATACCAGTATGGCAAAGGTTCAAGTTTCCTATCTCGATAATCCTTTGCGGTATCGTTGCGTTCTTTCTAGGTTTATTCTTTCTAAAGTATCTGATATTTGCAAAACTTTCCATAGGCATAATAGACTGGAAAATAGGTTCATGGACATTACTCTCGGTTCCAGCCTTGGATATGGCAATAGGTTACATTTGCTGCATAGTTGGAATAATCTTTGTGCTAATTGGCATAGGTTCTTTGATAAAGGCTATAGTTAAGCCAGTGTCTCAAACACTTCCAGCAAAACTCATAGCAAAGCAGTTGACAGAATTTCTAGAAAAGAGAGACAAAGAGGAAGAAGAAAAGGAATAGCTTTCATTTTCCCTCTTTTTTTTCTGTGGGCTGGAGGGCTTTTAAGCCTGGGGCCAAGCCCCACGTACCCCAAAATCCAGCCGTGGGTGGGGCAAGAAAAAGGAGGAAAGAAAAAATGCGAAAGTACAAAGTAGCAATAGTAGCGCTGCTTCTCTTCCTAGTGCTAAGTTCAAGTGTAGCTCTGCCAACTTATGCAAGTGTCTCGCTATTAAACACAAATTTAACCATAGAAACTTCAAAAACGTTTGAAATAAATGGTTTCAAAGTCTATGCCAAAAGGTTTGACATAATAAAAGCAGGTCAACACTACGTTCAGATTGAAGTAAAAACTACTGTTGAAGGAAGGGTAATAACAATAAAGTCTGATCCTTATCCAATAGCAAAAATATATCCTCAGCCAAAACCTCCTAGAGTGCCTATGCCTTCTTGGCTTTTCATAGAGCCAGGCTATAGAGTTATGGCAACAACTTCTAGTTTAAGTTTACCAAAATACTATTGGGATGGTATACTTTTTGTTAGAGCTCCTGGAAGCGATTATTTCTGGGTTAAGTACGACCATCCTGACAACATAGAAACCTACTATCCACTAGCTAAGAACAAAGCCTATACTTTAAACGGAGCTTCAAAGCATCATCATCACATTCCTCAATACACTTTAGAGGATGCAAAGTATAAGTCAACCTTTGCTTCCATAGCAGGGCTTTTAGGACCGATAATCGCGGGCTTGCTAGCAGTTCCAGAGCTTGTTAGCAAGTTTGTGGCAGGAATAATAGCTTTGGTCGGAGCAATATTAGCGTTAGTAGGATACTTAATAAGATGGTTCATCGAAAATATAATACAGACAGAGCTTGGAGACGGTTGGATATACACATGGGGCTATGGCAAACTAACATTCTTTGGCTGGGTGATAGCAGCTTGGTGGTGGATGAGCTTCGGTGCATGGAAGGACTGGGGCTTTTTCATCATAATCTAGGAGGAGCTAACATGCCAAAGGAAGAAAAAATTGTGACAATGGCTTTGCTATCAGTGCTTTACTTAATAGTGACGGTTTTCCTTGCTCTGATGGCAGGTCCTATTCTTGGCACAGCAATCTTCGTTGTGCTGATTTTCTTTCTAGGGCTAATCTTAGCTTTTGCTATACCAAAGCTTAGAAGGCAATGAGTTTCTTTGACTTCCTTTCCACTTCCCCATTTTTTTGTTTTATGTTAGACGTCTAACATCTAAAAAATTAACTCAATTCCTCAGCAACTATGGAGCAAGAAACTTCCTCTATTCCTTCAAGCTTTCTTATGTTTTCCAAAAATGATGAAAGGTTTTTAAGGTTAGGAAGCCTCACTTTTGTTATTAGATCGATGTTTCCCCCTTGAAGAACAAGAATTTCCATTATTTCTCCTATTCCTTTAAGCTCTTTTTTTATTTGTTCTAAAGGGATATATTCTCTTCCTTCTGCAAGGTTTATCAATATTAATGCTTCTATAGGTTTTCCTATCTTTTCAAAGTCTATGGCTGCATAATACCCTTTGATTATTCCTTCCTTTTCCATCCTTTTTATTCTTCTATGCACGGTAGAAATTGGTAAGCCAACTTTTTTTGCTAGGGCACGAGAGCTAAGCCTTGCGTTTTTTCTCAATTCATTTAATATAAACAAATCTCTTTCGTCTATCATATGAAAATATAATGACAAAAAAGTTTTTAAATTTGACGCATTTGTACCAATTTTTTTGGACAAATTTCTTAAAGAATTGAGAAAAATTTTGAAAAGTGGAGAAAAATGTCTTTAGTTGTCTTAACATCGAAAGATTTAAATAATTTAATTTTCATTAACTACCAATAAGTGATTATATGGAATACTATGAATTGGATGACAAAGAAATAAAAAGAGTTATAAAAAGCTACAAGAGCAAGGACAGCGAAGATTATGTGGAGAAAAAAGAAGATAGCTCTTCTCAAGCTTTGCCAAAAATTCCAAAGTACAAACAAGAAGAAGTTAAAGTAATCAAGCCAAAAATTCAGAAAATAAGCGTGCCAATTCTTCAAAAGCTTGCTAAGGATATGCAATCAACCGAAATTGAACCTTTAGAGCTCTTTGGTTCAAAAGTTGTTGGAAATTTGTTCGATAGAGTGAGGTTCTTGAAGGAAAGAATAGAAGAAATCAAGCAGATTATTAAAGAAAGAGAAGAGATGAACGTAAAGTTTAACAAAGAAATAGATTCAGACATAGCAGAAATGGAAAGAATAATTTCAACAATTTCAAACAGGGAAGAGCTAAGGGAGTTTAAGCTTAACGTTACTTTGTTAAGAATGGAAAAGAGAAAGGAAAATACTCTTTTCTGGCGTGACATAGTAGCCTTAAGAAAGCAGCTAAAAGAGCTTGAAGAGCAATACGAAGAAGAATCAAAGATAGCAAGCTTATTTTCAGACTTAAACTTAGGTGGATAAAATGGAAGAAATAACAAAAGAGATTCAAAGGCTTATTCCTTTTTTGGGGAAAGAAAAAGCAGCAAGGCTCGAGGCAGCTTATTTTCTAGGAGATGAAGAATATAGAAAGAAAATAGTTGAAATAATAGACGGAATAAAAGCAAGCATTTTTTCTGATGATGAATTAAAAAGTTCAGCTTTGCTAGAGCCTCCTCCAAAAGAAATTGCTTCAAAAGGAGATTTTGAGCTCGGAACCATTTTATACGGAAAGAAAGAGCTTTACCCTTTGTTTTTAAACGAGAAAGATTTGCTAACGCATGTAGGAATCTTTGGTTCTTCAGGCTCAGGAAAAACTAATATTGTTCATTTTCTTGTAAAATCCTTAGCAAAAAGGGAAATTCCAATTTTAATTTTTGACTTTTCAAAAAGAAACTACAGAGATTTGCTTGCTACTGAGCTTAAAGAAAGGATAACAGTTTATACTGTTGGAAGAGATATTGCTCCTTTCAGGTTTAATCCTTTGGTTCCTCCTCAAGGAGTTCAGGTTTCTCAGTGGATAAAAGAGTTTGCCGAAGTTTTTGACCATGCTTACTGGCTTTTGGGAGGAGGAAGGCACATAATCTTAAAAGCTTTGGACGAGCTCTACAAAAAGCTTGAGCCAGAAACTCCAAGAATAAAAGATATAAAAGATTGGCTTGAGAAATATTCTTGCTTTGAGCTTTCACCAAGAGAGAAAAACTGGATAGCAACTGCAAAAAGGCCTTTAGAATCTTTATGCTTGAGAGAAACAGGAGAAATCTTTGATTGTGAAAAAGGAATTTTACCTTCGAGCTTTTTTGAAAAAGGCAAAATAACAATACTTGAGCTCGATTCTTTAAGCAATGATGACAAAACTTTTTTCATAGAAATAATCTTGCAATGGATAAGAGATTGGCTTATTGTTTCAAACAAAAGAGAAAAGCTTTTGGGAGTAATAATCCTTGAAGAAGCTCATCATGTTTTGAACAGAGAAAAAACTAAGAAGTTTGGGGTAGAAGCTGTAACTGATTTGATATTCAGAGAAATTAGAGAGTTAGGAATAGGAATGATTTATGTTGATCAGCACCCTTCTTTAGTGAGCTATCCTGCCTTGGGAAACACTTCTACGCATATTTACATGAATTTGGGCTTAGATACAAAGTATTCTTCAGACGTACAAGATGCAGCTAATATGTTAGGATTAAGAGAAGAAAAAGATATAGATTACTTGAGAAGGCTTCCTGTAGGACATGCTTTTATTTTGATAAGAAAGTCTGATTTTCCAAATCCTTTCCTGATAAAGTTTCCTTTAGTTTTGGTTGAAAGGGGAATTATAAGCGATGAAATTTTAAGAAAGGAAATGGAAGAAAGGATTTTGAAATTTAAAGAAAGAGAAAGAAAGGATTTTGAGGTTGCGCTTAAGCTTGAGAAAGAAGATATCGAGAAAAAGATTTTAAGAGTTACTTATAACGAGTGGAAAGTTTTAGAAGCTTTAGCTAGTTTTGAAGGTTCTTACACTTCTGAGCTTTATAAAAAGTTAAAAATGTCTTGCAGAGTTTTTAACGAAATTGTAGAAAAGCTTAGCCAAATAGGTTTTATCGGTTCAAGAAAAGCAAAGGTTTACAAGCAAACTGCCATATTCTACTTCTTAACACATGAGGGTGAGCTTGCTCTTATCTTAAGAAACAATACCTTGCCAAAGCATGAGAGAAAGGAGTTTAGCGAAGAGGAAATAAAGTTTTTGGAAAACGTTTTCACTTTGAATGGCTATAGAATAGTTTCAAGGACTCAAGAAAAAATTGAAATAGAAAAAAATGAGTTTAACTTTGAAGTTAGCTTGATAGCTGAAGCTGTTCCGGCTAAGATTTATGAAAAAATAAAGAATTCCAGAAAAGAAATTTATTTTGTTTGCTCTTCGGAAAAAATAAAAGTTTGTGTAATACAGCAAGCTGCAAAGTATAGCTTTGAGCATAAAGGAATAGGTTTAATCCTTTACGTTGCAAGCATAGAAGATTTTAAAAAAGGCGAAACTTGGAAAAAAATTGAGTTTATTCCAGAAAGGTGAAACAAGTGTTTCATTTTTTGAGAAAAAAACTTATAAGGCTTTCGAAGTTTATAATTATAAGATTTATTAAACGAAAAAACTTGGTTTACCTTTAGAGCAACTAACTTGATAAAACTTGAAGGAAAAAAGCAAAAATTGAAGAAAAATTTTGGTAGAGTTTTTTCTAATCAAAAAGAAAATTTTTTTCTTGAGTTGTCTTTTGTTAAGAATTGAATGTCTTTTCTTGTTTTTCTTCAAGGTTATCAAATTAAAAAGGAGGTGAGAAGCTAAATGGAAAAGAGTAAAATAGTAAGTCTTTGCTTTGCAGCTTTGTTTTTGGCAGGATGGTGCGCTTTCTTGCTAATAATCGGACTTAACCTAAGAATCCAAGAATTTCAACAAACGTTTCCTGTAGTATTCAGCTATTACATACTTCTACTCTTTGGCTTCTTTGCAGCCTTAGGAATTTACTCATATTCAATGGTTTACAAAGACAAGAGGGTTCCTTTCATAGCAGTGATAATAGCATGGACTATAGCCTTTTTTTGGGCTTTCTCTCTTTAAAATTCCCTTTTTTTCTGTGGGCTGGAGGGCTTTTAAGCCTGGGGCCAAGCCCCACGTACCCCAAAATCCAGCCGTGGGTGGGGCAAGAAAAAGGAGGAAAGAAAAATGGAAGAAGAAAGAATTGGCTACGGAAAGCAAATAAAAGAGTTCTTCAAAGAGCATAAACGACTAACAATAACAATAATGTTCTTAGCAATAATAATCTTCATAATTTCGCAACTATCCTATGCAAACTGGCTATTCCAAATGAAGTTTAACGGATGGTGGATGCTTCACAAAGCAGGAGTAAACATCTGGGACATAACCTTTGAAAAAGGCTACTACTGGCAAGTTCTTTGGGTAATACCTTTGATCTGGTTCTTAAGCAATCCTTTCTTCTGGAGAAAAAGAGCAACTATGAAGCTTGTGTTTAGATTATTCGACGTAGATATTAACGAGACTAGCCTTGCTAAAAGAGCTTTAGTAGGCTTAATCCTAGCTTTGCTAAGAGCTTTCTTAGGATTCATAGTTGCATTATTCATAGGTCATGCTATCGCTAGACAATGGCTTCTTGTTGACTCATACCTACAAATGAACGGAATGAACTGGATAGATTTTATTCAAAGAGTTTACTTACCATCGATAAACTACTATATCTTCGGAGGCCTACCAACAGCAAATTATCTACTAGAAAACACAATAGTCTTTGACTTTCTAGAGTTATTAAGCCTAATTCTTTTACCTTTGCTTATCTACTATACCATCAAAGTTCCAATAACTTCTTACGTGACCTTAACAGAGCACAAAGGAAGATGGGGTTGGGAAGAAGGTGAATTAGAAAGAAAAATGATCAGAGTGTTTAAGTATATCCTAATTTCAGGCTTTGCGTGGAGTTTCTACTTCTGTATTCTAATGGTACCTTCAACTGTCGGTGACATAACAGTTCCCATATACGTTCAATGGAGGCTAGTGTTAGTTATTGTTTTAGCATTTTTAGGAATAGCGTTACACTATTCAGAAGCCTACATAGCAAAATTCTTTGAAGAGCACGCACTTGGTACAGTACTTATTACTTTAGTCCTTATCATTATAATTTTATGGGCTCCTACATTAATAGCATGGTGGAACTATCATGTTCAGCAAAATTACAGCGCTTCTAAAAATATCTTTGAATTTCCTTACAGAATTCAACCCCATATAGCCTATATTAAATGGACTAACGATTTGTCAAACATTCAAACTTTATCATCTGAAGCTATAAAAACTTCACCAGAGTTCGAGGAAAGCATACTCAAAGATGTAAGAATAATAAGCTATACAGCTGCTCTCAAACAAATGATTTATGCCTATGGTATAAAAGTTGGCCAGCCTTGGATGAAACTGGCAGTAGAACAAGAAGGAGACAAGTATTACTATGGCCCTATGATTGTTTGGGCAAACAATCATGAGTATTGGGTTTGCCCAACGTCGCCAGTACTACCAGAAGCTTCAGATGTTGTAGAAGGCAAAAGATACATTTACGTTCGATCGCAATCGATAATTGCTGTAGATGCAGCAAGTGGAGAAATAGTAGACTTTGATAAAATTTTTCCACAAGTTAACATGTCGACTCTTTCTATGTACTACGGAATTGGTGGTCTATTCAGAGAACAAAACGAAGTTTATCTAAACATAGGCAAGTGGAAGGAGGCAAGTCTTCCAAGCTATAAAGGGCCAGCTTCATACGATGGAGTTCCTGACTATATATTGAGCGATAAAGATACAGTGGTATGGGGCGCTACTGAAAGATGGTGGTACTTCTTCTGGAGAGGTGAGTTTGCCTTCGCTTCAGGACAATACGGAAAAGAAATTTCAGTACTTTTCAAAAGAGATGTTGTAGAAAGAATAAATTCATTGCTGATCGAAGGACTTGAAGTAGAAAAAGAACCTTCTACCGGAAAGCCCATACCTTATCTAGTGGTAGACCCTGAAGGGAACATTTACTACTGTTTTGCTATCTACATCAACAAAAAAATTAATAGCGGCTATACAGATACTTCAGGATACTTGGTAAAAACTAGTGGGAATTTCAGAAGACTTTTTGCTATAGTCTTAATAAATTCTCATGATGGTACAGTAAAAGGATTTAGGTACGGAAATTGGGATGAAAATTACATAACAAAGTACTTCGCATCTTTCTATCCTGCTTGGAATAAACAAATCCCACAATGGCTTAAAGAGCAAGTAAGATTTCCAAAAAGCTTGGCATACAACCTAATCGACCTGTACAACACTTATCACATAGATGCTAACGATTGGGACAGCTGGTATAAAACTTTGAACATGTTTGATTTTCCTGTTGATAGAAACTGGAACTACTTCAACATAAAATTCGACGACATAAGATACATTCCAATATATTACCAAGGAAAACTCACATACGCTGGAATAAGAATAGTAGAACTCTATAAACAAAAACCAGAGCCAGGTCAATGGAGCGCAAGGCAGGTAGCGGGAGTTTACATATTTCTAGGAAATGGTGAAAAATTCTTTGTGCCAATAAAAAATGCTTTGGCAATTCAATTACTTCTAGATTCGGTAAACACAAACTCAGAGATTCAATATATTTTAACAACAAGAAAACAACAAGGGCAACAATGGGAAGAAGGAAACCTTATTCTCTACCTAATCGACGAGAAGCCGGTATTCTTTATTCCTTACTATACTATAACTCCGACAGTGATGAAAGTTACTATGGTAGTAGCAATCGATGGAACAACTGGGAAAATTGGCTATTATCTTCTAAGCCCAAACCCAAGCTCTGAAGAAGTGCTGACAGCAGCCTCAAAGGCTTACATTGCCATAACAAAAGGTCTTCTTAAAGGCGAGGAAGAAAGGATAGAAAAAGTTAAAGAGGAGCTTATTAGCTTTGGTCTTACAATCAAAACCCCAAGTGTAGTAAACCCAATGATTGCAGAATACTTCGCTACTATAGACTTCAAGATAACACAAGCATGGGACGAAGTAAAGCCTGTAATTCAGAGGTTTGTCCAAGAGGTGTGTGTACCAAACAACATTGATAAAGTATACCTTTGGTACCAAACAAAAGAAACGACTAAAACATTATACGTTGCTGCTCTTCTACCAGACTTAACGATGCAAATACTAGCCATAAATATCGCTTAATCCCCCCCTTCTTTTTTTCCGTCGATGAAGGTAAAACCAGAGGGCCTCTCTTCCCTAGGCCTGGAGCGGCAAAACTCCAGAAAAGGGAAGGAAAAAAGGAGTGGAGGAAAAAGAGAAATGGATTTGCTCTTGTGGCTAATCATAGCTTGGAATTTCTTCGTCTCCTGCTGGAATGCATACGCTTCAGGGCTTCTTTGGGGTATTTCAAAAGGGAAAGGTGAAAAAGCAATAGCTTTAGTTGTCCTTGCTTTGGCGCTTGTAGGCTTCTACTACACTTTTATTCTTGTGGGCATTGCTTTGAACATCTTGAGCACTCAGTTCCTATTACCTATAAACGTGATAGTTGGGCTTCCGATAATTTTACTTGGCGTGGTAATAACTATCAACGGATGGATAGAGGCAATACGTACAAGGTCTTTAAGAGGTATACTTGTATCGATATACAATACCTTAGCTCTTCTTTGGGATATAAATGTGTGGCTAAGATCGTTCGAAAGTATCAAAGATATGGGAATAATCGAATCATTAATAGAAAGTGTTGAAGATAGCAAAGATAGCTCTAAGGCAATAATCTTCCTTGTAATAGGCCTGATAATAACAGCATTAGTAGTAGTAGGATTTTTCTATGCTGGTAAAAAAACTGCAAAAAAAGTTATGAGAAAAATCTGATTGAATAGAGAGGATGGGAGAATGGCGTGTAAAGCTTGTGGTATGCCAAAAGATCTTAAGAAAGATTGCTCTTGTCCTCTTAAAGATGAGAAGGAAAAGAAAATATGCGAAGTAAAGATTCAAAAAACATCTAATGGTTGTACAATAGTCAGCGGAGAAATAACAAAAAGTGAAGCGTGGAGAAAGAGAGCTTTAAAAGAACTTCAAAAAGCTCTCAACACTAGTGGTAGCATCAACCAAAAGGAAATAGTTCTCAGAGGCATTCACGAACCTGCTAAAATTGTTGAAATCTTACAAAAACTTTCCTTAACCTCCCTTCTTTTTTTATTTTTTATGTTAGACGTCTAACACTAGAAAAATTTTTAAGCTTGTTAGACGTATAACAACTTATGAAGTACATAATAATTTACGACATCCCAAGAGATAAAAAAGTCTTGCAAGTTCAAGTAAACAGAGCTTTAAAAGCAATTAGAGCAGAAAAAATTCAGCATTCTGTTTGGGAAAGCGATGACATAAAAACTTTAAGGTTAATAGCAACAAGAATAAAAAACCAAGGTGGGGAAGCAATTCTTCTTGAGAAGAAAGTAATTTCAGTTTAATTTTTAAAGGCAAATTATGATGGAGAATAAATTTTTTAAATGTTAGACGTCTAACACCTAAAAAACTTTTAAAATTAAACAACTTATTAGAGAATAAGTCAACATGGAAGAAAAACCTTTGTTGAGAGCAAGAGTTGAAAAATGTCCTGAGTGTGGTAGCAAGAACATAATAAAAGATTACGACACAGGAGAAGATGTATGTAGCAATTGTGGTCTTGTTATAGCACAAAAGATTTACGATAAAGGTCCGGAGTGGAGAGCTTTTGACGAAGAGCAAAGAGAAAAAAGGCCAAGAAGTGGTGCACCTTTAACTTACACACTTCACGACATGGGTCTAATGACATCAATCAGTAATCTCGATCGTGATGCGTATGGAAAGCCTTTAAAGCCACAACAAAAGGAAACATCTTATCGCTTAAGAAAGTGGCAGACAAGGATGAGAGTTTCTGACGCTAACGAACGAAGCTTGGCTTTGGGTTTAGATCAAATCATCAAGATAAGTAACAAACTGGAACTACCAAAAAATGCCATGGAAAACGCTTCTCTTATTCTTAGAAAAGCCTTAAAAGAAAGAATTTCACGTGGAAGGTCTTTAGAGGGGCTTGCTGTTGCTAGTGTTTATTTATCATGCAGGCAATTAGGAATACCTAGATCGATCGATCAAGTTTCTGAAATTTCTGGTCTTAGGAAAACAGAAATAGGAAGAAGTTATAGATTTATAGTAAAAGAATTGGGCTATAAATTGCCTCCTCCTTCTCCTGGAGAGTATGTTTCTAGACCATTAAATGAAGCTGGTAAATCTGGTAAAACGGAAGACGTAGCTTACAAAATACTTTTAGCTGCTAAACAAGCTAGGCTAACTCTTGGGAAAGCTCCTACTGGTTTAGCAGCAGCTGCTGCTTATATAGCTTCTGTTTTAACAGGAGAAAGGATAACTCAAAGAGATTTGGCCGAGAAAATGAGATGCACAGAAGTTACAATAAGGAACAGGTATAAAGAACTTGTAGAAAGACTTATGTTTATAGTTGAGCTTTAAAAATTTTTGGATGTTAGACGTCTAACACCCAATCCTTTTTAATTTATTTAAAAAAATATGAAATTATGGACCTAGAAACAAAACTTGAGCTTATAAAAAGACCACCAACAGAAGAAATACTAACAGAAGAAGAATTGAAACAATTGCTTGAAACCAACGACAAACCTGAGCATTACATAGGTTTTGAAATCTCTGGTTTATTACATATAGGTACTTTATTAATTTGCGGCTACAAGATAAACGATTTAGCAGAAGCAGGAATAAAATGTAAAGTTTTCCTTGCAGACTGGCACACTTTTATCAACAACAAGCTTGGAGGAAACTGGGAAAACATAAAAAAAGCTTCTGAATACTTTGCAGAAGGTTTTAAGTTTTTTTGCCCAAAAGCTGAGATTGTTTTAGGTTCAGAGCTTTACCATAATAACGATGAGTATTGGAAAGATTTAGTAAGGTTTTGCAAAAAAATAACTTTGCCAAGAGTTACTCGCTGCCTAACGATAATGGGAAGAAGCGAGAAGGAAAAGCTTGACTTTTCTCAATTTATTTATCCTCCTTTGCAATGCATGGATGTGAAATACTTAGGTAAAGACATAGCTCATGGTGGAATGGACCAAAGAAAAGCCCATGTTTTATGTAGAGAAGTTTTTCCTAAGCTAGGGTGGAAAAAGCCCATAGCAATTCATCACCACTTGCTTCCTGGCTTAGCTAAGCCACCAGAAATAAAAACAAAAGAAAAGTTAGAAAAAACTATAGCAGCAAAAATGAGCAAGTCAAAACCTTGGACTTGCATTTTTGTTCATGATAAAAAAGAAGAAATAGAAGAAAAATTAAGAAAGGCTTGGTGCCCTGAAAAAGTAGTTGAAAATAATCCTGTATTAGAAATTGCAAAGTACATAATTTTCCGAGAAAACAGAAGTTTTGAAGTAGAAAGAGAAAGGAAGTATGGCGGTAACATAACTTTTGAAAGTTACGAAGAACTGGAAAAAGCTTTTAGAGAAGGAAAAGTTCATCCCCAAGACTTAAAGCTAAACGTTGCAAGAGAGCTTGATAAAATAATTAAACCAGTAAGAGAGCATTTTGAAAAACCTGAAAACAAAAAGCTTGTTGAAACTTTTAAGCAGTTTGAAGTTACAAGTTAAGCGAAAAATTTTTCCCTTGTCAAAAAGTAAAAAACTATTCCTAAACCTATGATAAAAACTGCGTTAAAAATTATTACAAAAGGAAAATGAAAGAGCAAAAACATGCAGAAAATACTTGCTGTTAAAGAAGGTATAGGAGTGTTTTTAAAGTTTAAAGGAACTTTAAAGCCTCTCGGTATTCTTGGCTTTGTCCATCTTAAAACTATTACAGAAATGTTTACCAAGTAAAAAGTTAGTATTGTTAAGAAGTTTGCAATCTCGGCCGTGGTTTTCAAATCCTTTATCAAAAAAGTGGTTATAGCTGAGAGAAAAGCTATTGTGAAAATAGCTAGACTAGGAGTTTTAAACCTTTTAGAAACTTTTGAAAGGAAAATAGGAAAGAGTTTTTCTTTTGCTAAACCATAAACAAGTCTTGAGCTCGTTATAGTTACGCCTAAAACTGTTGTAACAATTGAGATTATAGCGCAAATCCATAAAAACCAACCAAAGCTGCTTCCAAACTTTGCTGAAACTGCATCAACCAAAGGAGCTTGTGAAACTTCTAACATGCTAGGCTCTAACAAGTTTGTAACTGCGATAGAAACCAAACAATAAATCAGCGTGCAAATGAGTATTGAAGCAACTATAGCCTTAGGAACAAATTTTTCTGCACTTTGAGTTTCTTCTGCTTGAGCAGGAATTAGCTCAAAACCGGTAAAAGCAAAAAATATAAGAGAAGCAGCATAGAATATGTTAGAATCAAACTTAAAATCAAGCAAAACTTTTACGTCAGGCCTTAAGAAGAAAATCCCAAGCACTATTACCACTATCAAGCCTAAGATTTCTGCTAGGGAAAAAATTATCGTAATACTTACAGATTCCTTTACTCCTACATAAGAAACAAAAGCAGAAAAGAGTATTATTAAAACTGCTGCCAAAACTTTATCAGAAGAAACAAAACTAGAAAAATAGCCTCCAAAAGCTAAAGAAATTGTTGCTATAGCAAATATGCAAGCTAAAACCAAAATCCATTCAACTACAAAACCCCAAACTTTTCCTCCCATACTTTCCAAAGCAGTTTTAATTAGCTTAAAATAGCCATAAGTTTTTGGATAAATGCTCGTCATTTCAGCAAAGCTCAAGCCAGTAAAACAAGTAACTACGCCTGCAAAAATTACAGAAACCCAAACCGAATAGCCTGCAATTCCTACAGCTTTTCCTATTATGCTATAGATTCCTGCTCCAATTATTATTGCAACTCCAAGGATTACTACATCCTTAAAAGTAAGAGCTCTTTTTAAACTTTCTGGCATAAATTATATTTAATTCAAGAACTAAATCAAGTTATTGATTGTTATGAGGCTAATACTAGAAGGAGTTATGGAATTTAGCAAACCTTTAGAACCAGTTAAATTAGACTTTCCTAAGCTTGTTGCAAAAGAAATCAACTCTGAGTTGTTTAAAAAAGGAGTTCCTCCTGAACAAGAAGGTTCAAGAATAGTTCATTGGTCAATAGAAGGTTCAAAGCTTTTGCTTACTATAGAAGGCACAACTTATTTGCGCCCACACGATGCTTTCTTAAGGTTAAGAAACTTTCTTTCTGAAAAATTTGGAAAAGATTATGGAATAGGAGTAAGAAACATTTTTGTCAAATACTATGAGATAAGGTACACGCCAAAAAAACTACCAAAAGAAAAAATTCAAGTAAAGGTTCCTTGGTTTAAAGATGCTGAAGTTAAGGGAAACGAGCTTATGATTAAACTTCAAAACTTAGATTCTACTGCCTTAGAAGATCGCTACGTTGAAAGGATTTTAAGAAGAGTTGAGGAAAAAATCGAGCTTCAAGAATACGGAGGAAAGGCAGAACATTGGGAGCTTATATGGAAGAGCAAAGAGAAAAAGCCTGTTTGGGATAAAGACCCTTCAGAAGAAATGGAAAAGCTAGGATGGATTAAAAGGTTTGATACAGGAGTTTGGCTTTACACACCAATCCCTACAAAAATCTTCAGAACAATGCAACAAATAGCAATAAAGGAAGTGATTAAACCCTTAAAGTTTGAGGAAGTAATTTTGCCAAAAGTTACTCCTTTAGAAGTTTGGCTTCGCACAGGTCATGTTCCAGGCTCTTCTAATTCTTTTTTTTATGTGAGCAAACCTTTAACCTATGATCAAAAATTCTGGGAGGATTTTGCAGATTACGTAAAAGTTACGAACAAAATTCCTTATGAGCAATTAAAGGAAAAGCTCGAACCCCCAAGGCTTGGAGTATGCTTTGCTCAATGTCCACCCTTTTATTGGTATTTTGAGAAAAAAAGTTTGAGAGAAGAAGATTTGCCCATAAAAGTTTGGGATGCTTCTGGAACAAGCATGCGATGGGAAGCAGGAGGCTTACACGGAATAGAAAGGGTTTGCGAGTTTCACAGGATAGAGTTAATTTGGCTTGGAACAAAAGAACAAGCCTTAGAAATAAGGGAAAAGCTTGTTGAAAGGTATAAGTACGTTTTCGAAAAAATTCTAGACATAGAATGGAGGATGGCATGGGTTACACCTTGGTACATGGCTCAAGCTGGTCAAGTAGGGGAAACAGAAAAAGAAAAAGGAACCATAGACTTCGAAGCTTGGCTTCCTTTTCGCGGGTCAAGGGAAAGCTCTGAATGGTTAGAGTTTCAGAATATAACAGTTGCAGGAACCAAGTTTAGCGATGCTTGGGATTTTAAAACTTCTAGCGGAAAAGAGGTTTGGTCTGGATGCTCAGGAATTGGCTTGGAAAGATGGGTTGTAGCTTTTCTTGCTCAAAAAGGTTTAGACTCAAAGAAATGGCCTAGGGAGTTTGCTAAAAGGTTTGGGAAGACACCAAAAGAATTCCATCTTATTTAGTTACTACTAAGAAATAGTAATCTTTAAATACTACCTAAACCATTATAATAAGTATGACAAGTGGAATATTGTTGCTAGTGGAGCTTGTAATAATGCTATTAATGATTGCTGTAGTTTTTTATATAACTTTTGAATTTTATAGACAAACTACAGCATCCTTTGCTCAAATCCAAGAAAGGTTTGCTCAAATCCAAAAGGAAGCGCTTCGCTAGCATAAGCTAATAAACAATAAAGAAAAAAATATTTACTGAGAAGAATGCTTCCTTGCAAAAGAGAAGAATGTATTTTCAAGGCTGTTCATGAACTTATAGAAAAAATGAAGAGTGAAGTTGTTAAGCAGCAACAAATAGCCTATCCTGAACAGATTGTTGTAGCAGAAATTTATAATATAACAGCAAGCACCTTAGCAAAAGCTTGCAGAAAAGCTTTTAACATAAGCCTTGATAATTGCTTGGAAAAAAATGCCCATAGAGAACCAGAAGTAAGTATGGATACTTTCATCTTACTTAAAACAATAGTAGACGATAACCTCATAACCCAAGATTACAAAGAAAAGCTTTTCAACGCGTTAGTTGAGTTAAAGCCTGAACTGAAAGAAAAAGTGGAAAAAGATAAAGAGCTTGGGATCCTTTAGCTATTCTTTATCTTTATTAAGCTCCTTTTCAAAAACAGAAGGAAGATGAACAAAATAAACCTTTCCTTTCTCCAGAACTATCAAAGGTCTTTTCTTCATCAAAGCATCGAGGTTAATCTCGTAAACTCCTTCTTTCGGGATTTTTATCGTTTCGATCCCAAACTTTTTTCTTGCAACTTTCTTCTTCTTCACCTTTTCTTCTTCCTTTATTTCCTCTATCTTCTTTTCTATTTCTTTTTCAAGCGTAGTTTCTTTTTCCTTTAATTCTTTTTCTATTTCTTCTAGCTGCTTACTTTCTTCAGAAGTTTTTAAGTAGAGAAAAAATATTGAGCCGCAATTTAAACAACCTCTAAGAATAGATTCATCATTATCCTGATATACTTCTCCACATCTTATACACTTATGCATGATTAAACCTCTGTAAGAACAGAAAATGAGTTTGGGTTCTTTTTAATCTTTTTTATGTACTTTGCAGGTCCTACTAAGGTTATTCCGTACTTGAGTTTTTTTTCAGAAGGTTTTCTTAGGAACAATTCTCTTAACTTAAAAGTATGGTCAGAAATTCTTTCAAGGAAAAGTTGAAATCCTTTTACTTTTCTCTTAAGACTGCAAACTTCAATTCCAGGAAAGCCATCGTCTACTCTTCTCATGGTTTCTCTTATTAAGTCAAGCTCTTCGTCTGGGCTCATCACCCCGTCCATTACAAGTATCGAACCATCCTTAACTTTGTTCAAAATGAAGTTTATCCTCTCTTTCCTTGGTTTTCCGTCAAGGGTTGCAGACGAAACAAAATCAATTTTCAACTTCATTTTGCTCGCCTTGCATACTTTGCTATAGCCTCATAAAGTTCGTCCATATTTTTTCCTTTTAAGGCAGAGACTTCAACAACAGGATACTGTGGAAAAGCTTCCTTTATTGCTTGAGGCTTTGCTCTTTTCTTGTCTATTTTGTTCGCAACAATAATTACAGGGATTTTCCTTGCTTCTAAATTTCCCAAAAGGGTTATGTTAACTTGAGTTAAGGGGTCGCGAGTAGAATCCATAACAGCTAGAACAGCGTCAACATTACTAAGCCATTTAATAGCTTCTATTATTCCTTCAGTAGCTTCTCTTGCCCTTTCTTTTGCTTGTTTTTTAGACAAGCCGTACTTTAAAAAATTTCTGTAATCAACTTTTGTAGCCAAGCCAGGCATGTCCAAGAGGTTTAAAATTATCTTTTTATTTTTTAGCTTAATCTCAACCTTCTCTTTCTTTTGTACTGTTCTAGTTTCATGGGGAATTTCAGAAACTTTTCCAACCTCTTCTCCTGTCCAGTCAAGAGAAATCCTGTTTGCAAGAGTTGTTTTTCCTACGTTAGTTTCTCCGTATATTCCTAACCTTATGTTTTTTCTTTGCCCGAATAAACCTAAAAACCAATCAAAAAAACTCCTAAAGCTCAAATTCATAAAATATATTTAGTTTTTCAAATTTTTAAATTACAAGCTTAAAGATTAAGGGAAAAACATCACCAAAATACAAAGTGAAAAGCAAAGCTAAAGGAAAGGCAGGAGCAAACCTTACTCCCTCTTTTATAGTTACGTACTTTTTCCCAGACTTTTTTATTTTTATAAGTTCTTTTTGTGTTATTCCTTCCCACAACTTGCTTTCTGCCAGAACGTCGCCAACCTTAAGTTTTGAAACAGGAATTCTTTTCTTGAACCCAACTTCTTCCACAGATTTTGTAAACTTCCAGACCATAAAAATCCCTAGAGTTAAGAGTAGGGGAAGTAAAGAATTTGTTAATAGAAGCTGAAGGTTTATTTGTATATCAAAAAGATGACAAAGGTATAGGTTAAGAGCAGTAAAAACAAATAATAAAGCTAAGCTAAAAATTGCTATCAAGTTTGCACTAGCTTTTACTTCTTTTGAAAAAGAAGCTATAATCTTCCTGTTGATAAAGGCAAGGACAAAAGAATAAAATAGCATGTAAGCGGTTCCAACAAAAAAAACGTTTAAAGTATAGCTTACCATTCCACTAAAAGGAAAGGGCAAGATTCTATCAAACCAAGAACTTTTAATCATGTTTGGAATTAGAAAGCCTATAGCGCTTAAAACTTTTGCGTCTCCTCCACCCCATTGTCCTGAATAATAAAGAGTAAAACCGAAAGCAAAAAGTATAGTGCCACAAGCTAAGCTATAAACAAAAGGGAAAAAACTTTGCTCGTAGAAGCTTCTTGCTAAGGCAATTAGTATTGCGATAACAATCATTGCATGAGGAATAGAATCAGGAATTTCTGTGGTTTTTAAATCCCAAATTCCAGCAAGAGAAGAACCAAAAAGAGCTACAAAAATTGAAAATTCTTCAAACATATAATAAAATTGTTTTTATTATTTTTAAAATTATTTTCCTTAAAGTAAACTTAAGAATACTTTTTAAACCCAATCTTCTTTGCTATTTCCCTAAAACATTGCCTACAATAGTATAAACCATACTTTCTTATTACCCCTTTTGTTTTCCCGCATCTCTTGCAAGCTCTTGTTGCTCTACCATACTTTTTCATTCAACCACCCATATTTCCTAAAATTTCTAGAATACTCTCTTCACTTTCTACTAAGCTTTCAAACAAATTCATGTAAACGTTTAAGCTTTCCTCTATTTCTGCTTTTTTAAACAATATCCCATTTATTTTTGTTGCAAGTATTAAAAGCTTAAACTCGTTCAAATTATCTCAACCCCAAAATTTTTCTTCACCCATTCCATAGCCTCTTCCCTTGTTATCCTATGCTCTTTTGGAATTTTTCTTTTCTGTATTCTCCTTCTTTTAATTCTAAAACCAGGTCTTTCAAGAGTTACACAAACATCCAAGCCAAGCATTCCAATTTCATGAGAATACTTCACACCAGGAATTTCTATGTATTCTTTAATTCCAAAACTAAAATTCCCTTCTTCATCAAACTTTGAGGCTTCAAGCTTTTTATCCACAGCTTCCAAAGCCTTTTTCAAAAATTCCAAAGCCTCTTTTTTCCTTAGGGTTACTTTTACCCCAACAGGCTTACCTTTTGCTACTCCAAAAGTGCTTCTTCTTTTCGATTTTGTCACAGCAGCTTTTCTTCCAGTCAAGTATTCCAAAAGTTTTTTTGCCCTTTCTATTTTTTGAAGGTCAGCTGCACATCCTACGTTTAAAGTTACTTTCTCTATTCTTATTTCCCTCATAGGGTTTTCTTTCATGACATCACTCTTCTACCACAAAAAAATAATCTTTACTTATCTCAACTTTTTTCTCTTCCAAGCTACAAACGATCTTTCTTGACTCTTTCAAGCTTCTTCTTTCTATTATTTCCTCCACTCTTGCTTTTTTCCCAGAGTTTTGACCTTTTAAAATTATTCCAACAGAACCAGGCTTAAGTCTAATATGCTTTATAATTTTTTGAGAAGGAATTTCTATCAAGACAGAATCTCCAGTCTTGTATTCATCCTTTTCCTTTTCTATTAAAATATTCCTTCCATCATGTAAGTTGAGTTGAATCTTTCCACCTTTAATCGCTGTCTTATCGTTTATCCTGCAAATCTTTTGATTCGCTTCCTCCTCACTTATTTCAACAATTTCCAAACCTTTTTCCCCTGGTAAAACTCTAAAATGCTTTTTTATCTTAGGGACAGAAACAACATCCATTAGACCAACAGGATAAGCATGATCTTTCCTCTTTTTTCCGTCAACTAAAATTTCTCCTTTTTTGATTATTCTTTTTGCTTCCTTTCCAGTTTCAGCAAGCTTAAGCAAATCTCTTACTATTATCAACAAAGGAATACATTCAAATTTTTTATGAGGCCCAGGTCTAGGGCTCACAGTAAACTTAAAAACTTTCTTAGGCTGCTTCCAAAACTCTGGCGCTAACAATCTTTTAAGCTTCATTCTTTTCCCTTCATTCTTCTCTCAAGTATTTTAACCCTTCTTTTATCCTCAAGGTTTAAATTTATTATCCTCAAGTTTGAAGGATGAATTGGAACTTGCCTTTCTGTACCATCAGTCCTTTTCCTTGTAATACCTTCGATATAAACCCTATAATTTTTTGTGTCAACCCTTGAAATTTTTCCTTTTCTTTTTTTAAACTCGCCTCTCATTATCTCAACTTCATCCCCCTTTCTCAAGGGTAAGCTTCTTGTTTTATACTTTTCTCTTAACTCTTTTGATAAATGAGCAGAAATCATTTTTCTTCTTAAATGTAAAGGTGCTTCATACAAAAATTTTCTTTGCTTTCTAGGTTTTTTTGATTTTGGCCTTTTCATATCAAACTACCATAGCTGCAATTTTTCCTATTCCAGAGAACCTTTCCACCGCTTCTCTTGCTACTGGTCCTTTAATTTCAGTTCCTTTTGGTTCGCCATTCTCGTCAACTATAACAGCAGCATTATCTTCAAACTTTACTCTTATTCCTTCTAACCTTCTATACTCTGCTTTTTGCCTTATTATTACTGCGTTTAAAACTTGCTTCCTTATCTTTACATCCCCTTCCTTTACTGTTACTTTTACCATATCTCCAACCCCTGCTTTAGGTTGCCTTCTCCTCTTCCCTTTATAACCAAAAACAGAAATTATTTGCAAAACTTTTGCTCCAGTGTTATCTGCGCAAACTAAATAGCTCCCTACATTTAATGCTTTTGTTATCCTTGCTTTAACTGCTTTCATTTTTCATCGCCATTAACCTTTTAGCAACCTCTTTGCCTTTTTCTGTAATCTGTAAAGTATAGTCCCCTCCTTTATAGCTAAACCTAATAGCATAATTAGCCCTTTCCAAGAAGTTAGCATAAACTTTTGCACCTCTATAAGCTTCAGCTTTTTTTGTTTCTGGAGAAAAGTATTTAAGTTGAGGTTTGATTATTGCTGCTATTTCATTTTTAGTTAGCCTTTCCTTTTGATAAAGTTCTAAAATTATTTTTTGAAGAGTAGGCTCAATAAAATTCATAGTCTCACTTACCCAAAACTTCTATCACAACAAAGCTCTTTGTTTTACTTAACGGTCTACATTCTGCTATCCTTACTGTATCACCCTCTTTTGCATTTATACATTCAGGGTTATAAGCTGGAATTCTTGAACGTCTCCTTTCATATCTCTCATACTTTGGGATATAGAGAAGATAATTTCTTTCAACTATTACTGTTTTTTGTGCTCTAGCTGAGACTACCTTTCCCTCTAGAATTTTACCCCTAATTTTAAGCTTACCGTGAAACGGGCATTTTTCATCGTTACACTCTTTTTCTGGAGGCTTAACATCTATGCCTACATCTTTCATCCTTACCATCTTCTAAACTTCTTTTTAATTCTATCTTCTGGTCTTGCAATCAATATCTTACCATCAACTTGTACTTTTGTTTTATTAGGCAGAATAAATATAAATATGCAATTCTTTTTAGGAATAATTTTTTCTCTCCCTCCTTTTATCTCTATCTTGAAAGTGTTGTAGGTTTCGTCTATTATTTTTCCCTTTAAATTCTTAAGAGTAGAATCAGTACTCTCCTTTATTTTTACTTCTAACCCAATAAGCTCATGCCTAACTAAGTTTTCTGGTGTAATTGGCATATTATTAATTACTCAAGGCTTAATTTAACTCTTCTTTCATTTAAATTTTTTAAACACAAATTAATTTTTTATGAAGGTAGAGCTTTCAAGTTTTTTTAAAGAAGCTTGTGAATTATACGAGCTTTTAACCATATCAAAGTGTCGGCCTATTTTTGATTCTTTTTCCTCATTTTCTCTTAACACAAGAAACGATAACCTAAGCATTTTATATCATGAATCTTACTTTCCCTTTAAAAAGTCATACTTCTCAACCTGGCTGACAACTTCGCTTACTTTTTTTGATTTTAATGAAAAAAATTTAGAACATCAGAGAAAGCTTAAACTAGCCTTATCAAAACTTCAAAAAACTTTTTCAGATTTTCATTTAGGATTTTTTTATAAAGAAAAGTTGATAAGCTATAGATCTCCACTTTATCTTGGTGAGGAAAATCAAAAATACATATTTAACCAATACTTGTTAGACATATATAGAGAAACTGTGGAAAATCTTTTTGAACTAGATTTTGTAAAATCTTCCTACATAGAGTTTGACGTTACCGAAAAAAATGGCGGGAGATGTGTAACGTATGGAAGGTTCCTCTTCCTTCTTCAAGACAAACTAAACGAATCTCTTAAAAGGAGGGAAATGGAAAGAAGAGCCAAGCTGTTCTTGAAAAATATAACAAAAGATAATAGCTTTTCTCAACAAAAAATCAAAAAATGCATGGACTCTATTTTTAACCCAGCAAACTATGAAGAAGGACGTTTCTTTCTTGTTACTCCTTTCAAGAAGAAATTTAATTTTGATTTAGGAGAATTTGAGAAGCTTAAAAGATTGCTGGAAAAGTATAATTTTAAAACTTTTTTACAGAATTCACAAGAGAATTACATAAACAAAGTTTCAAAGCTAACAGAAAAAGAAATTAAAGAATTACTACTAGAATAAATTTCGTTTTTTTCTTGAATTTTTAACCTATATAATTTCAATTAAATCTTCTGAATAACCAAGCTTTACTAACAATTCCTTTATTTTTGCTCTATGGTCGCCTTGAAGCTCAATATGTCCTTTCTTAAAAGTTCCACCACAGGCAAGTTTTTGTTTAAGTTGAGAGGTTATTTCTTTTGCGTTTTCTTTTATTCCTTCTATTATTGTTATTGGCTTGTCGAACCTTCTTCTTTCTATGAAAACTCTGATTTTTTCTGCCTCTCTTTCTATAGTCTTACAAACACATAGTTCAAGAGGAAGTCCACATTTTGGGCAAACTTCTGGCATTCTTATTTCTTTCCTCCACTTTTCTCTTTTTTAATAGTTAAAATTCTCGCTATAGTTTTCCTTAATTCTCTAATCTTTCCAGGATTTTTAACAGGTCTGCCCATTTTAACGTTAGCCATTTCTTTCATAAGCTCTAATCTTAACTCAGAAAGCTTTTTATTCAAATCTTCGAGCTTCATTTCTCTTAACTGTTTCGCTTTAAACTCTTTCATAACTCAAACTGACCTTTTAAAATTAAGAAGAAATTCAAAACTTTATTTTTCAGCTTGAGGCTCTTTCTCACCACTTTCCTCCTTTTTTTCTATTTCTTCTCCAGCTTTAAATTCTTTTTCCTTTCTTATCCCCTTTTCAAACTCTAGCTCCTTAGGAGCTTCTTTCATTATATGAACTCGAATTCCAACTATTCCCGGTTTAATCATAGCTTGAGCATAACCTACATCAACTAAAGTTTCAGCATAATCTCCAGAAAAAGCAACAAAACCCTTTTTAAACTTCTGAAACCTACTTCTCTCTTTTCCTGCAAGCTTTCCCCCTATTCTTATTTGTACACCTATCGCTCCTGCTTCCATAACTTTTTCCACGTAATAATTGGCAACCTTCTTGAAGTTTACTCCTTTTTCTATGGCTCTTGCAACTCTTCTAGCGACTATGTTAGCATCTAACAAAGGCTGCTCTACTTCCCTCACGTCTAACAAAGGATTTTCTAAACCAAACTTTTCTTTTAACTCTTCTGTTATATCTTTTATTTTTTTCCCAGATTTTCCTACAACCAAGCCAGGTTTATGAGCATATACTATTATTCTTATTCCTAGAGGAGTTCTTTGAATTTCTGTATGGCTATAGCCTGCTTTTTCAAATTTTTTGGCTAGAAATTCCTCTATTTGTGCTTCCTTTATACCTTCCTTTACAAAAAGCTTTTCCACAGCCATCATCTTTCCCCTAAGGTTATTTCTATTCTTGTAACCTTTGCTTTTCTTCCTCTAAAGCGCCATCTTGATTTCGGCCTAATAAAAACTCTTCCCTTATCAGCTTTGGCAACTTTAACAAAAAGTTTTTCAGGATTTAATTTTTTTACTTTTGCGTTTGCTTCTGCAGTCTTTAAAATCTCCAAAATTTGTTTAGCAGCTTTAGTATAATACTTTCCGTCCAAACTAATTTTTTTATCGATAAGCATTTCCAAAAATTCCTTTGCTTTATCAATTCTTTTATTCTTTATCTCTCTGCAAATAATCACAGAATGCTTAAGAGAAATTCTCGAATCTTCCAAAATAGCAGAAGCAGTTTTCATACTATCACTTTATTGCTACATGCTTTGAACCACGAGTTGCTCCTACTCCGGGAGCCGAATGCTTAACTCTTTTACAAGTTATAGCGAATTCCCCAAGCCTATGACCAATCATTTCAGGAGTAATAACTATTGATGCCCACTTCCCACTTTCTCCTTTTTTTGTACCGCCAATATAAACTCCAATTTTTGCGCCAACCATTTCAGGCAAAATAATCATATCCCTTTCATGTGTTTTATGAAACTTTTCAGGATTTTTTCTTATTTCTTCTAACAATTTTTTCTGTCTTTCTGTCAAACCTCTTAACAAGCTTCTTCTTTCTCTAGAAGTTAAAAGTTTTGCAAACTCATTTATGCTCATTTTTTTAAGTTCTTCCAAGGTATAGCCTCGATAAGTAAAAACTTTTGCCATTTAGCTCCCCTTTTTCTTTCCAGTTCTTCTTGCGGCAATGCTCCCAACTTTTGCTCCTGGAGGAGCATGTCTTGAGACAGTTTTACTTGGTCTTGGTCTATGGCTCTTTCCTCCATAAGGATGGTCGACAGGTGCCATAACTACACCTTTAACTCTTGGCCATAATTTTCCTCTTGCTTTCATGGCATAAAACTTTTTTCCCGCTTTAACAAAAGGTTTTTCTATTCTTCCCCCTCCTGCTGGCACTCCTATCATTGCTCTACAATCCTTATCAAGCTCTATTATTTTTCCAGAAGGAAACTGAA
This sequence comes from Candidatus Aenigmatarchaeota archaeon, assembly GCA_038998335.1. Taxonomy (GTDB): domain Archaea; phylum Aenigmatarchaeota; class Aenigmatarchaeia; order CG10238-14; family SCSR01; genus JAVZHQ01. The sequence goes on along the minus strand of JAVZHQ010000001.1, from coordinate 303,376 downwards.
GTTTAACTCTATCTTTTGTTTTTCCTACAACAATAGAAAAACTTCCTGAGCTTCTACAAAGTTTAGGTCCAGAACCAGGAAAAGTTTCTATGCAGCAAATCTTTGTTCCTTCAGGAATCTTTTCCAAAGGTAAAACATTACCAACTTTTGGCTCACCATCATAAACTATCAAATCTCCTGCTCTTAAACCCTCTGGGGCAATGTGCAAAATTTCTTTTCCGTTTTCAAGTTTTACTATTGCTACAGGAGCTGAACGAGCAGGGTCATGAACTATATCTAAAACTTTTCCAGAAATTCCAGTAACAGGAGCATAACTTACTCTACCTAAATATCTGTGACTTGGCACTTTATACCTTGGGCCACCTTTTCCTCTTGCTCTTGCTATTATTCTTTTTCCCATAAAAACACCTTAAACCATTCCTAGCTTCATAGCAACATCTATAGCTTTATACTCAGGCTTCAATTTTATATAAGCTTTTTTCTCGCCTTTCAAAGTTATTTCTGTGTTTACTTTTTCCACCTTTACCTCGAAAAGTTTTTCAAAAGCCTCTTTTATTTGCTTTTTTGTAGCTTTTCTATCTACTACAAAAACAATTTTATTTTCTTTTTCAACCAAGCTAATTGATTTTTCTGTTAAATAAGGGTAGCGTAAAATCTTATAAGGGTCCATTTAATTCACCATTCTCCATCCGTCTTTCTTCCAAATTTTAAGTAGTTCTTCTTTATTTTCACTTTTAACATAAATCTTAACAGAACCATAATACTCATTAAATAAATGAAGAAGTACTAAATAACCTGAGTTGACCAATTTTCTCAAATCTGCCCTTACTTGATGCTTCATCTTTTTATCGTTACCTGCGTACTTACTGATTATTTCATCTCGAAAAATGTAACATCTTTGTTGCTCTTCAAATTCCTTATCAATAATTTCCTTTGATATTATCCGCTTTTTGTATTTGCTCATTTACTCACCAATTTTTCTACAGCAGATTTACTCCATATGGTTAATCTTCCTGCTTTTGCTCCTGGAGCGAGCATTTCAACGGACAAATTTTCAACCCTGCATACATCTACTCCGGGTAAATTCCTTGCAGCTTTTCCAATTCCTTTATCTTCTGTTATAACTATCAAAGGCCCTACTTTTCTCTTATATCTTCTTCCCCTCATTTTACCTTTTCCTGCTCTTACTTTTTTCTTTTTTATTCTTTCCAGTTCTTCTTCCAGCCCAATTTTTATTAAGAATTCCTCAAGTTCTTTACTTTTCTTAATTTCTTGAATTTTATCTTCAACTACTATCGGTAGTTCTATCTTTTCAGCCTTATGCCCCCTTTTCAAAACAAAATCTTTTATAGAAGTAGCCGCTATTGCTGAGCGAATAGCTTTCCTTCTTTCCTTCTTGTTTATCTTTTGTTCCCATACTTTTTCAATCTTTGGAGGATGAGCTTCTCTTCCTTTAACAGCTTGTGGTACAACTCTTGCACGCCACATTAGATGAGGAGAAATTTTTCCGTGCAAGCGTGGCATTCTTGCCATCTCACGATTCATCATCGTCCATCTTTCTCTTCTTACTCCATGATAATGTGCCGAACTTCTTTTTCCTGCCATCTTATCCGTTCCATAAGGCTGCCTTTTCTTGCTAATAGTAGCTAAAAAAGCCCTTAAGATAAGGTCTTCCCTTACTTTTTCTTCAAAAACTTTTGGTAATTCTATTTTTTCTAAAACATTTCCTTGCAAATCAAAAACATTTGCTTTCATCATCTCACTTCACTGTATTTTTTAGCTATACCTTTAAATTTTTCTACTGGATACTTTTTCTCATTTTTCTCGATTTTTTCTTTCACTATTTCATAAACATCAAGACCTAAATCATGAGCCAAAAGTAAGGATGTTATAAAAACATCTGCTAATTCTTCCTTTATTTCTTTTCTTTTTTCCCTCACAACTTTTTCTAGTTCGTTTTCTTTTTTCCATAGAAATATTTCCAGAAGTTCTGCAGCCTCTATAGAAATGTCTATAGCTAAATCTTTAAAATTGTGAAATTTCTTCCAGTCTCTCTTATCCCTAAATTCAACAATTTTTCTTGTTAATTCTTCTATCTTGTCCATTTCAACCACTCGTTACTATTTCCTTTATCTCCATAGGTAAGAACTTAACCTTTCCAGGCCTGATAGCATGCCTAAGCATTATCAATCTTTTTTTAGGTCCTGGAACAGAACCTTGGACAACAAGATAGTTTGAACTTATCATTCCATACCTTATAAATCCTCCTTTTGGGTTTACTTCTTTTCCACTTTCGCCTATTTTAAGAACTCTTTTGTTTAGTTCAGTCCTTGTTTGAAAACCTAACTGACCTGCTTGTGGCACAGTGTACAAAACTCTTCTTGGAACTTGCGAACCTAAGGTTCCAACATGTCTCAACTTCTTTTTTGCATGCCTAACTTGAATCTTAACTCCAAACCTTTTTACTGGGCCTGCAAAACCTTTCCCTTTTGTAACTGCTATAACATCAACAAGTTCACCTTCTCTAACAAAATCCTTCACGCTTACTTCTTTTCCAAACAAACTTTTAGCAAACTCAAACTTTTCCTTTATCTCTTTCCCACCAACTTCTACTTCAAAAATTTCAGGTTTTTTCTTTTTTATTCCAGAAAGTCTTGGTTGAGTACAAACTATTAACCTTATCTTGGAAATCTTCTCCAGATTTTCCTCAATTTTTTTCAAGTTTTCTTCCTTTGGTTTAACTTTTAACTTCCTTTCTAAATCCTTCGGCAAATCTTTTGCCCAAGCTTCTGTTAATACTTTCAAACCTTTTGGTGTTTTTTTGTAGGCTCTTATTCCTACAACTTTAAGAGGTGGGCAATCTATTATGGTTACAGGAACAGAAATTTCCTGACCGAAAGTTGGCGAGCCTTTTCTATTATCCACAACAATAGCCTGAGCCATTCCAGCCTTATAACCTGCAAAAGCAAGAATCTTAGCTTTCTCAGATTCAGGGTAAGTCTTAATCCTAGGATAAATTCTTCTAGCTCTTTTTCTTGGATAAAAGGCTAGACTTCCGCTTCTAGGCTTGCTTTCTTTAACCATTTTTTCTCCCTACTAAATTTTTTGATTTATAATGTTTATATGCAAATAAATAAAAGTTTAATCGGAAACAATAAATTTATAACTCGAAAGATGAATTTAAAACTATGGAAAAATGTGTTTTTTGTAACATAGCTAAAAAAGCAATCCCTGCCAATATAATTTACGAAGATGAAGCTACTCTTTCTTTTCTAGACATTAACCCAAGAAGTGTAGGGATGAGCATAGTTATTCCTAAGCAACATTATCAAAATTTTGATGAAAATATTGAAGTTTCAATAAAAGTTTTTAATTCTGCTCTTAAAGTTGCAGAAATGATTAGAAAAAGTTTGAGACCAAGACAAATAAGTTTTTCTGTTATAAACTCAGAAATAGTTCCTCACTTTCACGTAAGAATCTATCCAATTTTTGAAAAAGAAATGCCTTTAATTGAGGCTCAACCAATAGCTATGAGCGAGGAAGAAATAAAAAACATAGCAAACAGAATAAGAGAGTTTGCTCCTCAAGAAGAAAAACCTGAAGAAGAAAAAGAGCTCAAAGAAGAAAAAGAGGAAAGAAGCGAGGAAGAAACTTACTGGATAAGAAGAAAAATAGAATTAGCTTAATGGAAGGATGGAATTATTCCTAAGGAAAGAAGTTTAAGTTTTGTCTTTTTTCTTATCTCATACTCAGAAAGAAAAGGGTATTTTATATGCATTAACTCATGCTCCAAAACTTCTTTTTCTTTATAACCATAAAGCTCTGAGGCTATTTCAATTATTCCTTCAAAAGGAAAAGCTCTTCCTAAAGCTCCTTTTAACTTTTCTTTAGAAACCTTGTAAATCCTTATTTTATACATTATTAAAAAATCGGTATTTTAGCTTTAAATAGAAAAAATTTGAGAATAAAATTGGTTGTATGGAAATAGTGTTTTCAAGGAAATGTTTAGAATATGGGGAATATCATCTTGAAAACCCTGAAAGAATTATAATAGCTTACAACATTCTTAAAAGCAAAGGTTATGAGTTCTTAGAGTCCAAACCTGCTTCTCTTAAAGACTTGCTCAGAGTTCATACAAAAAGTTATGTTGAAAAAGTTAGGAAAGGAGAAATAGAAGACCCAGACACTCCTGCTTATCCAAACATTTATGAATATGCAAGACTTTCTGCAGGAGGAGCAATACTTGCTGCTGAAATTAACGGCTTTTCTCTTATGCGTCCTCCTGGACATCATGCAGGAAAAAACGGAATAGCTTTGAATGCTTCAACAAGAGGTTTTTGTTATTTTAACAACGTAGCTATAGCTGTTAAAAAAATGGATTTGAACACGCTGATTATAGATATAGACGGACATCATGGTAATGGCACGCAAGAAATTTTTCTTGGTGATGAAAAAGTTACTTTTATATCTTTACATCGTTTTCCTTTCTATCCAGGAACAGGTTATAAATCTGAAAAAAACTGTTTAAACTTTCCTTTAAGTGCAGAATGTGGGGACAAAACTTACTTGAGAACTTTGAGAAAAGCTATAGAAAAAGTCGATTTAAGTAGAATAGAAGTTGTAGCAGTTTCTGCAGGCTTTGATGCTCATAAAGGTGATTTAGCTTCCTTAGGTCTAAGTACAGGCTGTTATAGAGAAATAGGAAAAATTATAGGTAAAATTAAAAAACCAACTTTTTTCGTTCTTGAAGGAGGTTACATAGGAAAAAACTTAGGCCAGGACACGGATGAGTTGATTAAAGGTTTTAATAAGGCAAATCATCTTAAAAGATTTTTAAGCTGACTCATTCCTTCAGCCATAGCAATTCCTACGATAGGTGCCAGGGTTATCCAGTAATTTCCAGAAGCAACAAGAGGTACAGACAAAGCCCCTCTTACCAAGTGCTTGTGCAAAGGAGAGGTCTGATAAACTCTGTTTACTCTCTCATAAACTTTAGAGTAAAGATCAATTATTTTTTCTTTCATTCTCCTTACTATTTTGAATTTTTTATCCAAAAACTGAAGGCTTGAATAAGTTGTGTAAACAGAAAGAGCGAGCGCATCAATCAAAAGAAAGTTTTTGTACACAGGAGATGCTAAAAATTTCGAAATGGCGCTGGGGTAAACTGATTCAATCCATTCACCTCTTCTTCCTGCATTCCCATTATTTTTTAAGTAAAACAATGCGTAAGAACTTCCATCAAAGACCGAAGGAACTACTGCCACATTTCCGAGGAAATGAATAGGCAAACTCTTCTCATTTTTTATGTATTTTTTAGTTATCTTATAAGAAAGACCAAACATGAGAGAAGTTACTACCATTTGCCAAGGTAAAGAGCTAACATCAACGTTAAAAAGCGCTGCTACATGCTCAAGAAATGTAAGAGTTAGAGGTACCCCTGCCGAAACCCCTATCATCGCTTTTAGTTTGTCTGATATTTTTATTTTAGGAAATTTTATACTTGGAAAAGCGAATTCCTGTTCTTGTTTAGCCCATTCTTTTTCTATGTCCAAATTCTTTTGGTATAACTTTCCTTCTAACAACTGAAACTGAGGTAAAATGCTCACAAAATAATATAGGGAACCAGAAATTAAAAACTTAAAAACAAAAAAGAATAGTATGGAGGTCCTTGTTGGAACATCAGGCTGGTTTTACGATTGGAACCCTGATCTTAGCTTTGATTGGTATATTAAAAACTCTAACTTAAACGCAATCGAATTGAACGCAAGCTTTTATCGCTTCCCCTTTCCTAATCAAGTAAAGTCCTGGACCAAGAAAACTTTAGAGATAAAACCTGAACTAAGATGGGCTATAAAGGTTAACAAAGCTGTTACGCATACTTTTAAGTTCAACGAAAAAGCTTTTGAGCTCTGGAAAAGGTTTGAAGAGTTGTTTAAACCTTTAGAAAAAAACATAGAATTCTATTTATTCCAACTACCACCAACCCTTACTCCTAAGTTTTCTTCCAAGCTTGAAGAATTCATAAGAAAGACTAGCTTGAAAGAAAGGTTTGCCTTGGAGGTTAGAAATTTAGATTGGTTTAAGGAAGAATGGATAGAATGGGCAAGAAAGCTTAAAATCACTTGGGTAAGTGTTGATTCGCCAGACTTCCCTCTTGAAGTTTATTCTTCCAACAATATAGTTTACCAAAGAATGCATGGAAGAACTGCCTGGTACTCACATTACTATACTGATAAAGAATTGGAAGAAGTGAAGGAAAAAATTTTGAGTTTAAAACCAGAAAAAGTTTTTGTCGCTTTCAACAATAATCATGCAATGCTAGAAAACGCTCAAAGAATGTTTGAGCTTTTGACTCAAGGGAAAATTTCAAGGAAAGAAGATAAAAAACTTAAGTTTAAGTCACACCTTTATTCTTTTCTGAAGAATAAAATTTAAATCTTGATTTGAAAATGAATATTATGGAATTCAAAATAGTTAAACTTCAAGCACCAGAAAACTGTAATTTAATTCTTGGTCAATCTCATTTTATAAAGACTGTTGAAGACTTGTACGAAGCTTTAGTCAATTCTGTTCCAAACATAAAGTTTGGTTTAGCATTTTGCGAATCTTCAGGAAAATGCTTGGTAAGGCACTCAGGAAACGATGAAGAACTAGAAAAACTTGCTAGTGAAAAAATTTTAGAAATTGGCTGCGGCCATACTTTTCTAATTTTCATAAGGAATGCTTACCCGATAAATGTTCTGAACAGAATAAAAGAAGTTCCAGAGGTTTGCTCCATTTTTTGCGCAACCGCAAACCCTGTAGAAGTGATAATAGCAGAAACAGAACAAGGAAGAGGAGTAATTGGCACAATAGATGGTTTAAAACCAAGAGGTATCGAAAAAGAGGAAGATGTAAAGGAAAGAAAAGAATTCCTAAGAAAGATAGGATATAAACTATGAAGCTAAGAGTTAGATACATAGGCAAAGCCAACGAACTTTTTGGTTCAACCAAAAAAGAAGAAATACTATACTTACCAGAAAATGCTTTTTATAAGGATGCTATTCAAGCATTAAGAGAAAAATTTTTGGCAAAAAATAAGGATAAAGTTGATTTTTTAAACGAAGTTGTCTTGCTAACTAAGGAAGGAAGAATACTTAAGAATATTGAAAACGAACCTATAAGTACAGATGAAATAATTGTTGGATATTTGATAGCAGGAGGTTAAAATGGTTTATTACCATGTTGGGAAAATCTTAGAAATATTTTCTTCAAAGGATAAAGAAATAGCAAGCTCTGATTCTTCTGTTCAGGCTTTAGTCGAAACCTGGGACGAAAATGTGATAACTTATGAAGTTGACCCAAGAATTGCAAACGAGCTTAAAATTGGAGATATTGTTTTAATAGATTACAACCCAACTTCTCAACAACCTTTTAGACCAAAGATGATTATAATAAAAATTTTGAGAGGAGAAAAAGCAAGAAAAACTTGGGAATACTACAAGGAATATTTTAGAAAAAGACCAAAGCTTAAACCTGCTCAACCAGTTCCTCCAACTCCTTACATTGGTTAAATTCTTTTCTTTTTCTTTATAACTCTTGGTTGAATTTCTTCTCCTTTCAAAGGAATAAGCTCTCTTTCTAAACTTTCTCCTAGCTCAGGAAATTTTTTCTTCAATTTTTTTATTGATTTTTTTATAATTTCTTCAGTAGGCATATTTAAACCTTGAATTAATAATTTATAAAAGTAACGAAGCGCCAGTGGTCCAGCCTGGTCTAAGACACGAGCCTTCCAAGCTCGTAACCCGGGTTCAAATCCCGGCTGGCGCATATTTAAATTTTTTTCTAAAATAATTACAGAAGAAAATGAGAATTTTGCTAGTGAGACATGCAGAAACTGAAGGAAATAGAAAAGGAATTTTTCTCGGTTCAATAGATGAAAGTTTAAACGAGAACGGAAGAAAACAAGCGGAAAAGCTTGCCAAGAGACTTAAAAAAGAAAAAATAGATGTAATTTTTTCTAGCAAGTTAAAAAGAGCAAAAGAAACAGCAGAAATAATCAACAAATACCATAAGCTACCTATAAAATTTGACGAACTCCTTAAGGAGAGGAATTTTGGAATTTTTCAAGGTAGACCAAAAGAAGAATTCTTTAACGCTTTAAAAGAAAGTGGTAAAGAATTTCATGAGTTTTTGCCAGAGAAAGGAGAAAGTTGTCAAGAAGTTCAAAATAGAAGTATTAAATTCTTTAACAAGGTAGTCAAAAAATATCAAAACAAAACTGTTTTAGTAGTAACTCATGCTTCGGTAATAGTTGAGCTTTTATTCTATTTAACTAAATTGCCCAGAGAAGAATTTAAAAAATTAAAACAAGATAAAGCGTCCTTGAACATAATAGAAGTAACAAAAAATAAGGAAGTAAAGGTTAAGGTTATAAACGATACGAAACACCTTAAAAAATAAACTTGAATAAGAATTTTTATCTTCCATCCCAATATTTAAATATGGAATTGAAGGAAAGCGGGGAAATTAGCTTTACCAAATTTTTTGTAATCCTTTCCTTACTATTTTTGCTCCCTCTTTTCTTTATAGTTCTAGGCTCTTCAACAGGTTTTTTTGTTTCAGAAACTCCTTCTTCTATAACCATAGTAGATTTTGTGTTAGTTTGTTTAGTTTTTGGTTTTCTTTTTGTAGCATACATTTTGGTTAGAAAATAAATATTTTTAAACCAGAATTATTAATTGGATGATTAAGCTTAAAAGATGGGGAGTAGACCATTTACATTCTTTGGATGATGATGGAGTAGTAATAAAAACCCTTATAGTTTTACCTAACGAATGCACTTCCTTGCAATACCATAGAAAAAGATTTGAATTTTGGCATGCTGTAAAGCCTGTAAAAATTATTAAGAAAGGTAAGGAAATTATTCTAAAGAGTAATGCTTGCGAAGTAATTCCAAAAGAATGTGAGCATAGGATTATAGGTATAGACGAACCTTCAATAATAACTGAAGTCTGTATTGGAGAATTCTCTGAAGATGATATTGTTAGATTAGAAGACAAGTATGGAAGAGTTAACCGAAGTAACTCTTAGCAAGATTCTTGAGCTCATCTTTTAAAGTTGGGTAATAATTGATTATCGTTCCTAAGCTTGCAGCTAAGCGTAAATCTTCGATTCTTGCTTGCTTTCTTTCTTCCATCATTTTTTGCGCTTTACTTAAAAATGAATTCAAATTTTTAATGATTTTCTCAACTTGAAAATCACCTAAATAGAAATTTCTAAAGTAAGTTTTAACACTAGTTTTTCTAAGGTAAGTACCGTCTTCTAGCAATAAACCCCCTAAGCTAATCGTGCACTTTTCAAGTTCAACTTCATAACTCATAAATTTTTTCTGTTTGGCAAACTTTAAAAACCTTTTAAACTAAAATAACATTTTAACTATTATGTGAGAACATGCGTCACGATACGCTTGCTGATGTTTTATCAGCGATAAAAAACGCGGAAAAAATAGGAAAAAAGGAATGTATTACTCCTGCCTCTAAGGTTGTAAGAAACGTTTTAAAACTTATGCAAGAAAAAGGCTACATAGGAGCTTTTGAGTTTATAGATGATGGGAAATCCGGAAAGTTTAGAGTTGAACTTAAAGGAAAAATAATTGATTGTAATGTAATCAAACCAAACTATTCTGTTAAAGTTGACGAGTTACAAAAATGGGAAAAAAGATTTTTGCCCGCAAGGGAATTTGGTTTTTTGGTGTTAACAACACCTAAAGGAATAATGGATCATAAAAAGGCTAGAGAGTTGCGTATAGGAGGAAAATTGCTGGCATATTTTTACTAGGTGAGGAAAATGTACTTTCTTGAGTTTAAAATTCCAGACGAAGTTAAAGTTGAAGTAGAAGGAAATAAGTTTAAAGTTTCTGGGCCTTTGGGTAATCTGGAAAAAACATTCAAAATTCCTAAGGAAATAAAAGTAGAGAAAATTGATAACACAATAAAGGTTTCTTGTGAAGAAGAAAAAAGAAAATTAAAAGCTATGGTAGGAACTTTAATTGCGCATTTAAGGAATATGGTTGAAGGTGTACAAAAAGGGTTTAAGTATAAGCTTAAGATTGTTTATTCCCATTTCCCAGTCACAGTAAAAGTTGAGGGAGATAAAGTTTTGATTCAAAATTTCTTAGGAGAAAGAGTACCAAGAGTTGCTAAGATTAAAGGTAACGTTAAGGTTGAAGTAGTTCCCCCAGAGATTTACGTTTCTGGAATAGATTTGGAAGACGTTTCACAAACAGCAGCAAACATAGAGCAAGCTTGTAGGATTAAAGCTCGTGATAGAAGAATTTTTCAAGATGGAATATGGATTGTGGGGCGAGAATGATGGTTAACCCAAGAAAAAAGCCAAAGTTTTTGAGACAGGGAGCAAAAGCTTACAAAAGGCTAGGAGAAAAATGGAGAAGGCCAAGGGGAATGCATAGCAAGCTAAGAAGAAAAGAAAAATCAAAAGGAAAGATGCCATCTCCTGGCTTTGGAGCACCTAAGAACTTAAGGTTTTTGCACCCTTCTGGCTACAAAGAGGTTTTGATTCATAATGCTAAGGAACTTGAAAAGATTAATCCTGAAAAAGAAGCTGTTAAAATTGCGCATACTGTAGGAAAAAAGAAAAGACAAGAAATTTTGAAAAAAGCAGAAGAATTAAAAATAAAGGTGCTTAATCCATGAGTAGCTTGCAAAAAAAGCTTGCAGCAAAGATATTGGGAATTGGTGAAAGTAGAATATGGCTCGACCCTGCAAGAAAAAAGGAAATAGATGAAGCGATAACAAAAGCTGATATAAGAAAGCTTATAAAGAAAGGAGCAATAAAAGTTTTGCCTGAAAAAATAAAAAAGCCTAAGGAAAAGAAAAAAAGAGGAAAAGTAAGAAAAGGCTCAAGATATGCAGTAGTTTCAAGAAAAGAAAGATGGATAGGCACAGTAAGGGCTTTGAGAAAAATGTTGAAAGAAATGAAAATGAAGAGAGAAATAGATAACACTACTTTCAAAACCCTTTACAAGCTTGTAAAAGGAGGAATGTTTAGAAGTAAAGCGCACTTAAGAATTTACATGGAACAGCATGGTTTACTAAAGAAAAAAGAGGGAGAAAATGAAAAAGCTTAAACCTACTTATAAAATGCCTTTTAGAAGAAGAAAAGAAGGAAAGACAGATTATAAAAGAAGGCTTAAGCTTTTGCTCTCAGGAAAGCCACGCTTAGTAATAAGAAAAAGTTTAAAGTATATAAGAGCACAACTAATCGAATTCGATAAAAAAGGGGATAAAACAATTGCTTCTGCATTTTCTAAAGAGCTTAAAAAATTTGGATGGAATTATGCTTATGATAACTTACCAGCTTCTTATTTAACAGGTTTGTTACTAGGAAAAAGAGCCTTAGAAAAGGGCATAAAAGAAGCAGTTTTAGACATCGGTTTAAGCCCCTCGACAAAAGGCTCAAGAATTTATGCCTGTGTGAAGGGAGCTTTAGATGTTGGACTAAAAGTGAAAGTTAATGAAAGAGTTTTACCTACTGAAGAAAGGATTAAAGGTATGCATATAGCTTCTTACTTAGATAAGTTTAAGGATATGCCTGAAAATTTTGAAAAAGTTAGGAAAAAAATTTTAGGAGAGTAGTATGGTAGAAGAGGAAAAAATAGAGGAAGAATTATCAAAGGTTGAAGTAGTTTCACCTTTAGAGAAATGGCAGCCGAAGACTTCTTTAGGAAAAGAGGTTTTCGAAGGAAAGATTACTGATATAGAGGAAATTTTTAAGTCAGGAAGAAGAATTACCGAACCAGAAATTGTTGATAAGCTTTTACCAAACTTAAAGAGTGAACTTATACTTATAGGAGGAAGAACAGGAAAAGGTGGAGGAATACAGAGAATTCCTGTAAAGATTACCGCGACTATGCATAAGTCAGGAAGAAGGTTTAAGATGACTGCTTTCGTTGTTGTAGGTAATGAGGATGGAATCGTTGGTGTAGGAAAAGGAGCTGCCCCAGAAGCAAGAGATGCTATTGCTAAAGCTATACAAAAAGCAAAGCTAAACTTGATAAAAATTAAAAGAGGTTGTGGTAGCTTTGAGTGTAGTTGTGAAGAGCTACATTCAATTCCTTTCAAAATCGAAGGAAAATGCGGCTCAGTTAGAGCAGTTTTGTTACCTGCGCCTAAAGGCGTTGGTTTGGTTGCAAGCGATGAAGCAAAAAAGATTTTAAGATTAGCAGGAATAAAAGATGTTTGGGTAAATACTTTTGGCAATACTTCAACTCGAATGAACTTGATAGGTGCTATTTTTGATGCTTTGAAAAAACTCTATGTTTACGAAAGAGGCGATTAAATGTTGGCAGTTGTGAGAATAAGGGGTAAAGCAAGAAAAGAAATAGAAGACACTTTACAGATGCTCAGGCTTAAGCGAGTAAATAATTGTGTGATCTTGCCTGAAAATGATAGTTTTAAAGGTATGATACAAAAAGTCAAGGATTTTGTCACCTGGGGGGAAATAGATAGAGAGACTCTGGTAGAACTTTTAAAAAAAAGATTAAGAACTTTAGGCGATAAAAGAGTCGACGAGAAAGTTTTAAAAGAAATAACAAACTTTGATAATTTTGAAGATTTTGCTTCTGCCTTGCTTGAAGGGAAAATTAAACTAAAAGATTTTGAAAAGCTAAAGCCTGTTTTTAGGTTAACTCCACCCTCAAAAGGGTTTAAATCTGTGAAAGAGCATTTTCCAAAAGGAGATTTAGGGTACAGAGGAAAAGAAATAAACGAATTACTAAAGAGGATGATTTAATGGTTGTAAGAAAAGAGAGAAAGGTTAGAAAATATAGAGGTCATCGCACTTATGGTTACGGAAGCCATAAAAAACATAGAGGGAAAGGAAGTAGAGGAGGAAGAGGATTCGCTGGGATGCATAAACATAAGTGGACTTATACTGTGAAGTACGCGAAAGAACATTTTGGAAAAAGGGGTTTTAAAAGACCTTTTGAAACCAAAGAGATTAAAGCAATAAACCTTGAAGAGTTGGACAAAATGGTAGAAAATCTTTTGGAGCAGAAGCTTGCAGAAAAAGAAGGAGAAAAAATAAAAATAAATGTTTTGAAGTTTGGTTATGAAAAAGTTTTGGGTAGAGGAAAAATAACAAAGCCTTTAATAATCGAGGCTAAAACTTTTTCTAAAAAGGCTATGAGGAAAATAGAAGAGGCTGGGGGAAAAGCTGTAGTTATTCAATAATAGAAATTTGTTTTCTAAATTATTTAAATTCTAAATTCAATTTTAAAGATAATGGTAGAAATAGAGAAAATAACAAGATTTTTGCCCTCAGTTCAAAAACCAACTTACAAACAAAGCTTTAACAAAAGGATAATGTGGACCCTTATAGCTTTAATTCTCTATTTAACTCTTTCCCACATAGCAGTTTATGGAATAGCTTCTACCCCTCAGTTTGAAGCTCTAGTTCAAATTCAAACCCTTTTAGGAGCAAAGTTTGGTAGTTTACTAACTTTAGGAATAGGTCCTATAGTAACATCAGGAATAATTTTACAACTTCTTGTTGGTTCAAAAATTATAAATTGGGACATGACAAAACCAGAAGGAAGAGAAAAGTTCCAAGCATGGAGTAAGTTTTTAGCAGTATTATTCTGCTTTTTAGAAGCTATTGCTTTTGTAATAGCAGGAAACATTCCAATAATTGGAGGAACAGCCATTTATATATTTGTAATTCTTCAGCTTGCAGCAGGCGGAATAATAGTTATTCTTTTAGACGAGCTAGTAAGCAAATGGGGTTTTGGCTCAGGAGTAAGCCTTTTTATAGCTGCAGGAGTCGCTACTCAAATTATAATAAACGTTTTAAGTCCTTGTGGTCCTTCAAGCATGATTTGGCTTTGTAGAACCACAACACCGACAGGTGAGTTTGTAGGCAGGTTCTGGGGCTTTTTGTCTAACATCCTATCAGGAAACAACTGGCTGGCCTTATCCTATGCTATTCCTATAATTTCAACAGTTATAATCTTCCTTTTAGTAGTTTACATCCAGGGAATCCATATTCCTATTCCTTTGTCCTTCGCAGCGCTAAGAGGTTTTGGAAGAACCTGGAGCTTAAAGCTTTTATACACGAGCAACATACCTGTAATTTTAGTTGCTGCTTTACTCGCTAACATTCAACTTTTCAGTAGAATGGGCTTGCAAGAAACAGAAAACGCTTTTTGTAGCTTTTTAGGCTGTTTTGAAAAAGTAGTTCAAAGCGATGGTAGCGTTACTCCAGGAAACCCTATTAGTGGAGTGGTTTATTTCCTTTCTTCGCCTAGAAACTTTTTCCTTGAGTTGTTAAGCTTAGCTTTTCCAAACCTTTCGTCTACGCCTTTTAATCCTTTAGAAATACTAAGAGCAATAACTTATCTTTCGTTCATGGTTATAGGCTGCGCAATTTTCTCTTATTTTTGGATAAACACTTCAGGAATGGACCCTGCAAGTGTTGCTGAACAAATAGATGCTATAGGCTTACACATCCCAGGCTACAGAAGTGATAAAAAGATTATGGAAAATGTCTTAAGGCGTTATATCCCCTACTTAGCTGTACTAGGTGGAATAACAGTTGGTCTTTTAGCTGCCTTTGCAGATTTCCTAGGAGCAATAGGCACAGGAACCGGAATATTATTAACTGTTATGATCATCTATAACTATTATGAGGAATTAAGTATGCAGAAAAGTGAAGAGATGCATCCGATAATAAGAAAAATCTTAGGTGAATAAAATGCTTGAAATATTTTTTAGGCCTCATATCCTTTTGCTAATAATCTCTTCAGCCATAACTCTCTTTCTTTTCTTCCTTAACCGCCTTTTGGTAAAAAAAGATGTTTTAAAGGAAATAAAAACAAGAATGATAGAAATAAGGGAAAATCTAGCAAAAGCACAAGCCTCTGGGAATAATGAAGAGATAAACAAGTACTTAAACGAACTTTTAAAAATTAACTCAGAATACATGCGTCAAAACTTGAAAATTTTAGTAGTTTCTATGGTAGTAATAATTGCAGTTTTACCTTTCATAAGCAACGCTTTTAGTGGCATGTCAGTTTCTATTCCCTTTGAAATTCCTTTTATAGGTTCAAAACTTAACTGGAGCATTTGGTATATACTGGTTTCTTTTTCAGTGGGTTGGGCAATAAAAAGACTTTTGGAAGGTGAGTAGTATCAAAGAAGTAAAGGTAAGAACGACAAAAAGGCTTGTTATTCATTTAAAAAAGAAAAAGCCAAAAATAGCAAAGTGCGCTATATGTAAAAAACCTTTACATGGAATAAAAAAACTTTTACCTTCTGAAATTAAGAAACTAGCTACAACAGAAAAAAGGCCTGAAAGAATTTATGGGGGTTATTTATGTAGTAACTGCTTAAAAGAATTTCTAAAGGAAAAAGCAAGAAAGGAGTGGGAGAATGCTTGATATAGGAAGAGTGTGCTTGAAAATTAGCGGAAGAGAAGCAGGGAAGTATTGTGTAGTTGTTAAAAAAATAGATAAAAGCTTTGTTCTAGTTACAGGCCCAAAAATACTTACAGGAGTGAAAAGAAGAAAGTGCAACATAACACACTTAGAACCTTTGCCTTATAAACTTGAAATAAAAGAAGATGCTAGCGACGAAGAAGTTATCCAAGCCTTTAAAAACTCAGAAATAGCAAGTAAACTTGAGCTTAAGTTCCCAAGCGAGGCAGAAATAAAAGCAGCAAAGGAAAAAGAAAAACCTAAAGAAGAAAAATCCAAGAAAGAAAAGAAAAAGTAACTACTCGATATGATTTCCAGGAACAGAGATTATTTTTTTGGTCAGTTTAAGCACAATTCTTTTCTTAAACTCTTCTATCTTAGAATGCCAGTATATATTTCCTTGGGCAATTTTCTTTTTCTTTACTTTCCCCTGATTACAAAGCCAGTCCATCCTTTTCTTTATGGTTTCTAGAGTATCAGGCCTTATGGGAATTTTCTCAAGCTCAAGAATTTCTGTTGGTGTACAAGGTGAGTTTGCCAAAATTAATATCTCGAGTCTTTCTTCGTCAGGATATTCAAAAACTTTTTTTGGCATTTTCTCCCTTATTATGCAAATTTTCTTTAATTATAAATTAACTTTTTTGCTTTATATTAATTAACTATTACTTAATCTAAACAGATTAACTAAAAAAAGTAGAACGAATCTTCCAAACTTTTGTCGAAAACCCGAGATTAAAATATAAAATTTTTTATCGACTAGTGATAAATAAAGATTAAGTTTATAAGTTTTTTGCCAAAAAAATAGAAAAGTTAAAAAGGTTTTTTCCTATGCAAATAAAAAGCTTTGCATACTATTAAGTAATAATGAAAAAGTTGACTTTAGCTTTAATTGTTTGTCTAGTAGTAAGTTCGCTTCTAATCGAACTAGCAAACTCTGTACCAGTAACAAGAAGAAAATTAACAGTAACCCTACCGAAAGAGGTTGAAGGTTTTGCAGGAGAAGAAATAGTAGTCTCAGGAAAGATTTCTTCAAAAGGAACTTGGATGAGAAAAGTTTTTGTCTTTGTTGAAGACTTGCCTCTTACTTACGTGATCGAGCCAGATTATTTTGAAGTTATTCCTTTCACTAAACCAGGAGAATTCCAGCTTAAAATAAAAATCCCTGACAACATAGAAGAAGAAAAGGTTTATGTAGCAAATATTATAGCTCAAGAAACTTACACTGCCTACAGGACAGAAGGAGTAGCAACTTTAAAAATTAGAGCAAAGCCAAAAGCAGAATTTTCTCTTTCAAGAATAATAGTCCCGCAAACTATAATAGAAAACCAAAGCTTTCCTTTGAACGTTACCATAGAGAATAAAGGGAGTGTTGAAGAAGAAATAAAAATTTACTTAAAACTCCCTGAACAATGGGTTTATGAAGATGGAATTAAATCTTTAAAACTTAAACCAGGCGAAGCTTCCACTCTAACCTTTAACATTACCCCCTCAAACATAACAGGAAGTGTTTCAATAGTACTTGAATATCCTTATAAGGGAGAATTGGCCAATTTTACAAAACTTGGGCCAATTTTAACCCCTATTTCATTTAAACCTGAAGAAGAATTTCCTGAGGAAGAAATAACAAGCTATTTAGCTGCGATTCAGGAAATTTCACCAGTTCTTATAGTTTTAAACATAATCTTTTTAATCATCATAGCCTGGAACATTTATGGTATGTATAAATCTAAAGAAATAAGGAAAAAGGAAGAAACTATGAAAAAGGGTGAAACAGCATGAAAAAGTTTATAATAATCGCAGCTGCAATTTTACTATCTTTACCTTTAGTTAGAGCATACTTCTTTCTTCCTTTTAAGCTTTCAGTCCCACAAAATTTAAGCGTAAACGCAGGCTCTACTGTAAGCTTTAAAGTTCAAGCAACAAACTTGCTCAATTCAACTCTTGCAAACTTAACAGTAGAAGTAAGCGGAATCTCTGGTGCTACAATTTTTCCTGAATCGTTTGAACTTCAACCAAAAGAAACAAAAGATATTGAGGTCAATTTAACAATTCCAAGTTATCTCGAAGGAAATTACAAGCTATACGTAAGGTTAGCTTCTCCAAGATTTTATGACATAAAAACAGTTGACTTAGAAGTTAAAAAGGAAGAGGTTCCCAAAGTAAGTGTTGAATATTTAATAGAGCCTGAGTCTGTATTAGCAGATAAAAAGTTTAGTTTTGGAATTGGAATTAAAAATGAAGAATCAGAAACTGTAAGTGTATCTCTAAACTTAAGTGTTCCAGAAACATGGAATTATACTCCCTCACAAGTAACTCAAGAAATCAAACCAGGTGAAACAAAAGTCTCTTACTTTTCGGTTTATCCTTCATTAGAAGAAGGGGAAATAATAGCAAAGGTATCCTTCAAGGTTAAAGGAAAAACCTATCAACTAGAAGCAAAAAGCAGCAAAATTACTCCTTATCAAGAGGAGATAATAGCACCAATTCCAACAGGTTTATTTGGTTTAATAGCAAGCAGCCCACAACTTTTAGCAACTATTATATTAGCAATCGTGGCAATAATTATTGTTGCGATAAGATTTTGGACAAAACCTAAAAAAGGAAAGAAATAATTCCAAGTTTAACAAAAAAATAATTATGAAGAAGTCACTCTTGCTCTTAATTTTTTTCCTTTTAATTCCAGTTTCTCAAGCCATTTCTATAAACTCCTACAGGCTCACTCCTAAAGGAATAGTTTATGAAAACACTTCTTTAATTCTCTCAGCTAATGTTACTTCTGATACTAACGTAACAAAAGTTTATGCAACTCTTTTAACTCATACTCTAGATTTTAAGCTAGTTGGCTATAAAATCATTAATCTTAGCCTTGAAATAGGGACAAACAGAAATGGTTTATGGTTTTCTTCAATAAAAGAAAAAGAAGGCTACTATGTGTTAGCAAACATCACTGCTGAGGATATAAACGGAACTTCGGTAACTGTTGAACCTTTCCTAGATTTTATTGTTATTAAAAACACAACAAATATAACAAATGTGAGGAACGAAACTTCACAGAACCTTTCTTGCAATGTAAACTTAAGTCTACAAGCTCAGGAGTTTAACTCTTCTCAAACAATAAATTATTCTGTAAGAATGACAAACTTAGGTAACAGTTTATTTGGCTTAAACTACTCAATTTTTTCTGAGCTTAAAGTTTATCCTAAACCTTTAGAATTAGTTTCCCTTCCCCCTTTTGGTTATGTTGACATAAAGTTTGATTTTGTAACACCAAATTTAACTGAGGACAAGTATTATTCTTTTGTTTTAAACGTAACTAGTAGAGAGTGTAACTTTACCTTTCCTTTTAGCATAAAAGTTAAAAAAATTACAACTCAAACCCAAAAACCTCAAGGCGAAATCCAATTTCCAACTTGGTCTATTGGCAATATCCAATTCCCTGAAATTACCATAGGAAATTGGAAAATTTCCTCTCAACTGTTTCCAGTTTTTCTAGTAATTCTTATAGCAGCTATAGTCTTTGTTTTTCTTATGATAAGAGAGTTTTTTGCGCATGGCCTTAAAGTCAAGGGGGTGAAAAAATCTGGCTGATTAAAGCAGAAGAAGAAACTGACGAAAGTTATGGGAAAAGGCCTAGCCAGAGAAGCATAGAAGAGCAAATAAAAAATTCTGTGATAATAGTTGATAAGCATGCAGGACCAACAAGCCATCAAGTAACTCAGTGGATAAAAGAAATATTTCAAGCAAAAAAGGCTGGTCATGCTGGGACCTTAGAGCTTTGAGGAAATCCTGGTGTGACTGGAGTTTTACCTGTAGCCTTAGATAACGCAACAAAAGCTATGAGTGTGCTTTTAGGTTTAGATAAAGAATACGTAGGAGTGATGCACTTACACAAGCAAGTTGATGAAGAAATTTTAAGAGAAGGAGTAAAAAAGTTTGTTGGGAAAATAGTTCAAGTCCCGCCTGTAAGAAGTGCAGTTGCAAGAAAACCAAGAGAAAAAAGAGTTTATTTTTTTGATATTTTGGAAATTGAAGGAAAGGATGTTTTGTTTAAAGTTGGATGCCAAGCTGGAGTTTATATAAGAAAGCTTGTTAGCGATTTAGGCTTAAACTTAGGAATAGGAGCTCATTTAACTGAGCTAAGAAGGACAAAAGCAGGAAATTTTACTGAAGAGCAGGCTCATTCCTTAGTGGAGATTAGGGATGCTTATGAATTTTGGAAAGAAGGAAATGAAAAATTTTTAAAAGAAATTTTGATTCCTGTTGAGTTCGCTGTTTTGCACTTAAAAAGAGTTTTTGTTAAAGATTCTGCTGTCGATTCAATTTGTCATGGAGCGCCAGTTTTCTGCTCAGGCTTAACAAGAATTCAAGAAGGAATAGAGAAAAATGAAATAGTAGCTGTTTATACTTTGAAAGAAGAGCTAGTTGCCTTAGGAAAAGCTGTTTTGAGTAGCGAGGAAATGTTTGAAAAGAAGAAAGGGATAGCAATAAAAACTGATAAGGTTTTCATGAAACCTGGAACTTATCCAAGCTTTAAATAAAAAAGTTTTATTTTTAAATTTTCAAATAATCCTTATGCTTCCAAAAGAGCTTTTAGAAATTTTGGCTTGTCCAAAATGCAAGGAAAAGATAGAAGAAAAGGAAATGTTTTTGGTTTGCAAAAAATGCGAGCTTGCTTTTCCTGTTTTAGAAAACGTTCCTGATTTACTAATAGAAGATGCCTGGCCTTTAGAAAAAGCAAAGCTTAATAACTTTAAACACGATTTAAAATTGTGAAAGAATGAAAATAAACGAGTTAAAAAATGGAATGAGTAACGTAAGCTTAAGAGCAAAAGTTATTGACATTTCTGATAAACGTGAAGTAATGACAAGGTATGGCAAAAGAAGTGTTGCCGACGCTACTATTGAAGATGAAACTGGGCAAGTAACTTTAACTTTGTGGGGAGAGCAAATAAAAGCTGTAAGCATAGGAGATACTGTTTCGATAACAGGAGCTTTTGTTACTGAGTTTAGGGATAAGCTTCAGGTTTCTGTACCAAGAAGTGGAAGAATAGTGAGGGAGTGAAAAACTTACTTTAAATAATACTTTCAAACCCAAGTATATAATCCTTCAAGATTATAAACCAGTTAGCACTAGCATGAGCTACTATGCTAGGCAAAACATTTCTTCTGTTAACTAAGTAAAGAATTCCGTAAAGCATGGAAAGAGAAAACCTAAGAATAAACTGGAAAAGAGTAAAATTTTCATGAGCAAGAACAAAAACAAGCGAGGAAATAAGAAGCCATACAAAATAGTAAGCATACTCTTTTTCTCTGTTAAATTTCACTCCCCTCAACTTTAAAACAGCTAGCAAGCCTGAACCACAAAAGCCAAGAAATACAGCTCTTGTTAAAAATTCTTCAGCAATTGGAGAAAGAAAGCCAGAGGTCAAACCTGCAAACCAAACCGGTTCAAAAAATCCGTGCAAAGGGTTATGAAAAATTAAAGAAAGAAAAACTTCAAGCAGGATAGAATAAACTAGAGGAACAAAAACAATTCTTTTTAAACTTACCCTCTTAACTTTTAAGCAGTCTAATAAAAACAAAAAGGTTTTAAGCTTCCTTTTATTTTTAATTCTTTTTTTGAGAAAATTTTCCAAATTTTTCCAATAAGCTTGAAAATAAAAGAAAATTGCAGTTAAAACCAAAGGAATTAAAAACCTGTTAAGCAAAAATTCATCCATAAATTAAAATTAACTTTTATGATATTTTTTATTTCCAAGAAGCAAAAAAGCTTAAATTTTTTTGTTTTTAACTTTTTCCCATGAAAAAAACAGAAAGATTGAAGAATTATAAGGAAAAGATTTTAGACATAGCTTATTATAGCATAATAGGCGGTGCTCTTTTTCTTCAAAACCTTTTGTTTTATGAGATAGCAACAAACGGATATTTTAGGGCTGCTGAACAAAATCCATACATTCTTGGGGCAGAGCTAGGAATTACAATTTTAGGGGATTTTCTTTTTTTAAAGAATTACGTCAAATTTCTCAAAAGTTTCAAGAAAAGAGATTAATTTTTCCTATTTAAACTTTACAAAAATTTTCTACTTTACAACTAAGGTTATAATCAAACCAACTGAACCTAGAATTAAACCAATTAACGCTCCATAAGTTGGGAATTGTTTAAAAATTAAATAGGCTAAAATTGGTTCTACTATCAAAATAGAAACTATTGAAACTACGCTTACTATCCAAATGTTTTTAAAAGCAATTATTCCCAAAAAATAACCAGCTATTAAAGGTAATCCTGCGATAGTTATCAAAAGAAAAAACCAAAGGAATGTTTCGCTTGATATTTTATTCTCATTCAAAACTTTGTTTGCGCCAGCAATCTCAGAATAAATCGCTAAAGCTTCTCCAAGAAACAAAAGTAATATACTTAAAGCTTGTAAAGCAGCACTCATAAAATTAATTTGATAAATTTAATTTTTAAGTTCTAATATTTTAAAATTAAAACTCATATTTTAATTAGACTCAAGGTCTGAATAAAGATGAGGAAGCCGAGGTGGCGGAACCTGGCTAACGCGCCAGCCTTGAGTCTTTCAATGATAAAATGGCTTGACTCTGACTAATGATGAGTCGGAGGTGAGTTGAGAAAGCTGGTGGGGCTTTGCCCCTTCTGGGTTCAAATCCCAGCCTCGGCGCTGAACTTAGTTATCTGAGTTGCTACAATCTTAAAAGCTTTTTTTCTAAAATTTCATTATGGAAAAATTTGAAGTCGTGATAAAACCAGAAGAAATCCTAAGAACTCTTTCTATATTAGGCCTTTTTCGAAATGACCCAGCAATCTTTTCAAGAAGCAAGTATGCTATACAAGCTTGTAAGCTTGTAACAAAAGTTTACGGAAGAGATAAACTTATAAAATTGCAATACACAGGAGAATTTTTTCTCCCAATCCTCATTTTGAACAAAGAAGAATTTTTTTACTTCAATTGTATAAAAGATGGCGATTGCTGTATCAAAAGAAAAGTTTCTGTTCTTCCAGAAGAATTTGAAAAAATCTGCTCTTTTATCGACCTTGATAGAAAACAAACCTTCAAGCACTACTTTGAAGTTTCTGATGATATTCTAACTCTTAAACAAAAGCCTGACGGTAAATGCATTTTCCTGAGCAATTCAAACTTATGCGAAATTTATCCTGTTAGGCCGTGGGTTTGTAAGAAATACCCTTTTTTACATGTTGATAAAAAGTATGTGGAAATAGAGCTTTGTCCAGGCTGCTTTGAAGGAGAAAAAGTTAAGGTTGAAAAATGGATAAAAGAAAACAAGATAGAAGAGTTTAGAAAAAAAGTTGAAGATTATGAAGATTCTTTCATTTCTTATTCCTCAAACCTTGAAAAATACGGCTTGTTTGAACCAGATTTGGAACAAATCGTTCTAAGACTTTACAATATAATTTGATTAATTTTAAATACTTCAAAAAACAAAAATAAGAGTGGGCATTGCTTAAAGCAATTTTAGCCCTTGAAGATGGAACAATTCTTGAAGGGAAAGGCTTTGGTTATCCTTGTGAAGTTTCTGGTGAGGTTGTTTTTAATACTGGAATGGTAGGCTACCCAGAAGCTTTAACAGATCCTTCTTATTTCGGTCAAATTCTTGTTCAAACTTATGTTCTTATAGGTTGCTATGGAGTACCTTCCCTTTCTATAAAAGAAAAAGGGATTCCTTTGCACTTCGAGTCCGAAGGAATAAAAGTTAAAGGTTATGTTATTTCTGAGCTTCAGAGAAACCCAAGCCACTGGACTTGTAAGAAAAGTTTAGAAGAATGGCTTTATGAGCAAAAAATTCCAGGAATAGAAGGAATAGATACTCGTGAACTAACAAAAAAATTAAGAATAAAGGGAGTTATGCTTGGAATTCTAAAAGTTGGAGATTATGATTTAGAAGAAATAAAAGGAAAACTGAATAAAATAGAAGACCCAAACAAAAGAAATTTGGTTAAAGAGGTTAGTATTTCTAAGCCAATAGAATATAATTCTGGGAAAAGAAAAGTTGTTTTGATAGATTGTGGGACAAAATACGGAATTTTAAGAAGTCTGCTTGAAAGAAATTTTAGTGTGATAAGAGTTCCTTACAATTTTTCTTGTGATAAAATTCTTGACTTTGAACCAAATGGAATAGTTATTTCAAACGGCCCAGGAAACCCAGAAATGGTTAAAGAAACCATAGAAACAGTGAAAAAACTCTTAGAAACTGAGTTACCGATAATGGGAATTTGCCTTGGAAACCAAATTCTCGCCTTAGCTTCTGGTGCAAAAACTTACAAACTTAAGTTTGGTCACAGAGGCCAAAACCACCCTGTAATTGATTTGAAAACAAAAAAATGCTACATAACAAGTCAAAACCATGGCTATGCTATAGAGTTGAATTCTTTGAAAGAAACCGATTTTGAGCCTTGGTTCATAAACGCTAACGACAAAACAATAGAAGGAATAAAACACAAGAAAAAAAGTATTTTTGGAGTGCAATTCCATCCAGAAGCCTCTCCTGGTCCTTTAGACACAGAATTCCTTTTTGACTTGTTCTTAAAAGAGGTGGAAAAATGCCAAGGCTAAAAGGAATAAATAAAGTTTTAATCCTTGGTTCAGGAGCTATAAAAATAGGTGAAGCTGGAGAGTTTGATTATTCGGGAGCGCAAGCAATAAAAGCCTTAAAAGAAGAAGGGATAAAAGTAATTCTTGTTAATCCAAATGTTGCAACAATTCAAACTGATGAGAAGTTTGTGGATAAAGTTTATTTCTTGCCGATTACTCCAGATTTTGTCGAAAAAGTGATAGAAGAAGAAAGGCCAGATGGAATTCTTTTAACTTTTGGTGGTCAAACTGCTTTGAATTGCGGAGTTGAACTTTTTGAAAGAGGGGTTTATGAAAAGTATAACGTAAGAGTTTTGGGAACTAGTGTAGAAGCAATAGAAAATGCGAGCAACAGAGAAAAATTTAGAAGAATTTTAAATGAAAATAAAATTCCTGTTCCAAGAAGTGGGAAAGCAAATAGTATAGAAGAAGCTGTAGAAGTTACTAATAAAATAGGCTATCCTGTAATGGTAAGGGTAGCTTATACTCTTGGTGGCCAGGGAACAGGCGTAGCTTACGATGAAAACCAGCTTAAAGAAATTGTTTCTCGTGGCTTAGTTCACAGCAGAATAAAACAAGTTTTAATAGAAGAATATCTCGGAAAGTGGAAGGAAGTTGAGTATGAAGTGATGAGAGATTGTGAAGATAATTGCGCAATAGTTTGCAACATGGAAAATTTTGATCCTATGGGAATTCATACTGGCGATAGTATAGTTGTTGCTCCTTCCCAAACTTTGACAAACAGAGAATATCATTTACTAAGAAGCGTAAGCTTCAAAGTAGTAAGAGCTTTAAAAATTATAGGGGAATGCAACATTCAATTTGCTCTTAACCCGAAAAACGAAGAGTTTAGAGTTATAGAAGTAAATCCAAGACTTTCAAGAAGTTCTGCCTTAGCTTCAAAGGCTACAGGCTACCCTATAGCTTATATAGCTGCTAAGCTTGCTCTAGGTTATACTTTACCAGAGCTTAAAAACAAAGTTACTGGAGTTACTACTGCATGCTTCGAACCTGCTTTGGATTACATAGTTGTTAAAATTCCTAGATGGGATTTTCAAAAGTTTAGGAAAGTTAGCAGAAGAATAGGAACTCAAATGAAATCAGTAGGTGAAGTGATGGCAATAGGAAGAAGGTTTGAAGAAGCCTTACAAAAAGCAGTTAGAATGCTTGATATAGGAAAAGAGCTTACTGATACTCAAGATTTAGAAGAGGATTTAGAAAGAATAAAGAAAGAACTAGAAAACCCGACAGACCAAAGACTTTTCTACATAGTCAAAGCTATACAAAAAGGGATGGAAATAGAAGAAATTTACAAGCTCACAGGAATAGACAAATGGTTCTTGTTTAAAATAAAAGAAATAGTTGAAGCTGAAAGAAATTTCAAGAGTTTAGACAAAGAAAGCTTAAAAGAAATGAAAAAGCTTGGCTTTTCTGACAAGAAAATCGCCCAACTTTTGAGAATAAGTGAAAAAGAAGTTAGAGAAAAAAGAAAATCTTTTGGAATTTTGCCTGTAGTAAAACAAATAGATACGCTAGCGGCTGAATGGCCTGCTCAAACAAATTACCTTTACCTAACTTATAATGGTGAAAAGGATGATATAGAATTTCCAAACAAAACAAAAGCAATTGTTCTTGGTTCAGGTTGTTATAGAATTGGTTCAAGCGTAGAGTTTGATTGGTGCTGCGTGAATATGGCCTGGGCTTTAAAAAATAAGGTTGATGAAGTTATAATGATAAACTATAACCCAGAAACTGTTTCTACAGATTTTGACGTTTTGGACAAACTTTACTTTGAGGAATTAACCCTAGAAAGAGTTTTGGATATAGTTGAAAAGGAAAATCCTTTAGGAGTAGTAGTAAGCGTTGGTGGCCAAATCCCAAATAATCTAGCTTTGAAACTTGCAAGGTTTGGTGTAAAACTTCTTGGAACAAGCGCAGAAAGCATAGATAGAGCTGAAGATAGAGCAAAGTTTAGCTCTTTGCTAAACGAATTAAGAATTCCTCAACCAGAATGGTGCAAGGCTGAAAGTATAGATAAAGTAAAAGAGTTTGCTCAAGATTTTGGCTATCCTGTTTTGATTAGACCTTCTTACGTTCTTTCAGGTTCTGCTATGAAAGTTGCAAAAAATGAAGAAGAACTGGAAGAATACTTGAAACTTGCTTCAAAAGTTTCAAGAGAGTATCCTGTTGTTGTTTCAAAGTTTATAGAAGGAGCAAAAGAGGTTGAAGTTGACGGAGTAAGTGATGGAGAAAACGTTTTCATAGGAGCAATAATTGAGCATATCGAGCAGGCAGGAGTTCATTCAGGCGACGCTACCATGACAATTCCTCCTATAAGTTTAAGCGAAGAAATAAAAAGAAAGATTAGGGTTTATGCAAAAAACATAGCAAGAAAACTTAAGATTATTGGCCCTTTTAACGTTCAGTTCCTTGTTAAGGATAACGAAGCTTACGTTATTGAATGCAACTTAAGAGCAAGTAGAAGCATGCCTTTTGTCTCAAAAACAATAGGAATAAACTTGATGGAACTAGCTGCTAAAGCAATTTTTGGAGAAGAGATTCCTGATGGAGAAAAAGTTCCTAAGAAGTATGGAGTAAAGTCACCACAGTTCTCTTTTATGCGTCTAGAAAAGGCAGATCCTATACTAAGCGTTGAAATGGTTTCTACAGGAGAAGTAGCCTGCTTTGGTCAAAGTTTTGAGGAAGCTTTTATTAAATCTTTAATGGCAAGCGGTATTAGTATACCAAAGCCAGGTGACAAAGTTTTATTAATCTCAAATAATAGCTTAGGAATAGAGATAGGAAGGTTGCTCGAAAATAAAGGGTTCCAAGTTTTTGTTCCTTCAAGTATTTACCAAAACTTTAACTATTTATTCCACGCAAGAGAAATAAAAGAAGAGGTATTAGATTTGCTAGCTAACAAAGAAATAAAGCTAGTGATAAACGTGCCTTCAGAAGAAAGTGATTTAGAATATTATTTAAGAAGAAAGGCTGTAGAATTTGGAATTCCTTTGATCACGAACTTTAACTTACTTGAAAGGTTTTTAAGGGCGTTAGTATGAATTTCAAAGGAAAGGATATCATATCGATAAGAGATTTAGAAAAAAGAGAAATAGAAAAAATTCTTGAGGAAGCAGAAAGAATGGAATCATTGCTTGCTGAAAAAGCTTGTCTAGATTTACTGAAAGGAAAAATTCTTGCAAACTTATTCTTTGAGCCAAGCACAAGGACAAGGCTTTCTTTTGCAAGTGCGATGCAAAAGCTTGGTGGTAGCGTGATAGGTTTTGAAAGTATTGAAGGGACTTCCATAGCAAAAGGTGAAACCTTAATCGATACGATTAGAACAGTAGAGAAATATTGCAATCTGATAGTTATCCGCCACCCAAAAGAAGGTGCAGCAAGGCTTGCTGCAGAAATTTCAGAAAAGCCTGTGATAAACGCAGGTGATGGTGCAAATCAGCATCCTACCCAAACTCTTTTAGATTTGTATACCATCAAAAAATTGAAGGGAAGAATAGAAGGTTTAAACGTTGCTTTGGTTGGAGATTTAAAGCACGGAAGAGTTATGAAAAGCCTTGCTTACGCTTTAGCTATGTTTAAAGCTAGTTTAACCTTAGTTTCACCTGTCGGTTTAGAATTTCCAGAAGAATTTATAATGGAAATTTTGAAAAAGTTTGACGCTGATATAATCCAAACAGACAACATAATTTCAGGAATAAAAAACGCTGATGTAATTTATGTTTGCAGGATTCAGAAGGAAAGGTTTGAAGATGTTTATGAAGCAGAAAAGATTCAAAAAAGTTTTAAGATAACCCAACAAATCCTTGAAAAAACTAAGGAAGATGCTGTAATATTGCACGCTTTACCAAAAACTGTTGAAATCGAGGGAAGCATAGACAAAACAAAAAAAGCAAAATATTTCGATCAAGTTTATTATGGAATTCCTGTAAGAATGGCTGTTTTGAACCTGGTGTGTCCATGAGCGAGAAAGAATTGCTTGTAAGAAAAATAGAAAACGGTACAGTGATAGATCACATTCCAGCCAACCTAGGGTTAAAGGTCGCATCCCTTTTAAACCTAGAAGAAAATAATTCTACCAGCGTAATCCTAATGAACGTTCAAAGCAAAAAACTAGGAAAAAAAGATGTAGTTAAAGTTGAAAACCGAGAGTTAACAGAAAAAGAAGTAAGCAGAATTGCTTTAATAGCTCCTTCTGCAACTCTAAACATTATAAGAAGCTGGAAAGTTGTTGAAAAAAGAAAAATTTCCTTGCCTGAAATGTTGGAAGGTGTGATTAAATGCCCAAACAAAAACTGTATAACAAATTATGAAGAAGTGGAAACAAAGTTTATAGTGGAGGAAAAAGAGCCTTTAAAGTTAAGATGCTATTTTTGCGAAAGGATCTTTACAAGGGAAGACGTTACGTAATCCTTAATTAGGTTTAATTCAAAAATAAAGTTTATGAAAATCAAGGCAATAATTTTTGATTTGGACAATACTCTAATAGATTTTATAAAGATGAAGCAAGAAGCTTGTAAGGCAGCTGTTAAAGCAATGATAAAAAAAGGCTTGAGACTTCCTTTTAAAAAAGCTTACAAAAAACTTATGAAAACCTATTTTAAAGTTGGGATAGAATCAGACAAAGCTTTTGAAAAATTCTTGGAAAATCAAGGCTTTCTAAGCGAGAAAATTTTAGCAGCTGGGATAAACGCTTACCTTGAGAAAAAACAAAAATTCCTTAAACCTTACCCAAAGGTTAAATCTACTCTTAAAAAGTTGAGAAAATTTGGGTTAAGACTTGTAATAGTTACAGATGCTCCTAAGCTTAAAGCGTATCAAAGAGTTTTAGCTCTTGGAATTGATGATTATTTTGATTTTCTTATCGGAAAAGAAGATACAGGAAAAGAAAAAGCAAGTTTAGAGCCTTTAAAACTTGCTTTAAAAAAACTTGAACTTAAGCCAGAAGAAGTTCTTTTAGTTGGGGATTCTGTAGAAAGAGACATAAAACCAGCGAAAAGGCTTGGAATCAAAACTGTACTTGCAAAGTATGGACAAGAAAGAAAAGAAAGAGGAAAAGCAGATTTTGAAATTAAAAGCATAGAGGAATTACTTAAAATTGTTCGATAATTTTTTATAGTTTTCTTTTTAACTTTTAATCATGAAGCTCAAAAACTTAGGTTACCTCGCTGGAGCTTGTGCCTTAGGTTATTTAAGCTATTATGCCTCTAAAAATCCTGAAGCTCTAAAGGATATTCTTGCTTCTTTTGTAGTCTATGGGGGCTGCACTGCTCTTTACGAAACTCTTAGCTATGCTTGGAAAAAACTTTCTAGATAATCCCCTTTCTCCTCAATTCTTTTTCAACTTCCTCTTGCGACTTACCACAAACTTCGCAACCAGATTTTATTATCCAAACATCTGAACTTTTGTGTTTTGTAAACCTTGGCAAGCTTCTACAGCTTCCTCTCTTAACACTTATTGCTCCTGGAATATACCACGCTTGTATTCTTCCCTTATCACAAAAAGGACATGTAAGCTCGGTATATTCGCCCCTCATTTTCTTACCCTAATTCTATTCAATAACCAATTTTTTAATTTTTCAGCAGTTTCTCTTGAAACACCATCGATATGCAATTCCATTTGTGAAACAGTACCTATAGTTGAAAGATGAACATCATAAAGCTTGAAAATCCTATCAAATAAATCTTGATCAACAAAAACATTCTCGACTTTTTTGTAAGGAA
Source organism: Candidatus Aenigmatarchaeota archaeon (assembly GCA_038998335.1). GTDB lineage: Archaea > Aenigmatarchaeota > Aenigmatarchaeia > CG10238-14 > SCSR01 > JAVZHQ01. Next base: position 273,554 of record JAVZHQ010000001.1, on the reverse strand, counting down.
TAGTTACTTCAGTAATTTTAATCACGCCTTTTTTCAAGCTTAATATCTCTTCGTTATCAGAATAGCTATAACTTTTGAAGTAAAAAGTTTCATAAACAAGTTTAATTAAGAAAAAGGCGACAGGAAAAATTGGGAAAAAGCGTAGAAGTAAACTGCCCCAGAATTGCCCGAGTGGATAAATGACAGAAGTTGCGATAGCTAAGAATAAAGACAGCCAGAAAGTTGAACTAACACTTTTTTTTAAAATTTTTCTTTTCTCCAGCGGAAATTCATTTCTCAAAAATTCGGTTTTTAAATTTTTTATTCCACTTTTTTTGAGAATAAACTCTCTAATTTCTAACGCATCTTTATAATAGAGGTTTGAGATTATGTTCAAAGCATATCTACTTCTTCCACTACCTACATAAGCTAGACCTTCACCAGTTTCTATAACAATTCCTGCAAAGCCTAAAAGTCTGTCAAAAGGGCCTCTAAATATTGAAACGTCTTGGATTTTTTCATAAGGCAAATTCACAAAATTCTTACTCAAGAATTCTCTTCCTATAGAAACTACGTCCTCTGTAAAGTACAACCTGAAAGAAATCTTCTCTATAGCGGCACCTACCAAGAAAAATATAGGAAACAATAGAAAGAAAGAAACCAAAATCGCTATGAGAACAAGATCAACCCCTAGAAGGAAAGAAATACCAGAACCAAAAATTAAAAGTAAGAAGAAAGGAAGTATCACAGCTAAAGTTTTCTTCACGGGATGGATTTCGTATTGTTTGGAAATAGCTTTAGTAGCTACTTTAGGCTTAACTCCTTCTTTACTAATCTTAGCTTTGGACAATAAAAATTGTTTTATTCGGACTGCTTCGTCCTTTTTAAGGCAAACCAGCGAAGCAGGCCTAAGTTTTGCTAGAGTAAGGATAGTTAAATTCTCTATGCCAAATATTCTTTCTGTGATAAACTGTTGCTCTTGCACATCTTGAATTTCAGAATAAAGTACAAGAGCTTGTTTTTTTGCTATTATACCACTTTTAATTAAAATTCCATCATCTCTCAACTCATAAGATTGGACTTTAAGGCGCAAGTAAAATACAAACACTCCTATCAAAAAAAGTAAAAGGATAAACAAGAAAAATACGAAGAGGAACCTTCCGGACGGAAGAAGAAATATTAACAAAACGAACAGAAAAATGAACGAATAACTTAAAACTCCTCTTAAACAGTCTGGCTTATAAACCTTTTTGGTTAAATCAGCCATACATTCACTTCTTGTTCTTGCGAATGTTTTCAAGTATTATTTCTCTTATTGCTTCTGCATTTTCTTTATTTACACCATCTATATGAGCTTCGAACCCTGACATAAAAGTTGCAGTAGAAACATGAACATCATAAAGTCTGAAAATCCTGTCAAAAACATCTTGATCGACATAAACATCTTGTAGCTTCTCATAAGGTAAAATAGTTTCTCTTGGCATAAAAACACCTTTCCTTATAACCAAGAAATCCTTTTTTGCGTCGTAAAAGTATCTTTTGAAATATTCTCGCTGGTACAAAAATTCCACGATTGGGAAGATAGCAAAAAGGAAGTCTAGAATAATAAGATGATACTTAAACATTTCAAAGAAAAAAAAGTGAAGCCATAGTGGCCCTATGAAGAAGAAAACATAAGCCCAAAAAGTTGCTTTTACAGTTTTTTTGATTATCTTCCTTTTCTCCAAAGGGTATTTCTCGATTGTGGCTACCATTTTCTTCTAATAATTAATTGGTTTAAAATAATAAAAAATCTTACTTAATTTTATGACCTTAGAGCTAGAAAGATATGAAAAAATCTATCCAGGCTTTAAAGAAAAATTTGCTGAACCTTTTCTACCTTTGTGGCATGTTAGAATAAATACTTTAAAGTTTTCGGTAGACGAAGCAATCAAACTTTTTGAAGAAAAAGGTTTTGAATATGAAAGAATACCTTGGATAAAAGAAGGTTTTTGGGTAAGAACTCAAGAAAATTTAGCAAAAACTATAGAGCATGTTCTAGGTTATTTTTTTATTCAAAATGCTTCTAGCATGATTCCTCCTCTAGTTTTAGAACCTAACTCTGAGGAATTAATCCTTGACTTATGTGCAGCTCCCGGAGCAAAAACAACTCAGATTGCTGCTATGATGGAAAATAAAGGAGTAATAATCGCTAACGACATAACCTACAAGAGAATAAAAGCTTTGAGAGGAAACTTGCAAAGATGTGGAGTTGCTAACACAATAATAACTATGCATTTTGGAGAAAGGTTTTGGAAACTTGGTTTAAAGTTTGACAAAATTCTTTTAGATGCACCATGCTCAGGCACAGGTCAACTTAAAGAAAGAATATTCCAACAAACAAGTTTAACAAGTATAAAAGCTTTACAAAATTTGCAAAAAAAACTGATAATTTCTGCTTCCAAATGTTTGAAAGAGAACGGAACCTTAGTTTATTCAACCTGCTCTATAGAACCGATGGAAAACGAAGAGGTTATAGATTTTGCGGTTAAAAAGCTTGGTTTAAAATTAGAGGAAATAAACCTTAAACTTCCTTGTGTTAAAGGTTTAACTGAGTTTGAAGGAAAAGAGTTTGATAAATCTTTGGCTAAAGCTTTAAGAATTATTCCCTCTCAGAAAACAGAGGGGTTTTTTGTATGCAAGTTAAGAAAATAACTTTTCTAAGTAGGGAAGAAGTAAAAGAATTAGAGAGAATTTTGGAAAAAAATTACGGAGCAAAAATCAGTTTAAAAGATTTTGGCGTAGCAAAGGATAAGGAAGAAAAAATTTGGCTGACAAGCAAAGAAGTTTTAAGTTTTGATTTTTCAAAGCTTAAAGTCAATTCTTTAGGCTTTAACTTCGGCAAATTAAAAAGAAATGAAAAGATCCATTTAACCATAGAAGGTTCACAAATTGTTGGAAAAAGTGCAACAAAAAACATAGCAATTCTAAGCGAAGAGAATGTTTTAAAATTTATGCAAGGCTTGGACGTTAAACCGGAAAAAGAAATAAACTGTGAATATCACAACTTTGCCATAGTTAAATTCAAGGATAAAATACTTGGAAGTAGTTTGCTTACTGAGCAAGGTATAAAAAATATGATTCCAAAAAGTAGAAGGATTCCTTTTATTCTATAAGAGCCTTTATCAAGTCTTCTCTAGCTATTATTCCAACAAGCTTGTCGTTTTCTATTACTGGTAACCTATTAACATCATTTTTCTCCATCAGCGAAGCTGCCTCTATTAGGCTAGCTTCTGGGTTTACTGAAACAACTTCCTTACTCATAACATCTCTTACCTTCACTTTCAAAATCTTGTTTATTTCTTTTTTCATTTGTAAGTATTCTTTACTGCTTTTTATAAAATCGAATAAAAGCAAGCTTAAGGAAGGGATTTGTGCCAAATCTGCTTTTTGTAGTTTCATGCTAACAAACCTTATTATATCGGAAATGCTTATAACTCCTACAACTTTTCCTTCTTCTACTACCGGAGCTCCAGAGATGTTTTTATCGCAAAAAATCTTTGCGGCCTTAAAAATTGAGTCTTCAGGACTTACAAAAATAACGTTACAATTCATGAAATCCCTAACTTTCTTCATATAAATTTTTTTGATTTAAGAAAATTTAAAGTAAAAACTCGTTCAGCCTTTCCACTAATTCTTCTATTTCTTCTCTCTCTAAAGCACCAAAAGCTATTCTTGTCCAACCTTTTCCATTATTCCCAAACCCACTTCCAGGAGCGAGAGAAACCTTTTTCTTCTCTAAAATTTCCTCACAAATCTTTACGTCATCTTTCCCCACCCTTACCATTTCATAGATTGCACCGTCTGGTGGGACTCTTTCTATTCTCTTATCCAACTTCTCTAAAATTTTTTCCCTTTCTTTCATCTCTTCTCTTAAACTTGCATAATGTTTATCCATTTTATCCTTCTCTTTTGCGAAAAAATAAAGAAGAATTTGAGACAAATTTGGAGGGTGCACAAGAGTGTTGAACTGGATAGAACTTGCCTTTTCTATGAATTGCTCTTCTCCGTATATATAACCAGTTCTAACTCCTGGAACAGGCCCGAGCTTAGAAAAACTCACTATCTCTACAAAATTTTTAAAATCCAACTTTCTTGAAAGAGAAATTAAGTTTGTAGGTTTTTTCCTCAAGTAAATATGCTTATAGGGATTGTCTGAAATAATCCAACAATTCTCCTTTTCCCTAGCTTTTTTCATCAAAGTCTCGAGCTTGTTTTCTTCGGCAATGTAGCCTGTAGGATTATGGGGAAAGTTTATGAGTATACAAGAATTTTCTACTGGTTCAGGCATCTCAACTTCAACTCTTCCGTTAGTAGGTTTTATGTTATACAAAAAAATTTTAAGACCAGAAAGTGAAGCAGAGTTAATATAGTAGGGGTTAAAGCCAACGTCAGGAATAAAAACTTTTTTCACTCCTAGCTCAGAAACAGCCTTTAAGCTTACAAAAATACCTCCCATCGCTCCTACACACGGCAAAATGTTATCTGCTTCAACATCTTCATTTTCAGCTATCGCTTCTCTAACTATAGGAAATCCTTTAAACGGAGAATACTTACTCCATTTTCCAAGCATAGGGCTTCCTTTGTAGAGAACACCATCATACTTCCCTTTTATGTAATCACATAAAACATCTTCTATAAATTGAGGATAAGGATATTTTACGTCACCTATGTGCGCCTTGATTATTTTTTCAAAGTTATTTTCCATTTCTCTTACTTTTTCGTCAAACTTCCTTATCAAAGAAATCTCATACTTCACAATTAAATAAAGAAAAGAAAAGAATTTAAAATCATAACCAAAAAGTTTAAGTTATCTTACTTCCTTCTTCTATATCTTTTTCTGGCTTTATCAAAACCACATTTCCTTTACCATCTTCTGCAGCAAGAATCATACATTGACTTTCTATTCCAAAAAACTTTTTCCTCTCCAGGTTAAGGATAAAAACATACTTGTTTCCAACAAGCTCTTCAGGCTTATAATAACCCACAAGCCCAGCAACTGCTTGCCTTTTTTCTGTTCCAAAATCGACTATTAGCTTGATCAAATTCCTTGAGTTTGGTATTTGCTCGGCTTCCAAAACTTTCCCTACTCTTAAGTCAAGCTCTTTGAATTGAGCGAAAGATATTTCTGCCATGCTATTTAATTTCTTGTTCTATTTTTAAATCCTTTACTCAAACTTCTTGAACAAAGGCTCAACTTTTCCAATTTTATGTCCAGGTTGGATATCAAGCTTATCTAAGCTATCAAAATCTTGCTTATGAACTGAGCCTTCCAAGTTAAGCTGAGACCAAATTTTTTCAGAGGCGAAAGGAATAAAAGGCTCGAGAAGTATAGCTAAAGCTTTAACCAAATGCACACTAACAAATAAGGTTGTTCTACAATCTTCAGGGTTTTCCTTAAGATTTTCCCAAGGCTTTTTGCTTTGGAAGTAAGCGTTACCAGCCTTACTCAAACTTAAAATCTTTTTCAAGGCATCTCTAAACTTAAGTTGCAAAACAAGTTCTTTCACAGAATTTTTTGTAGCAGTTATCTTTTTAATCAAGTTATTCTCTTTTCTTCCCAGCTTTTCAGGCTCAGGAACTGTAGAATTAAAATTGTTTCTAACAAAAATCAAAACTCTAAAAACAAGATTCCCAAAATTACCAACAAGCTCAGCGTTAACCTTCTTTTCAAATTCCTTCCAAACAAAGTTTGAATCTTTTGTCTCAGGCATTATCAAGCTTAAGTAAAACCTCAAATAATCAGGCTCAATATCTATTTTCTTTTCACCAACCTTTACTATAACCTTATCGTTTTCAACATCTAGAAAAACTCCCCAGTTTCTACTTTTTGAAATCTTATCTCCTTCATAGTTTAAGAACTCTAAACCACCAACTTGATAAGGAAGATTAAACTCTCCAGTCCCCATCAAAATAGCAGGCCAGATTATCGTGTGAAAAACAATATTATCCTTTCCTATAAAATGAACTATTTTTGAACTTTTTTCCTGCCAATACTTTCTCCATTCTTCTGGTTTACCAATCTTTTCAGCCCATTCAACTGTTGAAGAAATGTAACCAATAGGAGCATCAAACCAGCAATAGAAAACTTTATCCTTGAATCCTTCTAGAGGAATTTGAATCCCCCATTTTAAATCTCTTGAAATGCATCTTGGTTTCAAACCTTCTTTTATCCAAGATAAAGCTAAATTTCTCACGTTAGGCTTCCAATGTTTGTTTTCTTTTATCCATTCTTCAAGCTGCTTTTCAAGTTTCGGCAAGTCTAAGAATAAATGCTCTACCTCTTTTATTTCTGGTTTGTTTTTACAAATTATACAATAAGGTTCTATAAGTTCAGAAGGATCTAGCAAACGAGTGCAAGATTCACATTGATCGCCTCTTGCAGGCTTATAACCACAATAAGGGCACGTGCCTTCTACCCACCTGTCAGGCAAAAATCTTTTATCTATCGCACAATAAGGAAGCAAAAGTTTCTTTCTTATTATAAACCCATTCTTAAACAATCTTAAAAAAATCTCAGTCGTAACCTTATGATTTATTTCTTTAGAAGTTCTAGAAAAGTTGTCGTAGCTTATACCAAACCAATCGTATATAAGCTTATGAACCTTGTATAGTTTGTCGCAAAAATCCTTTGGGCTTAACCCAGCTTTAAAAGCTGCAACTTCTGTTGGTGAACCATGCTCATCAGTACCACCAACAAAAACAACATCATAACCAAAAAGTCTTAGAAATCTTGCAAAAATATCTGCTGGTAAATGAGAACCTACTATGTTACCTACATGTGGGATATTGTTCACATAAGGTAAGGCTGCTGTTACAAGCCATCTTTCTTTCTCGAAATTAATCACCTATAGATTTATTATTTTGAACTTAAAAATTAAATGGTTTTAGAAAAACATAAAAAGTTTACTTTTCCTTTAATTTTCATGAGTTTTCCACAAGTAACTCAAAAATATCCAGTAATTTTGTCTACTGAAAATTATGGAGATATTGCTAGGCAATACAGAAAAAGATGGGTTAGAAGCTGTATAGACTTGCTCATACTTTATTTTTTGGAACATTACGGAAATCTTCATGGCTATAAGATTATGAAAAATTTAAGAGAAAAGTTTGGTTATAATCCAGGAGCAAGCACAGTTTATCCAACTCTTTGGTCCTTAGAAGAAAGAGGTCTTGTAGAATCTCAAACGATTATAGCCGAAAAACCAAGGAGAGTTTATTCTATAACAAAAAAAGGAAAGTGGCACTTCCGAGCAGGATTAAGCGAACTTAAAGCTTTAGTTAGAAAGATAAACGTTAAATCCTCGATTCAGAACTGGTACAAAAAATATCTAAGAAAAGTAAGTGATTAAATCTTTATTTCTTCTAAAGAATCTATTATCAAGTCTGGTTTAACTTTCTTTGCCTCTTTATCTATTCCTGTTTTAACCAAAACAGTATAGTAACCAAGAATCTTTCCTGCCATTATATCTGAATCACATTCATCACCAATCAAAACAGTTTCTTTTCTTGGAGAACAAACAAAAAGCTGAATAGTTTCTAACATTTCGTTAGAAGGTTTGCCTATAAGCTTCGCTTTTTTATCTGTTATGTATTCTATAGCGCTAACCCAAACTCCTGTAGCTGGCATCAACTTTTCTCCTTCAAAATAAACCTTTCCTCTTGCTGTGGCTAATATCTTTGCTCCATTTTTTACTATTTCGTAAGCTTTCATCAGTTTCTCATAGTTAAAGCTTAAGTCTTGGCCAACAACCAAATATTCTGGTTTATTTTCATCAATTTTTACACCATTTTCTTCCAACTCTTCTTTTACTCCTTCTCCTATAGGAAATGCAGTAGCATCTTTAATTTTTAAGTAATTTGCAGCAACAAAACTTGAAGTTATTAAATCATTTTCTTTAAGCTCTATCCCAAAGCTTCTCAGTTTTTCTGCCATTTTCTTCCTACAAAGCATACTATTATTTGAGACAAAAAGAACTTGCTTTCCTTCTTTTTTTAATTTTTGAATAATTTCTTTTACTCCTGGGAGCAAACTTACCCAGTTCCAAACAGTTCCATCTAAATCAAAAATGAAAGTATTAAATTTTTTGAAATCTACCATAATCTTTTTTCCTTCTTGTAAGTTAAAAAACTTTTTATTACTTCTGATTCCAAATAAAAATGGATGGAAGATTTGTTCAAGATAACGGAAGAGCTTGCTAAGAAAATCGAAAAAATGGAATCAGAAAGAATAAGGCTTGCTGAAGTTCTAAGAAAAATTTCTATTTCTTCTGGAATAGAGGAAAAAACTATTTTTAAGGTTGAAAAATCAAACCTAGAAAGCTTAAAAATTGCTGGTGTAGATGGAGGAATAGTAAAACGTTCTTTACATGGCATGGATTTGATATTGTTGAGAGCAATTGGAGTTATATTCTTTTACTCAAAAGGAAAGCTTGAAAAAGTTGAATATTATCCTGAAGCTTTACCAACACCTATCCCAAAAATAGTTTTTGAACCTTTACATGAGATAGAGCTTGAGATGAACTCAAACTATGAAAGACAAATAATTGAAACTTCTACAGCTTCTGAAGTTATAGAAAATTTTAAACCTGACATAATTTTTCTAGATGGTTCAATAATTCCTCATTACACAGAAAAACCAGCAAAGGATTCGATACTTTTTCCAACTTACGAAAACTTGATTCAATCTTATTTAAACCTCTTTTCAAAAGCTAGAGAAAAAAATTGCGTTTTGGCTGGAGTAATAGAGGACTCAAGAGGAACAAGATTTTGTGAGATAATAAAGGAAAAAGCTAATCTTAATCCTGAACTGATAGAGTTTAAACCTTTGCTTGAAAACTCAAAAGACTCCAATCTTTTAACTTATGCTTTAAAACTAAACGAAAGAACTTGTGTTTTCAACTATTCTTCTGAACCAGAAAAGCATCCTATTCTAAAAGAGTTTGGTGAATTTTCAAATTCAATATTTTCATTCTATCTAAAAACTGCTGAGTTTGATAGACCAATTAGAGTTGATTTTCTAGGAGAAAAAGATTGTGTAAAAACTGCAAATTTTATTTCTTCTGTTTTGCTTGCTTTGAGTGGACATGCAAACTATGGAATGCCTTCTGTTCTTATAGAAGCAGACCAAAGAGCGAAGCTTACAGAAAAAGATTTAGAACTATTTTATTATGATTTGTTAACAAAAGTTGGGAATCTTGCTAGCTTGTTTTCTTTGAGAAGGGAACAAAGACCATTTTAGTTTATATTCCCTTATTCCAGCAATTTAGTAACATGCTTTTTCATGATTCTTATTGTTACACTACCTCTACCAAGCAATTTTACTCACCGCTTGCTTCAAAAACTTTTTGTGCTTTGATTATCATTGCACCAGGTTTTCCTAACCATTGTTCGTATTCTTTTTTGGAAACAATTTTTTTCTTATAACTTTGTTACTTTTGTGGGTATAATCTTAAATTTTTTACTGCTTAATAAATTATGGGTAAAAATGTCGATAGAAAAATTGAAGGAACAAAGAGACTTAATTTCTGAAGCTGTAGAAAAAGTTGAAAAACTTGAAAAACTCAAAAAAGAATTGGAAAAGAACGTGGAAGAAATCCAAGAGTTAAACAAGAAACTTTTTAAGTTTGGGTTTTCTATTTCTGTCTCTTCGTTACCTTCTATAACTTTTGAAAAAATCGCACCAAAAATCATTAAACCAGAAGAACTGACTTACGAAAGAGTTATAGAAGTTTCTAGTGAAATAATGGGTTTAGACCCAAAAACAGGAGAAAGAGTAAGAGAAGGAAGAAGTGTCACACCAAAATCGATTATTAAAAAATTGAATTTACCGTATACACTCAAAACACGCAATCTAGTATCAAGTTTTCTTGAAAAAGCTGTTAGTGAAGGATTGTATGATAAGAGACATATCCGTTACATAAAATTAAAAACACCAAAACCAGGAAAAGAGTATGTGTATAATTATCCTATTTATTCTCCAAAAGGTGAAAAGCTTCCTTATGTTCCTGACTTTTTGGAAAAAGCGGAATGGCTCAGTGATGATAAAAAAATTGAACTTATGAAAAAGTTAAAAGAAAGTATAGAATTTCATGCAAGAGAGCTCAAAAAATTCCAATACAAGGATTTAGCATCACGCCTTTTAGATTTTTCGCGAACATACAAGTTGAGCAGAAAAATGTTAAGAAGTTGTGGTCTTTTAGTACTTGTTGATTTAGTAGAAGAGGGTAAAATTCAAACAGAAGTTTCTGATTCTCAAACATTTTATGTATTTAGGGAGAGCTATTTTTTGCCAGTAACATAAAGCCTAAACTAAACTTAGAGGAAGAGCTTAAAAAATATAGTATTACTGAGATATTAAGAAAGTACGAAATTCCCGTAACTCAACTACTTGATTTTTTGTTAAAATGTGACGATGAAGTTTTATCCAAGTTTTCCTTAAATAGAAACCTTGTTTTTGCGTTGAAAAAATTGAATGATATCTTAGGCTCTCTTTACAGTAAATCTTAAAAGTTTTAATTATTCGATAACTATTCGAGATCATGCGAAAAGAATTGAAAAGTCTTCCCAAAACGATAATGAAAATCTATAAAGATGAGATAGAGCATTTAATCAGAGACGAGGAAAAAGTTAGAGAAATATATGCAGTTTTAAGGAGTAATCTTCCTTCTATTGTAAGGGGATATAGCAAGAAAGTTCTTAACTTGTCAAACCTGAAAGAAGACCAAGAAACTCTTATTTCTGAGCTTATTTTTCGATACTTAAAATTTTCTACTCTTGACGATATAACAAACGTGCTATTTCCAAAAACAGAAAAAGTTCCAGAAGAGGTTGTTATCTACATAGCTAAACCAATTCGAGATTTAATAGCAAATTATTTACACCAAGAAATTCCTAGATTTCCTTCTGCTCACGGTCTCGAAATGATTTTTGACTTCTATAAACTTATCGAAAAAATTCCTGAGAGAAATGAAAGAAAGAGGTTAAAAAGAGGCTTTAATAGAATATTCCGTAAACACTACACTTATACAAAAGACATGGAGGCAGAAGTTGAAGCGTGGAGAGAAGTTGGAAGAAGAAGGGCAAAATCTTATGTTTTAAGACCACTAAAAGCTGGTGAAGTTTCTATAGGTCCTGCAGAAATTATGAAAGTAGTTGGATGGATGAAAAAAGTGAGAGATAGTTTGGAATTTCATGATAAAGCAAAAAATATCGATATAAGAGTAGCAGAAATTATAGTAAATTCAAAGCCAATTATGTCAGAATATAAACTTCTTCTTGATTTGTTCGAGACTTATATAAATCCGGAAGAATTGAACGAAAAAACAATCTTGGATTTGGGTTGTGGATGTAAGTCTCCCTTGATAGATGTAATTGAGAAAAAGGGCATAAAAGCTGAAGTAATTGGTTTGGACGATTGCCAAAAATTCCTCAAGCTTAGTAAGGAAACATTTCCTAAACAAAACTACTTACAAGCAAATTTTCCTTATACCCTTCCTTTTGTTGATAATGCATTTGATTACATTTTTGCTGTATGTTCTATGCATTTTAACAACAGAATCGAGAAATATGCTACTTTAGCTGGTCTACACCAGCTCCTTAAAAAAGGGGGAAAATTTTTCATAGTTCATCCAAGATCTCAAAAAGTAAGTCATTTAGAAACCAAACAATATTTAGAAAGTCTAAGCTACAACCTTCATGAGAAAAGGCTAAAAGTTGATTGGGTTGGTTTGAAACCTTCCTATTTTTATCTGTTAATAGCTGAAAAAACACTTCAAACTGATAAGACTAACTCTTATGTAAAAGGGGTTGGAATGAGTTATCTTAAAGCTGCAAAAAACAGAAGTGATGCTGAGGAAAAAACCATGTATTTGCTTCGTGCGTATGAAATCGCGGAAAATTATAACCATACTTTAAAAGATTATTTCAAAAAAATAGAAGAATTAGAAGGTATAGATGTTGAGAAGAAAATAAGAATACCAAAGTTCAAACCACCCAAAATTTTTGTAAGAACTCATAAGAAATTGCTAGCAAAACTTAAAAAATGGCTTCAAACATATCCTGAAGATCAGAGATGTAAAGATTTTATAATGGACTTATTTGAATATAGAGAAGAAGGAAAATATCCTTGGATGATTTCTATGAACGAAGTAAAAAATCTTGCTGCAAATCATTATATCTCATGGAAAAAAACCCACAAAATCATGTTAGATTTACAAGAGAAAATAAGAAGGAGAGATGGATTTTTAGGTTGGCCTACAGATACAATAATTGTCTCTTTAGGAAATCTGGCAAGACTTTTAGGTCTTTCAGCACAAAAAATCTATGAGGAAGCACAGAAGGAGTATGTAGAAGCAAAAGAAAAGTATGAACAAAAATTGAGAGAATATATAAAAAGCTTACCTAGGTTACGAATAGATTAGTTTAACTCTAAACAATTAGTTAGATAACCTCTCGTAAACGTCTCTTCCAATTCTCCTAACTTTTCCGCTATCAACAGCTAACTGAAGTGCTTGAATTATTCTTAAAGACAAACCCTTTCTATACTCACGCACCTCCCTATCCTGTAACAATTTTTCCCTGATATCTCTATAAGTAAACCTTTTACCAGGTTCATATGTCAGTATAACACTATATGCTTTATTTATAGGTTCTGAATAATGGCTTGGATTATCAACTTCTTCTGTCTTACCAACTCTTTTATAAGTTCCAAACCTAATTTTTATAACCTCACCTTTCTTGATTAAGTTGTTAAGTATTTTTCCGATATTTCCTTCAACTTTCAAGTAGTCAGGATATTTTTCTTTTATTTCTGGTGGGAATTTTTCATAAACGTCTTTGCGACGAAATATTTCTCCAGCTTTATAATCAAGAATTGTTTTGGTAATTGTTTGAAGTATTCCAACTGTTTTGGGAGGTGTAAGTGTAACAGGTTCCTTCATAATTTCTTCTATTTTAACAGAAAAGCCTGCTTCTGCCAACTTTTTGTTCAAATCTTTAAGTTCTAATTCTATTTCTTTCTTTGCTTTCTTTTTCTCTTTCAATTGTTTTTTTAAACTTTCCACCTCTGCTTGAAGCTTAGGATAGGTTTCGATAAGTTCGATAGCTCGATCCAACATTTTTTTGTATTCTATTAATTTTTCGAGAGCCATGTTTATCTTAACTTATTAAAAATAGTAAAAAATTTAAGCTTTACCAAAAAGTTTTACCTTGAACCAACGTAAGGACGAAATTTTTTTAATTTTTCGGTTTTTTGAAAATAATAATTGAAAATCTTATCAAACATTTTTTCTGCTAAATCTCTCGAATATATCTTTGTAGTTTTAACCATTTTTATCAGAGAATATAGTTTAAGGTTTTCTTCAAAACTGAAAACTCTCTTAGGTTCTTTGTAAACTTTTCTTATTTCTGGCTTTCTGATGCATACCATTTCTTTCTCTTTCTCCTTAATTATGTCACTTAGCGTTAATCCCAAATCTTCAACAATCTTCTTAGCTTCCTCAAACCTGTTTGTTTTAATCAAACTTGCTGCAATAGCCTTTTTATACTCCTGACTCCTATCTACCTCATTTATTTTTTCGCCTACCAGAATTAGATGATGAGAGTATTGTGGTCCTGGCCACTTTATATATTTATTATACTCTTCTACATTATAACCCATCTCACTAAGGTTTTTCTTCAATTCAGCATTGAATTTCATCTTAGATTGAGACCTTGGTTCGATTATTACAATTCTTCCACCTTTCTTCAGTAACTGATCTAAACCAATTAATGTTGCACAAATTTCAGATTTTTCATTTGTGTAATGCAAACAATTTATCGCAAAAATCCAATCAAAACTGTTGCTTCTGAAGCTGAAAAGAGTGTAGGGATATAAACCCTGAATAAATTCATTCTCAGAAAATTTTTCTTTACAAATCTGTAAAGATTTTTTGTGGCTGTCTAACCCAACAACATTGGCGTTAATTTTTTTGTCTTTTAAGACTTGCATTAAAGGAGAATTTGAGCCGCATCCTAAGTCTAAAACTGTTTTCCCTTCTAATTCTTCCAAATTCAACAAGTTTTGTAATAATCTATAACTACTTTGATAAGCTCTTGTTATTCTATAGCCTTCTCTTAGGTATTCTTCCTTTCCTTCCAATTCTTTTTTATGAATAAAGTACGAATCTATTGTATTCTTCGCTCTCTCCAGTCTTAATAAAATTGGTATTTCTTTAGGCATTTCAGCTTGTTTCAAACCTTTTACTATAACCCTTCTTCCTTTAAAATGCTTTTTTGGTAAAATGTCTCCAATTTCTGTTTCTGTAGATTCTGTATAGATTCTTGCAGTGCTAGGCTCTCTTAAAACGTCTATATATTCAATTTTTACATCCTCTTCTTGGTTTTGCGCTTCATTTTGGTACAAAGAAACTAACGTTTCCATATCTTTCAGGTCTAAGTTTTTAATTTGTTGTAATAGTTGATTGGCTAAATCCCTCCTGCCTAACTGGATACACCTTTGAATTATCTTTGCCTTATCCAGAGAGTCATCAAAGCATGAACGAATAATACTGTCAAACCCCTCTTTTCTTATTCTTGTACGTGTACAGTCTGGGTTAGCTTTAATAAACTCTAAAAGAGGTTCAATTTTTTTGTTTATATAAAAAATTTTCTTCTTTTTTGCTTCCTCTTCTTGTCCTTTTAGAAAATATAATTTGCTTTTATATCCTGGTATGCGAAACGAGCATACGTCTTTACCTTCGTATAAGACCCATCTTCCCACGTTAAAGTTTCCAACCGCAGCAATGATTTCAGAACCTAAAGAAGGGCCTTGTTCCTTTAAAAATTTTTTAATTGGATGAACTCTTTTGATATAAGGCGATTCTATACCTTTTTTCTTTGCTCTTTCAGCTAAACTACTAGAGTTTACTCCTAGAAGCCTTGCAGCTGCAGAATAACTTCCACTTTTCTTTATAGCCTCTTCCAATTGTTCGTCAGTAAATTTTTTCCTTGAAAAAGGAGGGTATCCTAATTTTTTTCTTCTGTAGGCAACACCTTTTCTTGTGATTCTTCCTAATTTTCTTGCAATTTCAGCATCACTCAATCCTCTTTCTATAAGCTCAATTATCTGCTCGTCAGAAATCACCCCTCTATTATCATAAGGTTCGTAACCCTTACTTCTAATGTATTCTTTCCAACTTTTAACGTTAGGATATAAGCCTTTTCTAATCACGTAATAGGAAGAAGGAAAATGTTCGTAAAACTCCTCATAAGTAGGATGCCTTCCTAGCTTCTCTGTTAGTTCAGCAAAATTTTTATCTACCTCCTCTGGGGTTGGAAGTTTTGAACTATAAGTTTTTGAGATGTAAGCGTCTAACCTCAGAGCTCTTTTTGCGTTGTTAATTCCACCAAAAGATTTTCGGAGAGTCCAATGGAGGTTTGTAGGTATTTCATGGTACTTGATTTTAGGGTTTGCCAACAAGAGCTCTACTAATTTCTCGAATTTTTCTTTTTTCCCTGCCATGACAGTCCTAAAAGTTCTATAAAAATTAAATTTAAATCCTTAATTGTTCGATTAATTTCATAGATATTATGAGTCTTGAAAAATTGAAAGAATACAAAAAGCTTATAGACGAGGCTGTAGAAAAAATAGAAGCTTATAAAATCCTTGAAAATGAAATAAATACACTAGAAAATCAGCTAAGAGAAAAAAAGAAGGAAAGAAGAGAAGCTGAAAAGGAGCTAAAATATTTGAGCAAGAAGTTGACTGAAGCAGGCTTCATTGTTCCTTCCCTTCCTTTTATTACCAAACCACACCTTCCTTGCGATAAATTTCTCTCAATACCTGATGATACAGCCGAAATTATTTCAAAAAAGCTTGATCTACCTAAGGATGAGTTTGTAGCTAAACATTCAAAGAAACTCAAAGAATTTCTTGAGAGGTATCCAACGCACACCTTACACTTTAACTGCGACCTAGTGTATAAGATAATGGAAGTTGCTGCAGAAGAAGGAAAGATTACACCAGAATTACTCATACAAAAAATACCTTCACCGTTAAAAGGAACCTATAGGAAATCTACTATATTGAGACGCTTGTTTTCATTAAGTAAGCTTGGCTATCTTATAAAGGAAAAAGGAGAATACCTCCTTAACTTGAACTACTTAAAAGATTAGCTTGTGGTATAATGCAAGTATTAAGAGATTTCAAATCGTCTCAAAAATTGCTTTGTACGTGTCCTCCTAAGTATACGATCAACCCCTACATCGGATGTTCTATAGGTTGTGTTTATTGTTATGGAAGATATTTCTCCGATTTTCATAAAAAATCAAAAAAATACCAAGACTTATCTCGAGGTATACAAAAAGAAGTTGCGATCCCTAGGGAAGGTTTGGTTGAAGCACTTAAAAAGGAAGTTAAAAACAGACCAAAACGTTTGGTTTACCTTTCTTCTATTGTAGACCCGTATACTTATGAAGAGGAAAAGTACCAAATAACAAGAGAGATTTTAAAAATCCTTGTTAAGAACAATTTTCCCATAAATGTCCAAACAAAAAATCCTGGTTTAATGTTAAGAGATTTGGATGTTTTAGAAAAATCAAAATATTTTATCGCTTCTGTCACCGTAACAACTTTAGATAAAGAAAAAGCAAGAAAAATCGAGCCCTACGCCCCTTCGCCACAAAAAAGATTAGAAGTTTTAAAAGAACTTTCAAAAAAATTTCTCACCACTGTCTGGATAGACCCTATCGTTCCTTATTTAAATGATGATGAAAAAGAATTGGAAGAACTAATAAAGCAAGTGAAAGAAGCTGGAGTTAGAATGATTACCTCTGGGACATTGAGAATTGTTTGGAGATATAAAGAAAGAATAGAAAAAGCTTTACCAGAAATAAAAGATAAAATTGCAAGCCTATACTTCACCAAACCAGATAGAAGATACATATACTATTATGCTTCGCCAGAATACAGATATAACATAACGAAGAAAATAAGAACCTTGGCTGATAAATATAAGCTTGGCTTTGGCAGTTGTAGAACTTGCCCAGAATTTAACACAAGAGTTTGCGACGGTAGCGGATACATTTTAAGTTTAAGGTTAGAAAGTTGAGCCTTGATTGAGTTATTAAAACTATTTTAACACTTTTCTTGTTTCTAAGTACCAAAGGTATAAGTCAAGTTCAGCTAAAGTTAGCTTAGCCTCTTCAGCAATTTTTCTAAGCAAACTCTCTATCTCTAAGTATTTTTTCTTTGTTATAACTTTTGGTTTTTTTACAAGCTTAAATTTATTTAAAACATCAAGAATGTGGAAATCTATTATCGCAAAATTTTTATAACCAATATTTCTTAAAAAATGGCTCGCCTCTTTATATCCTAAACCTTTAACGTTTTCCACTAACCATTCTCTTAGCTCTTCCTCTTTCAAACTTTCTATAATTTTTTTTAACTTATCTTTAAACTTCCTTGCTTCAACTATATAATAAGCTCTTGCCTTTGGGAACCTATGACCAAGCTCCCTTAACTTTTTTTCTAAATCTTCTTTTTCCAGAAACAAAAATCCATTACTAATTTCTTCCTGAATTCTTATGCTCTTTTCTGCGTTAAAGTTTGCAGTTAAAATACAAAAACAAAGCTCTTTAAAAATTTCTTCGCTTGACTTTTTTCTGTTTTCTTCAAATTCTTTAATCCTAGTTTCAATTAATTTACTTACTTCGCTTTTTTTCAATTTTTCTATCAATTGAACTAATTGCTCCACATCATATTTTTCTATTCCTAAAATATAAGTATGGAAAAAATTTATGTAATCCATAAACATCAAGCTAGGCATTTGCATTATGACTTAAGACTTGAAATGGAAGGCAAGCTTAAAAGCTGGGCTGTTCCAAAAGAACCTCCAAAAGAAAAAGGCGTTAAAAGACTTGCAATTCAAGTTGAAAATCATGATTTGGAGTATGCTAATTTTGAAGGAGAAATTCCAGAAGGACAGTATGGGGCAGGAAAAGTTGAGATTTGGGATAAAGGAACTTATGTTCTTGAGGAAAGAGACGATAAAAAAATGGTTTTTAGAGTAAAAGGTAAGAAGCTTCAAGGAAAATACTGCTTAATCAAGTTTAAGAAAAACTACTGGCTTTTCTTTAAACTTTAGCTTCTTTCTACTCTTGCAAAGCTTGGTGTTACTATTATATATCCTTCTTCCAAACCAACTATGTCCCAACCAAACTGTTTGCTTACTCTTTTCAGTTTTTCTACACTATTCCTGAATTCTCCCAAGTCATGCTTCTGCATTTGAGCAGTTCTTAAGAAAACTATGTTCCCTTCTTTTACCAACCTAGTTATCCTATCAACATCAACAAAATCATGTAAAGTTTCAACTCTTACGTTAACTTGAGGTTTTTCCTCTTCCTCTGCTGGCAATTCTACTAGTGTTTCCTCTCTTTTCAGGCTTTTGAACAAGTCTGTAATCAAACCCATCCACACCACCTTATTTTATATTGTTATTTTATAGATTTAAACTCTTTTTTTTAAAGCTCTTCCACAAAATCTGCAGCATTTCTTAGTGAAGCTGAAAAACCTGGCTGAGCGCCCAAAACTATTACCCTCTTTCCGTACTCCTTAGCTTTTTGAATTATTGGCAAAAAGTCAGCATCTCTTGTTGCTAAAGCTATCGCGTCAATATTTTTTGTTAAAATAGCCTCCATGGCTGAAACAGCCAAAGCAACATCTACATCCTGAGCTTCTTCCTCTTCCTTTGCCAAAACCATTATAGTTTCAAAACCTTCGTTTATCACCGCTTCTATCAACTTTTCAGGAGCAAATTGATTTAAAAAAACTCTTGCTATAACTATTCTACCATACTTTTTCACTCTTTTCTTAAGCTCTCTCAAGTCTATAGCAAACTCTTTTCTAAGCATGTTTGGACCGTCAACAAAAACAGCTATCTTGGGTTTTTCTTTTTTAGCAGTCATACGTTCAGCCTGTGTAAAGGAAATCACTTCCTCTTACTTGAACTGCTTCTCCACTTAAAATCAAAGATTTCCCTAACTCAAAGCTTCCTTTAAATCCTTGAATTATAAGACTTTCTTCCTTTAAGTATTTTATTTGATCAACGCTTCCATCACTTCTTAATTTCTTAACTTCTCCGCTAATCACAGAAAAGCTTAGGTCTGCGTTTAAGTTTTCAGCCTTAAAACTACAAGCAGGAGAACAATCAAAAGGTAAAGCTTCTATCTCAATTTGATAGGGTTTGTCTCTACTTCTCTCGTAATCTCCAACCCTTATGTAGTTTGCTTCCCCAGAAATTCTTAGCGTCCCGACACTTGATACCTCAAGCTTACCGTTCAAATCTCTTAATTCTAATTCAACTCTTTTGTTACCTGAAATTTTTTCTATTCCTCCGTCAACAGAAATAAAGTTATAAATACTATAGGCTGTGAAATTAGAATTTTTAAGAGAAAAGCTCTTCTCATAGAAACTTTTTTTATTCTCCAAGCTTACTTCTAAAACCATTCTAAAGGTTTTTGTGTTTTTTGGTCCAAAAATAAATGAAGCTGTTTCGCTAAATTTTCCTCCTATGAATTCGATAGTTTTTTTACCAGAATCTGTAAAGAAAAGCAAACCAACGATTGCTATTATTATTATCACAGCTATTACAGCCTTTAATTTCATGCTTTCCACTAAAAATTTATTAGGATTTAAAAGATATATTTATAATACAAAACATTTAAAAGGTTGTACACACTTATAAAATTGATAAAAATGGATATTTTTAACCCAGACGTTAACATTTGGAGCATTATTTACTTGATATTAATTTTTGTAGTTTTACCTATAGTTTACTTAAGGCTGAACTATTTTCAAATCGTTTGGAGAATGGAAGAGATAGCAAGAGCTATCGACTCTTACCTTGCAAAAGCTGAAGAAATAATAATGAGAAAAATTACAAAAAAACCTTCAAAAGAATTGAAAGAAAGTATAAGACATTTTCTCGAATTCTTTACCATAGAGCCTGTGAAGCTAGATCCTTATGGAATAATAAGCAAATTCGAACACATTTCAAACCTAGCAGAAGAAAGACTTAACTATTTTGTTAATCAAATTGCTTCGCAAAGCGACGCAGAAACAAAAGCCAATTTGGTAATGGGACTATCGGGAGCAATGAGTTTAAACTTCCTTTCAAAAGTTGTTAAGCACTACTTAGGTTTGATAAAGAAAACAAAAAACTTTCAGCTTGGTTTGATTTTCCAGTTTAACATGCCCTTGATAGAAAGAGTCTCAAAAGCTTTGCTCTATGGTACAGAAGCTTTAACTAATGGCTGGCCTATAGGTGATGCTATAGGAAATTTAATAGGGGCAAGCCTTGTAGAAAATGGTAGGTTAATTAAGATAGAAAAGGATACCTTGCTTGCAAAAAGAAGGATAAAGGGAAAAGATGTTTATATAATCAGAGCAAAAGGTCCTGGTGGAAGGTTAGGAAAACTAGGAAAAGCAGTAGAAAAGGTTACAAAAAGAGAAAAAATAGCAAAGATAATAACCATAGACGCTGCTCTTAAGCTTGAAGGCGAAGAAACAGGAAGTGTAGCAGAAGGGATAGGAGTAGCTATTGGAGGAATAGGGGTAGATAAAGCGTACATAGAAAATATTGCAGTAAAGAAAAGAATTCCGATAACAACAATAGTGATTAAAATGAGCGAAGAAGAAGCAATCCAGCCTATGAAAAAAGAAATTCTCGCTGCAAAAGAAAAAGTTTTAAAACTTGTAGAAGAAGAAATTGCAAGAACAAAGGAAAAGGGAAAGATAATTGTTGTAGGCGTTGGCAATAGTTGTGGTATAGGAAATAACAGGAAAGAAGTTGAGGAAAGCGAGAAAAAAATAAAAGAAGTTATTAAACTAATAGAAGAAAGAGAAAAGAAGAAGCCGAGATTTTTTGAGATTTAAACTTCAAAACAGTAAAAAATTTTATGGAAGTTCTTCCTAAATTCCTTAACTTCCTCTCTCACATTCTTATTTTCAATTAAAACTTTTTTGAAAAATTCTGCGACTATTTTCATCTCGCTTTCTTTCATCCCAAACCTTGTTAGCTCTTGAACTCCAAGCCTTATTCCACTAGGATTTTTTGTTGCATCATGGGGAGAATCAGAAGGTAGAGCAATCTTATTGCATATTATATTACTTTTTTCCAGTTTTTCAGCAACTATTTTCCCTCCTCCAAGCTCTTTAACGTTAACTATTACTTGATGCGATTCTGTAAAGTCTAACTCAGGACAGAGAACTTTAAACCCAAGGTTATAGAGCTCTCTTGCCAAAACCTTTGCGTTTTTTATTACTTGTTTTGCATAATCTTTCCCAAACTCATTCATTTCTAAAGCAGTAATAGCTAAAGCAGGAAATCTGTGAAGATGAGTGTTAGAAAGTATTCCTGGAAAAATTGCAGTTTGAACCTTTTCCCATTCTTCTTCACTTAAGCTATTACTTCCTATTATCAAACCACCTTGAGGGCCTTGAAAAGTTTTGTGAGTTGAAGAAGTTATTAGGTCTACTCCTTCTTTTAAAGGGTCTTGAAACTCTTGATTATATATTAAACCAAAAACATGGGAAGCGTCATAGACTATCTTAACATCTTTAATTTCTTCCCTTATCTCTTTTACAGGTTCGGGAAAGAGAATCATAGAAGCCCCTAACATTATAAGCTTTGGCTTAACTTTTTTTATTAGTTCAACACTTTTTTCTACATCTATATTCATTTTCTTTTCATCAAAAAACATCTCAACGCTTCTTAAACCTCTCACTCCTGCTAAGCCATAGTGACTTGAGCTTACATGGGCTCCGTTTTGAATTCCCAGACTTGCTATTATGTCTCCTGGTTTACAAAATGCAGTATAAGCTACAAGATTGGCTATTCCTCCAGATATTGGTCTAACATCAGCGAACTTTGTTTTAAATTTTCTTCTAAAAATTTCGTTGCAAAATTCTTCAATTTCGTAAGAATATTTTGTTCCTTGGTAATGACATTCTCTTCCTGAATGCTCATTATATCTTCCTTCAAAATCAGAAACAAAAAACTTCTCTGCTAAAGGTGATAAAACACTTTCTGAGGCTATCAAGTTTATGCATTCTTTTCTTCTCCATTCGTTTTGTTTTTTTACTATTTCAAAAACTTTTTCTTTCAACTAAGTAACCTCCAAAAACCAAGAATGGTGAAGAAGATCACAACAGCTATAAGAATATAAGCCAAATATGTTTTATCAATTCCGTTAGTTAAAAGTTGAAACGCCACAAAAACCATAACAGCATCTCTTATTAACCCTTTTATTCCCATTTTATTTCAACTCCCTAAACTTTTTCTGTATTCTTGTTATTCCTAACTTCCTGCATTCTTCTGGCATAAGCTCTGCTTCTGGGCAAAATCCTTTCATACAACTAGGTCCTGCTTTTTCAAATAAAGTTGGTGCAATTTTTTTAACTATTCTTAGCATTTCTGTGGCTGCGCTCCTTATTTCCCATTGTGCTCTTGCACAACATCTTAAGTTAAAGAAATGGTAAAGCTCTCTAGCGTTCATAGTAACAACAATGTTGGTTTTAGTTGCGTTGGGGAGAATAAACCTGGCATCCTCATAAGCTACTCCTTCATTTATAAATTCTTCGTACCATTTTGCTATCTGATTCATTATTTCTACAAATTTTTTTCTTTTTTCTTCATCAAGCTTTGGTGGAATAACATACCATTCTTCGTTAGTGTCAACCTTCACGTATCTTTGACTTTGTTGTGTATAAGAGGCTATTCTATGTCTTACAAGCTCATGAGTTAAACTTCTTGAAACTTCTTCTAAAGCGAAAGTGAAAGAAGCATGCTCTAAAGGAGATAAATGATTGTGCCTAAGCAAATCTCTTATTATCTTTTTAATCTTCTCTCTTGACATTTCCTTTTTATATTTCTCAAAAGTGAAAGAAGGGGGCTTCTTTTTAAATGAAGTTGTAGCAGAAGCTGCAACTACCAATTCTGGGTTAGGAGTATAGGCCAAAAGCTTAACCCTCATAATTACAAGTAATTAGCTGTTATTCTATTTAAATCTACCAGTTTTTTATCTTTTCTGCTATTTCATTTACTTTTTTTTCTAAATCTTCTAAGGTACTATCGTTAATTATAAGAAAATCAGCTTTTTCCAAGCATTCCTTAGTTTTTTGTCCATACTCAGGTTCATTTTCTCCTTGGTCTCTTTTATCTATTTCCAAAAATTCTTCCCAAGTTTTTGGGTCAGAATCATTACCTCTTTTCTTTATTCTCTCGAACCTTATTTTTGGGTTGGCATCTACACCAATCAAAACAAATTTATTACCGAACTTTTTCCTAAGGAAATCCACTTCTCCTGGGTTTCTTATTCCATCTATTATTATAAGTTCCTTATCTCTTTGTAAGTATTCAACTGCGAGCATAGCTAAAATATGTGTGCCATATTTTTTTCTTAATTCATTACCCAAATCTTGCAAGTTTTTTCTGCTAAAATTTTTATTCTTCTTCTTTTCAAGTTCTGCTTTAATGATAGAAGAAAGAGAAACTGTATAACAATTAAATTTACTTTGTAAAATTTTTTTAACTGTATCTTTTCCAGAAGCGATAGTTCCTGTTATCCCTACTACTTTTTCCATTAAATTATTTTACCTATTCATTTATAAAAATTTAAAAGAAAAAACAAAAAAGTTCAAAAAATTTCTAGCTTACAAATCACATGCTCTCAACGTTTTTCTTCCGTTAGCTTTAGCTCTTGCCATAGCAGTTTTGAGCATTTCTCCAATCTGTTTGTCTAGAGCTGTGAAGAAGTCTCCTCCTACTCTGAAACCTTTTAGTTGAGCTTTAACTGCAGACTTAACAACTAATGCCACCTTTACACCTCCTTTTCTATTAATATAACAGCTATTTAAATTAAATACTTTTTTCTTTAAAAACTTTAAATATTTGTTAATTAGAATTGAATAAAGTGATTTTATGGCTTTAAGACCTGGAAGAACTATGAGAAAGATAGAAAGACCTTACACTAGAATAAGTAAAAAGGTTCCAAGAAAAAGTTATGTGGTTGGAGTACCTTACCCAAAAACTCATCAGTTTGAAATGGGAATGAAAGGAGATTATGATCTCACTTTATACTTAGTTGCAAAAAATAGTGTACAAATAAGAGATAATGCCTTGGAAGCAGCAAGAGTAGTTGCTCATAAGTTCTTAGAAAAAAATCTTGGTTCAAACTATTTCTTCAAAATTTTATTATATCCTCATCATGTCTTGAGGGAAAAACCTATAGCAACTGGGGCAGGAGCTGATAGATATTCAAGAGGAATGAAACTAGCTTTTGGAAAACCTGTTGGCACTGCAATACAAGTTAAAGAAGGTCAAAAGATTATGATGCTCCAAATAAACAAGCAAAATTTAGAAGTGGGGAAACAAGCTTTAAAGAAAGCTGGCCTTAAAATTTCTACTCCCATAAGGATTGAAATTGAGGAATAAGATATCTTTAATAAAAATGAAATAATTATTATGGAATATATCAAATGGCTTGATGAGCTTTCAAGAGATTCCTTAAGTATAGCAGGAGGTAAAGGTGCAAACCTAGGAGAAATGACAAGGCTTGGACTTCCTGTTCCTCCAGGGTTTGTAATAACAACGAATGCCTTTGAAAAATTTATAGAAATTAACAAAATTAAAGATTTAATAGATAATTTGATAAAAGAGTGTGATGTTGACAATACTACTCAACTTCTTGAGACTTCCCAAAAAATAAAAGAGCTTATTCTTTCACAAGAGTATCCTGCAACTATTAAAAATGAAATTATAGAAGCTTACGAAACTCTTTCTTATAGCGAAGTTGGAAAAGAACTAGAAATAATAAAATCTGGGAGAGACTTAGCTTTGGTTGCAGTTAGGAGTTCTGCTACTGCTGAAGATTTGCCAACAGCAAGTTTTGCTGGCCAACAAGCTTCTTTCTTAAACGTTAAAGGACATAAAGAGCTTTTGCAAGCTGTTAAGGAATGTTTTGCAAGCTTGTATGAGCCTAGAGCCATTTTTTACAGAGCAAAACAAGGGTTTAGGCATGCTAGCATTGCTGTTGTTATTCAAAAAATGGTTAATAGTGAAAAGGCTGGAGTAATGTTCACGGTTAACCCTGCAACTGGGGAAGATAAAATAGTTATAGAAGCTTGTTGGGGTTTAGGCGAAACCCTTGTTTCTGGTAGAGTTACTCCTGATATTTATATAGTTTCAAAAGATGGCAAACTTCTCGAGAAAAAAATTGGTTTAAAAGAAATTATGCGAGTAAGAGATTTAGCTACTGATAAAACAGAAGAGATTCCTGTTCCAAGAGATAAAAAAGGAAAACAAATTTTAACGGAAGAAGAAATAGCAAAACTTGCTCATTACGGAGTAATACTTGAAAACCATTACGGTAAACCTCAGGACATTGAGTTTGCCATAGAGAGAAACAGAATATATATAGTTCAAACAAGAGCGATAACAACCATAGGAAAAGTAGAAGAAATACAAGTTGTTGGTGAACCTATTCTTAAGGGTTTGGGGGTTTCGCCTGGGATAGCTTCAGGGGTTGTTAAAATTGTTTTAGACCTAAAGGATATAGATAAAGTTGAAAAGGGAGATATTTTAGTTACGACAATGACTTCTCCTGATTTGGTTCCTACTATGAGCAAGTGTTCAGCTATAATAACTGATTCCGGAGGACAAACCTGCATAGCAGGAGATACTCTTCTTCTAACGCCAAAAGGTTTCGTTACTGCAGAAGAACTCTATGAAAAAGTTATGAATAAGGAAAAGGTTTACATTCTTTCTTTTGACTGCTTAAGAAATCAACCTATTTGGAGAAGAATTAAAAGAGCCTTTAGAAGAATTGCCCAAACTGTAGAAGTTTCTGTTTCACAAACCGGAAAGATTAAAGATAATTCCATAAGAATAACTCCAGACCATAAAATTTTCACTTATGAAAAAAGAGAATTAATTAAAAAAGAACTTCAAGAAATTTTAAGTAAAAAACTAGCTATTTGTGTACCTTTTGGCCTGCCTGATTCTGAATGTAAGATTTCTAACGAAAAACTTGGATATTTAGTAGGAAGCATTTTTTCTGACGGTTACTGGAAAATTTTTAAGGGTAAGACAGGCTTAAGAAGAGGTTGTGTGATATTTACTCAAAAAGAGGAAGAGTCAAAAATTGAGTTTATTACTGCAGTTAGAGATTATTTCAAAGAAATTTTTGGTTACGAATTTAGCCAAAAAGAGAAAATAACTCACACACAAATAAGAGGAAAAGAGGTTACCGGAACTGTAAGTGATTATATTTCTTACAGACTTTATCCTGCTTTGATTCTAGAAAAGATCTATCAACACTTAGCTTCTTGGTGCTTGCTCTTAGATGAAGCTACTTCTTTAGCTTTTCTTGCAGGAGTTATCGATGGGGATGGTACAATTTCTAAAAATAGAATTCAAATTTATGTTTCGGACAAAAACCTACTAAGGGGGATAGTAATAACTTGTTTAAAGCTAGGAATTATCCCCAAAATAACAAAAAATAGAGAAATATGTAACGTTCAAATAGGAGAAAAAGTGAAAGAAATTTTGGAAAAATGTAAAAGAATTAAAGCAAATTTTGACGAAAGGAAAAAGGGAAGCAAATTCTTTGCGGCTAAACAAGTTCTTGAAGGTTTGGAAGATAAAGCAAACTGGAAAGGAAAAATAAAGCCTTATTTGAATAAAAACCTCTTAATCGATAGAAATAAAATTAGAGAAAGAATTTTACCTCTGCTTGAAGGAAGAGAAAAAGAAGAAATCGAAAGAATACTTAACTCAAGCCTAAGTATGTTAAGAGTTAAAGAAGTTGGTGAAAGATTTAAAACAGAAGTGTTTAACTTTGAAGTTGATACGGAAGAAGAAGTTAATAAAAATTATGTTGTGTTTACCAAAAAATACACTCCTCTATTAGTTTCAAACTGTCATGCGGCAATAGTTTCAAGAGAAATGAGAATTCCTTGTGTAGTAGGAACCTTAGCTGCAACAAAAGTTTTAAAAGATGGACAAGAAGTTACTGTCGATGCTTATCGTGGTTTGATTTATCCTGGAATAATTCAGGTAGAGACACCAGAAATCGTAGCTCCAGAAGAAGAGGAAGAAGAGATAAAGCCAACCATTACTCAAATAAAAGTTAATCTTGTTTTTCCAGAGGGTGTGGAAGAAATAGCAAAAAAAGTTGATGGAGTTGGCTTGTTAAGAATCGAGCATATGATACTTAAGTCAGGGAAACACCCTGCAAAACTTGTTAGGGAAGGGAGAAAAGAAGAGTACATTCAAATTCTTCTTGATGGTATAAGACCAATAGCAAAAGCATTTTATCCCAAGCCTGTATGGGTAAGAACCTTAGACGCTAGAACAGATGAGCTAAGACATCTAGAAGGGGGTGAAACAGAACCAAAAGAAGACAACCCAATGCTTGGATGGCATGGTATAAGAAGAAGTTTAGATGAGCCTGAGATACTCAAAGCAGAGTTTGAAGCTATCAAAACTTTACATGAAGAAGGTTTGGATAATGTTCATATCATGCTTCCTTTTATAATTTCTGTTGAGGAATTCAGGAAAGCAAAAGAAATTGCTTTGGAAGTTAGACTGCCAAAAAGCTGTAAGCTTGGCATAATGGTCGAAGTTCCTTCTTGTGCTTTAACCATAGAAGAATTTTGTAAAGAAGGAATAGCATTTGCTTCTATTGGCTCTAATGATTTAACCATGCTTACCTTAGGCGTAGATAGAAATAACGCAAAGTTATTAAACCTTTACTCGGAAATGCACCCTGCAGTATTAAGATTAATAAAAGAAACAATAAAAACTTGTAATAGGTATAATGTGGAAAGTTCAATTTGTGGCGAAGCCCCAAGCAATATTCCAGAGATGGTTGAGTTTTTAGTTGAGTGTGGAATTTCAAGCATTTCAGTTAATATCGATGCAATAAAGAAAGTAAGAGAAATAGTTGCAAGAACTGAAAAAAGAATTTTGGAGGATTTGAGGAGGAGAGAATAACGGATCCGATACAAGAATTGCAAAATTTGATAAATTGGATTTTATTTTCTTTTGATTCACTTTTAAAGTCTCTTCCTTACGAGTATGTTTTGCTTTTTGTTGGAATTTTTCCTTTGTTTGTACTTGCTTTAGCTTTATACTTTTTTGAAAGAAAGAAGATTTTAGAAAAAGATGTTTCTATTCTAAGAAAGAAGTTTGAAACTTATGCTTCAACTTTTATTAAGAAATGTGATGAAGTATTGGTAGAAAAAAGGAATGAAATTGAAGATTTAATCCATGAAGAAATAATTCCAGAAAGTATAAAAATTTTTACTAAGACTGAACTCTTTAAAAGTATTGCTCCAAGTTTTGATGAATCAAATATAGATGAGGAAAAAATAAAGTCTGAACTTGAGAAAAATGTTGAGTATGTAGAATTTACAAAAGACTTAAGCGAGATTTTAGATAGGCTCAAGGAAGAAGCTATAGAAGAAATCAAAAAGCTTTAGTTGAATTAAAAATAAATTCGCATTGCGAGCATTCTTCTCCGTAAAGCTTGTTTCCAAAAATATTTTTGCATAGTGTTGAGTTACAATAGCAATTTTCAAGACTAATTACTGTAGTTTCACACTCGAAAGGAAGAAACCAAAGAATAATTGCAAAGATTATAAAAATTATCGCAACTATTAGCCAAAAGTTCATAATACTATTTAAGTCAAACAACTAAATAAAATTGGTTTAGCATTTGTTTGCTTTAAAGTTTTTTAAAGACTCAACAAAAGTTTAAGATTACTTTTTCTTACTAAATAAACTTATTTAATTATGGGAGGTGAAACATGAACGAGGAGATAAAAGAATTTAGAATCGTTGATAGTACAGGAAAAAACGTTTTTGACGAAGAAGGCTCAGCGATGAGAGCTATAGTTCATTTAACAGCAAGTATAGAAAATATGGCTACTGTTATGGAAACTATGACAGAAGATTTTCATGACCTTTCATTAAGCATTTCTAACTTAACAGACACGTTCAACAAAATAAGTAACTTGCTTGAAAAAATGGTTGAAACCAAAGTTTTGAAACCAAGATTAGTAAGAAGAAAATTAAAGAGAAGCAAAAGAAAATAGAAAGTTTTAAATAGTTAAAGCTCTCTTTACAAAAGTGATAAAATGGAATCTCTAAGAAGCAGTGCAGTAGCAAAAGTCCTTTTAGCGCTAAATAAAAAAGGTAAACTCTACACTACTGAACTATCTTATGAAATTCGTGTTTCGGCTAGGCACCTAAGCCTGTACGTATTGCCAAAGATGGTAAAAGATAATCTGGTAAAATCCTACAAGGAAAAGAACAGAATCTACTATGAACTTACGGAGCTAGGCAAAGTTATTGCTCTTGCTCTTGACAACCCAAACTCTTTTCTTCAGATCTACGATTTAACACAAGCTAAAAACTCTTGAATATAATGTACTAACTAAAAGTTCTTATTTTACGGTTAATAGAACAATTGTAAACTACTTTCAATTAACTACTGAAAAACAAGGCACAACTAAAGTTTTAAATATTTACGTTGAAACGATAATATTTTAGTTTAGAGAATAAGTAACCTTCATCCAATGAAGAAGGAAGAAGTGGTTCGGTGAAAATTTTAATTGAAGGTGAAAAAGTTCAAAATGCTGATTACCGGCTCTTTTTATTAGAAAAAGCAATGGAAAGCGGAATCGAGAAAATTTATGCTAGAAACATAAACAACGATAAAATTGAAGTGCTCGTTGGTGATGGAGAAGATAACCTCAAGCTTTTTTATAAGAAAGTTACTTCCGAATCCCCACCAGAAGCAAAAGTCAAAAGCATAAAAGAGGAACCTTGCTATGAAAAAATTCTAAGCATAGAGAGATATTTTTATTTCTTAATACTGGAGCAATTGGTAGGGTGGGAAGAAGCCCTTGATAGAATAGAGGAAACCCTTGATAAAGCACTAAAGCCAATTTCCTCATCAGCTGCAAGCTTGAACGAAAAACTTGACAAAGCCGCAGAAAAATTGGACATTTTTGCTCAGTACTTGAAAGCAATCGACGAAAAGCTTGACACACTTCCTGAAAGAATCGCCAAAGCTCTCCATTCTAAATAAAGGGTATTTCACGATAAAGATGCAATAGCCATTTAAACTTTTTATAATGTATAAACAATAAGCTTTCCATCCTTGTTTACTCCTATAAGAATTCCATCATCAACCTCGTAAAATAAGCCCTTCTCAAGCCTTATTTTCTTGGCTTTTTCTATGCTTTCGAGTATTCTCTTCGTTTCCCTCTTGTCAGTTACCTTATATTTTTCTAAGAGTGAAGAAAATCTTTTATCTTCCACTTTTAAAGATTGTACTCCCAACTTTTTAAAATTATTTTCCGATACGAGTTTTGGAGAATTGACTAAACTTTTTATTTTTTCAATTCAATTATTTTACATGAAGTATGATATTATCGTTGTTGGAGCAGGTTCTGCTGGCTGCATGGCTGCCCTTACTGCTGCAAAAAGGAATTTTGATGTTTGTTTGATAGATGCAAAACCAAAAAATAGAATTGGAGATAAAATTTGTGGAAATGCGGTAAGCTATCATCATTTTGAAGAAGCTGGATTTAACATTCTTGATGAAATGAAAACTAATGAAATAGATGGAATAATTATTTATACTCCATCTCTCGGTTACTGGAAAGTTCCTGGTGGAAAGTATAAGGGTTGTATGCTTAATAGATACGTTTTTGGTCAACTGCTTTTAGATTTTGCGACAGATGCTGGAGCAAAATTGATCGATAAAACTATTGTTAAAAAACCAATTATAGAAAAAAATTTTGTAAAAGGTGTGGAAGTATTTTCATCAGGAAAAATCTATGGAGATATTGTTATAGATGCAAGTGGACTTAGGTCTAAATTTAGATCCGAGCTTCCAAGCGATTTTGGAATAGAAGAGATTAAAGATAAGGATGTTAATTGCGCTTACAGAGAAATCAGAAAGATTAAACACAAAGTGGAAAATAAAAATTATTGCGAAATATACTTGAACCCGGAGAATTTTCCTGGAGGTTATGGTTGGATTTTCCCTCATGATGAAAATACTGTAAACGTTGGCTTAGGGGTACAAAAGCTACCAAACCATCCCAATCCAAAAAAGAGGTTGTATGAAACTTTGCTCAAGATGGAATTGTTTGAAGACTCAAAAATTTTAGAAATAAATGGAGTAAAGCAGGCAGGAGGTATGGACGTTTCAACTAGAAGGCCTTTAACCTCTCTTGTTGGAAACGGTTTTTTAATAGCAGGAGAGGCAGGCTCCATAGTTGACCCCATTACTGGAGGTGGAAATGGACAAGCAGTAGTAAGCGGAAAACTTGCTTCAGAAGTTGCATGTAATGCCTTGGAAAATAATAATCCAAGTAAAGAAAATTTATGGCTTTACAACTTTGAGCTTTACACAAAAAGTTATGGTTACAAGTATTTACCTTTAGATGCTTTAAGGATTCTTCTTCAAAGTCTTACTTCAAAAGATATAGATTATATAAGAAATCAGGAAATAATAAGGGAAGAGGATTTAATAGCTCTAACAACAGAAACTGAGCTTAGGTTAAGCATACTAGAAAAAGCTGTCAGAACTTTGAAAGGAATTAAGAGATTTGACCTTATGAGAAATTTAAACTATGTTACAAGAATCATGAGAAAACTTCAGGAGATTTGTTTAGAATATCCAAAAAATCCTGAAGGGTTTTATGAGTGGAAAGAAGAAGTTGACTTAATATTTTCGAATTTAGAAACAAAATTTAAACCACATGCTTTGTGGACAAGCAAAAGCATTTAGCATGATAATTACCGTCAAAACTACTCGTAGAATTTTTCTGCAATTTGCCTTTCCCTTTTGTTGACTAGTTATATCCCTTTTTATTGGTAAGGGATTTGTGGTTGTGCCGTAAAGCCCTGGCCGGGACTTGAACCCGGGACCTCATGCTTACCAAGCTTACGCTAAACTATGCGCTCTAACCAACTGAGCTACCAGGGCTTTCTAATAATTTATTTTTAGCCTAAACTTAAAACTTCACTTCCTTTATGTTTTCCTTCTACTGCTCTTAAAATTTCTTCTGGATCGCTTCCATCAACTATTATTGTTCTTATTCTTGACCTTGCTATTATCTTTGCAGCAGATAAATCAAAAAGCTTGTATTCTCCTGGTCCTTGCCTGTTTTTTAGCAAAATCTTTTCAAATTCCTCATAACTTACTTTTTCCAGTTTTCTAGCTTGAGGGTCTTGAGTTGGGTCAGAAGTGTAAACTCCATCTACATTGGTTGCTTTTATTAAAATATCAGCCCTTACCGCTTCAGCAAATATTGCAGAATCAAAATCTGTGGAATGGCCTGGGAATATTCCTGCTCCTACTATTATTTTATCTTCTGGTAAATTTTCTAACTCTTCCACACTTTTAACAACATCTTTATAAGCTTGTTCACCCAAAGCTGAGATTAAAGTTAAAGCGTTAAGCCTTGTTGCTATGATTCCAATCCTGTCAACAAAAGTTGATGTAGCGTTAAACTCTTTTGCTATTTTTTGATACTCTCTACAAGTTTTTCCTCCGCCACAAATAACTATTAGCCTATGACCTTTTTCCTTAAGTTTAATCAAAACCTCTGCATACTTCTTGAAATTCTCGTAAGTAAGCTCTTTTGTTAAAAGCGAACCTCCCAAACCGATTACTATTCTCATACTCTCAATATTTTTATTAGTGAAATAATTAATTAATATGGGTTTTCGCTCTTTTATAAGGGACATCATAGTTTTTTACCTTGTTTATGAAATATTAAGAAACTATTTTCAAGGTTTTCAAATCTCTCCAGGCATGCTTGTAGCATCCTTGCTCTTATTAATATTGACTTTATGGTTTTTGTTCGAAAAAATAGGTTTAATACCAAGCCTTTCAGGAGAGTAATTTTTCTGCTTTTTTAAAATCTCTTTTTGTGTTTATGTTAAAAAACTCGTCGGTTTCTTTAGCAATTGGAACTAAAACCCTATTCCTCTCTTTTTCTATAGCTTTACTCAAGCTTTCTTCTAGACTTATTCCTTTGAAAAAATCTTTTCTGTAAATTGCACACAGGGGTTCAAACTTGTTTAAAGAATAAGCATAGCATGCGCATTTCGTTTCATTATCTATTCTTGAGAGCAATTCCTTTACTGTTTTTTCTTTCACAAAAGGCATGTCACAAGCTACAACAAAAACAAAATCATTTTTTACATGTTTAATTCCTGAAACTATTCCTGCGATAGGTGAAAAAACTTTGTTTTCATCAACAACTATTCTACAATCTTTTATAATCCTTTCAACCTTTACTTTATCCTTCTCGTTCTTAACAACAATAACAATGTCTGAGAAAATTTTCCTTAAATTATCAAACACGTGTTTTACCAAAGGTTTATCTTTTAGAACCACAAAAGGTTTATTCTTAAGCCTAGAAGACTTACCACCAGCAAGAATCAAGCAGCTTATCTCCATGATTAAAATAATTTATTATAAAAATTAAACTATATTTAATGAGAGTATTCTCTGTTTGCCCCTATTGTGGTGTTGGTTGCGGGCTAGAAGTTGAAGTAGAAAAAGGAGAAATTGCAAGAATTAACCCGCAAAAGGACCATCCAATCAGCAAAGGGAGACTTTGCATAAAAGGGGCTACTTTATTGCAAGTAGCGAACCATCCAGGAAGGTTAAAGTATCCTTTAATCAGAAAAGGAGATAAGTTTGAGAGAATTTCTTGGAATAAAGCTTTGGACATAATAGCAGAAGAATTCGTGAGAATAAGGGATACTTATGGAAAAAATTCTATTGGAATTTTTTCTTCAACAAAATGCACGAACGAAGAAAACTATTTAATTCAAAAGTTTGCTAGGGTTGTTATAGGCACTAACAACATAGACAATTGTACTAGGCTTTGCCATGCTTCTACTATTACTGGTTTATATGAAATTCTTGGAAAGTCAGCTATGACAAACAGCTATGAAGACTTGAAAGAAGCTGATTGCATTTTAGCTTTTGGTGTAAACCCTGTAGCTACCCAACCAATAGGCTTTGATAGAATCTTAGAAATGAAGAAGCATGGGAAGCTTGTTGTTGTGGATGTAAGAAAAACAGAGACTGCAGAAAAAGCTGATATTTTTGTTAGAATTAACCCAAATACTGACATACTTTTTGTTGCAGGTTTGATGAAAGTCATTCTTGAAGAAAAATTAGAAAATAAAAAATTCATTAAAGAAAGAACCTTAGGCTTTGAGCAACTGAAGAAAAGTTTAGAAAAGTTTGACCTCAGCTACATTTCAAAAATGACAGGTGTAGAAGAAAAAACTATAAGGGAAGTGGCTTTGCTCTATGCTAAATCTAAGAGAGCTGCTGTGTTAATTGGAATGGGAATAACCCAGCATAGTAATGGTGTTGAAAACATTTTAACTATAACAGATTTAGTTTTGCTTACTGGAAATTTTGGAAAACCTGGCTCAGGAATTAATCCTTTAAGAGGCTGCAATAACGTTCAAGGAGCTTGTGATGTTGGAGCCCTGCCGAACGTTTATCCTGGT
The DNA here is from genome assembly GCA_038998335.1 of Candidatus Aenigmatarchaeota archaeon. Classification (GTDB taxonomy): domain Archaea; phylum Aenigmatarchaeota; class Aenigmatarchaeia; order CG10238-14; family SCSR01; genus JAVZHQ01. Next base: position 238,935 of record JAVZHQ010000001.1, on the reverse strand, counting down.
TATTCTTCTTTGACACAGGAAACCATAAAAAAATTTGAAAAAATTTGGAAGGTAAAAGGTTTACCTATTTCTAAGGGATTAACTGAGTATGAGATGATTGAAGCCATTCCTGAAAGAATTCTTGGTATGTACATAATCGGAAATAACCCTGTAGTTTCGTTACCAAACTCTAACAGAGTAGAGGAAAACTTAAAAAATTTGGAGTTTCTTGTTGTTCAAGATATTTTTATGACAGAAACTGCAAAGCTTGCTAACATAATTCTGCCTGCAGCAGACTTTTTAGAAAAAACCGGAACTTTTACAAACAGTGAAAGAAGAGTTCAACTAATCAATAAAGCTGTTGAGCCACCAGGAGAAGCAAAAGAAGATTGGGTCATAGTAAAACTTTTGGCAGAGAGAATGGGCTTTAAAGATGAGTTTAACTTTAATTCACCAGAAGAAATTTTTAAGGAAATGAGAAAAGCAATTCCTCAATATTCTGGAATAACATATAAAAAACTAGGAAGAAAAGGCATACAATGGCCTTGCGATAATAAAAACCCAAAAGGAACTCAAATTCTATACACAAAAGATTTTGGTTATCCAGGAAAAAGGGCAATTTTCTATCCTGTTTCATTTGTTGGGCCGCAAACTCTTGATCATGCTTATCCTTATGTTCTAATTTCTCACAGATGGCTTGAACATTTTAACACTGGAGTGATGACAAGGAAGGTTGATAGCCTAAACAAGCTCAAGCCTGAAGCTTATGTTGAAATTAGCAAAGAGGATGCAGAAGAGCTTAAGATTAAAGATGGAGAAGTAATAAAAATATCTTCACCTTTTGGCCAAGTTGAGATAAAAGCTAAAATTAGCGATAGGGTAAACAAAGGAGTATTGGCAGCTCCAAACCATTACTCAGAAAAAAAGGTAAACAAGTTAACTAGCCCGATTCTAGACCCAGTTTCAAAAATACCAGCCTTTAAGTACTGTAACGTGAAAATAGAAAAAATTGGTTAAAGATAAAAATTTTACTTAGATTTACTGAACCACTTTGTAAACCAAGTCGTTTTCCCTTACTTTCTCGTCAACCTTTAAGCCAATAGAATCGCCTGCTTTTGCTACTTCAACGTTTTTATGTTCTATTTGCATGGATAAAGGAGGTTTTTGTCTTAGCTTTGTTACTTTACCTTCAATTATTACTTCATCGTTAACGCTTAGTTCATCTTGAAGCTCAACAACTGCAACTCCGATTTTTCCATAGTAGTGAGTTACTTTTCCAACAAGTTTCTTATTCACTTCTTCAATTTTTTCTTCTTCCATAATTATCCTTCTGCACTTTTAATTTAAAAGCTTTTTGCTAAACAGATAAAACATGTTTATGGTACTTAAAAAAATCTGGACAAAAATAAGGTAAAAACCATTTTGCAGCGTATAAAAGGGATTTTAACAAATCAAACCCTGGAGTTACTCTTTTAACAGTTCTTGTGAAAACCCCTGCTTTTCTCTCGTAGGAAATTTTACCAAACAATCTTAACATTCTAGAAAACTTATGGTCTTCTGCTATCGCTAACTCAGGGTCGAACAAAAACCCTTTTTCTTCGTAAATTTTATCACAAACATTTTTTAAAGCTGATATACTAAAACCAGGAATGCTTGGTCCACCAATAAAATTATTTCTTATTTTTAAGGTTGGTAGCTTACAAGACAACCAAACCATGTAGTTTTCCCCCATCATTCCAAACCTTCTGCTAATTTTCTTAACATCGTAAGCTCTGGCAGAAGGCGAAGCTGCAACTATCGATTTTTTTCTAAAAGCTTTATACATAACTTCAAAATAATTCTCATACTTATCAAGATTTGGGTTTATGTAATTAAAATCAAGTTCAGTGCCTGTTGAGAAAAGAGTGTCTATATCTTGGAAAACTACTATATTTCCTTTGCAATATTTAAAACCAAGATTTCTTCCTATGCTTGGGCAGTCCCAAGATTTGTATTTTATTTTACCTGAAGAATAAAGAAATTTTCTATAATCTTGATAAATTTCTTCTCCAACAACAAAAGAATCTTTTAGTTTTGGAATTTCTGAATTATTACCCGCATCCACAACTATAAACTCAACTTTTTTCTCGGTTTTTCTTTCAAAAATTTCTTTTGTTAGCTCCCAGTTTTGAAAAACCTCTTCTATCGTTTTTCTTTCTTCATTCTTTGCTGTTGTTACTACTGAAAAAAGTGGCATCAAAAATAAAAAACGATTTTAAACTTAAAAAAATAAAATCAATTAATGGAAGAGTGGCCAATCCTCAAAAAAATATTCTATAAGCCTGAAAAAGGAGAACTAATACTAAACAAGCAAAGACTAGTTTTTATGTCTGCAAGAATGCTTCCTTCGATTCATTTAGCTATTTTAAAAACGATAGGAGAAATAGCCAACGTTGAAATATATAAAAGTTGTGAAAAAAGTGCTAACAACTACTATAAGAACTGGAAAAAATTCTTGCCAAAAGACTTAACAAAAGAGGAAGTTATAAAAGAGTTTCTAAAATACCTTGAATACTGGGGCTTCGGTAGTGTTGATATAATTAGCCTTGAGGTTGAAAAAGAAATCAAAAGCTTGATAAGAATTTATGGTTGCTCATTTTCTCAGTATTATGAAAAACCTAATAAGCCTGTATGTTATATAACTGCAGGAATTATTGCTGGATTGTTTTCAGCAATTTTAAACAAAAAAGTTTCTGTTAAAGAAAGAAAGTGTAAAGCTGTTGGTGATAATTTTTGTGAGTTTGAGGTAAGCCTAGTATGAAAGAGAAGATTTGGTGGCCTTTGGTTAGAGAGATTAAGTACGAAAAAGGAAAGCTAGAGTTTATAGGATTACCTTATATAACCTTACCAGCAGAAGTATTGCCAGTTTTAAACAAAGATTTAAGTAAAATAGTTGGAGTTGCAACAAAAGGAATAATTTATCAAGGAGCTTTTGACCAAGCTTATAAAGTTGTGGAAAAAGCTCTTAAACGAAATTTAACAGCTTATATCCTGGCAAAACTTGGGGTTAAAAGAATAGAAATAGCTAAGAAAGTTTTACAAATAGTTCAAGGTGAAGGCTGGGGGAGGGGAGAAATAGTTGAAGAAGGTAAGCTAGAAAAGGGAGAAACTATTACAGGAAGAATTTATAATTCTTTTGAGGCTCAATTTTATGGAAAATCTAAAAAACCAGTATGTGCTTTTTTGATGGGAAGTTTGGCAGGAGGGGCTTCTGCAATCTGGGGAGAAGAAGTTGTGGTTGAAGAGACAAAATGTAAAGCTATGGGCCACGAATACTGTGAGTTTGAAGCAAGGCTTAAACGTTTTCTTTAGGGCAAAAGCCAAATAAAAAAGCTAAACATTTAAGAATAAAAAGACAAGAAAAATTTATGAAGCTATGGAAAGTAATCCTTTTGCTAATTATTTGTTTAATAGTTTTCTCGATACTTTACCAGAAAAGACCTGAAACTTATAAAGTAGAGCTTAAAAAGTTTTCATCTTACGAGGAACTTAAAAATTTTGTTAAATCCTCTAGCGAACAATACCTTCCTTTAGTAGGAATAGGTATAGCTAGAGAGTATGGAATTGAGTCTATTAAAACAGGCGCTCCTTTGGCTGTTCCGGCTGCTCAAGAGTATTCAGCAACAAACGTTCAAGTTGTAGGGGTAGATGAAGCAGACGTGGTAAAGACTGATGGCCAATACATTTATTCCGTTTATGGAAACAACTTAACGATAGTTGAGGCTTACCCTCTTGAAAACGCGAAAGTTGTTTCAAAAATTTCTTTAAACAAAAGTATTGAAGGAATTTTTATAAACAAAGATAAGCTTGTGATTTTTGCTAGCGAATCTTATTTCTATCCTCTTCCTTTAAGAGAATATAGAGGAGGACTAATTCCTTACTATCGCTACACCCCAAAAACTTACATTTATGTTTATGATGTTTCAGATAAAGCTAACCCAAAAGTTACAAGAGAAGTCTACCTTAACGGAAGCTATTATGACTCAAGAATGATAGGAGATTATGTTTATGTTATAGTTAATGAACCTTTAGAATTTTATGAGGATGAAATAATTCTTCCTTCGGTAGTAGAAGGAAACAAAGTAAAAGAAGTAAAGGCTGAGGAAATTTACTACTCACCTATTTTTGATTATTCTTATTCGTTTACTAATGTTATAGCTTTAAACACACAAAACGATGAGGAAGAAATAAACGTTAAAACTTTTCTCATAGGAGCAACTCAAAATCTTTATGTTTCTTCAAACAACATCTACATAGTTTACACTAAAACCTACAGCATTTATGACTTTTATGAAAGAATAATAGATGAGGCAATCTTGCCTGTAGTTCCACAGGAAGTTAAGGAAAAAATAGAGGAAGTAAAAGAATCAAACATTAACATTTATGATAAGATGAACAAAATAGAGGAAGTAATAGAAAATTATACCAAAACTCTTAACCCTGAGCAAGCAGCTTCTTTCATGAAAGAGTTGCAGAATAGATATGAAAAAGTAATGGAAGAAATAATTAAAGAATTGGAGAAAACAATTATCCATAAAATTTCAATTTCTGAAGGAAACATAGAGTATAAGGTCAGCGGAGAAGTGCCTGGAAGTGTTTTAAATCAATTTTCCATGGACGAAGACAACAATCATTTTAGGATAGCAACAACTTCAAGCTACGGAAGAGAAGTTTTTAACAATATTTATACATTAGATGAAAACTTAAACATTTTAGGCAAGATAGAGAATATAGCAAGAACTGAGAGAATTTTTGCTGTAAGGTTTGTTGGTGATAAAGCTTACATGGTAACTTTTAGAAGAACAGATCCTTTATTTGTTATTGATTTAGAAGATGAAACAAACCCAAAAATTCTTGGCGAACTAAAAATTCCAGGATATTCTGATTATTTACACCCTTACGATGGAACCCATTTAATAGGAATAGGTAAAGACGCTGACGACCAAGGAAGAGAGCTAGGAGTAAAAATTTCTTTATTTGATGTTAGTGATTTTTCTAATCCAAAAGAAATTTCGAAGATTGTTATAGGAACAAGAGGAAGCTATACTCTTGTTTCTTCTGATCATAAAGCATTCTTGTTCAGCAAATCTAAGAACTTACTAGTCATTCCTGTTTCTGTAGCAGAGAATTATATCCAAAAATGGCAAGGAGCTTATGTTTTTAACATTACACAAGAAGGAATAAGTGAAAGGGGAAGAATTAGTCACACTGAAAAACCTTACGACTATGATTATGAAATAAAGAGAACTTTGTATATTGACGATATACTCTACACTATTTCAAACAAAATGATAAAGATGAATAGCTTAGAGAGCTTGGAAGAGCTTGGAAAAATTGAGGTTTAGCTGCTAAAGTACTTTTTCATACTTTTAACTACTTTCTCTTTTCTTTTCTCAATTTTTGTAATCTTAGCTTTTAGTTTCCTCAAAAGTTTGGAAGCTTTTTTATGTTTCTTTGCAGCTTTTTTCCTTTCCTTTTTCCATCCCTTTATATACTTCTTGAGTAAAGGAATTTCTCTTTTTAAATCTTTAATTTCTTGCTTCAAAGCTTTTATTCTTGCTTTGTTAGAACCTATTTTCTCTTTGGCTTGAGAAATCTGAGTTTTGAGTTGAGCTAGAGTGTTCCTAGCCTCTTCCTCAATTTTTGAAACTGAAGAAAATTTTATTTTTAAAGGCTTAAGTTTAGCTAAGTACTTTTGAATTCTTTTTAATTTTTTGCCAGCTTTCTTAGAATACTGAGGCAAAATTCTTGCCTTGTAAGATTCGAGCTCTTTTTTCAATTCTTCCTCAATAGCCTTTGCTTCTGCCTTTTCATCCATATTTTTAATTTGTAATTTAATATTTAAAATGTTAAGAGTTGGAGTATAAGTATTCTTCGACTGTTTTATACATTCTTGACACTTCTTTTCTATCTTCAGCAGGAACTACAACCCTTACTACCCAAAGATGATTAGGTATTTTCTTTTGGTAACTTAAAAAATCACTGTTTATGTCTGAAAGTTTTTGAACTTCTTCTCTATCTGCAGAAAATATTTTTGGGTCTTTTGGTTTTAGTCTTTCTGGCTGTGGAGTTGTAGAAATTATTACATCAGTAGTTAATTCTTTTGAGAGTTCTTTTTCTAACTCTAAGATTTCTTTAAAATTTCTGTCCTCAACAAAAATTTTATTTACATCTTCTTCTGGAACTTCTACTATTGATAGTGGCTTGTTACCTTTTCTCTCAAAGTAAGAGTAACCTTCAACTTTAAACGTAACTGCAGTTTTGTAAAGATTTCTTGAAAGAATTTTTTTAAACAACTCTTTGCTTTTGCCTTTTGAACTTAAAAGCGTATAATCTACTTCATAATCCCTCATTTCCTTCATTTTCTCTAATTCTAAATAACCTTGTGAAATAGCATCCCATATAGCTCTTCTCATCATGGATGCTTGTATCAAACAAGCTTTTCTCCAGTAAATCGTAGAATGGGCAACGTACCATGCATGAATGAAGTTTGTTACCAAAGCTGAGCTCTTCTCTTCTATACAAAGGCCTTTGCTCTTGAGAAAAATCGAATAAGTAAGCTGAGGTTCTATCTCTATAGTTGGAAAACCAACATGATAAAAATCTCTCTGGATATAGTCTAGCTTGTCTACACCAACAATATCCCATATTATTTCTCTTAAATTTGTCTCAGCAACTTCTTTCAAATCTTTTGGCGAAAAACCACATTCCTTCAAAGGTTTATCAAAATACTTCTCCAAAGTTTCTACCCACCTGTCATCATGAGATTTTCCTGTGAGAGACTTCTCTATAACTTCAGTTAAATGCGCATAAGCGTTGTGAGAACAATCATGAAGCAAAGAAGCTAATTCTACTTTTTTAAGCTCATCTTTGCTTAAATCAGAATTTGGTAAATTTCTATGGAAAAACATTCTTCTAAATTTATTCATCGTCCCTATGGAGTGCTCAAACCTTGAATGCTTTGCTCCTCTGTAAACTGTTTCAGCTGTATCTAATTGTTTAACTCCATCCAGTCTTTGAAAGTAAAATGAATCTATTATAGGGAGATAATCTGAAATATCAACTGTACCATCAAGAGGAATAAAAAGGGTCTTCTTGGGAATGTACATGCTTTTTTATTTTAATTTAAAACTTTTAAACTTATTTTTGGTTATAACAAATTGCCTCTTTAAGTCTTTTTTCCCAAAAGTTTGCAATTTTTTCTGCTTTTTGAGGAGCGATTCCAACATATTTGGAAGGATTGAAAATCATATTCTTTTGTTCTTCAGTAAACTTTTCAAGATAAGGTTTAAGGTTTTCATCTTGAGTAATAATTTCTGTTAATGGTTTACCAGTAGAGTAAGACTGTTCAACGAGCTTGCTCACGTATTCATGAGAGTTTGGATGCCCATAGAAAGAAAGTAAGACGTGGAGAGGCTCTGCGATTATCTTGTCCTTATTCATTTCAAAGTTTTTGAGCATATTGTGATAATGGGGTTTAAGGTTTTCAGAAATTCTTTTAGCCCTTCTTACAGCATAGTCAAACTGAACAAGTATTTGGGGTATAAACCTTTGGGAAGCAGAATTTGTTAAGTCACGTTGATGGTCTGAAATTTGATCTAAATAAGTTGTGAAAATGTAGGGAATCGTTGCCTTCCACAAACTTTCTATATTTTCTAATCCTATAGGGTTTGCTTTATGTGGCATAGTTGAAGAGCTTGAAATATCTTTACCTCTTGGCTGACCTACTTCTCCTATTTCTGGTCTTTGCAAGTTCCTCATATCTCTTGCCCAGTTTGCTAGAATATTAAAGCTGCTAAAAACATAATGCATCAAATCTGCTAAAGGTTCTGGTTGTACTATTTGAGTGGAAATTTCAGTTGGTTTTATTCCCAATTCTGCCAAAACTTCTCTCTCAAATTCTTCAGGATTATCAAAAAATAAAGAAGAAGCGTTATAGGCGCCTACTGCACCTGAAAATTTCCCCTCCAAGCTTTCAACCGCCTCTTTTACTTTTAAAATTCTTCTTCCAAACCTACTAACATACCAGGCCATTGTAAAACCAAATGTTATAGGTTCGGCATGCTGCAGATGAGTTCTGCCTATTTGTAAAGTATCTTTTTCTTTTCTAGCTAGCTCTATCCAAACTTTTTCCAAAGAAACCATATCAGGAATAATAACATTTTTAAAAGCATCTCTATAGCGTAGCATATTAGCAGTGTCAACTATATCATAAGAGGTTGCTGGTACATGTACAGCTGGCTTTGCTTCATCACTAACTCTTTTCCTTATCATATTGACTTGAGCTATTATGTCATGTCTTGTTCTTTCTTCTTCCTCGTAAACTTCTTTTGCTTTAACTTGTTCACAAGCTTTAAAAATTTCTTCAGCAGATTCTTGGGTTATCATGCCTCTTCTTGCTTTAACTTTAGCTAACGCTGCTTCCACTTTTGATTTGTACTTAACAAAAGCCTCTTCTGATAGATATTGCTTTAATTCTTCAACAGAGTACCTATAGTCTGTTGGAGAAAACAAATCAAATATCGATACTTTTTCTTCGCTCATTTTATCACCTAAATTTTTAATCCTTATACACAATATTTTTTGGTTTTATTATTACTTGCTTTTCTCCTTTTTTTACATAGCCCAACTCGTAGACTTCTATATTAGAATTTCTTCTAACTACTTTTCTTACAGCATCTACATCAAATTTAGGCCCTATGATAATATATCCAACGCCCATATTCCATACTTGATAATTTTCAAAATCAGAAACATCAAAACCATATTTTTTCCCAAACTCAATTAATTCCTGAAAGATTAAAGATGGCTCTGGAACATTCTCTATCACATAGGTAAAAGGTTTTCTTACCCTCATAATTTTTTTCCATCCATGCCCAGTTATTGGCTGTAAAAAGTGAATATCTATAAATTCAAACAATTCCATTACTAACCTAGAGTAAATGTGAGTAGGAGTTAAAAGTTCTTCACCTAAGGTTTTTCCGTTAGATAGCTCTGTAAAGAAACCTTCAGGAAGTTTTTCTGCAATCTTTCTTGCCTTGCTCAAACCATTAGCATGAATCCCACTACTTGCAAGTCCATAAATTATATCCCCTTCCTCTATTTTTTCTCCAGTAATGTATCTGCTCTTTGGTCTTACTAGCCCGCAAGAAGCTCCAGCCAAATCCAAAGTTTCAGAGTTTACTATTCCAGGTAGTTCAGGAGTTTCACCTTGAGGAATTGCAAACTGTCCTATATCAGCAGCCTGTCTGTATCCTAACAGCAATTCTCTTGTTCTTTCAAGGTCATCAAACCATGATGCTTTTCCACATGCAATTATATCACAGTAAACGTATGGGTCTGCACCAACGGCCAAAACATCGTTAACTGACATAGCAGCTGTATCTTGTCCTATACATCTATACAATTTTTTAACATCCAAATTTTCTGCAATCCTTTTTTTCTCAACAATTTCATTGTACATGCAATCTGCAACTAAGTTTTTTGTTCCAAGTCCTTCTACGTTTGGACCTACTATCAAAAAATCTGAATCTTTTATTCCAACAGGCTCAAAAATAGGAGCTGTCTGCCCTAAACTTTCTGGTAGTAGTCTTAATCCTAATCTTTCAGGATATTTTAGAGTTGGTTCAAAAATTTCTAAAGCCATTTTTTTAACAGGGTCTAGTTTTCTATAATCAACAAAATCAGAATATTTTATTCTCATGGTAAAAATATAGTTAGAAAAAGATTTAAGTCTACTAATAGATGCCATCTTTCCTTGTATAATTTAGAGTTTATGATAAATCCTGTCAAGTGCATGGGAATAGAATCTAGTGCAGGGGCTGGGATTTGAACCCAGGAAGGCACTAAGCCACAGGCGCCTCAGGCCTGCGCCCTTGACCAGGCTAGGCGACCCCTGCTTCTATTAAATAATTCAACTTAAACTTTTAATTACCTTAATATTTAAAATTATGGAAGAAATAAAGCAAAAATTAATTGAAGAAATTTTTTCAACCATAGAAAGAAATTGTAGAAAAAAAGAAGTTGGAATTGCATTTTCTGGTGGTTGTGATAGCTCTTTGCTTGCGAAAGCTTGTGAGAGGCTAGGGAAAAAGGTTAAGCTTTTAACCGTTGGTTTAGAAAATTCTTTCGATTTAAAAAATTCAAAAATCTCGAGTCAGGCTTTAAATCTTCCTCATTATACTAAACCCTTAAGTTTAGAAGAGTTGGAAGAAGGGATTAAAAAAGTAATTTCACTCACAAAACCCAAAACCTTGGTTGACTTAGAAATTAGAGTCGGTTTTTATTTCACCTTTATGCTTGCGAAAGAAAATAATATAAAAGTTGTTCTAAGCGCTAACGGTTTAGATGAATTGTTTTGCGGTTATAAAAGATTTTGCAAGTTTTTAAAAATAAGCGAAGATGCCTTTTTTGAGTTTATGGAAAGAACCTTAGAAAAAGCTTTTGAAAACCAAGAAGCTGTAAGGAAAATTGCAAGTTTTTTTGGAATAAGCTACTCAGAACCTTTTCTTGACCAAAATTTCATAAATTTTGCAAAAAAAGTTCCTCTTCAGCTTAAAATTAAAAGCCCAGAAGATAACTTAAGAAAGCATATAACCAGAGAAATTGCTTTTGAGCTTGGTGTACCAAAAGAAATTGCTTTCAAAGTCAAGAAATCTTTTCAGTACAGCTCAGGAATTCACAAAGGAATAGAAAAGCTTGGAAGAAAATACTTCACAAAGTTGCAAGCAAAAAATCTTGGGTTTAGAGGAATAAGGGAAGCCTACTTAAACTTACTTAATTCTGGACAGAACTTCAAGAATAACTCTAGTAGCTAAGAATTCTGTTATTTCCATAAGTTTTTTCTCGCAAAAAGCTATTTCAACCAAGTCAAAACCTACAATTTTTCCTTTAAAAATTTCTAATAGTTCCAAAAACTCAGGGAGTAGTAAACCATTTGGTTCAGGATGCTCAACAGCAGGGGCAATGCTTGGGTCGAAAACATCTATATCTATGCTTAAATAAACTTTCGAATCCCTAACAAATTTTTTAAGATTTTCTTTTATCCTTTTTTTCTCGTAAAAGTCTTTTTTTATTTTATTTGGCGAGAAAGCTAAAATTTTATTTTTTTCTATAAAAGAGAAATCATCTTCATCACAAGACCTTAAACCTACAATAGCTATATCTTTCTTACCTTCCTCAAAAGCTCTTCTTAGCCAAGTTGTGCAATTGTATCTCGCTTGCTCTTTTATTCTTAAAGGTTCTGTTGACTGAGAAATTTTTTCGTCATAGTATTCATTTTTAATGTCTGCATGAGCGTCAAAACTTACAACTTTCACGTTATCAAAAGCTCTTAGAGCAAACAAAGTTAACAAATGGGATTTTCCAAGAATCAAAGGGATTTTTTTACTTTCAAGTATTTCTTTTGTTTTAACTACAATATCATTCTCGCTTGTTAGTTGAACGTCGCCAGCATCATAAAATTTAACTTTTTCTATCAAATTTCTTTTTTTATCTACGTCAAAAAATTCAACAAACCAGCTAGTTTCTCTTAAAAAGGTTAAAATTTTTTTAGCATCTTTCCCTAAGGGAACTCCAAATATCACTATGTCTGCTTCTTCAAATTTGCTAGATTCTGTGAGGAAGCTCCTTTCCTTCATTTATTATTGAATCGTAGTTAAAAAATTTAAGCTTGCTTTATCTTTTTAAATTCTTCCAAGCCTTTTGAAGTTATTTCATATTTTCTCGTAACTTTATTTCTTTCTACAAGTTTTTCGTTGTATAAACTCATGAGCACTTTGAAGAAGTCTAGGAAATCATAATTTTTATCGTAAAACTGGGAAAGATAAAGACCATTTTTTGAGGAAGCAAGTTTAGAAAGTATTTGGTATTTTAAATCTTCTCCCATACTTAAAGAAGTAGTAGAAAAAGATTTAAGCTTGTTCAAGTCTCACCAAAGTTACGAAATTATTATCCTCATAAATTTCGTCATTACTATTCTTTGAGTCAACAAAAAGCTGTAAAACCTTAAAGCTTGGAATCATTATGTTACTAATTCTTATTACGATAGTCTCTCCTGGCTCAAGTTTTGGCAAATCAAAACTCCTTACTGTTTTATTGTCAAGAACTAAGTCTACAGAAGTTTTTAAAGAGGTTATTAAACCAGAATTCTTAACTGCAAACTCTAAGTTTAAATACTTTCCTGGTTTTTTAACTGAAGCGTTTAGAAAGTATAACTCTGGCTTGGGCGGAACTTTATAAAGCTCAAAAAGGGTTTTAACCTCTGCTTCACTTATTCTTTGAGAGCAGTCAGCAGTAGGGTACATTATATCCTGAAAGTTTTTTGAGTGGTCAAAACCTAAAACATGACCAAGCTCATGAGTGGCTGTTGTTATATCCAAGCACTTAATTCTTTGAACTAAAAGATAGATTTCACCCCTTATTGTTAAATTAAACAAGCCTGTATCCCTAACAACAGGCCCGCCTTCACCTAAAATTTTTTTCCCTCCAGCTTCAAAAGTTTTAACCCAGTTTACTATAATATCACTTTCTTCAGCCTTTGTCACTTCAACAAAAGTAATCAATTTGTTAGTTGCGTTTTCCCATCTTTGCATAGCCTCTCTTACGTTTTCGATGTTTGAAACACTAAACTGGGGCAAGCTTAAACCACTACTAACGTTCAAGTAAACTTTCAAAGGCATATGATTCCATCTTATATTCTCATAAAGTAGAGGCGCAAAAGCAGAAGTTTCTATACTGCTTAGGTTAGAAAAGGTAAAATTCTCAAAAACAGCTTCAGAAATGTTTTCACAGTTTATACAAAACCATTCAAAACCTTGAAAACTTTTAAGAAGTTCTAGAAAAAGATAAGAAAGAATTAGGATAAGAACGAGTAAAATTAACCATTTGGCCATAATATAATTTAGTTTTTTATGTAATTTTTGATTACTCTTTTTCTTCTTTCTTTTTTTCTCTCACTGGAGCAAGGTCAAAGAATTTTTCCGTTAAAGGTCCAGGTTTAAGCTCGGATTTTAACATTTCCTTTTCTTCTTTTTCTATTGGAACATTTCTTAAAGAAGTATCCTTAGGTTCAATTTTTTGAAATTCTTCTTCAGCCTCTTTACTTTCTTTGCTCTCTTCTTCTTTCTCTGACTCTTTCTTCTTGAAAATCTTTCCAAATATCGAAAAAATAAACATTTTCTCAATAATTTATTGGTTTACTTTAAATTTAATCCTTACTAAATTAAAACTATGGAAACATCGGTAAGAAGAGGGTTTAGTTTTGGTTTAACTTCTGGCATAATAACGACTCTCGGCTTAATGGTAGGCTTACACTCAAGCACCCATTCTAGGATAGCTGTTATCGGTGGAATCCTTGCTATTGCTATAGCTGATGCTTTCTCTGATGCTATAGGTATGCATATATCAGAAGAATCAGAAAAGAAGCGTAAACCAAAAGAGATTTGGCTAGCTACACTATCAACTTTTCTGTCAAAATTATTTTTTGCCTCTACTTTTATACTTCCTGTTTTAATTTTTGAGTTGCAAGAAGCTATACTTGTTAGTGTTTGTTGGGGTTTGTCGTTGATAGCATCTTTTAGTTTTTATATGGCAAAACAGCAAAGAACAAAACCATTACCAGTAATTTTGGAGCACTTGTTGATTACTATTATAGTTGTTATGATTACTCATTACGTTGGTGACTTAATCTCAACTTTTAGCCCTTTGGCTTAAATATTTAAGATTGACAAACCAACAAAAAAGTGATGGAAATACCTGCTCCAGTTATAAAAAGAAAAAGAAATAATGTTTTACTTGCTTCGGTCTTTGTTTCGATTTTTCTCTTGAGTTTTATAACTGGTATAAGCTTTTCAGGGCAGTTTGCAAGAGTTTCTACTCAAGATTGTGAAGCAAAGATTAAAGATTTACAAGAAAAATATGATGTTTTGCTACAAAATTATGCAAGGCTTAAGTGCTGCACAAAAACTCTTTATGGTTTTGGCTACGATTACAAGTATTATTACTTAGGGTTTGGCGACGTTATTTGCACTAACGCAAAAACATCTTTTCAAGTTAATTGCTCTTAAGGGTGAATAAAATTTTTAAAGGAAGTTTGAAGTCTATGCTTCTACTTATTTCTATTTTTGTGGTAGTTGGGTTGATAGCTCTTAATCCTCATTTATTAAATCTTCGAAGAGAAGAAAGGAAGGGTTGTGTTATTGAGAAAGAAATTAAAGCTTTCTTGTCTAGAAAAGCAAAAGAATATACAGAAACATTTCCTAACGCTGGTTTGGATTCTGGCTTTCCCATAGGTTATGAAAAAATTTCCGAAAATTATAGCGTATGTTATTTTTCCAATTTTGTGTGCAAGAAAACTGAAAGCGTTTTTAATTGTAGAGGAGCTATAATGCCTTTTGAAATATTCTGTTTCAACTATGAAAATTTAACTGTCTGTTTGAAAGAGTTTACTATAGATAAGAGTTTTCAAGTTCTTTCTGTGGCTTGTGAGATAGCTCCTGAGCAAGTTAGCAAGCATTATTGCTGAAACATCTTATCCAAATTTTCGAGGGAAAAAGCTAGCGCGTCGTAAGAGTAGGGATTAGTCTTTCTGTAAATTTCATTCCAGGAATAGTCGATTTCTATCAGAGAATCGCTCATTTCCCTAAAATAACTTTTTATAACTTCAGTCATCTAAGCGATTTTCCTCCTTCGATATTTAAAAATAATTCAAGAACAAGTATTTAAAATTTTTTGAATCAAAAGATATAATTCAAGTTTTAAGTTGAAACAAATCTTTTAAGTAATCTAAAAGATTGTAAAAAGCAGTAAAAACTTCCTTAGCCCTCGAATAGTAAATAGAATAATAGTTGCCTAGGATTAGTCTGGCTCTTTCTTCTTGAAGTTTTCTGGCCTCTCTTCTTACGTATTCAAGTCTTCCGAGAATTTTTCCCTCTTTAGTAAGGGTAGAAATTTTTTCACTTATACTCTCTAAGCTTTTGATGTCTTTTTCAAAATCGTTTTCAAACCAGGAAATAAAATCAAAGTCTTTACTCATGAAATTCTTGAAACATTCGTAGAGCTTTTCTAATTCCTTTTTTGCTTCTTCTAAGCTTCGTGGAAAAGTTTTAAGAGGAACGTAAACAAAAGGCATAATCTCAATAATTCTTAAAAAATTGAAGCTTAAAAATTTGATGTTAAACTCCTGATATTTCTTATAAAATTAGGACGCAATATTACCAGAAAAAGACTGAAATTAAAAAATTGTAAGTATTAAATTTTGAGGGGTAATTTAATTTTATGCTAGAAGTTATCAAAAAAAGAAGAAGCATAAGAAAGTTCCAGAAAAAAGAAGTTGAAAAAGAAAAGCTGGAAGAAATTTTAAAGGCTGCTATGTATGCTCCGTCTGCCATGCACAGAAGACCTTGGGAATTTATTGTCGTTAAGGATAAAGAAACGAAAGAAAAATTATCAAAAGCTACACCTTTTTGCTATTTTGTTAAGGATGCTCCAGTTGTTTTAGTCATCGCTGCTAAGTCTGGAATTCTTTCAAAATTTTGGGTTGAAGATTGTGCTATAGCTGCTGAAAACATTTATCTTGAAGCCACAAACCAAGGCTTGGGTACTTGTTTCTGCCAAATTATGGGAGGGAAAACTGTTTTTTTGAGAGATAGTGAAGAATATGTTAGAGAAGTTATAAAAGCACCAAAAAGCGTAAGAATTCTTGGTTTAATGCCTATAGGTTATCCTGCGGAGAAAAAACCTGAACATACAGAAAAAGAATTTGAAAAAAAGAAAGTTCATTATGAAAAATGGTAAATTTTAACTTGACTATTTTATTACAAGTTCTATAGGCTCTTTCTGCTCAGAAATCTCCTTTTTTTGCTTATAGAGAAACTCCATAAGTTTTGGATCTTCTTTCAAAGATGGATCTTTAAAATCAACTACTATTCGATGATTCCCGACACTTTCTCCTCTTCTTTCTGAAGTCCCGTAAACTTCTACAAGTTTTCTCTCCTCTCCAATAATTGGTTTGTAAAATATTTCGCCTCTTCCAAGCTCGTTAACTCTTACTTTAGATTTTGGAATTAACTTGCTAATATAAGATAAAATGTTTTTTATCACATCTACTACATACAAAGTTGGTGCACCCATTTCTCTCACCTATAATAAATTTTATTTTTCTTTTTTAATCTTTTTAACAATTCGATAAAATTGAAAAGGACATGCCCCCTACGGGATTTGAACCCGTGTCCCGAGCTCGAAAGGCTCGTATCCTTAGCCGGACTAGACGAAGGGGGCATCCTTAAAATAAATTTCTTTTAAAAGTTTTAATTCTTAAATTTTTTTCCATGTTAGACGTCTAACATTAAAAAAACTCTTTAAAAATTTTTGAAAAAAAGAAAAAGGAAAAATTAGCTTACGATTTTATGGTCTAATCGATGGAACTAGCGGGATAAAAGCTCCCATCAAACTAAAGATTAGTCCATAAAATGCAATCCAAAGTGTTGAGAAAAGTATTCCTGCACCAACCAATGCAGCTATCATATCCACTTGGAAAAGTTCGTTAAGTCCTTTGTAAAATACTGCTAACCCGAGTGCTGTAAATACCGATAGAATAAACCCTTGGATAAAGATTGTTACCAAATAATATTGGGCTATTTGCTGCACTTGAAGTAACGCGTAATTTAGTAGTGCTACTATAAATAAACCTACAGAAAAGGGGAATATGGAGTAGGTTATTGTCGTTAGACCTTCGAAGTACTTCCCTTTACCTCCAAGAATGTTCATTACTAACTTTGCTAGATAGCCGTAGAATAAACCAAGTATTAACGTACCTACAAAAATTACAGCAAAGGTCATTGTAGAAAAGGTTGGTACTGCCCTAACAGGAGTTGTTGAAAATCCTAGAGGAAATATTGCTACAGATAAACCAAAAAGTATTGCTGAAATTACTAATATTCCTATGGTTTTACCAAAACTTTTTTTTGTTTTTGCTTCCTTTAAAGCCTCGACCGGCGAGGTCAAAAGCTTCATAATTGTAAATTAATTTTCTATTTTTAAATTTTATTTTTTGTTAGACGTCTAACAAAGTTGAAAAAAACTCTACTCAATTTTAAGTTCTTCTTTTACCTTTTTCCAAATTTTTTCATGATTAACAGAAATATCTTCTGAACCATTAATAACAAACCATTTAGTTTCTTTATCAGTTACAGCTAAACTCAAGTAAATTTCCCTTATTTTTTCCAGAAAGTCTTTTTCCCTTTCCAACCTTTCAAGTATTTCCTTTTTAGTGAAATCTTCAATGCTTAACTGTTTAACTCTGTTCATGCTAATTTCAACTGGCACATCAATCAAAAAAACAATATCAGGCTTAATGGTATGTTTTTCTATTTCTTTAAGCCATCCTAAAGGTAAGCCTTTAGCAGCTTGATAGGCAAAGTTACTGTAACAATATCTATCGCAAAGAATTACGTTTCCTTTTTCAAGTAAAGCTTTAATCCTTTCCTGGTAAAGACTTCTATCAGCAGCAAAAAGTAAAGATTGAGTGTAAGCGTCTAAATCAGCTCTTTTTGTAAATCTTGCTATTTCACTTTCATAATTAGGAAAAGAAATTACAGTAACTTCTTTCCCCTTTTCTTTCAGTTTTTCTACTAAAAGTTTTATGTGGGTTTTTTTACCAGAGCCGGTAATTCCTTCGAACACTATAAATAATCCTTTCATCAAAAAAAAGTTAGGAATTGCTATTTTTAAGCTTTAAGTAAAACTTTCCTTTCTCAAATTCTCCTCCTTTTCCCCTAAATATTATACCATCATTTTCTAAATCATAAATAGCAACAAAAAACTTATCAAATCTGTACTCTCTTTTCTCACTTTCACTCAAGCTTCTGAGTAATTCAACCTCTATACTTGAAAAAGTTAAACCATTTGATTTTTTTAAAATTTCGATGATTTTTTCTCTATAATTAATCATAATTTAAGATAGAAAACAAAAAAGATTTAAAAACTTACCTATTAATAACACACTCTATAAGATGCTAGTCACGGAGAGCGGGTGTTTGGATTAAAGCTTGGACTACAAGAGGAGTTTCGGTAGGTTGTTCCTGTAGAGGAACAGTCGCTTGTTTGTGTGCTGGATGTTATTTTGAAGTAGCGTAGAAATCTCTCTATATCTATTAATTTCTACCTAAAAAGTTGTAAAAATACAAAAAAATAATTTTAAAAAATGTTTCCTTTTATTTTAATTTACTGGAATAACATAGCAAAATGGACAGGGAGGGATTTGAACCCTCGACCTATCGGTTATCAGCCGATTGCGCTAACCAGGCTGCGCCACCTGTCCAGCTATAAAATTTAATTAACCTAATAACTTTTATTTTTAATGAATCGGAATCAGCGGAAATTTACTCCCAAAAATCTAATTAACTTTATTTTAAAATAAATTTTGATAAGCCAAGTGAGACTCATGAAAAAAACTGGGATTGCAGAACTTCCTTTACATTACGGGCATGTACCTTTCTGGCTTTTAGTAAGAATGAAAAAGTTAGGAAAACAAATTGCTACTTTAGTTATAGAAGAATATGGAAAAGAAGAATTACTAAGAAGAGTTTCAAATCCCTTTTGGTTCCAAGCTTTTGGTTGTGTTATAGGACATGATTGGCATTCTTCAGGAGTTACCACAACAGTATGTGCTATTCTTAAATCTGTTATTCGACCAGAAAAATTTGGCTTAGGAATTGCAGGCGGAAAAGGGAAGTTTTCAAGAAAAACTCCAAAAGAAATTGAAAAAATCAGCGAAACTCTTTCTTTATCTTCAAAAAAGATGGAAGAATTAAAGTATGCAAGCAGAATGAGCGCAAAAGTAGATAATACTGCTATCCAATGCGAGTATCCTTTATACCATCACACATTTTTCTTTACAGAAAAATCTTGGGTTGTTGTTCAACAGGGAATGAATATTCAAGATAAAACTGCTCGCAGGTACCATTGGATTTCTGAAAACGTTAAAAGTTTCGTTGAAGAGCCTCATTCTGCAATTTGCTGCGATATAAAAAAAGAAAATGTTTTAGATATGACAGCTAAGCAAAGCGAAGAAGCAAGAAAAATTTCAGTCGATTTAGTAAAAGAAGGACCACAAAAAATTAGAAATGACTTCTTATCAATAAAGCCAATTTATCAAAAAAGTTTAACTCAATTTCTACCTTTTAAAAGAAAAGAGTTTTTTGTTCATGTTTTAAAAATGCCGAGAAATGTTAACTGGGACGCTTTGAAAGAAGCTTATGAGTTTCAACCAAAAAATTACGAAGAGCTCTTAGGGATAAAAGGTATAGGCCCTTCTACTGTAAGAGGTTTAGCTTTAGTTTCTGAAATAATTTATGGCTCAGAGCCAAGCTGGAAAGACCCAGTAAAATATTCTTATGCTTACGGTGGCAAGGATGGTGTTCCTAAGCCAATAGAAAGAAAAGCTATGGACGAATCAATAAGATTTTTAGATGAAATTCTAAAGCAAGCTGAAATAGAGAAAAAAGAAAAAGTAGAGGCTTTAAAAAGACTGAAAAGTCTTGTACCAAATAATAAGTTTTAACAAAAACAATAAAATCTTATGAAAATTTGTACAGTTAAAAGAAACATTAAAACTCCAAGAAAGATTTCAGCAGTTGTTAGTGCTTTGATCGAAAAAGATAGAAAAATTTTATTAGTCAAGAGAAAGAGATCAAAAAAAGCTTTTCCAGGATTCTGGGGTCTTCCTACAGGAAAGGTAAAAGCAGGAGAAACCTTGGAAGAAGCTTTAATAAGAGAAACTAAAGAAGAAACTAGTCTTAAAATAAAACCTTTAGAACTTTTTCACTTAACTCAAGAGTTTCATGATAATCATCATCACTTGGTTTTTTGTTTTAAAACAAAGATTGTTGGGGGCAAATTAAAAGCAGGAAGTGATGTTTGTGATATTAAATGGTTTAATGTGAATAAAATAAAAGTTAAGCTTCAACCTGTAGCAAAAGAGCAAATAAAAGAATTTAAAAAAATGTTAGATGCCTTTTAACAATTTTAAAACTTTTTCATGAATAAGAGAATTTGAAGCCAAAAAGTCGCATTGTCTTAAACTCCATTCCCTTCCTTTAAAATCAGTAACCTTTCCTCCTGCCTCTTCTACTAACAAAACTCCGGCAGCAACATCCCAAGGTGGAACTTTAAAAGTTAAGTAAGCCTCTGCCCTTCCTGAAGCAACCCAAGCACACTCTAAGCTTCCTGAACCAAGCTTCCTTATATCAACTGCTTTTGATATTATTGTAGAGTAAAGCTTTGCCTTTCTTTTCTTACTTTTTTCTACGCCTTCACAAGTTACAAAATAGCTTTTTTCTAGCTTATCTATTTTTGAAACAAAAATTCTTTTTCCGTTTAGAAAAGCTCCTTTTCCTCTTTCTGCGAAAAAGGTTTCGTTAGAAACTGGAAAGTATATTGCTCCATACTTAAGCTTGTTATTTTCTAAAAAAGCTATGGAAACAGAAAACAAAGGATTACCGTTAACAAAATTTCCTGTTCCATCTAGAGGATCAACAACCCACAAATACTTAGAATCCTTTTCAACATAACCTGCTTCTTCTGACAAAATGCTATGCTCAGGATACTTTGCTGAAATAAGCTTTTTTATCAAATTTTCAGAAGCTTTATCATAAATAGTTTTTATTGCTTTGCTATGCCCTCTTTTTGAGTATTCTTTAACTTTTCTAAAATCTTTCAAGAGCAAAAGTCCTGCTCTTTTCGCAAAACTTATTGCATCAAAAAGAATCCTTTCCATAAATTAAATTATTTAAATCAAAAATAAAATTGATTTTATCAAGGGCTGGTAGATCAACGGTAGATCGCCGCCTTCGCAAGGCGGAAGTTCCGGGTTCAAATCCCGGCCAGTCCACTTAAACACTTCTTAAAACTTTTACTATTTCTTTTATACTCTCTTCCATTCTAACCAAAACTAAACCAAGATTAACATCCTTTTCCAGTAGGCATGCTAAAATCATTTCAGTATCAATCGGGAAGCAAACATAATAACCTTGAGAGGCTTTAACCACAGTATGAGTAAAAGTACCCATTCCCAATCTTTCAGCTGTCATGCTTGAAACTTTCACTAAAGTTGCGGCCAAAGCAGCTAAAAGTCTAGCGTCAAGCTCAGCAGGGAGATAAGAAACTACAAGCAATCCTTCTCTGTTAGCTATCAAGCTTCCTCTTACCCCTTCTATTTTCTTCATCTCTTTCAATATCTTTTCTAGTTCAGCTCTAAGCTCCATACTCCTCACTTTTTGTTGCCTCATAAAGGGTTTTGAAAAAGTAAACAAAAGCAAAAAGTAAAAGATAAGTTGAAATAATTATTACAAAAAGACTTGAACGAAAGTAGAACTCATAAAAAGGCGAAAGTAAAAAAGCTATGGAAAAAACAAAAAGAATTATACCTAAAATCCAAAAACATTTTGGTACTTTTGGGTTGAGAAAAATTAAGGAAGCTGCAAGCTTTTCGTTTTCTTCTAAGTTTTTCAAGAATTTTCTAGCAAAAGCAGTAACTATAGAGAAAAGAATCGCAACAAGAAAATAAACTACGAAGTTAATAACTTCCCAAACCCCCATACTTTTCAAACCTCTTCTCCCATTTTCTAACAAGAAAGATAAAGGAAACAATAAAAGCGAGAAAACAAGTAAAAGAAATTAAAAAGAACGTATCAACAAGCCATTCAAAAGGCTTAAGTGCTTCAATAAAAATTTTAGCCCCATAAAAAATAGAATAAACAAAAAAACTTGTTCCAGCTATAAGAGAAAAAATATATAAAAACTTAATTTCATTCTTGAATTCTCTAAAAGAAAGAAAAATGCTCAGCATAGAAATATCCTGCTCTTTTTTGAGTTGGTTGAAAAGCATTAGAGAAATATAGCCTGCGTAAACCCCTAGAAGAAAGAACAAAGAGTTTAAAATAAAGTAAACATCAAACTTTCCCCCAAGATAGAAATAATAAATTGTTTCTCTAATCACAAAAGTTATGAAAATTATAAGAAGTACTTGTAAAACTAAGCTTCTTCTCATATTTAAAAATAGAAAGCCTAAAATAAAAAAGAATGAAAGAGAAAGTTTTATTAGCATTAAGAAAAGCAATAGACCCAGAAACAGGTATAGATGTAGTTAGTATGGGGATGATAAAAGGAATAGAAGTAAAAGGAAAAAACGTTAAAATTAAGTTTAAGCCTACTACACCTTTTTGTCCGATGATAAGCTATTTAATAGAAGAGATTAAACAAGAAGCTAAAAAAGTTAAAGGAATAGGAAAAGTTGAAGTTGAGGTTGTTTTTTAGAACTTCATCAAGCTATCTACTAACTTTTGAGTTGCTTCTTTTTCTGCTTCTTCTTCTGGTTTGATTATTTCTGTTACTAATCTTTCTATGGTTTTTCTTTTCTCTGCTTCACCTATTGCTATTATTGCTTTAAAAGGTTCTTCTATTTTCTTGATAACTTCTGTAAATTGAGCAAACTGCTTTTGAAGCTCTACTAAAGCACACCAAAGTTGAGCTACTTTTACGTCTTCTGCCTGTAAGTAAGCTGCTCTGTGCTTTTTTGTCGAATCTAAAAGCCTAGCAAGAGTTTCCTTTGCATCGTCGCTTAAAAAGTTCTTCCAGTCTTCTTCTTTCTGGAATATCACAATATCACCTTTACTCACTTTATAGAAGGTTAAATTTAAATACTTAACGGTAGTGACACTTAAAAGTAAAGAATAAGTTTAACTTCTGCCATATTTTAAAGGAAAAAATATGATAATAGCAGCTACTGGCGATGTACATAGCCCACATTATTATGAGGACTTTGTTAGGGCTGTTGATAATTTAAGAGTAAAACCTGACTTGTTTTTAATAGCTGGAGACATGATAGAAAGGGGGGATTTGAAAGAATACGAAAAAATAAATAACGTACTTTTTGGTAAAATTACTTGCCCTATAGTTGCTTGTTTTGGAAATAATGAATACCAAGATTTAAGAGAGAAGATCAAAGCAAGCTATAAGGAGATTAGGTTTCTAGATGATGAAAGTGTAATTCTTAAGATAAAAGATCTTTCTGTTGGTATTATAGGTACTACAGGAAGTCTAGATATGCCAACTCTTTGGCAAAGGAAAAATGTTCCAAACATTGAGAAAATATATGAAGAGAGAGTAAATTTTGTTGACCGTTACTTGCAAAGAATTTTTGCTGATTTCAAAATCCTTCTTATACATTACTCTCCCACTTACAAAACCTTAGAAGGAGAAAACCCCCAATTTTATTCAAACTTAGGCTCACAAAAGTATGAAAAGGTTCTAATCGAAAGAAAGCCTAACTTGGTAATTCACGGACATTCACACAGAGGAATAAAACAAACTTGGATTGATAAGGTTCCCATATTTAACGTTGCCTTTCCCATAAACAAGGACATAGTAATAATCGATACAGAAAAGGACTTGAAACCGGGAATTTCAAAGTTTATATAAATTTAATTAAACAAGAGAAATTTTATTTTATTGCAGGTGAGTAGGTGAAACCGAAATTAAAAGAAAAAAGATGGGACATAAAATTTGAGGAAAAAATCTTAAGCGAGTGGTCAAAGGATAAAATTTTTAGTTTTAATCCTAAGACAAAGAAAAAAATTTTTACGATAGATACCCCTCCACCATATCCTTCTGGTTTACCTTGGCATATTGGTGCAGTAGTCCATTATTCACAAATAGATATGATATCAAGAACTGCAAGAATGCTTGGTTTTGAAGTTTATTTCCCTATAGGAATAGACAGAAACGGAATTCCTGTTGAACTTTACACAGAAAAAAAATTCAATATAAGATTGCATGAAGTGAAAAGAGAGAAATTTATAGAACTATGCAAACATTCTTTGGATGATGTTGAAAAGATTTTCATAAAAATAATGAAAATGGTAGGAATAAGCGGAGATTTTGACGATTATTATCGTACAGATAGTGAGGAATACAGAAAACTTACTCAAACAACTTTTATTTGGCTTTGGAACAAAGGTTTAATCTACGAAGCTACTAGACCTAACAATTATTGTATAGATTGCAAAACAACCATAGCAGATGCTGAAATAGAGTATGAAGAGCTTCCTACAAAACTTGTTTACATAAATTTTAAAGTAAAGGAAACTGGCAAAGATTTAACCATTGCCACAACAAGACCAGAATTCCTTTGTTCTTGCCAAGCAGTAATAGTTCATCCAGAAGACGAAAGGTATAAAAGCTTACATAACATGCATGCGATAATTCCAATCTATGAAAGGGAAGTACCTATAATTCCTTGTAAAGAAGCAAAACCTGAGTTTGGAACAGGAGCTGCTATGGTTTGTAGTTATGGTGATCAAAGTGATGTGAGAATTTTCAGACAGTTTAAGCTCAAGGAAATAATAGCTATAGATGAAAATGGAAAAATGACAAAAAACGCAGGAAATTATGCTGGTCTAAAAATTGAAGATGCAAGAAAAAGAATAATAGAAGATCTACAAAAAATGGGTATAGTAAAGAAAATAGAAGATATATGGCATCGAACTCCTTTATGCGAAAGAAGCAAAACTCCCATAGAAATAATTCCTATGAAAGAATATTACTTAAAACAAATTCCTTTCATAGAAGATTTGAAAAAAGAAATAGAAAAAATTAAATTCCATCCTGAAGAACATAAGATGATATTGCTTAATTGGATTAACTCAATAACAACAGACTGGCCTATTTCAAGAAGAAGGTTTTACGGAACTGAAATTCCAATTTGGTACTGTAAAAAATGTGGTAAAGCTAATGTTCCAAAACCTGGAAAATACTATAAACCTTGGAAGGAAAAACCACCTTTTTCAAAATGCTCTTTTTGTAAGGCAAAAGAGTTTATCGGTGAAGAAAGAACTTTTGATACATGGTTTGATTCTAGCATTTCCCCATTATTCATCTCAAAATTTTTGGAAGATAAAGAATTTTTCAATAAGACTTATCCAAATGCGATAAGACCACAAGGAAAAGATATAGTAAGGACTTGGCTTTATTATACTTTGCTAAGATGTTACCAAATAACTAAAAAAATACCTTTTGAGCATGTTTGGATTTCTGGTTATGGTGTTGACGAGAAAGGAGAAAAAATGAGCAAAAGTAAAGGTAATGTTATAGACCCCTTGCCTATTCTTGAAAAGTATGGAAGTGATGCTTTTAGGTTTTGGGGAGCCCAAGAAGCAAGCTTAGGTTATGATTTCAGATGCTCTGAGCAAAGAATATTTGCTAACTCCAAATTCTTAACAAAACTTTGGAACGTCGCAAGATTTGTTTCTTCTTTTCCAGAACCAAAAAAAGCAAAACTAACTAAAACAGATGAGTGGATTTTAGCAGAGCTTAGTAGCCTAATAGAAGAATGTCTTAAAGGGTACGAAGATTTTAACTTTTTCGTACCTTCGAATAAAATAAGAGAATTTATTTGGAATTTATTCGCCTCGCATTACATTGAAATGGTTAAGTCAAGAGCTTATGGAAAAGGATTTTCTGAAGAGGAAAAGAAAGCTGCATGGTTTACTTTACACACTTGTTTAAAATCAATTCTACTTCTTCTTGCACCTATTTCTCCTTTTATTACAGAATACATTTGGAAAAAACTCTATTCTAAAAAAAGTATTCACTTAGAGACTTTTCCAAAACCAGAATGGAAGAAAGATATGACAAAACTAACTAAAAGCTTGGTAGAGTTTAACTCAAGAGTTTGGGAAGAAAAAAAGAAAAAAGGAGTTTCACTAAAAGAAGCGATAAAAATAGAGATTCCAGAAGAGTTAAAAGTTTTTGAGAAAGATTTAAAAGTTATGCACAACATACTATAACTTTCGTGAGTAAAATGGAAGAAGAGAAACTGTTAAAACTAAAGAAGATGGTAAAAGAATTGGAAAAAATAAAAGGTAGACATACGGAATTGGTTAGCGTTTATATTCCTTCTGGTTCAAACTTGCAAGAAGTTGTCAACATGTTAAGAGAAGAGTATAGCTTAGCGCAAAACGTAAAGGATAAAACTGTAAGAAAAAACGTGATGAGTGCTTTAGAAAAAATAATTCAACACTTAAGACTTTTTAGAACAACTCCTGAAAATGGTTTGGTGGTTTTTTGTGGAAATGTTTCTTCTGACCCTGGAATTTCAGATGTAAGAATTTGGAGTTTAGAGCCTCCAGAAAAACTTTCAACAAAAATTTATCGTTGCGATCAAGTTTTTGTTCTTAACCCTTTGAAAGAAATGTTGAGAGAAAAGGAAGTTTATGGTTTAATAGTTCTTGACGCGAACGAAGCTAACATTGGCTTACTTAAAGGCAAATTAGTTGAAGAATTCAAAAAATTGGAATCTACTGTACCTTCCAAGAGCGTAAAAGGTGGGATGTCACAACGTAGGTATGATAGGATTAGAGAAGACGCCTTGAATGAGTTTTTTACTAGAGTAGGAGAAATTGCCTCAAACTTTTTTTTGCAAGAGCCTGAGTTGAAAGGAGTTTTGATTGGTGGTCCAGGACCGACAAAAGAAACTTTTGCCCAAGGAAATTACTTACACCATGAAATTCAGAAAAAAATTTTGGGAATAAAAGATACAAGCTATACAGGCGAATATGGACTAAGAGAACTTGTTAACAGGTCAGAAGACTTGCTTGAAAAGGCTTCTATAATGAAGGAAAAGGAAATAATGAATAAATTTTTCTCTGAACTACAAAAGGGAGGAAATGTTACTTACGGTTTTAAGGAAACTATAAAAGCTTTGGAAGCAGGAGCTGTTGATACTTTACTGATTTCAGAAGGTTTTGATTTTGTTCATGTTAAACTTAAATGCAATAAGTGTAATTTGACACAGGAAAAAGATTTGCCGAAAGATAAAGCTGAAAATCAATACTGTGAGAAATGTAATCAGGTTATGAATGTCGAAAGCGTAGAGGAATTAGTTGAAAGTTTAAGTGAAAAAGCAAAAAACTTAGGAAGTAAAGTTGAGTTTATCTCGACAGAAAGCAGCGAAGGTGCTCAGTTTAAAGAATTGGGAGGAATAGGAGCTTTCTTAAGGTATAAACTAAGCTAAACCCTTTTGAAAACAGGAGGAGGCATTCCTTTATAATCTTCGTAAAGAGTTTTTCTGTTAACAAAGAATATAATGTCATTATCCACGTTAACAATTTTATACAAGTCTTGGTTGTTTAAAGTTGCTTTTTTAATCTTCCTCATATTTTGCGGAGAATATGTAGCTAAAAGCTCACCTTCCCATATTATCCATTCATCACCCATTTTTACATTATTTCCTACTACAGAAACTTTATCTATATTATAACCTCCTATTTCGCTTCTTTTTCCTGTGTAAGCAAACCTTCCAACAATAGATTTCTTTACTTTAGTTTTCTCACCAACTCTTGCTGCAAAATAAAGCACAGAATCTTCTATCTCAGCTCCATCTTCTATTATACAGTTATCTTCTATACAAACATTTTTTAGCTTGACGTTATTACCAACTCTTACATTTGCCCCTATAAGCACATTATCCATTTCCACATTTTTCCCTATTTTATTTTTGCTTGAAGGATGAATCCTTTCTCCAATTTTTCCAACTTTACCGTTCAAAACATCTATAGAAGCTTGGAGTAAAGTTTCTGGATTTCCTATATCCTTCCAATAACCTTTGTGAACATAGCCATAAACTCTACACTCCTTTACCATTTTTGGTATTACTTGAGAACCAAAATCTGTAAGGTCCTTATTCTTTTCTAGAAATTCTTTAAGAACTTTTGCTTTGCCTAGATAACAAAACATACTTCCTAGATTAGAAGGAGCTTCTTCGGGCTTAGGTTTTTCTAAAAACTCACAAATTCTATTACCGTCTAGCTTAGCTATACCATACTTTGTAACATCTTTAACTTCTGCCAGTGCTACAGTAAAATCTGAATCGTTATTCTCATGAAACTTAAGCATTTGATCAACGTTTATGTCAGTTAAGTTATCTCCTCCTATTATAAGCACATTTCCTTCTATATCCTCTTTTTCTAAAAGTCTTCTTGTCCCGTCAGCATTACCAAAATCATCTTCAGTAGAGTAGTTAAAAATAGCTTCAGGTTTTAAGTCAAGTCTTTTTGAAAAGCTTTCACCTCTCCTAAAGTAAAAGTAAAGCTCATACTCCCCAATTATCCAATAATTTCTGCAACCATAAAGAGCTAAGTTTTCAAATATTCTTTCTAAAGTTGGCTGGTTAGCTATTCCTACTAAAGATTTAGAGTCATCCAAAGTAAGAGGATAAAGTCTTGTGCCTTTTCCTTTTACAGGGGCTATTACTGTAGGTTTCTCTTTCATAGGTTAAAAGTTGAAGTCAAAATTTATAAAGATTACTTTACTTTAAACTTAATTGTGGAGTTTCTTACTGAAAGAAAAATAAATAACGATTTAAAAAGAAACTTTCCTGGAGAAAGAATAAGAATCGATCACTTGTTTAAAGTTGGGAATCCTTTCTTTGCTCAAAGTAAAGAAGAAGCAATAATAGGTTATAGTTGCGGTTATTATATAAGAGAATTTCTTTTGAAGCAAGGATTTAGATTAACTTTTTCTGCAAGAGAAATGTTTCCTATAGTTTTCAACGTTTACGGAGCTAGGGAATTATATGATATATGTGGGGCAGGTAAAGGGCCTAAGGGAATGGACGACCTAAGAGATATAGGAGTTATAAATTATGAACTATTTCACGGTAGAAGATTTGCATTTTATGTTCATAACTTTGAGTCTATGAAAAACAATTTAAAAAAACATGCTTACGAAAAAGGTTTGCCATGTAAAAAATTTGAGGAGAAGTTTGAAAAAGAGTTAGGTTCGCTTAGACTTTATGTTAATCAAATTTCTAAAAGAAGTTCTGAAGTTTATGAAGCAGTAACGAAATGGTGTGGAAGCCATAAGGACTTAGAAAAGTTTACTTTTATGTCTAAACCTTTAACTCTTGAAATTAGCGAAGAAACTCTATCAATTGCTTAAAATAAATTAAAAAAATTTATCGCATTATCTGTTGTTACTTTTTTTACTTCTTCAAAACTAACTTTTTTTATTTCTGCTATTTTTTCTGCAACGTTTTTCACGCTCAAAGGAGTGTTTCTTTTTCCAAAACCAAGCCAAGGTGAATCTGTTTCTAGCATTATTCTTTCTAAAGGTACATCTCTAACAACTTTCTTATGCTTCTTGCTTTTAAGAACAATAGTATTCATAGAAACAAACCATCCATTCTCAACTATTCTTTTAGCCAAATGATTTTCACCAAACATATGGAGCAAAACTTTTTTTGCATCTTCTTTCTCAAGAATTTTTACTGCTTCTTCATAAGCCTCTCTTGAATGAATTATTAAAGGCAAGTTTAATTCTTTTGCAAGATTTATTAACTCAACAAAAAGAGCTTTTTGTTTTTCTTGGAAATTTTCTTCTTTAATCCAGAAAAAATCTAGGCCTGTTTCTCCGATACCAACAATTTTATCTTTATTTGCTTTAATCTTTTCAATAAAATTATTTTTTTCTTCTTCAGAAATTTCTTTTATGTACTCAGGATGAATCCCTACACAAGCAAAAACAAAACCTTTGTATTTTTCAATTAAACTTAAAGTTAAGTCAAAATCTTTTGGATGAGCACAACAAGTAATTATTGCTTTCAACTCTTTTTTACACTCTTCTATAACTTTATCTCTATCTTGTGAGAAATCTTCTTGTTCAAGATGGCAATGAACATCGATCATAAAATTTAATTCTTTTGAATTAAAAAAAAGAATTATGTTAGACGTCTAACAAGAAACTACTTTTTTATACTTTATTTTTAATTAATATTAAGGTCCCTTTTTTGGCTTAATGTAATTCAGAAACACTAGTGAGATAGTGTTATGAAGTAAAATATGCTTTAAGAAGAAGGGGAGCTAAGTGATGGAAATTTTAAAAACTAGTCAACCAATTTCTTGGCTTGATGGTGTAGATTTAAACGGGAATGTGATACAAAAAGATCATGAGCTCAATGGCCAGAACATTGCCGGAAAAGAGTTGCATATTCCTGGTTCCATAGGTTCTACAGTTGGTAGTTATAAAATATACAGTTTAGCAAAAAGAGGTTTTGCTCCTAAAAAGATTATAATTGAAAATAAAGATGATGCTATTACGATATGGGGTGCTATATTTGGAAAAATTCCGTTTGAGATTTCTGGTTGGAAACCACAAAAAGTAGATATAGACAAGATAGAGAAGTTGAATTTATCTGAAGAAATAAAAGAAAAGTTGGTCAAGATTGCAGAATTATATGAAACCGACGAATTTATCGAAACTAAAAATCTACCAAAGCAGATATCTGGCGTTTCCTACAAAACCATAACAGACGCTGGCTTAAATCTTATAGAAGATCTTGCAGAAGATTTCAGAGTTAATCAACTCTCGATGCTCAACCCAGCTGGAATGGACCTTACTAGATGGAGGGAACAAAGAGTTCCTAAAGATTTTGCAGAAAAACAGATTAGAATAATCAAGGCCTATGAAAAAATGGGAGCCATGATCACTTGCACTTGCACACCTTATCATTTGCCGAGAATATACTCTTTGATATCAAGGTTGAAAAGCTTTGGTAATGTTAATCTACACTGGGCCGAGAGTTCCGCTGTGGTTTATGCTAATTCAGTTCTTGGTTTAAGAACTAATAGAGAAGGTTTGAGCGCTCTATTCTATGCTATAGCAGGTTTTGCTCCGGTATATGGTTTACATCTAGATGAAAACAGAAATCCG
The DNA here is from genome assembly GCA_038998335.1 of Candidatus Aenigmatarchaeota archaeon. GTDB lineage: Archaea > Aenigmatarchaeota > Aenigmatarchaeia > CG10238-14 > SCSR01 > JAVZHQ01. The sequence continues at coordinate 208,152 of JAVZHQ010000001.1, read as the reverse complement.
AACATAAAAATAAAAGTTGAAGCAAATCTAAAAACCATAAATGATTTTGCTACTTTTGGATATTGGCTTGGTGAAAAGATTAAAGATAAAATCCCCTACATAAGTGGAATTAAAAAAAGTTCTCCGAGCTTGAATTTTCGATCACTCTATCACGGAATAGCTGAGATTCCATTTTTAGAAAGATTAAAAGCTTTAGGTGCGGCAGGTGCAGCCTCAGGATCATTAGCTCTCTTTCACGTAGAGGGCATTACTCCTGAAGCGGTGAGAAAGAGTATTTTTTTAGACAGAATAGAGGACACACTATTTTTTGAAGAAATAGATCTTAAATCTACAAAAGAAAAATTAAATACAGGTGAAGAAAAAGATGTTGATTTAGTTGCATTTGGTTGTCCACATTCTTCTCTTGATGAAATAAAAACAATATCAAAATATCTTTTTGGTAAAAAGATTAGAGATGGAGTCGACCTTTGGGTCTGCACTTCTAGAGATGTCAAGATGCAAGCCGACAATCTTGGTTATACTCTTACAATAGAAGATGCCGGAGGTAAAGTTTTCTGTGATACTTGTATGATTGTCGCTCCAATTGAAGATATAGGTTATAAGACAACAGCTACAAATTCTGCAAAAGCCGCTTATTACTTAACAAGATTTTGTAAACAAAAAGTTGTTTATGGAGATGTAAAAGAAATAATAAAGCTCGTGGTAAAGTAGTTTCTTGTTAGACGTCTAACATCTAAAAAATTCATAAATTTCTTAAAAGTAAAATCACAGAAAAAGCAAGAAGAAAAGAAAAAACCAAAGAAATTGAAATCAAATCAGAAGATTTAACAAAATATCCTGAGGAAAAACTTCCGTAAGAAACAAATAAGAACAAAAGAAAAGAAATGAGCAAAACTACAAACATTCCCGGAATCTCGCTCTTTAGTTTTTCTTCTTCTATTTTATGTTTTTTCTTGTAATGTTCCATTATTTTTTCAACAGCCTTTTCTATCTCTTTTACAGTCTCAACATGCTTAGCAGAAGGTAGTTGTTTAAGATTCACATAAAGGCTTAATAGCAAATCTTGAAGCTTTTGATCGCCTAGATTAAAAGCAACTCGAGAAGCTTTACGGGTAGTTGTCATCAAATCTTGCAAGTATATTTTTTCTTGTTGAGAAGGAATGTAACCCCTTTCGCTTATTTCCTTTTTCCAATTTTTTACTGTAGTATATAATTCATTTAACAAATTGTTAAGTGTTGACTTATATTCAGTTTTCTCAATCTTAGAAAACTCTTCCGAACTATCTTTCCTTCTTAATCTTTCGATAAGACCAAAAGGCATAATTAAGATTAAATTTCAAATAAATAAATAACTATCCTTCTTCCAGCAGTATAGCATTAACTATTCCATCTTGACTTGGCCGAGAAGTAACTTTTGCTTTTCCTATTTCAGTTTTAATTACACAACCCTTAGTGATTATACCTCTTCTTACAAAGTGTGGGTTTGCCTTATTTTCCAGAACGTCTAAAATCTTAACCTTTTTCGCAGTTTTTGTTTTAGGGTCAAAAACGTTAGCAAATTCTACAGAAAAAGCTCTTATTTTTATTCCCCCTCCTCTCACTCTTTCTTTTTCCCTTTTTTCTTTTCCTACTTTTGTAAAAGTAGGTAAGCTTCCAAGCTCATACTTCTTCTTTTTTCTAGCTACTTTAATTAGCCCTCCTGTAGGTTTTCTTCCTCTTTCTCCATGCCAAAGTGCCATAAATACCACTTAAATCCTTTTGTCAAATAAACTTATATTGTTTTATATTTCTCTAAAGGTATTGAAAACTCTTTCTCTATAGCCTCTCTGTGAATAGAATTCATAGTGCAAAAAGGTACTAACCTAGCTTTTTCCTTTTTATCAGGCACACCATAATGAATGCAACAGCTTTGAACTCTTTCTAAATCAAAGTTGTAAGGATCCATAAAGTGCATCCCTCCTATCATTAGCAAGCTCCTCATGAATTTCCCAGAAGCTTCATAGCTTCCACTTTTTAATAAAGGATAAAGCTTTGGCAATTTTGAAAAGAATTTTATTTTCGCGTTTTTAAGAAAAGTATAAAATAGCTTAAGCTTACTTGGAATTTCTTTTGTTCTCTCTATTTTTTCAAGGTTTTCTTTTAATTCAGAATAAAGCTTGTCTATGTCTATGTAATGCGTTATGGGAATTACTTTTTCCCCTTTTGTGAAAACAAAAGTTGCTAAGCCACAATGAGGATGGGCAGTAAACTCTGGATAATACCTTTCTCCTCCCTTTAAATAATAGTTCAAAATTTTTCCAAGGATGTTTATCGTAGGCACAGGATAAAAGTCTTCCCTTTTAACTTGCCCATAAGTTTGTTCTTCGCATAGCCTAGTGAAATCAGAAAGAGTTATCCTCATTCTTTCTCTTTCATTTTTTTCTATTCTTCCAGTAATACTAACAGGCTGAACGTTTATGCATCTCACAACGTCAGAATTCTTTGCTCCATATCTTATAATTTCTCCAAGTTGATCTTCATTTACTCCGCCAACTAAAGTCATAACCAGAACTACACTATCTAAACCTGCTTCCCTTGCACTTTCTATAACTTTTTGTTTTATCGGAAGCAAGTTGAGACCTCTTGTTTTCTCGTATATTTCAGGCTTTAAACCGTCAAATTGTAAGTAAAAAGTGCTCATGCCAGCTTTTTTAAGTTCTTTTATGTATGCTGCTCCTTTCTTTGCTATCACAATTCCATTAGTGTTGACTTCAACATGCTTATAACCTTTTTGTTTGGCTAATTTTATTAACTCAGGCAAATCTTCCCTTACTGTTGGTTCGCCTCCGCTAAATTGAAGTGCTCTAACCTTTACTGGATAGTTTACTTCTTGCGCATATTCCAAAATTTTTTCTATTTGTTCTTTGCTCGGTTCGTAAACATAACCCTTTGCTCCAGCATAAGCAAAACATACAGGACAAGTTAAGTTGCATCTATTAGTAACATCAATTATCAGTAAAGTTGTTCTTGATCTATGATTCTCGCACAAACCACAATCATAAGGACAACCTTTCTCAATTTTCCTTGGTAAAGCTACACCATCTCCCAAATCTCTAAACCTTTCGGCTCTTTCAAACTGAGCAAAATCTGACCAGTAAACGTCATCAAAACTTCCATGGCTTAAACAATTTTTTCTTATCATCACTCTGTTAAAATCATCGACAAAAAGCTCTGCAGATAACTTCTCAAAAGGATTTTCTGGACAAATAGACTCAGTAATTTTAAGTTTTTTCACAATAACTTTAATATAATTAATGTTTATATATTTTCTTATTGAATTAAATAGTGAAAAGAAATGACAGAAAGACCGATAGATGCTTTAGATAAAGCAAAAGGAAAGAAAGTTTTCGTTAAGTTGAAAAACGGCGAGGAAATTACAGGAGTCCTGAAAGCTCTAGATTTACATTTAAACCTTTGGTTGGAAGAAGCAGAGATTCAGAGAAACGATAACAAGATTAAACTTGGTACAATATTAGTCAGGGGAGATACAATAGTTTATGCTTCTCCTGTGCAAGTTTAAAACTATCTTTTCTTGCGTTTTCTCTCAACTTTTTTAACTTTCTTCACTTTTTCGACTTTTTTGATTGGAATCTTTTCTTCAACTTTAATTTTTTCTCTAATGTACAACTTGTAAGAAACTATGATAAAAACAATTATTACAGCAACTGCTAACCAAAGCAAAGCAGTCATAGTTATAAGCTCCTTTTTAGCTGGAGCTTGTTGAGAAGATAGGCCAACATAAGCTAAGTGAAAAGCCTCATCTGAGCTTACATTTATAATTATTATATAACTTCCAACTTTTTTAGGTTTGATGTTTAAAACAAAACTTTTTGTTTCTCCTGGTAAAATTTTTGGGTAAAACTCTGGTAAGATTTTGTACTCAAAATCAGGTGAGATGTTTACTAATTGAATTTTTACGTTGTTAAAACTTTTTTCTCCTTCGTTTTTGATTTTTATTGTTACTTCAACTTCATAATCAACAAAAGTTTCTATCCTCAAAGGAAGGACGAAACTCCAGTTAAGCAAGCAAAGCTCTTTGCATTCTGAATCGCACCATTCACACCCAGCGTTTAAACATAAGGAGGGACTAAGAAAAACAGAACAATCTCTTGCACAAGCAAATTGCTGGCAAATTCCGTTACACCAGTAACAACCAGCGTTTAAACATGAAGAAGAATTAGAGAAAACAGAACATCCTCCTGGGCATAAATTCATACACAACTCTTTACAATCCTCAAAAGTTTGATTAAAAGGTGAAATGCTACAGTTAACGTAACCAAAACTTGGGCAATCGCAACATCCTTGAGGATAGGTTTGAATGCAACAATTCAAATCAGTTTTTGGGTTACATACAGGAATTGAAGGTGGTAAAGCTGGTGGAGGAGGTTGAGGAGCTGAAGCTACACAAACATTATTCTCACAAACTTGTCCTTCTTCACAACCGCAAGAATTTCCACAACATCCTGTTGAGCCTGGACAAGGACAATCTTGCAAACAATTAGAACAAGTTTCTCCTGAATCACATACGTTATTTCCACAAAAAGCTTCCTGAGCCGTTAAAAACTCGAAAATTTCAGTTTTACTCCATTCATTTAAAGTATTGTTTGCATAAACTAACCATCTAACTTTACAACTTACTGTAGAGCTTAAGGTTTTTGTGGTAGTGCTCCAAGATTCTGTAGGAGCAAAACTAATAGAGAATTTAAGATAATCTTCTTTTAAAACAGCTTTTTCCTCGCTTTCTTCAGATTTTAACCTTACTCTTATCCCACCTGAAGGAGAAATAAAGTTCATAACATTAGAAGAAAAATTACAATACCAAATCGTTGACGAATTTGCAAACACTAAACCAGAATCACAACCTTCTTTAACCCATGAACTTGAAACCCAATTATAAGCCTCAAAATCATAGTATTTTGTTTCTGTGGAAGTAAAGTTTAAAATTATGGAAATAGAAGTTAAAATTCCTTCATAGCTTATTGGTAAAGAGTCATGCCAAACTTCTAGCTGATACTTTGGTGGAAGAGAGTAAGTTATATTTATAGGAAGATAGTCAACATAGATTGGTTGCATAGCACCTACTTTTACACTTCTTATCCTTACTCTGAAATTTGTATCGTTTAGTTTTTCTGGAGTCCAATCTGTAGCGTTAGTGAAATTTACCCATACAGTTTGGTTTTGGTCTTGTGAAGGTAAATCAAAGGTATATCCTAAATAAGTATTTCCACCGTCATAAGAAATACTAATTTCTAACCTTTCATTACCAGAAGCATAAGCCTCGAAACCAATAAAAACAGAAATAATTTTTGCGTCTTGAGGAATTGAAAGGTTATAGCCATAATCCTGAAAACTACCACTTTGTGAAGTGTAAGCGTATAAATTGTCTGAAGAAAAAGCGTTTTCAGGGTTTGTCCATGGGTTTAAAGTGATAAGGTAATAAGAAGGCCCCTTTAAAATTTCTTGTCTTTCTTCTTTACTTGTTTCGCTTTCTTCTACGTCATAAGTTAAACCTTCGCCTAGTGTGTTTAAAGCACTTAAGTCTGAGGTTAAGTTATTACCAAAAATTACACTTAAACTAGAAACGTTAAAGGTTTTTGTTTGGGAAAGAACAACAAAACTATCATTAACAAAGCTACCTTGACAATTGTCTAAAGAAAAAATATAACCAGATAAACCTGAAGGATCGTACCATTTAACTTTAAATTCTGCTGGTTTCCCTGCTATGGTAGAATTTACAGAAGCGGAAGAATACTCAAGAGCTTTTGCTATCGAAATTGCAAGAAAAAGTATTATAAGTGGAAAAACAAATTTAAATACTCTTATTCTCATTCTTTCTATATTAAAATTAAGAAAAGTCCATATAAATAATAAGAGTTGCCTAGTGATTTTTATGGTAAAAGGAACCCCCTCCATGGGTAAAAGAAGAAAAATAGTTCATGTAAGATGTAGAAGATGTGGGAGGCATAGCTATAATGTTAAAACAAAAGTTTGTGCTGCTTGTGGCTATGGAAAAAGCTCAAAAATAAGAAAATATGCTTGGCAAACTCATAACTTAAGAAGGGAAAGAAAAAAATAATTTCTGATTAAAAATTTTTAATATGGGTCCGTAGCTCAGCATGGTAGAGCAGCGGGCTTTTAACCCGTTGGTCGAGGGTTCAAATCCCTCCGGACCCATCTCTTGCTAATCATTCGTACCTTAAAGCTTCTACAGGTTGTAAGTGAGCTGCTCTTCTTGCAGGCAGAATTCCAGCTAAGATTCCTATAAAAGTTGAAAAAGCTAAACCAAATAAAATTAGCTCAGGAGTTATTACTGTTAAGCTTGCTTGAGCACGCGCTCCTACTGCTAAAAACCTTATTCCCAACTCAGAAATTAACCCAGAAGCAATAAAACCTAGAAAAATTCCTATCAAACCACCCAACAAACCAATAAAAGCAGATTCAAACAAAAATATTTCCATAACTTCAAAGTTAGTTGCTCCTATAGCTTTTAAAGTTCCAATTTGTCTTGTTCTTTCCATAACACTCATGAACATTGTATTGGCTATTCCTATTGCTCCAACCAACAAAGAAACTCCTGCTATCCCTGCAAGAAACAAGTTTATTGTGTTCATTACGTTTAAAACTGTCTCTTGTATTGTTTTTGTTGAAGTAATTGTAAAATCTTTTGTTTCTTCTGTCACATGCCGAGAAAGCATCAATTTTTCTTCTATTTCACTAACAGCATAATCAACCAAAGCAGGGTCGCTAACTTTAACTTGAAGTGAAGAGTATTTGTTTGCCTCAAAACCTAAAACAGATCTTGCTGAACTCAATGGCATAAAGATTAAGTTGTCTATTCCTATTATTCCTGCTATTCCTCCTGATTCTTTTAGAATTCCAACTATTTTAAAAGGCTTTCCGTTTATTGTTAGTTGAGTGTTTATTCCTAAGGGTTTTTTGAACATTTGGTTTGCCACTCTATTACCAACAACTATAGCATCGCTATCTCCAGGCATTAAATACCTTCCTTCTTCAATCTCAACAGGCAATATTTCCTTCCAAGCTAAAGGTTCAACACCATAAACTGAAATGGAAGCACTTTGAGCTAAGTAAGTAACGTTAGCTCTTCCATAAATCACTTTATTTACAGCAACTATTCCTTCTACTGACTTTATTGCTTGTACATCTTTTTCTGTAAAGTATGTTGAAACTTGAGCTCTTTCTATTATTGGTTGTTGCCCAACTCTCTGAAAAGCAACAGTAAAAGCTCTTGCAAAACCAGGAGAAATGGTGATTATGTCAGCACCCAAACCACTTAATTGAAAAGATATAGTTTGTTGCATTCCCGCTCCAATTGAAAGAATAGCAATAACTGCAGCAACACCTATAACTATTCCCAAAACAGTTAACCAGCTTCTCAACCCTCTTTGAGAAAGATTACTTATCGAAAGTTTTATTATATCGCTAAGTTTCATTCCCTCTTCCTTTGTATTCTTTTTCTCAACTTAACTATGGCTACAACCAAAACTATTCCTACAACACCAACTGCAATATAAATAATTCCAGGAGTTAAAATTCCTTGCTGAGTTCTTGTAAGTAAAACTCTTGCAGTCCCAGTAACTCCAAAAAAACTTATTTCTACTTCTTTTTCAACAGACCTTCTTATTCCTAAAGCGTCTGTGTAAGAAATTTCAACCAAAACTTTTGGTTGAGTTATATTCCTTGTAAAATTTCTACTAAAATTAGCAGTAAAATTTGGAAGAGAAACTTGAAAAGTTGCAAGTGTGTAGTCACCTGCATTTAAATTGCCTAGCATGCTTGTAGAGCTTCCTGTTACTCTTAAGCCTTCTTGTGGAGGAACTCTAACTATAACCGAATAAGCAGTATAGGCTCCTGTATTTGCTACAGCTAAAGTTAAAGAAGTTGAAGTGAATTCTTCTATACTAACGTCAAAATCTGTTTCACCACTTACTTCAATTCCTGCTACTAAACTTACTGTTTGATTCACTCCTGTTTTATCTGTGTATTGGAGCAGAATGTTTAAAGGATAAATCCCTGGTGTAACACTTGGACTTACAGAAACCTCTGTTTTAATTTCGTAGTTTGAGTTTCCTTCTATCCTCGGGATAAAAATCCTGTTTCCCGAACCTAAGGGCAAAATAACATTTCCTTGACTGCTCCAAGTAAAGATTATGTTATTTATCGAGTTGTTTCCTTTGTTTACTAAAATGAATTTCATCTCAATTTTTTCTCCTGCTTTTAAAGTAGAAGGCTCGATAGAAGCAATTTCTATGGTAGAAGTAGACTGAACGTTTACTATAGCAATTTGTTTTATTGTTTTTGTCGTAGAATCTGTGTTGTAATCGATGTAGAAAGTTATAGTATACAAGCCAGGCAATGCATTTTCAGAAACTCTAAACTTGAAAAAATAAACTGCTGAATCACCAATTCCTAAAGGATTAAGCTCGCCTGCCCAACTTCCTGAAGGAATTATAGCTTTGTCAAAAGAAACTTGTGAAATTTTAATTCCACTAGCTACACCACTTCCTGAATTTTTTAAAACAAGCTGAACATAACCTTCGTTTCCTGGAGCTATATAAGAAGGAAAAACGGAAACGCTTGCTTGAATTATTGGTTCTGAAACTAAAGCTTTTGTAAGATAAACTGGAAAAGTAAAGATAAAAATTAAGATTAACGCAAAAATTTTTTTCATCTTTTATCCTCCTCTTATTATTTTACCATCACTAAGATAAATAATTTTTTCAGCATATCTTGCAATTGTTGGTTCATGAGTAACAATTACTACTGTTTTTCCTTCCTCTTTTTGAAGGTTAGCCAATAAATTTATTATTTCTTTCCCTGTCTTTGAATCTAAGTTTCCTGTTGGCTCGTCAGCAAGAATTATCGAAGGATTATTAGCCAAAGCTCTTGCTATAGCTACTCTTTGCCTTTCTCCTCCTGAGAGTTGAGAAGGCAAATGATTAGCTCTTTTTTCCATCCCAACAGCTTTCAATAATTCTAGAGCTCTTTTTCTTCTTTCATTTTTATCTTTTTCCGTGATAACCATAGGCAACTCAACGTTTTCTAAAGCGGTTAAAGTTGGATATAAGTTAAAGAATTGAAAAACAAAACCTATTTTCATTCCTCTGATTCTTGCAAGTTCTGCATCGCTTAAGTTTGAAACATCCTTTCCTTCAAGAATTACTCTTCCTTTTGTTGGTCTGTCCAAACAACCCATTATATGAAGTAAAGTTGATTTCCCAGAGCCACTTGGACCAGTAACAGCCAAAAACTCATTTTTTTCTATTTTTAAGTTTATGTCATCCAAAGCCTTTACTTCAACCTCATCTAACTTATAAATTTTAGTTACATGCTGTAATTCTAATAATGCGCTCATTTTCTCGCTATAACTTATTAATTCTCATAGTTTTTAAATTTTAAAAGTGAGTATATGATAGTTATAATTGATTTGGACGGTGTTTTAATCGATAATCTCATTTTTGAGGAAAAAGTCTTGGAGTATTTTTTCAAAAGAATTTCTAAAAAGTATAAAGTAAGTTTAAAGGAAGCTAAGAAAATTTTTTTCAAGTTTGCAGAAAAATTAGAAGGAACCAAAGAGTGGCATGATTGGAGGATTTTTTCTAGAGAGTTAAAACTTGGAAAAACTTGGAAAGAAGCTCATCTTAAAAACTTAAAATACTTAAAACTTATAAAAGGTTCGAAAAAATTTCTTCTTAAATTGAAGAAAGATGAACATAAGCTTATTCTTGCTTCCGATGCTATAAAACCTATAATAAAAATGAAGATAGGTTATTTTGAGCTTGAAAAGTTTTTTGACGATATAGTATCGCAAGATGATACAAAATGCATAAAAAGCGACACAAAATTTTTTGAGTTTATTCTTAAAAAATGGAAAGAACCAAAAGAAAATTTTATAATAATCGATAACAGGCTTGACAGAGGAATACTTACAGGAAAAAGGCTTGGGATAAAAACAATATTTATAAAAAGGTTAGAACATAGCCATAAATATGTTCCGCTAAAAGAAAAAGTTAAGCCAGACTTTTCAGTTAAAAAGTTAAGCGAAGCTTACAAAATAATTAAGAGAATAAGCATGGGCCTGTAGCTCAGCATGGTAGAGCAGCTGGCTCTTAACCAGAAGGTCCCGGGTTCAAATCCCGGCAGGCCCACTCAACCATAAAACTTGTAAGGTAAGCTTAAAGGATAACCGTATTTAACCAAACCTTCGTCTAAATTAGAAAACCTTTTAAAATATACATTTATGGGAATCTTACTTTTTACAGAGAAATTGTATGCTTCATTTCTACTGTAATGTATAATTTCGGTGTTAACTTCTGGCACTATTATTTCTAAATCCACATCCGAAACAAAAATCAACTCTGGGCTATCATAATACCAGAATATTTTTTTGGATCTGGGTGAAGCGCTCCCTCTAAGAAATATCATAGGTTCGAGTAAACCAATGTTTTGAACTAATTCTTTTGAAAATTCTTTAGCACGTTTTATAATAAACGGTAAGATTTTCTTCTTTCTTTCTTTTTCCTTCTCCATTCTTTTATAAGCATCTAAGGAATTAGTAACCAAATCGTAAATTTTATAGTTGTGTTTATTGTAAACTACTCTAAGTTTCGGAAGAAATTTTAAATATTCTGACAGAATTTTTAATTCCATACCTTTAAGCCCACTAAGATAAAGTCTTACATCAAATTTCCCATTTTTCCAGTTATAGGAAGCTAAAACTTGCATAACTCTTTGCCAACATACTCCTTCTTTCTCACCAAACTCTTTTGCGAAGAGCTCTCCGACTAACGACATAAATGAAAATAATTAAAAAAAATTTTTATATTTTTGTGTTAAATTTCTGTTTTATGGAACATATACTCCTAGCCAGACAGATGCTTCACAACTATCTGGCTCAATACATTGGAGAGGAAAATATAAAAGTGAAGGCAAAAATTGAAAATTATACAGTAGATTTTTTGCTCTTTGGCCATTTCATTATAGAAATAGATTACTCAGAAAGGAATAGCCCAAAATATGAAAAGAAACATAAAATTTTGACTCAAATGGGCTACTTTGTTAAAAGAGTTAAAGCTAGAAGGGTCTATAGCAATCCAAATAGTGTAGCAAAGGAAATAGCCTCACTTATTTTTCCAAACATTTCCTAGTTCTTTTTTTATACACAAAAAACCAAAAAATGATAATATGTGGATTGTAGAAACTTTTAATCTGACAAAAGAATTTAACGGCCTTAAAGCTGTTAATAACGTAAGTCTAAAAATTAAAGAAGGGGAAATTTTTGGACTGCTTGGACCGAACGGAGCAGGAAAAACAACTTTTATTTCAATGCTTTGTACTCTATTGAAACCAACAAAAGGAACAGCAAAAGTTAACGGTTTTGATATAATTAAAGAGCAAAGGAATGTTAGAAAATCTATAGGTATAGTTTTTCAAGACCCTAGCCTAGATAACAGATTAACAGCAAAAGAAAACTTAGAAATGCATGCTCGCTTGTATAGCGTGCCAAAAGAAGAAAGAGAGAAGAGAATAGAAGAAGTTTTAAAATTAGTTGGACTTTATGAAAGAGCTAACGAGCTTGTTAGAAATTATTCTGGAGGAATGAAAAGAAGGTTAGAAATAGCAAGGGGTTTGATACATTACCCAAAAGTTCTTTTTTTAGACGAACCTACTTTAGGTTTAGACCCTCAAACAAGAGAGCACATTTGGGAATACATAAAGAAACTAGCTGAAAAAGAAAACATTACAATTTTATTAACAACCCATTACATGGAAGAAGCTGATGCTTTGTGTGATAGAGTAGCTATAATGGATTACGGAGAAATAAAAGTTTTAGATACTCCTGAAAATTTGAAAAATAGTTTGGAAGGAGATGTCATAACCTTAGAAATAAAAAATGCTGAAAAATTTTTGGAAAAAGTTAAAAAGTTAGATTCGATAAGGAAAGCTCAAGTTACAGAAAAGAAAATTAGTATGACCGTTAAAAATGCTGAAAAGTTTGCACCAAAGTTATTAGAATTTGCTAGGAAGAATAAATTTTTTGTCGAGTCTATAAGCATAAGGAAACCTAGCCTTGGAGACGTTTTTCTCCATTACACAGGAAGAGAAATCAGAGAAGAAACAGAAGAAAGCAAAGAAATGATGAAAAGGAGAGCGAGAATGATATGAGCGAGCTTGAAGGAATTTACACAATATGGCTAAGAGAAATTAAAAGGTACTTGAGAGATAGAGCAAGAATTGTTAGTTCTATAGTTCAACCTTTGCTTTTCTTGGTTGTTTTGGGTGGTGGCTTTTCTTTTGTTAGGATAAGCGAGTTAAACTATCAAACTTTTTTGTTTCCTGGTATAGTTGTAATTTCCTTAGTTGGAGTTTCGATAGCTTCAGGAATTTCTGTTATATGGGATAGAGAATTTGGCTTTCTAAAGGAAATTCTCGTTTCTCCTATTTCAAGAACTTCCATATTTGCTGGAAAAGCTTTGGGAAGTTGTACAGTAGCTTTAATTCAAGGCGTTATCATCCTAAGCCTATCATTTATCTTAGGAATTCATGTTACTTTCTACTCATTCTTAATTACCATAGCTCTAATGGCTGTAATTTCCTTAGGCTTAGTAAGTGTTGGTTTAATAATAGCTTCTTTGATAGAAACGATGGAAAGTTTTGGGTTGATAATGAATTTCATAATATTTCCGTTAATTTTCTTAAGTGGTGCTTTTTTCCCTATACAAGAAGCTCCTGAGTGGCTTAAAATTATCTCTTATTTAAACCCTTTAACTTATGGAGTAGAGGCTGTAAGGTTTATTTTAATCGGTTTATCTTCTATTCCATTTTATACAAGCTTAGTTGTTATTTGTACTTTTTCTTTTACCATGATTTTACTAGGTGGAGTTGCGTTTAGCAAACAAAAATAACTTTATTTGTTTAACTTTCTATTCTTATTTTCTTCGAAACAGAAGCCAAAAGTGTGTTGTTGTAAACAAGCTGTACGTTTATTTCATGCTCTCCAGGAGCAATTCCTGTACAAGCGCTACAATAAGGTGCTCTAAAATAAAAATCGAACAAATTTTCTCCTTTTCTCAAATTAACAACCTTGCTTGAAGAAATATAATCTCCATACCTTCCTTTAATCCCAAAAACTTTTATTTCCACATCTTTCAAATCCTTGGAAGAAAAGAATGAAACATTTACTTTAATTTCTTCGCCTTGGGTATAAGCTTCTTTATCAGTAAAAATTTCTAACTTGTTTTCAAATTTTTCGGTTAAATTTTCTTCTGGCTTTAAAAAATACGCTAGCAAAAAGAGCGAAACAAAAAATAAAAGTATTATAGCTAAGACTTTCATAAAATTTATTTATCTTGAAGAGCTATTAAAGTTGGCTTTTCTTTTCTCAAAAAGCCTAAGCTACATTCTATATCTGTAAGCAAATCGCGTAAGTGATTTTCCAAACTTTTTTCTTCCTCTTTTTCCAGTTCACTCAACTTTTCATTTACACCAAGAGCTTCTGAAAAGTTTTCAAAAATTTTTAAGGATTTTTCATACAAATCCCTTAGCCCAAAATTTTTTAGAAGCTTGTTTAGAGGTTCCCAACTTAACTTGTACTCCCTAAAATTACTGTCAAAAGCTAAGGCTGACTTTAATTTCTCGTAATATTCTTCAATTTCGCTTACATCTTTTGGCTTTACCAAAGCATACTCTCCTGACTCTAAGTAAAGGGAAAGAATCTCGTCATAACCTAAAAATTTCTGACTTAACTTCCTTAAAAATAAGCTCGGGTTACTTTCTCTGCTTATATTCTTTATAAGAACTCTTATAATTTTTTGATGAATTTTTTCAAGCTCAAGAGGTTTACCACTTATGCCAAAAGTTTGTATGGTTAGTTTCTTTACATTTTCCCAAAGCTCTTGACAAACCTTAAACCCTTCTAGGTTTCTGTAATCTTCGAAGCTTGATTTAATCTCATGATCAAAAGCATAGCCTAAATTTTCCAAGTAATTTAAAGTTGCCCTTTCAACCCACTTTCCTATCCCAGTAAAAACTTCTCTCGTTTCTTTTAAATTTTCATCTTCTCTTAAAAAGTTTTCAACATTCTCAAGGTAGAACGCATAAGGCTGAAAAAAAGAAATTACGCATGCACTATACTGCTTTAATTTCCTCTCGTCCAAACCGTAAGAATTTACAAAAATTTTAAACTCTTTCTCGTCAAAGTAGCCAAAAGTATTTTCAAACTCGCTATTACTTAAATCAGCAAGAATTACTTTTGAGTTATTTTCAAGAGAGAGGATATCTGAGGTAAAGGAGAAAACATCATTCTTCACTTTATTTACTGTGGTTTCCGTAAAACTCACCTTCTATTTTACTTTTTGTTAGTTCTTCAATTTTGCCCAAAAAATTTTTCTTTCTTACTTCCTTTTCGTCCAACTCAGGAACTTTTTCTTTTAGCTTCAAATAGATAGAAGAAGTTAAACTTTTAATTTTTTCTTCTTCGCTTGTGAGCTTAAGCTTAACAATATACTCATCTAAACCAAAAAGCTTTCTTGAATAAATAGGAGAAAGAAATGATAGTAAGCTTTCTACATAATTAACAAACTTTAATTTGTTCCCAACTAAACTCTTCCCTTTTTGAATTTCTTCTTCTGTTTCACTTAAACTTAAGCAAAGTTTAATAATTTCTCTCTCATTTTCTGGTGTCCTTAAGAAATAAGTTATATTCAATAAATCCCATCTTTTAAGGAAGTACGCAACTATCTTCATACCTTCATACCCATGATAACTTTCTCCCTTTCTTCTAACCTCAGGCAAACAAACAAAAAATTCATCGAAAACTTCAGGTTTATCAGAAACAAAAATTCTAAGACCAGCTTTTGAGGAAGGAGCTGAATCGCTTCTTGGATTATCTGTCATAAAAATTGAAAACTTACTTTTGCACCTATAAAAATTTAAAAATTTTTCAAAAGCTTCGGCTTTCTTAAAGTTAAGTCTTGGTAAAATTATTCCTGTAAACCTGTTGTTCTTGTCAAAATTGTAAACAGAACCGAAACAATTTTCTTTTAAAATTCCCAACCTCTCAGCTAAGTATCTCACAGCTTCTAAGTAAGCTCCAGAGTTAAGTCCTACAGAATAACCTAAGCCTTTGATTTCATTCAAACCTTCAAAAGAATAAGGAACTGTTTCAAATTCTTTTGCAGCATTTTTTGCAGCCTCGTTTAAATCCTCTTTTTTTAAGTTAAGCTCAGCTAACCTTTTGCCGAATTTGTTGACTAGCTTTTTAATGTCTAATTCACTTACGTTTAAAAAAGAAGAAACTTTACCAATCTGACCCATGAGCTCTTTTAATTCGTTTATTTCTTTGCTTTGAAGGGGCAAGCCTTCCAACCATAACGTTGAAAGATTTTTTGAACCTTCTGGGTTAAGCGTATCATCGACATCAAACATTATCGCTTTTAAAGAGTTTGAAAAAGTTCCACCCCAACTCTTTTCAATAAAAAATACAGAACTTAAACTTGGGTCAAAAAATAAGTTTTTCTCAAGATAAAGCTCGCTTAAGATTTTTTTATAATTTTCCCTTTCATTAAAACTTGAAAGGTTCTGCATTTTTCCACAAACTTTTGAGGTAAACATCAAAAACTTTAACCAAGGAAGCATCACTAGACCATACCGAAGTAAACCTAAAACTTTCTTTTTTCATTTCGGTATCAAGTCTTAGCAAAATTTCCCTGCCATCTATATCAATCATTCTTGGGTGCAAACTTGTCTTAAAAACTCTTATCTCTACTCCATGATCGTTAAACCATTTTGCTCTTCTATAGTTTGACTCGTTTATTCCTCCTATCGCAATAGTTCTAATTTTTACTCCTCTTCTTATACAAGAATCAACAGCCTCAGCAAGGTTAGAAGTCCAAGAAAAATCTCTGCTTACTACATAAGCATAACTTTTTGCTCTATCAAACATATCACAAAGCCTATCTATAAAATCTTTCCATCCTTTTCCTTGAGAAGTCCAGATTCCATTCAAAACTTGACTCTCAATTCTTGGCTTAAGGATAAAAGAAATTTTTTCTACTTTTTCTTTAGCTTCCTTTATTTTTCTTTCGTTCTCTTCTATTAAATTTCTAAGCGAAACTTCTGGACTTACTGCTTTAAATTCTTTCGGCCTTATACTGTAAACTTCTACCAATTGCCTTTCAGCTAGCCTGTCAAGAACTTCATAAATTTTTGATTGAGGAACTTTTGACTCTCTACTTATTTCACTTGCTTTAGAAGGACCAAGAAAAACTAAAGCGGAATAAACTTTGGCTTCATAATCGTTCATACCAAAGTTTTTAAGTAAATTCACAAGTTCTTCGCTACTTATCTCCACAAATTAAAGTAAAGTTCGAGAGTATAAAAATCTTTTGAATTTTACCACTTGAGTGGTGAATTTAAGAAAAAACTACATAAGTGGTAAATTTTATGATTTTTTGCCAAATCATAGTACCATAATTATATCATATTTCTTCTTTCAAGAGTTGCTTGTGAGAAAATGAAAGTTGTCAAATTTCTGAAAGGTTACTTTAAACCTTTACCTTTATTGGGCGGACTTCTTGGCTCTGGAGTACTTTACTGGGCAGGTTTTTGTTTGGGTTTTTTGAAAGAAAGTATACCAAACCTTTTACCAAGTTTGGCTAACGGAAACTATCAGCAACTCCTTTATAATTCTCTTCAAACTGCTTACAGCTACGCTGCCCAACTTGGCTTGATTGGGGGAATAAGCGGAACCATTCTCACAAGACATGGTTTGGATTATCTTGGCAAAAAAATTTGGAAGAAAAAGGAGGTGAAATATGGGAATAGTTGATTGGTTAAAAACTCCTGAAGGAGCTTTTGTTATTGCTTTGCCTATAGGCTACTTTGGAGGGAAGTGGCTAGAGGGAAAAATTACAGATTACTTACAAAAAAACAGAGAAGTGATGAGAGAAAATATAAAACAGGCTATAAGAGAAGGTTTAAGTGGTAACCCTGAACCAACCTATTCTTTAATCACGAAAGAAATCCAAAAATTGGAAAACAAACTTGAAAACTTGATTTTAAGCCAATACCAAGAGCTTAGCTCAAGAATTTCGAAACTTGAAAAATATAAGGAAGAGTGATAAAATTGAACGAAAACTTGAAAGATCTAGAAAGAACTCTTTATGTTTTTTCTAGGATAAAGGAAATTTTACCAAAAGCAATAAAAGAATTTGAAGAAGGCAAAGTAAACTATAACCTGGCAGAAAATTTCAAGAAAAATTTTGACTTTTCTTTAGATAGCTTTATTGATTTTTTCTTCCCGAATAGCGAAGTCAATAATTATCTTAAAGCTATGAAAAACGTAGAATGGCCTGTTGCCATAAAATTCTTTTCGCAATTTCTTGAAGGTTATCTGGAAGCTAAGTACAGCAAGGAAAAAACTGTAGAAGAAGTTGTTAAAGATTTTGTTGTTAGAAATTTTTTGACTACATGAAGGGATAAAGTTGAGTTTCTTTAAAGAGCTAAGTTATGAAGAAGAATTAATTAAGTTAAGATTAAACGATAACCTAATTAGATACTATCAAGAAAACCCAGAAAAAAGAGAAGAAATAGTTAACAAACTTAAATCGCTTAGGAACAAAATAGTAAGCGATAACGAGATTAGAAACTTCTACAAAGAAAACTTTTTAGAATGGATAGAAAAAAATATTAAACGCTTAGAAAATGATAAAAACTTAAGCATTTTAGAGTTTGGCATTCCGCTCTTGACATTTCTCCTTGGTTTTGAAACAAGAGATAAACTTGAAAATTTTCTCGAGAAGTATAACAGAGAAATTGCTTTAGATGTTACTCAAACTATAAAGGAAGAGTTGGGTAGAAAGTATGGAAAAAGGCGAGAAGTTTGAAATTTTAGTCGAAAAACTTTACAAGAAAATGGGATATAAAGTCGAAAGAAGAAAAGTTTTAAGAGGAATGAGTGGAGCTTATCATGAGGTTGACTTATACGCTTACAAAAATTTTTTGAGTAAAAAGATAGCAATAGAATGCAAATGGAGAGAAAATTTAGAAGTTGGTAAAAAAGATCTGGCAAACTTTTACCTAGTTTTACAAGACACAAAAATTAAAGAAGGCCATATGGTAACAAACTCTTTCTACTCTAAACAAACAAAGATTTTAGCAAAAAGCTATGGAATAAAACTTATTGATGGTAAAGCACTGAAAGACCTCTTGAAAAAATATTCGCTAGATACCGAGCTTCCTTCCCAAGATTTTTCCCTTACCAAAATCTTAGAGAGTTTAATTTTTTCTACGATCGATTTTCTTAATTACAATGGAATAATCTACTAACCAATACTTTTGAAAGATTCTTCTAAACTTTCTATCTTTTTCTTTATAACATTCATTTGTTTTTGAATTTCTGATTTTCTCTGAAGTAAGGTTGCCTTTTTCTCTTCTAGCATTTTAATCGATTGCTCTACCCTTGCTTTTTCGTCCTTTAATTTTTTTAGCTCTTCTAGTGTTTGATTCAAGTTTTTAAGTATGTCAGAAGAAAGTTCTTTCTCTAGTTTTTTTCCTGTTTCTTTCAAAACCTTTATTTGCTTTTTTATTTCCTTAACAAAAACTTCCATACCTTTTATTTTTTCTACTTTTGGTTTAGCCACTTTTTTCTTCTTTTCTTTTTTCTTCTCTGGTTTTTTAACTTCTACTTTCTTTTCTTCTTTAACTTCTGGCTTTTCTTCTTTTTCTTCCTTTTTTAAGGAAGGAGCTGGAATTTCAAACATTCTTCACCTCCTTAATCTCAAGATACTTCCTTCCGTCCTCTTCTTTAATTATAGCTTCAACCCAATAAGTTCCTCTATCAATAAGCCTATCATAAGTTCCGTAAATTATCGCACTTTCGTCTTCTAACTTGTAAACATGAGGAATTCCAATAGCATGAAGTGCAACATCAGCCTTAACTCTTATCAAATCTCCAACGTTAAACTTCTTAACTATATCTTCGATTTTCCTTACTTTTATTTTCTTTGGAACAGCTAACTTAGGTACTTCAGGCTTAACTTCTACTTTTGGAACCTCCAACTTAACCTTTTCGGGTTTAACTTCAGGCTTGGTTGGTTTTTCTTCTAACACAACTTTTTCCTTTAAAGCTTCTTCTGGTCTAACGATTCTTGGTTTCTCTTCTTCTTCCTTTGGCTTTGGTGGTTTTGGCTTTGGAAGTTTTATTGGTTTGAAAACAACTTTTTGCTTAACAAAAATTCCCACTAAAGCAATTGCTAGAGCAATTATTACTCCTAAGTAAAGGAAAGTGAAATCCAAAGCTCTTTCTATTTCGCAACTTCTCTTTTCAACTATTGGCAAGCAAACATAACCAGTTTCATTCCCGCAAACGTACCTTATTCTACTTTGCTCGTTATTCACGCAAGCAGTCCAGTCAGTATCTGAAGGGCAAAGAGGACAAGAAGGAATTGGTATAGCTACTTCCTCTTCTTTGTAAGTTCCTATTGAAAATAAACTTAAACCCCAACACTCTGAATAGTAATAGTAGTAGTTAGAATCTTCGTGAATTAGCATCGTAAAAAGTCTTTCCCAACTTCTTTCCTTAAATTTAAACATAGAAATGATAGAAGCGTTAGTTATTCCTTTTTCTCTGAACCAACTCTTTTCAACCTTAAACTTAAACTTTAGCCTGAAAATATCTTGAGAACTTGAAATAATTTGAATGTAAGTATAATCGTTTTCAGAAGAAGAATTAACATAAGCTGGTTTTTCAAAAAGTCTTTCTACGGTAAGGTTGAGCTCATTCAAGTTGCTTTTCGTTTCAACTATTAGAGCAATTATGCTTAGATTTTTATCAGGCGGAATCTCAACATAAACTGGAATGAAAGAAGAGAGGTTTTTAAGGACTAGGGAAAAATTGTAAGGCGAAACTGAAATGTTTGGAGGAATAAAAATTCCTGGTCCTCCGCCTCCTGGTGGAGCTGGACAAATACCACAATCTTGCGGACAATTTCTACAATCTTCTCCAGCTTCGCAAACTCCATTACCACAAACATTTGGTTCAAAAACTTTAACGTTTATAGGTGTTTGGCCGGAATGGAAAAGTTGAGCGTAAACCAAAGGCGGTACTATAAGAAATAGAGCCAAAAAAACCAAAATGTTTTTTTTCATAATTATATTTTCTCTTCTGAGGTTAAAATAATTAAAAAAACCAAAACGCATATAAGCTACTCATTCGAATTATAAAAAGTGAGAGAGATTAGAAAATCTGTTCTATTATTAATAGCTCTTTTTTCTTTGCTTAGTTACCCAGCAAAAGCAGGGCTAATGGTTGTTAAAGGGAGTGTAGAGCTTAAAGCTTTAGATTCCATAGAAATTTGTGATGCTGCTTGCGTGTTCTCAACTTATTCTTCTCCAATAAGTTGTAGAGTAGAAGGGAGCAAAGAAATAAGTAGATTTTTAGAGCCTCAAGAGCCTTTTCAGTTAACTGAAAATATTCTGGATTGTCCTTCGGAGCCTGAAGGAAGAAGGGAATGTATAGCTTCTAACTGCTCTTTAACTTCAAACCAAGCAAGACTTGTTTGCTTAAAGTTTAAAGGTCCTATTGAATTCACTTTCAAGCCTAGCTTTGAACTTTACCCGGAAAAAGTAGAATACAGAGGAGCTATAAAAGCAGTTTGTCAGGTTGGAGCTGCTACAACAGTAGAACCTATAGATTTTTGGGTTAATTTCTACCCTTTAAACACTTTCCCCTTAGTTTTAGGAGCAATTATGTTAATAGTTTTAGTAATAGTCTTATTCTTTTTAGTAAAAAAAAGAAAGCTTAAAATTACTCCTTAGTTACTAACATTACTCACATGAAGTGCTCCCTGAAGTTGCATTGGCACAGTACCAATAGTATGACTTGTAGTTACCACTAGGCACTCCGCCGGGAACATCTAACCAGAAAGCTATAAAGCAAGCTTCCCCAGGAGCAAGATCGTGACATGGTTCAGGAGTTCCACCAATTGGCATGTATTGTAGCGATAGGGGATATCGGCCATCGCTCCACAAATCCATATCTACATTTGCTCCGTTACTAGTTTTGTTTGCTTCGTGTGTTAAGTTTCCTATTGATATCTCATTAATTCCGTATTTCATACTTTGATTTGCTTTATGCCACATATTTACATTCAGATTAGAAGATGGATCTACTCCAACCCAATACTTTGTACAATTATCGGGTCCTTGATTGCCTGTAGCCATATTATTTTGACTTCCAGGGGTTACTGAAGAAAAAGAAATTCCTCCCGAAAGATCGCTGGAAAGATTTAGAGCAAGATATTGGCCTACGTTTGCTGATATTTCTGTTGAACCTGTGATTTTCTCTTGTGATTTAACTATACACGCTAACACTAAAAATGCAACTACTGGTACAAGGTACCTAAGTTTTATTTCT
This sequence comes from Candidatus Aenigmatarchaeota archaeon, assembly GCA_038998335.1. Lineage (GTDB taxonomy): Archaea > Aenigmatarchaeota > Aenigmatarchaeia > CG10238-14 > SCSR01 > JAVZHQ01. The sequence continues at coordinate 186,677 of JAVZHQ010000001.1, read as the reverse complement.
ACTACCATGAATAAAATTTGGTTTTTTTATCTTATAAGGATTATCACTAATGTTAACAATATCCACAAAGTGAATAGTCTCCTCCTTCATACACAGCGCAAAAACAATACCTTCTTTCAAAATATTGAGAAGAAGTACCTTGTTCTACATCTATAAAATACCTAACCCAGCAACTATTTCCTGGAAATATTGCACTACAATTTACCGAAGAATTGCCCATAATTTTCCATTCACTTGATAAAGTAGTGTTGGAAGAAAACCCTTCAAGCTCACTTGTTCTACTTGAAGATTCATTTATGTATATACTTGAATGAGTTTCGTTTATTCTGTGGTAAAAATCAGCGTTTACGTTTGAGGAAGTACCAAGTGTTAGGTTATATTGCGTTCCGCCGTTAGGCAAACCTGAGTTGTTCAAAGCAGGTTTACCTACAGTTCCAGGATTAACCAAACCAAAGGATATACCTTCTATCAAAGCCTGAGAAATTGTTAGCTCAATATACTTGCTAACGTTAAAAGTTGTTGAATTGCTAGCAGTATTTCCAGAAGTATCGTTTGCCGTAACATTAATAACCCAAGTTCCAGCAGGCTCCCCTCCAGCTATAGTATAATTTTTCTCCCAAACAGAACAATTTTCACCACAAGCTATAGAAGTATTAGTCATAAGTTCATTTATCAAAACCAATGTTCCATTACTAGCGGTTAAGTTTAACCAAACGTATTGAACATCATTTTCTGTATCGCTAACGTTTACTCTTATTATAACTTTTTCGTTTATTTTGAAAACTGAAATCTCTACCAAAGATTCGTTAAGCGTTGCTGGAACTTCGACAAAAGGAATACCGTTTATGCTTACCAAAAAAGTTAATAAAAAGAATAAGACGAAAAATAAAAGCTTTTCTTTCATACTACTCAATTTTAATTATTTTTTTGCTCAGAAATATATTTGCGTTTTAAACTCCAATAAATATATGAGAGTTATCAGGTTATTTAACTTACAAAGTGAAAAGTAATGACTTGCATAACAAGACTAACCTTACAAGGTTTTAAAAGTTTCAACAAGAAGATTTCAATACCTTTACTTAGAGGTTTCAATATAATTTGTGGCCCAAACGGAAGCGGAAAATCAAACATAGTAGATTCTGTATGCTTCGTTTTAGGAAGAATTTCAGCAAAAAGTTTAAGAGCAGAAAGGCTTCACGAGCTTATTTTTCATGGTGGTAATGGAAAAGCTCCTGCTCAGTATGCTTCTGTAACTTTGTACCTTGATAATTCGAACAAAGAATTTCCTTTCGATGAACCAGAAATTTCCATAACAAGAAAAGTTAACAGAAAAGGAGTTTCCATCTACAAGCTTCAGGGAAGGACTACAACAAGAGAAAAGATTCTAGAAGTTCTTTCTTCAGCAAGAATTAGGCCTGATGGTCATAACATAATACTGCAAGGTGATGTTACAAACATAATAGAAATGAACCCTGTGGAAAGAAGGTTTATAATAGATGAAATTTCTGGTATAGCTGAATATAATGATAAAAAAGAAAAAGCTCAAAGAGAATTAGAGGCAGTAGACCAAAAGTTAAAGGAAGCAGAAATAATAATTACTGAACGCTATGAGATTTTTAAAAGATTAGAAGAAGAGAGAAACGCTGCGATAAGATACCAAACTTTGCAAAAGCAATTACAAACTCTTAAAGCTTCCTTGATTTTTAGAAAAATAAAAAACTTTGAAGAAATGCAGAAAACTTTAGATCAGGAAATAGCAAAAGAGGAAGAAGAGAATAAAAAAGTTCAGGAAGAACTTGAAAGGATAGAAGAAGAATTAGAGAAAAAAGAAAAAAGCATAAGAGAGCTTGCTGACAAGCTCATTCAAATTTCAAAAAAAGTTGAGGTAGAGAAAGAAATTTCTTACTTAAGAACAAAAATCCTTTTCAACAAGGATAAACTTGACTCAAACTTGAAAGAAATAGAAAGGTTAGATAGGCTAATAGAAAAGTTACAAACTATTGAAGTCAGAGAAGAAGAAGTGCCAGCAAGCGTGAAAGCAATACTAAGCCTTAATTTAAAAGGAGTTCTTGGAACTTTGAAAAATTTGATAAAAACTTCGCAAGATTATCAGCTTGCTGTAGAGATTGCAGCAGGTCCTCATCTTAACGATATAATAGTAGAGAATGATGAAATAGCAAGTTTTTGCATAGACTATCTTAAAAGAGAAAAGATAGGAAGGGCAACTTTCATTCCTTTAAACAAAATTAAACCAAGAAAGCTTGAGGAAAAATCTTTCAGGATAAAAGGAGCTTTTGGAAGCGTTGCAAAAGTTATTAAGTGCGAGCAAAAAATTTTACCAGCTATAGAGTTTGTTTTTGGCGACACTCTTTTGGTTGAAAATCTAGAGGTTGCAAGAGCAATAGGAATTGGAAAGGTTAGGATGGTCACCTTAGACGGAGATTTGATAGAAAGAAGTGGAGCTATGACAGGAGGTTATCTTGTAAGAAAACATCCAAGAATAGCTGTAGAAACTGCTAAGGAAGAAGTTGAAGAATATCTTAAGCTTAAGAAAAAGCTTCAAGAGGAAAACGAAATTTTGAAAAATGAAATAAAAGAGCTTGAGGAAAAGTTGAAGAAGTATTCCCAAGCAGAAGAGACTAAGGAAATAATCGACCTTGAGAAAATTAAGGTAGATTCTGAGTTTGAGCTTGATAAACTTAGAAACGAGAGAAAAAGAGCTTATGAAAAAAGACTTAACATTCAAACAAAGCTGAACAAGCTAAAAATCCAGAAAGCGAAGATTGAAGCTGAGCTTGAAACTTTAAAAGTAGAAGCTTTGCAGTATGGTGAAATTAAACCAATAGAAAAAGGAATTAAGGCTTTAGAAGAAGCTATAGAACAAACTGTTAAAGAGCTTAACTCTTTGGGAGCAGTAAACTTTAAAGCTATAGAACAATACGAGAAGTTTAAAGCTGAGTTTGATGAGTACAAGAAAAAGTATGAAAAAATATTAGAAGAGAAAAAAGCTGTTCTAGACATGATCGAAAAAATAGAAGAGAAAAGAAGAGAAGTCTTTAACAAATGCTTGAAAGAGTTGAGCGAAAAGTTCAATCAAATATTCAAGAAGATGACAGGCGGAAGCGCAAGCCTTGAGCTAGAGAATCCTTTAGATTTAGAGTCAGGATTAATAATTCAAGCAAACCCAGGAGGAAAGACTTTACTTAACATAGATTCACTTTCAGGAGGAGAAAAGGCTTTAACTGCCTTAGCTTTTATCTTTGCTGTTCAGAGCTATAGGCCTGCTCCATTTTACATTTTAGATGAAGTTGATGCTGCTTTGGACAAAGAAAACTCAAGAAAAGTTGCTGAATTGATAAAATCTCTTTCAAAAGAAGCTCAGTTTATCGTTATAACTCATAACGATGAAACTATCAAGTATGGGGATAGGGTTTATGGTGTAACCATGGATAGAGGTGAGTCAAAAATATTAGGTTTGGAGATGCCAGGATGAATCAAGAAGAAAATATCTTAGATTTAATTCTTAAGAAAGAAAGCTGGGAAGAAGTAATTTATCATATAGTAAGTATAGAAAACCTTAACCCATGGGATATAGATTTGGTTAAGTTGGCTGATAGTTTTTTAAGATATATTCAAAAAATTCAGGAGCTTGATTTTAGAATTCCCGCAAAAATTGTTTTTGTAGCAGCAGTTCTCCTTAGACTTAAGGCAGATTATTTGTCTTTGTTCGAAGAAGAAGAGACTGTAGAAGAAGTTGCCAAGGCACAGCCTTTTGTTGACTTAGGTATAGACCCAAACTTAGTTCAACTAGGCTTGCCTATGAAAAGAATTCCAAAAAGACAAGTAACCTTAGAAGAGCTTATCAATGCCTTAAGAAAGGCTTTGGCAGTAAGAGAAAGAAAAATCCAAAGAAGAGTTATGTGGAGAGCTAGAATTCAGGCCCAAATAAGCGAGGAAGACATAACAAAAAAGATTAATCATGTGATGAATGAAATTGATGAGCTTATGCAAAAGTTAAAAGCTAATAAAATAAAGTTTAGTCAAATAGTTGAAGATTGGAACAGAGACCAAATAATAGACCATTTTGTTCCCTTGCTTCATTTAGAGCAAAACGAAAAAGTAGTTACTGAGCAAGAAGATTTTTTTAAGGATATTTTCATAACCAAAAAATCATGAGTAAGCTTAAGTTAGTAAGTTAATTAAGCTTAAAGTTCATTATATAAGTTCAGCTGAACAAATGAGTTTTCTTAAAGAATTCATGGATTTTATGAAAAAACAGAACGTGATAGCAGTAGCTTTAGCTTTTGTCTTAGTATTGCAACAGCCCAACTAGTTCAAGCACTAGTAACAGACATAATAACTCCCATATACAGTCCTTATCTTGATTTTTTTAAACCCAGAATTAGTCATAGAGGTAGGAAAATCTAAGTTTTTAATAGGAGATTTATAAGACAGCTAGTTAATTGGATTGTTATTTTGCTAGTAGTTTTCATAATAGGCACAAAATAGCAAAAACCAAGTAATTTTTTTCTTATTTTTTCAATTTTTTTGAAAAAAAATTTGAATAGCTGTAAAAGTTTTAAACGCAAAGAAAATTTCATTTAATTTTTTACTTATTGAATTTATTTTAAACATAAATTAATTATCTAAAAAAAGAAAAAAGTATTATTAAATTTTTATATTAATTGATTAATAATAAATTCTCTAACTATTTAAAAAGAGTAGTTAGGCTACAACTTTACTCAAATCTTTTCAAACTTTTGTAATTTTTGATTATTTTTTCAGCTTTGCAACAAATTTTTTCTGCTTTTTTATAAAAATATTCGCTTCCAAAGAAAATTTTCTCAATCGAATGTAACTTCTCGTAGAAAATTACCAAGAATTTGTAAACTCTTAGTTTTGTTAGTTCCATCATAATTAAAATTTTGATTTCTATGCTTAAATTTTTCAAAAAAAATTAAATATTTAAGAGAAAATGAACCTAAAAGCTTTACTTGAAGCTGCGCTATTCGTTTCTGACAGACCTTTAAGCCTGGAAAAACTTTCAAAAGTAGTTGGAATAGGCTCAGAAGAAGAAGTTAAAAAGCTTTTAGAGGAGTTGAAAAAAGAGTTAAGTAAAGAAGATAGAGGCGTAGAGTTGGTTGAAACACCAGAAGGCTTTGAGTTAAGAGTTAAAAAAGAGTATAGGGAAAAAGTAGCTAAGCTTGCTCCTTTTGCTGATTTAAGTAATGGGATGATGAGAACCTTAGCAATAGTTGCTGTGAAGCAGCCTATAAAACAGTCTTTAATAGTAAAGTACCAAGGAAACAAGGCTTATGGTTATGTAGAAGCTTTGGAAAAAAAAGGTTTAATTAAAACAGAAAAGGCTGGGAGAACAAAAACTATCACGACTACGCCTGAATTTGAAAGATATTTTGGAAAAAGTACAGAGGAATTAAAAAAGATTCTAGAAGAAAAAGTTCTGGGAGAAAAGAAAATATGAAAAATTATTCTTGGTCTGGATACTTTTCCACTTCTTTTTTCTTTATTTCAAGCTTAACTCCTGCTTCTTTAAAGAATTTTTTTGTCAAAGCTGAGTCGTGATAGTCTTTTTCTGCTACCACTCTTTTAATTCCTGCATTTATTATCATCTTTGCGCAAGTAAAGCAAGGTACAAATTTCACGTACAGAGTTGCATCTTTCGTGGAAACGCCATGCAAAGCAGCTTGAACTATTGCATTTTGTTCAGCATGAGTAGTTCTTATACAATGTTTTTTCTTTTTCCCTGTTACTGGATCTACAGTTTCAGTTAATAAATGTCCAACATCGTCGCAATGTGGTAAACCAGAAGGTGCTCCTACGTAGCCTGTAGTCAAAATTCTTTTATCCTTTACTATAACTGCCCCGTTTCTTCCTCTATCGCATGTTGCTCTTGTACCAACAACTTTCGCAATCTCCAGAAAATAATCATCCCAGCTTGGTCTTTTGTATTTGCTCATATCTTTTTTTAGAAAAAAAGAATTATTTAAAAATTTTGCTTGAGTTAAAGCTTTAACTTTATCTCTTCTTAAAATTTATTTTGATTGAAATGAGCGAAGAAATAACAAGCTTGGATTTGAGATTTTTGGTAAAAGAGCTTAAAGAAGCCTTAGAAGGAGGGAAAATTCAAGGGATTAAACAAGAGAACAAAACCTTTTTATTCGAAATCTACAAAAAAGAAAGGTTTTTTCTTAAAGTCTTGCTTGATAAAACAATTTATTTAACCAAAAAAAAGGAAAAATTCGAAAAAGCAACTAGTTTTTGCATGCAACTTAGAAAATATTTGTTGGGAAAAACTATAGGGAACGTTTTTCAAGTTGGTTTTGACAGAATTGTCGAGCTGGAAATTAACGGCTTAAGGCTAATTTTTGAAATTTTCAGGAATGGGAACTTAATTTTAGTAAATTCTTCTGGCTTGATAATAACTGCTTTCGAAAAAAGAGAGTGGAAAGATAGAAAAATATTGCCAAAAGCTTTGTACAGGTATCCTCCTTCTTGTATAAATCCTTTCGATAAAAGCTTTTTTGACTTTCAAAAGACTTTGAAAGAAAAAAAGAATGAAATAGTTAAGGTTTTAGCTTTAGATTTTGGTTTGTCAAGGAAGTACGCAGAAGAAATTTGTGAAAGATTAGGAATAAAAAAAGAAAAAATCTGCTCAGAATTGGATCAAAACGAAATCGATAAACTCTTTAGGTTTTTTGAGGAGCTTAAAAATGTTGAGATTAAACCGCACGTTATTCTAGAAAATAAAAAAATCGTTGAGTTTTTCCCTTTCGAGACAGAAAAATTCAAAGAAAAAGAAAAAATTTATCTTGAAAGTTTTAATCAAGCTGTTGAAAGTTACTTTGAATCTCTCTTAGAATTCGGAAAAATTGAGGAAAAAATCAAGGAACTAAAAAAAAGTGAAGAAAAAATTGAAAAAATTTATGAAAAACAAATGGCTCAACTTGAAAAACTCGAAAAAAATTACGAAAAATACAGAAAAATTGGGAAAATCCTCTACGAAAAATACCAAGCGCTTGACTTTTTTCTGAAAAAAATTGTTGAAATGAGAGAAAAAAAGCTTAGTTGGGAAGAAATTAAAGCAAAAGTTAAAGCTTTGGACAAAGAAAAAATTCTTAAAGAAATAAATCAAGCCAAAGCTTCTCTAACTTTTTTAATCGACGGAAATGAAATAGAAGTAGATTTTAGGAAAAGTTTAGAAGAAAACGCAAACTTTTACTTTAGTAAAGCGAAAAAAGTTAAAGAAAAGATTGAGAAATTGAAAAAAGCTGCCGAAAAAATTAAAAGTGAAGAGAAAGTAAAAGGAAAAGAAGAGAAAAAAGAATGGTATGAAAGGTTTAGATGGTTTATAAGTAGTGACAATTTCTTAATTATAGCTGGTAAAGATGCTAAAACCAACGAGGAAATAGTAAAAAAATACTCAAGAGAAAAGGATTTGATACTTCATGCAGACATTCGTGGAGCACCTTTTGTTCTAATAAGAAATGAAAAAAAGAAAGAAATACCTATGGAAACTATAATGGAAGCAGCAGAGTTTGCTGCCAGCTACTCTAAAGCTTGGCTTTTAGGTTTGGGTACCATAGATGTTTTTTATGTAAAGCCTGAGCAAGTTGTGAAGGAAGCCTTGCCTTTAGGAAGTTTTAAGATTAAAGGGAAAAGAGAATGGCTTAAGAAGGTTTTGCTTAGAGTTTCGATTGGGCTAAAAATTGAAGATGGTATAAAAATCATAGCTGGACCAGTAACAGCAATAAAAAAACAAACTCCTTATATAGTTACGATTTGTCCAGGAGATGTTAGCTCAGAAGAGTTAGCAAGAGAAATAAAAAGGGAATTGCTGTTAAAAGTTCCTTTTGAAATTAAAAATTTAGTTGAAAAAATAGAATTAGAAGAAATAAAAAGGCATATACCTTACGGAAAGGGTAAATTGGTTTTATGATTTTTTCTTTTTTTCTATGAATAAAGGTCCTCTGTAACCACAATTCCTACACTCATAAACTTGTCCTAGCCAAGGTAAGTAGTTTAAGTCTTTACTTCTGCATATAGCACATCTCAAAACCTTTTTTGGCATATTTATTAGTTGAAAGCTTAAAATTAATTTGATGGTTTTTGTAACAAAAGCTGACGGAAGAAAAGAAGAATTCAAAAAGGAAAAAGTTATAAGAACTTGTTTAAGAATGGGAATTTCACAAGAACAAGCAGAACTAATAGCTAGAGAAATTGAGAAAAGAATTTATGATGGAGTAGAAACAAGAAAAATTCTTAGGATGATTTTCAAGTTCTTACAAAAATTTAAACCAGAAATAAAGCATCAAATAGACTTGAGAGAAGCTATTTCTTTGCTTAGCCCAAAACCTGACTTTGAGAGGTTTATTCAGCTTCTTTTAAAAGAATATGGTTATGAGGTTACTCCAAACCAAATAGTTGAAGGTTATTGTGTTGATCATGAGATTGATGCTATAGCAAAAAAAGATAATCAAACGTTTTTGGTTGAAATCAAGCATCACTTCAATCATCATGCCTATACTGGTAAAGACGTTTTTCTTGAGGCTCAGGCTATACTTGAAGACATAAAAGAAGGAAGAAAAATAGGAAAAAATTCTTTGGATTTTGACAAAATTCTAATAGTTTGCAATACCAAATTTTCCGAGCATGCAAAAAAGTATGCTTCGTGTAAGGGGATTGGTTTTATAGGATGGAATTATCCAGAAGAAAAAGGTCTGGAAAGGCTTATAGAGGAAAAAAAGCTTTATCCTATAACTATTTTAAAAGATCTGGACGAAAAAAGTAGGGAAAAGCTTACTAGTATAGGAATTGTCTTGCTTAAGCAACTCCTCGAAGAGAACCTGGAAGAACTGTGTAAAAGAACAAAAGTCCAGAAGAAAAAACTAAGAATACTTATAGAAAAAGCGAAAGAAATTCTCTTCAAAAGTTAATTTTAATTTAAAAACCAAAAATTATTTATGGAAAAAGCATTCTATTCAGTAATTTTTTTAACTATAATAATTACCGTTATTGGAGAAATAATTTTTCAGCTTACTTATAAAACAACTCCACTTCTAACTTTTGTTTACACAGATTCAGTTTTTTTAATTCTTGGTTTTGCAAATTCCATAGTTTCAGTTAGCTTGTATAAGACTTTTTTAAGAACAAAGGAAATTTCTACGGTAAACTTTATGTTAGCACCGAAAAAATTAAAAGAGGAAATTAAGTTTTTCCATACTGCGTTAAGAGTAGTTTTTGTAGGCTGGCTGGCCTATTTAGTAGAATTAGCTGTACACCATAACTTTCCAGAATTGTTTATAAAGTATGAGTTGATTTTTTCTATACTCTATAATTCTTATATTTTTTCCTCTATTTTCTTGGCTCTTACTACTGTTGTTATTTTCTACAGATGGAGGAGGAGGATTTTAACTTATGAGTAAAAAACTAGATAGCATAGTATTCATCTTTATTTTATTATTACTTGCTACTGTTATTATTGTTGTTGTTAGAGCTTACTATAATTTACTTTTAATATCAAGTTACACGGCCTTTTTTGTAATCGTAGTCCCTTCAACTATAGCAGCCTATTATTGTAAAAAATTTTTAGAAAATTTTGAGAAAAACGAGCAATATGTAGCTACTCTAATTTTCATTCACCCAAAAGTCAGAGAATGGTTTAAAATAATGTTCGTAACCACTTTTATATTTGGAATTACTTGGTCTCTATCGCTCTTAAGAGAATACCAACAAGATAGTATCGTAAATTTAATAGGAGGTTTAGGAATACTTTTTTCAACTTACTTAGTACTTCTTTCTTTGAGTTACTTTTTTAAAAATCTTTATGAAATAACGAAAAGTGATTAAATGGAGCTTAAAACTGAATTAGAGAAGATATTGAAAGATATGAAAAGAATAGAGGGAGTAAAAGGAGCCATACTGGCTAAGAACGATGGTTTATTAATAGCATCTTACCTTCCCTCTGAGCTTAACGCTAAGCTTCTGGCTGCTTTGGCTGCAGCAATAACTAAAAGCTCTTTTATATCAACAAAAGAACTTGGAATGGGAAGCTTTACTCACACTATAGTAAAAGCTTCTAACGGTTATTACGTTTGTTTCCCTGTTGATAGTGAAATGATCTTAGCATGCTTGTTAGAAAAAGATGCTAACTTAGGGATGGCTTTGATAAAGATGGAAAAGAGCGTAAAGGAAGTGGTGAATGTACTAAGAAGTATTTAATAAACTGAAACATTTACACTTGCTATTTTTCCTTCTTCTATCTTAACTTTTCCAATAAAATAAAAATTTTCTCTTTGGTTTGGAGAAATTTTTGGGAAAAGGGCAGTGTGAGAAGAAAAAAAGTGTAGTATTAGTAAAAAAAGAAAAACAAACAAAATTACGAGCAAGAGTTTCATGTTACCACTAGAACTTTGCTATAATATCGTAGCTTCCAGCATAAGCTAAGCCGCAGAAGCTTCCGTTTTCTTGTATTTGGGAAGGAAGTATCTTGAATGCATAGCCTAAAGTTTCATTGTAATACACAGAAGTTTTACAAGTGCTAAAAGTAATGTTCTCTGGAATTTCTAAGTAATTACCTGTTGATTTAAAATAGCTTGGTAAAGTTCCTTCTGGGACTAACCATATTTCTCTTGTAGACCATTTGTACTCTCCAAGTTTAAAGTTTATACTTCCTCTTATCATTCCAAAAGAAACTAAAAACTCATTGCTTCCTATTTCTGCTACTTCACCCTCTTTTATGCTTACTTTAAGGGAATAGGCCACTGGCACCAAGAGAACAAAAACCAAAACTAAGATTGCTTTTTTCATAATTATTTTCTGAAAAAAACTATGGATAAAATTTTTTTACCACTTTAAGTTGTAATTTTTCTAGTAAATTTACAAAACTTTATAATTGGACAAGCATAACATTTTGGTTTTGCCTTGCAAATGTCTTTACCAAACTCGACAAAAAGAATATTTATTATTAATCTATACTTTTTTGGAACAATTTTATGCAAATCTTCTCTAATTTTTTCTGGTTCGTTGTTTTTTGTCCACCCTAATCTTTTTGAGATTGTAGCTACATGTGTATCGACAGCAATTACAGGCTTACCAAAAGAATAGGAAAGAACAACATCAGCAGTTTTTGGTCCAACTCCAGGAAGCTTAATTAGCTCTTCTCTAGAAGAAGGAACTTTACCCTTATATTCTTGCAAGATTATTTGAGAAATTTTTTTGATTCTTTTTGCTTTTTGTCTATAAAAACCTACATCTTTAATTAAGCTTTGAATTTCTTTTTCGCTCAAATTCAAAATTTTTTCTGGAGTATTTGCTTTAGAAAAAAGCCTTTTCCAGGCTTGAGAAGTTTTCTCGTCTCTAGTTCTTTGGGAAAGAATTGTACCGATAAGAAGCTTAAAAGGTTTTTCTTTCCAAGGCTTAACTTTATACTTTTCATTCAGTATTTTTACTATCCTTTCAACATTACTCACAAGAATAATTATTGTTCAGAATATAAAATTTGCATAATTTGAGAATAAATCTCAAGAAACTTTTTTCCTTTTTCTGTTATTTTATAGGTTATGGGTGAATTTTTCTGCTCAACTAAGCCACAACTCAAAACTTTTTTAAGGTAACGTTCAAGCTGTAAAAAGCTTAAGTTGGCTTTGTACATTATTTGTGTTTTGTTTATTGGTTTTGAAGTAAGAGATAGAATATCTGCTATTATTTCAAATTCTCCTCTATGCCTTTCTTTTCCATCTTTTTCAAGACTTTTTTTAAAATAAAGCATTCCTTGAATTTGGATTTAAAGGTTTTTAAGCCTTTCGATAAAAAAGTTTAAGAACAAGGTTTATTTTATTGTTTTTTATACAAAGTAAATTTATATTATATTCTCCAGAATTGTTCAGTGGGTAATTATGGTATTTGAGCTACTTAACCCTCAACTAAGAAAAATTATAGAAAAAAGGTTTAAACAACCAACTTTACCGCAAAAACTTGCAATTCCACCTATTTTAGAAGGAAAGAATGTTTTAGTTATTGCTCCAACAGGCACAGGAAAAACTGAAAGTTGTATGCTTCCTTTATTTCATTTTCTTATAGAACAAAAGCCTAAGCCTATAAGTATTCTTTACATTACTCCTCTTAAAGCCCTTAACCGAGACCTTCTGGAAAGGCTTTTATGGTGGTGTAATGAAATTGGAATAGAAGCTTCTGTGAGACATGGAGATACAAGCGCTTACGAAAGAAAGTTGCAAGTAGAGTTCCCTCCTTCTTTACTTATCACAACCCCAGAAACTTTACAAGCAATTTTGCCTGGAAAGAAGATAAGGGAACATTTGAGCAACGTGAAATGGGTAGTAATAGATGAAGTGCATGAAATAGTTGACTCAAAAAGAGGAACGCAATTGAGTTTAGCCCTAGAAAGATTGAGAGAAATTTGTAAAGAGTTTCAGGTTATAGGATTAAGTGCAACCGTAGGTTCACCAGAAAAAGTTGCAAAGTTCATATCACCTAACAGGCCAATAGAAATAATAAAAGCAACTTTTCCAAAAGGAATGAAAATAAAAGTGTTTCATCCTAGACCTGAGCGTATAGATAAGAAAATAAGCGAAAAAATATTCGCTTCTCCAGAAACTGCTGCAAGGCTTAGGTTTATAATGGAAATGATTAAAAGATCTCGTTCAGTTTTAACATTTACTAACACAAGAGAGTTTGCTGAAATTTTAGCATCAAGAATAAAAGCCATAGATAAAAACTTTCCTGTTGGTGTGCATCACTCAAGCTTAAGTAAAGAGATTAGAATCAAAACTGAGAAAGAATTTAAACAGGAAAAAATAAAATCAATAGTTTCAACAAGTTCTTTACAACTTGGAATAGATGTAGGTAGCGTGGATTTAGTTCTTCAGTATATGAGTCCTAGGCAAGTAACACAATTAATTCAAAGAGTTGGAAGAAGTGGGCATGAAGTTGAAAGAGTGGCTAAAGGTATAATAATTTCAACTGACGAAGATGATATTTTTGAGTCTGCAGTAATAGCAAGAAAAGCTTTGAAAGAAGAGTTGGAAGAATTGAGATTTCATGAAAATTCCTATGATGTTTTAGCTCATCAGATAGTTGGCCTCACTCATGATTTTTGGAGAATAAGCGTTGAAAAGGCCTATGAAATAGTTAAAAGAGCTTATCCTTACAGAAATTTAAGTTATACAGAATTTTTAGAAGTTTGTAAACAACTTCAGCAACTAGGCCTAATATTCCTGGATAAAGAAATAAAAAAGAGAAGAAGGGGTTTTGAGTATTATTTTAACCAACTTTCAACAATTCCTGACGTTAAGCAATTCAAAATTTTTAATTCTTTAGATAATAGTTTTGTTGGGGTTTTAGACGAGGAGTTTGTTGCTTTACATGCTGGAATAGGAAGTAGCTTTATAGTTAAGGGTGAGGCCTGGAGAGTTTTGGATGTAAAGGAAGATAAGATAATAGTTGAACCAACTCTTGATATAGAGGCTGCTATACCAGCATGGGAAGGAGAATTAATACCTGTTCCTTTTGAAGTTTCTCAAGAGGTTGGAAGATTAAGAAGCTTAATTGCTAGCTTGCTTGAAGAAGACGAAGAAGAAACAACAAAAAAATTGCTAGAACTTTATCCGATAGAAAAAAATTGTGCAAGGAAGATGATTGAGACTATAAAAAAACAGTTAAGTTATGGTGTAATTCCTGATGACAAAACTATCGTTGTTGAGGATTATGAAAACACAATAATTATTCATTCTTGTTTTGGTTCTTTAGTAAACGAAACTCTTGGTAGATTCATTTCTGCACTTTTAACTCCAAGAATTGGTTCAGTAGGTTTAAAAACTGATGCCTATAGAATAATTCTTCAGCTTCAGAATAAAAATCTTGAATTAATCAAAGAGATACTTTTTAACACAAACCCAGAACTTTTAAGAAATTACCTAGAAATAAGCTCGAGTAAAAGCGAGTTGTTTGAATGGAAGTTTGTGCATGTTGCAAAAAGATTCGGCTCTATAGCAAAAGATGCAGATTATGGGAAAACAACTATAAAAAGAATAATTGAAAGTTATATTGGTACGCCAATTTTCAAGGAAACTTTGAAGGAATTGGAAGTGGAAAAGCTTGACATAGAAAGAAGTAAGGAAGTGCTTAAAAAGATTCAAAATGGAGAAATAAAAGTTGTTTTTAAGCCAGGCTTGTCTTTTTTAGGAAAAGTTGGGCTTAGGCACAAATACTTAGAAGTTCTTGGTCCTTCAAGACCTGAACCAGAAATTTTTAAACTTTTCAAACAAAGACTTTTGGCTACAAAGCTTAAATTCATCTGTTTGAATTGTTGCGAATGGAACCAAACTTTTGTTTTAAAAGATTTGCCAGAAAATTTGAAATGCAAAAGATGTGATGCTCGCTTGCTGGGAATTACTAAACCTAATGATCAGCAAGCATTAAAAATAGCGAAGAAAAGGTTAAGGAACTTAGGATTAACAGAAGAAGAAAAAAAGAAGTTTGAAAGGATAAGAAAGAGTGCAGACTTATTTTTAACTTATGGAAAAAAAGCAGCTTATTGTTTAGCAGGTAAAGGCATAGGCCCAGATACTACTATAAAGATCTTGTCAAAGTTTCATAAGAATGAAGAGGAGCTTTTCAAAAGCATACTTGAAGCAGAAAGAAACTACTTAAAAACTAGAAGATACTGGAGTGTTTAAAGATAAATATTCAGTTTTATTAAATTAAATTATGGAAGAAGTTGAAATGGTACTTAAACTGCTTCTTTCTGTTTTTCTTGGTAGTTTGATTGGCTATGAAAGACAAATAAGGGCAAAACCTGCAGGTTTAAGAACTCATATGTTAATTTGTTTAGGTTCAACCCTTTTAACAATAATGTCTTTAACAGCATTTCCAAACGCTGACACTTCAAGAATGGCAGCTTACATCATAGTTGGAATAGGGTTTATTGGTGGTGGCACAATCTTTCAGTTCAAAGAAAAAGTTATTGGCCTAACCACAGCAGCCTCTTTATGGGTTGTTGCTTCGATAGGAATAGCTGTAGGTGTAGGTTATTATTTACTAGCTAGTATAGCAACTTTAATAGTTTACATAATTCTAAGGCTCAGTGTGATAGAAAACGAGATAAAAGAATAAAAATTTATTTATTGTAAGCTTTAAAGAAATTATGGCAGTTTTTGTTGTAAGTATAGACGGCCCAGACTTTTGTGGAAAGACAACGATAGCAAACATAGTAACGGAACTGCTAAGAAAAAAGTATAAACACCTTAAGATAAAAAGAACCGAACTGCCAACAAGTTTTGTTACCGGAGCGTTTACAGATATTTTAAGAAGTATGAAAGAGACTCCTGCTCAAGAAGTTTTTGCTTTGGTTTATGCAGCAGACCATTTGTTTCATTATTTGAATTCGATAAAGCCTCTGGAAGAATTAAAAGAAAAATTTCTTGTTATTCAGGAAAGATCTTTACTCACTACTTACATTTACCAAGGAATTCTAGGGAAAGTCGACTTTTCCTGGCTAGACGAAATAAATAAGTTTGATAAAAACATGCCTATTCTAACTTTAATCCTTAAAGTTCCAGTTGAAGAACTTAAAAATAGAAAATACTTAAGTAAAAGGTTGTTTGACTTTTTTGAAGAAGCAAACTATCTTGAAAAACAAGCAGAAGTTTACTATAACCTTCCAGAAGATTTAGTTAAAAAGTTTAACGTTGAATATGTTAAAGCGGATAGCGAACCTTTAGAGGTAGCGGAAAAATGCACAGAAATTATAGCGGAAAAAATTGAGAAATTACTTAACCTCAAGGCTTGACCAAAAAGTTCTTTTCTTCTTTAGCCATTTGCTATAATCTTTAAGGATTCGTGCATGATCGAAAGCAAGCTTTTTCAAGTTTATTTTTTTGAGCTCGTACCAATCTGCATCTTCGGCGTCTCCTCCAGCTTCTAGCTCACCACCAGCAACTTCAGCAACAAAAACTATTGAAACTGTATGTCCTCTAGGATCTCTTTCTGGGTCTGAATAAACTCCCAAAATCTCTTTCGGCTTAATCACAATAGAAGTTTCTTCCTCAACCTCTCTTATCAAAGCTTGTTCAACTTTTTCTCCTTCTTCAACAAATCCGCCAGGAAGAGCAAGCATCCCTTCAAAAGGCTCTGAAGCCCTTGTTATCAAAAGAATTTTGTTCCCTTTTTCAACTATCGCATCCACTGCTAAATTAATTCCCATAATTATATTTTGTTTTAAGCTTAAAAATTCATTTACTTTTAAACTTTGCGAATCTTTTCTCATTTTTTTCCATTTTTTTCAAGTATTCTTTTTCCACATCTAACTCTAAAAGTTGGTCTGCAATTTTAATGAAGTAGACAAAAACATCTATTATCTCTTCTTTTAATTTTTCATATTCTCCTTTCGGAATTTCTCTTGAGAAATTGAACTCTCTCAAAATTTTTTTAACAGTATTTGCAAATTCTCCAACTTCGCCTGCTAAAGCTATTGTAGCATATTGCAAATGTTTAATTTTTTCTTCTTTTGAAGATTTGGACCAATCCCACCCATGCTTTTTATCAAATTCTCTTTGGAACTTTGCTATTTCCTTTAAATCCATTTTTTCACATGGGCCCGAGGAGAATTGAACTCCTTTCTTCGCCGCGTCAGGGCGACGTCCTACCGTTAGACTACGGGCCCATATATCTATTAATTATTCATTAATTACTAATTCTTTAAAAAAATTTCTATAACAAATTTAAACAAGATTTTTTATCAGCATTCCTTTCTTCTTCCTTTTATCATAATAATAAATTTTTCTAAACCCAATTTCTTTCAACCTTTCCAAAGCTTCTTTTATCCTATCACCAACCCTTTCTGGCAAATGGGCATCTGAGCCTACTGTCACAACTTTCACACCAGACTCTAAACAAAGTTTAAGAAATTCATAACTTGGAAAGAAATCGTTAATTCCGTGAAAAAATCCAGAAGTATTAATTTCAATTCCTGTATCGTTAGTAAGTAGAGCTTCTATTACTTTTTCTACAAGCTTTCTGTATTTTTCAAAAGGCAATTCTTTACCAAAAAATTTTTTTGCATTTTTTCTTATGTAATCGGGATGAGCTAAAACATCAAAAAGATTGCTTTCTACAGTTTCGATAACCCTATCGAAGTATATCCTATAAGCTTCTTGTAAGCTCTTGTTCTTAAAAAAACCAATAGAGTCTTCAAGCTTTCCAGCTATTAAAATATTCCCAACATAATGAACAGAACCTAAAAGAAAATCAAACTCATGTTCTTTCAAAACTTTTTCTATTCTTCCATGTTCAGAACTCCAATAATCAACTTCTAGACCAAATTTTATTTTAAGTCCAAACTCTTTCCTTGCTTTTTCTATATTTTGAAAATGTTCTGGTATTTGCTGAGGAAGTATGCTTTCTCCAGGCAAGTTAAGTTTAATTATGTTGAAATGATTGGCAAAAGCAATTTCCTTAAGATTTCTTTCTTTAGCAACTTTACAGTAATCTTCAACTTTACCTTTCGCGTCTTGGGTATAATCTGTGTGAAGATGATAATCTATCATTTAAAATTTTTATTGATTAGAAAAATTATAAAGTTGTAACGCCCGGGGCGGGATTTGAACCCGCAAGAGCCAAAAGGCTCCCTAGCTTAGCAGGCTAGTGCACTACCAGGTTGTGCGACCCGGGCCTAGCTACGTAACCAATTTAATTTTTTATTTAGAGCTTTAAATTTGTTTAAGCTTTTTAAAAATAAGAATCCTTATATTATTTTAAATACAAATTTTATAAGGAGGAGTAAAAATGCCTATAACAGTTAAAGATATTCAAGAGATGTTTGGAAAAGATGTTTTCACTGGGAAAGGTTTCTATTGTGGAAAGGTTTCAGACGTTGAGCTTGACCTTTCAAGGTTCAAAGTTAGAGCTTTAGTGATAGAAGCAGCGAAAGAGTCATTCCTAGGAAAGTTAGTAGGAAGTAAGAAAGGTCTTGTAGTGCCTTATAACATGGTTCAAGCAGTTGGCGATATAGTAATCATCAAGCATATTCAAACACCAGAAGTCAGCGAAGAAGGAGAAATGGCTGAAACTGGAGCAGTATGAACGAAGGAAAGAAACCACAAAGAACAAAAGAGTTAATCTGGAGTAAAGCTGGGGATGTTTATCTTCTTCTTGATAAAGACACGAATGAAACCTATACTCTTGACCCTATAGCCTTTCTTGTTTGGATTCAATGCGATGGAAAATCTGATATAGAGCAAATAGTTGATGTTTTTTCTGTTAATGGAAATAGAGATATAGTAAAAGCTGCTGTTCTTGGAATTTTAGAGAAATTACAGAAGTCTGGTTTAATCAAGTGGGTTTGAAAAAATAAAAAGAAGAAAAAGAAAGAATCACCAAAACTCTTCTTCCTCTTCCTCATCCCAGTCGGCATCTTCTAATGGGTCTGGTATATCCTCGTCCATACCATCGCCCCTTTTTAATGCACCAAAAAGGTGCATTTTATCTAATTATATCAATTCCCAAGGTCTCGCTGATTTCCTTAACTACAGGCCTCTCATAAGTTACTGGACCTAAGATGTAGGGCGACTTAACTCCTGTTATTATTGCAATTACCTGAACTTTTCCTTCAAACTCTGGCAAAATTCTAGCTCCCCAGAAGACTTGGGCGCTTGGGTCTAAGTGTTGAGAAACAGTTTCTCCTATCATGTTTACTTCTTCTAGCTTAAGGTCTGGCCCACCTGTTATGTGAATCAAAGCTCCTGTTGCTCCTGTGTAATCAACCTCTAACAAAGGATTGAGCAAAGCTTTTGTTATAGCGTCTCTTGCTCTGTCTGAGCTGTTACTTTCACCAACACCTATTGCAGCAACTCCTCCTGTGTGCATTACTGCTTTAACGTCTGCATAATCTAAGTTCACCAAGCTTGGTAGAGTAATAGTTTCAGTTATTCCTTTAACCATGCTTGCTATTAGCTCATCAGCTACTGCAAATGCTTGTTGTATGGATAAGTTACCAGCATACTTCAAAAGTTTATCGTTTTCTATTACTATAACAGTATCTGTAACTTGCCTAAGAGCAGCTAAACCTTGTTCTGCTTTTGAAATCCTTGCTCCCTCAAGCTTGAAAGGCATGGTAACTACTGCTATTACGATTGCTCCCATACTTTTAGCAATCTCGCAAACTACTGGTATGCTACCTGTGCCTGTTCCTTTTCCTAATCCTGCTATGGCAAAAACTAAGTCAGCTCCTTCCAAAGCTTCTTTAATTTCGTTTCTTGATTCTTCTGCACACTTTCTTCCAATTTCTGGATAACCACCACAACCTAAACCTTTTGTTAATTCTTTTCCTATCAAAATTTTCTTGTCAGCTTTTCCTACTGCTAAGTGTTTTGCGTCTGAGTTTAAAGAAACAGTTGTTGCTCCTTCTATTCCCATTTCTGTTAATCTTGTCACAGCATTTTGACCTGCTCCTCCACATCCTACTACAACAATCTTTGCTTTTTTAACTGAAAATCCAAATTCCTGCTCTGCTAGTTTATAATAATCAACGCTGGAAAACGTAGCTCCAGAAGTTGATTCTAATTTAAATCTTGTTGTTGGAGAGTCCTCTCCGAATGTTCTCTTCAAAGCGCTTTGAACAATACTTTCCATTTTCAATCCTCCCATCTTCAACAAAATATATTTTGTTTCATCGAAAACCATTTATAAAGGTTTTCAAATATTTTATCTTAGAATTAGGTAAAGTCTAACCCGTATCTAATTCAAACCCGTACAAAACCCGCAATTTAATCCGTAAGTTTTAACCCGTTTAATTAACCCGTAAAATTCTTTTATTCTAGCTTATTTAAATTGATTATTGTAGAATTTTCTATATTTTTTTGTAACTACTTTTGTTAAACTTTTATGTTAAACAAAAAACTTTTCTTGAAAAATTTCCCACATAAATTTAAATATTTTTGATGAGAAAAAATTAAAAAGGTGAAAACATTGGGCGGTCGTCAAAACTTTGAAGCAAGAAGATGAAGATTTCTTTAGTTTTGTTGCTACTCTTGACGATCGCGGAAGGATTTTAGTTCCTGCTCCTATAAGAAAAAAGTTAAAGATAAAGTTTGGCTCTAGAGTTGTTGCTAGTATAATTCCCGCAAGTTTGGAAAGGTGAGAAGAGATGCGGAATTTACTCAAAAAAAATGAAAGCTGTGCTTAAGGTACAAGAAGAAGTTATGAAAGCGATAAGAGAGTTTCTTTATCGAGAAGGGTTTTTAGAAATACTTCCTCCTCTTTTAGATTCGATAACTGACCCAGGAATAAGAGGTGCGAAATTTTTTGAGGTAGAAGCTTATGGAAAAAAATACAAACTAATGAGCGCTTTAACAGTCCATAAACCTTTATTAGCAAAACATTTTGGAAAAATATTTTCTTTTTGTCCTTGTTTTAGAAAAGAGCCAGAAGAATGTAAGAAAACAAAAAGACATTTAGCGCAATTTTGGCAAGTAGAAGTTGAAGTTTTAGGTAAGCAAGAAGATGCGATGAGAGTTTTAGAAAGGTTAATACAGTTTGTTTGTAAAAAAGTGAAAAAGAAATGCAAGAAAGAGTTAAAGATCTTAGGCAGAAAGCTTAGAGTGCCAAGAATTCCATTTAAAAGAATAAGCTACGGAGAAGCTTTAGAAATAGCTAGAAAAATGGGTCTTCATGTTTCTTCTGGCAAAGAGATACCTTGGGAAGTAGAAAAAGAGTTATCTAAAAAGTTTATTCAACCTTTTTTCATAACTCATTATCCTAAAGGTTCAAGAGGGTTTTATGAAAAAATTGACGGTGAAAAACTTTTGGATTTTGATTTAATCTATGATTCTGGGTTTGGTGAAGCATGTTCAGGAAGCGAAAGGGAATATGAAGAAAAGAAGATTGTTGAAAAAATTAAAGGAACAGAAATAGCTAAGTGTAAATGGTACTTGAAAAGTATTAAAAGTTTAAAACCTACCTCTGGATTTGGTATTGGTCTAGAAAGGTTAACAAGGTATGTTTGCGGATTAAAGTGTGTTTATGAAGCAAGCTTAATGCCAATAATTCCAGGAGGTGAGATAAGAAGGCCCTGGTAGCTCAGAGGTAGAGCAACTGGCTGTTAACCAGGAGGTCGGGAGTTCAAATCTCCCCCAGGGCGTAAAAATTTAACTATAACATTAAAAAAATAAAGTGATGGAAATGCTTACAGAAATAGAAGAAGTGTTGAAAAAAGGAAGAGAAGGGAAAGTTTTGATTAGAGGCTGGGTTTATGGTAAAAGAAGCTCTGGAGGAATTATTTTTTACATAATAAGAGATGGTTCTGGATTTATTCAATGCACTATCAAAAAAGAAAAGTTTGACGATAAAACTTTTGAAGAGTTGGAAAAAATAACTTTGGAATCAGTAGTTGAAATAGAAGGAATTTCTAAAAAGGAGCCAAGAGCACCTGGAGGTTATGAAATTACTGCGGAAAAAATTAAAGTTATTCACAAATCTTTAGAAGGGTTTCCCATTGCAAAAAAGTATCATGGACCAGAATTTTTACTTGATTATAGGCACTTGTGGTTAAGAAGCGAAAAAATGCAAACAATTCTTAAGATAAGGTCGAAAGTTTTACAAATAGCCAGAGAATGGCTTCTTTCTCATGGTTATAAGGAATTTCATTCACCAAGCCTAACAGGAGCTGCTTGCGAAGGAGGAGCAACGATGTTCGAGGTAAATTATTTTGGGAAAAAAGCTTACCTAACTCAAAGTTGGCAACTTTATGCTGAAGCTGCTATTTCAACCCTAGGAAAAATTTTCACTATAGCTCCTTCGTTCAGAGCTGAAAAGTCAAGGACAAGAAGACATTTAACAGAATTTTGGCATCTTGAAGTTGAAGAGCCATTTTGTGACTTAGAGCAAACTATGAAGATGCAAGAAGAATTTATAACTCATATTTGTCATACTCTTGCAAAGGAAATGCCTGAAGAGCTAAAGAAACTTGGAAGAGACCCTCAAGACTTACTTAAGATCAAACCACCTTTCCCAAGAATAACTTATGATCAAGCTATAGAAATTCTTCAAAAGGATGGAGTTAAAATTAAGTGGGGTGATGATATAACATGGATTCTAGAAAAAAGGTTAGCTAGCAAGTTTGACGTTCCTTTCTTCTTAACTCATTTTCCAAAAGGAGTTAAAGCTTTTTACCATAAACCTGATCCGAAAAGGCCTGAAGTTACTTTAAGTGCAGACATGCTTGCTCCAGAAGGTTATGGAGAAATTATTGGAGGTGGTCAAAGAATTCATGATTTAGAAGAATTGATCCAAAGGATAAAAGAAGAAAAACTTGACCCAAAAGCCTACGAGTGGTACATAGATCTAAGAAGATACGGCTCAGTACCACATGCAGGTTTTGGCTTAGGAATAGAAAGGTTTATAATGTGGGTTTGCAAGCTTAAGCATATAAGAGATGCTATTCCTTTTCCAAGGTTAATAAACAGAATTTATCCTTAAATTTTCTTTAATCACAAAAATAAATTGATAATTAAGGGCTCGTCCGGTAACCTGGATAGCCGACTGCGCTTCGGTTTTGAGGAAACGCAGTAGTGAGGGTTCAAATCCCTCCGAGCCCACTTTTTATTCTTTCTTTCAACCTGCAAAAGCTACATATTCTCATGCTTGTTGGTTCTTTGCAGATTTCACACTCTTTTAACTCAACAGGAAAGTTATTTTTTAAAATTTGCGCAACTGAAATTACGCTTTCTAAAAAGTTTTCTCTAAAGTTTGGTTGCCACCTTGAAATTTCTTTAATAAGCTTGTACCATTTTTCTCTTTTTCTGTCCATTTTTTGTTTAAGGATTATATAAGGACAAACATCCTCTTCAACAAAAGGGATTCCTTCTTTCTTGCAAAAATCTTTTGTTTCTTCTTGGCTAACAAAGAATAAAGGTCTTATTCTCGTTAATTGCTTATTCTTGCCTTCAAGCTTAGGTAAAAACTTTGAAATCCAAAAAATGTTTTTGCTTAGCATATTTTTAAAGAAGAAAACCAAGAAATCGTCTGCATTATGGCCTGTACAAAGCTTTGTTGCTCCTTCCTCTCTTGGAATTTTGTTCATAAGATATCTTTTAACTATTCCGCAAAAGCTACAAATTGGTCTTTCTAAGTTTGTTAATTTTTTGAAATCTATCCCAAAATTTTTAACATCATAAACCTTAAGTTTAACCTCGCATATAGTTGCCTGTTTTTTCACTGTGTTAAGAACAGTTTTTGGTATGAAATCGCCAAGAATTAGATGAAAAGCGTTTACCTCACAATCTATTTTATTTTCCCTTATGTATTCAGAAAGCAGAAAACAAACAGTAGCACTGTCTTTTCCTCCACTTAAAGCAACAAAAATTTTGTCTTCGTTCTCGATTAGCTTGTATTTTGAAATTGTTTTGAAAACTTTTTTCTTCAGCTCAACCATACTCTCATAAATAAATTACAGATAAAGAAATTAATGTGGTTGAGTTAAATTATAAAAGGGGGCGAACTTAAAAATTTAAAAAATTTTTAAATTATAGATAAGGCCCCTGTAGTCTAGCCCGGTCAAGGATACTGGCCTCTCGAGCCGGAGACCCGGGTTCAAATCCCGGCGGGGGCATTTTAAATAATGAAAATGAAATTCTATTTAATGAAGAAAAACAAAAGAAAGATAGCTGGCTTTTTAATTTTTGTAGCAAGCGCGCAATTCATTCTAGCTCTCAAGATTGCAGAAGCTTTATATCCTAACTATAGCGTTTCTTCCAATTATATCAGTGATTTAGGTGTTGGTCCTTCTGCTTTCATTTTTAACTTTTCCGTTTTTCTTCTTGGTTTGTTAACTTTAATTTCTGCTTATTTTCTTTTGATTGAAAAAGAACCAAAAGATTTTCTGTTTTGCTTAGTTTTAGCGGGAATTGGAGCTATGGGAGTTGGAATTTTTACTGAAGACTTTGGCTTATTGCACGTTATTTTTTCTTTCATTACTTTTTTCTTTGGAGCCTTAGCTTCTGTTTTCTCTTACAAAATCCATAAATCGTTTTTTTCTATTCTATTTTTATTTCTCGGTATAATCTCTCTTCTTTCTTTAATTCTTTTTGGTTTAGGAGCTGATCTTGGTTTGGGAAAAGGTGGGATGGAGAGAATGATAGCTTATCCTATTTTAATATGGGCTCTAGGGTTTGGCGTTCATATAGCTAAGGGAAAATCCTTTTGAAGAAGATTTTCTTCTTTTAATTTTTTGTAAAACCCAATAAAAGAGAAGAAAGGGATAGTAAAAAACACACTTAAACCTGTGACACTTAAACAACCCATACTTTATTTCCTCAAAGGCTAACTTTAAACCTTCTCTCAATTCCCAGTCAATCGTAGGTCTAAGATGAAAGCAGTATAGACCATCAGGAATTGCAACAGTATAGCCTTTGTTAATAACAAATTGCATTATATAATAATCCTCATAACAATGAAGAGAAGATGGTATTTTTATATCTTTAACAGCATCTAAAAGGAGAAGGGTATCATGAAGTCCGCCTCGGATTTTAAAGTATCCTACCGAAAATTTCTTGAAAGCTCTAAAAAATAACTCGCTCTTTAAACCAGGAACTACATCTATATTAACTCCCCAAATCATGCCAACATTTTCTTTAATATAATTAGAAGCTTTTTTGAACCAATCCTTGCAAAGAATTATATCGCTATCTAAAAACATGAACCATTTGGTTTTAACTGCCTTTATTCCTTTTTGTCTTGCTGTTGCTCTTGTTCCAGAATCTTGGATTATTTTAATATTGGAATACTCTTTGTTGTAATTTTCCAATATATCTATTGTTCTATCCTGCGAAAAACCGTCGACAATTATTAACCTTTTAACTGGAACGTTCTTGTAAAGTGAATCAAGGCATTTCTCTAGTATTTCTTCACTGTTTTTTGTTAGCATGACAACATCAATTTTTTTAGGAAGAGTTGAACTTTTTTTCATAAAATTATTTTAAAGAATAAAACAATTTATTAATTTTGATTTGAATTTTAAATTAGGCAGGGGTAGCCAAGTCTGGTCAAAGGCGCAGGGCTTAGAACCCTGTGGCTTAGTGCCTTCCTGGGTTCAAATCCCAGCCCCTGCACTACCCTGCATTCTTATTTAGAGACAGTGTTGAGATTTTTAATGTTAAACGTCTAACAAAAAAAGCATGCTGAAAGTTAAATTATTTATTTACTAATTTATTAGAGAGGTGAAAAATTGCCAAGAAGAAAAGGTTTGCCTGAATGGGGAGAACTTGTTTTATGTACTGTTCAAAGGATTTCACCTTATGCTGCTTGGTGTAAGCTTGAAGAATACCCTGAAGCTGAAGGGATGATTCATGTTTCTGAAGTTAGTGGAAAATGGGTTCATGACATTAGAGAGTTTGTTAAAGTTAATAAGCAATATGTTGCAAAAGTTGTGAAAATAGATTACCAGAAAAAATTTGTAAACCTAAGCTTGAAAAGAGTTAGCGAAGAAGAAAAGAAGGAAAAGATGAATGCTTATAAAAAAGAGCAGAGAGCAGAAAAAATTTTAGAACAAGTTGCTAAGGAATTTGGTAAAACCTTAGATCAAGCTTATGAAGAAGTTGGGTTTTTGCTCCAAGAAAAGTTCGGCGAGCTTTATGCTGCTTTTGAAGAGGCAAGGAAATCACCCGAAATTCTTGTCAAAAAAGGTATACCAGAAAAATGGGCAAAAGCTTTGCTTGAAGCTCTAGAAAAAAGTTTTAAGGAAAAGGAAGTTAAGATAAAAGCTGAGCTAGAGTTAAAAAGTTATGACAGTGAAGGAATTAAAAAAATTAAAGAGATCCTTTTGAATTTGGAAAAAAATGGAATAAAAGTTAAGTACATAAGTGCTCCTCGTTACAGAGTTGAAATAGAAGGGAAAAACCCCAAGGCTATGGAGAAAAAACTTATTGAAAACTTAGAAAAAACTTTAAAAGAAATCAAGGAAGCAAAGGGAGAAGGAAGTTACAGGTTAATAAAATGAAAATGAGAAGGTGTAATTCCTGCAAAATTTATACTTTTAAGGAGAATTGCCCAAAGTGTAACAAAAAAACTGTACTACCTTTACCACCGCCTTATTCGCCTACGGATAAGTATGGAAAGTACAGAAGAAGGTTAAAAGAGAAATGATTTAAATATATTTGCTAAAAGAAAATATGATATTATGACGACTTGGATAAAAGAACTTGAAAAGCCAAAGCTGAAAGATCCTTTATTCATAGAAGGTTTGCCAGGAGTAGGTAATGTTGGAAGAATCGCTGCAGGCTACTTAGTAGAAGAGCTTAAAGCAAAAAAGTTTGCAGAACTTTATTCTTCACATTTTATGCCTTTTGTTTTGCTACATCAAAGCTCTGCAGTACATGTTCTTAAAAATGAATTTTACTACTGGAAAGCTAAGGAAAGAAACCAGAGAGACTTGATAATTTTAATAGGAGATAGCCAAAGTGTTGACCCAGAAGGACATTATGAAATAGTTAACACTATTTTAGATTATGTGGAAAAGTTTGGGGTAAAGGAGATAATAACCTTAGCAGGCTTAAGTATAGGAGAAATGGTAGAAAAACCAAAGGTTGTAGGAGCAGTAAGCGATGAAGAAATGATCAAAAAATATCAAAAGTATGGGATAGATTTTGAGGCAGGAAGTAGAGTTGGGACAATAGTTGGAGCTTCTGGTTTGATAATAGGTTTAGGAAAAGTAAGAGGGATGAAAGGAGTTTGTCTGCTTGGTGAAACTGTAGGCTTTCCTATAATACCAGACCAAAAAAGTGCAGAAGCCTTGCTTAAAGTTGTGGTAAAAATACTTAACGTTAAGATAGACACAAGTAAAATAGAGAAAAAAGTAAAAGAGATGGAAGATTTTATAAAAAAAGTTGAAGACGTGCAAAAAAGAGCTTTAGGACAATTGCTTAAATCTGTGGAAAAACCAGGAAAAGAAGAAAAGCTTAGCTACATAGGTTAAGAGAATGGTAAGCAAACTATTAATTCCTAGGCAGCAGTATTTGGCATCTGGAATTCACATAGGAATGAAGCAAAAAACTAAGGATATGAAGGAGTTTATCTACAAAGTAAGGGAAGATGGACTTTGTATTTTAAACTTGAAAAAAATTGATGAGAGAATAAGGGTTGCTGCAAAATTCTTAGCAAGACATAAAAAAATTCTAATAGTAAGCAGAAAGTCTTCTGTTCAAGAAGGAATAAAAAGATTTGCTGAGGTTATAGGAGCAAAAGTTATTCTTGGAAGGTTTATGCCAGGAACTCTAACAAACCCTTCTTACAAAGAATACTATGAGGCAGAAGTTGTTTTCATTTTTGATCCTTTAATAGATTATCAGGCTTTGAAGGAAGCAGTAAAAGCAAGAATTCCTGTAGTTGCCCTTTGCGATACGATAAACGAAACAAAAAATATTGATTTAATTGTTCCTGCTAACAACAAAGGAAAGAAAGCCTTAGCAACTATTCTTTGGCTTTTAGCGAGAGAAATATTGAAAGAAAGAAAAGAGATAAAGTCAGACGCTGAGTTTAACTTTAAAGTTGAAGATTTCGCTAAAGCTTAAACTCTTAAAACTTCTATTCCATTTTCTTTTATAACAAAAGGGTGAATCAAAGTTGAATGCTTACTTCTTCTCATTTTTCTCACAGTTAAAGTTCTTTGATATTCTTTTGCTATGTAAACAAAATCAAGCTTGATTATTGTGTCGACAACAAACTCTAGAAATTGTAATCTACTAACTCCCATTTCAGATTCTGGAACTTCTGAGATGAAAATTGTTGTAACGCCTTTTTCTTTTAAAGCATCTACCAGCGAAACAACTTCTGAGCGTATCATGTACTTATCTTTAAACATCATCTCTATTGCTGAAATCGAATCTATAACAAGCCTTTTTGCTTTTATCTTATCAACAGCCTCAAGAATTTTTTGAACTATCTGGTAAAACCCCATGGAAAGAACTTCTTTTTTCTCAACAGGATGCCAAACCCTTTTTATTCTTAAAGGAAGCCATAGAAGCTTGTTCTTTTTTTCAAAAGGTTCCAAATCCCAGCCGAAAGTTTCTTCTATATCCTTTTTTATATCTTCTACTCTTTCCTCAAAAGTTACATAAACTGCAGGCTCGTTTTTAAGCAAGCCATCGTACAAAAACTGAACTGAAAAAAGAGTTTTTCCACTTCCTGTTTTTCCACTAACCATTATAGAAGAAGAGCGAATAAAGCCTCCACCTATAAGCTCGTCTAAACCTTTAATTCCTGAGGAAACTCTTTCTGCCATAATATTAATTTCTTTTTCCTTTCTCTTATTTTTAAAACTAAAAGAAAAATTTATAAGTTGTTGGGGTAATAAAAATATAGGCGAGCTAGCCAGGTAGCTTCGGCTTTGCATCAAAGCAAAGCTGAGGAAGTTCCCTCCATCCCTTAAGGTGCTGCTTAAGCAGCAGGCTGAGAAGCCTCTACCAGAATCAGAAACGAGACCTTTTAGCTTCGCTAACCATGATGCGAAAGCTGAGTTGAGGCTAAAAGGATGAAACGGTCTGGTAGGCCTGGGATGCAAGTTTGAAACGCTTAGACAAATGCTACCAAAACATAAGAGGGGCTATGGCTAGCACGCCTTCCTTTTTTCAATTTTAAAAGGAAGAAAGCTTAAAATTTTTAAATTCCTTAAAAAAACCTTTTTAAACTCATTTTTCCTACTCATTTTAATGAGTCTTTTGATAACGGGAATACTTTACGATTTTGACGGAACCATAGTTAAATCAGATAAGTTTATAAGAGAAACTTATTACGAGATTTGTAAAGAAATGGGAATAAAACCTAGCTTAAGTTACAGAATGTTGCAACGCTTACACTACGACTGGAAAAAATTTTTGAGAAGGCAAAAAATAGAGCCAGAAAAAGCAGAAGAAGCTTACAAAAATAAAACTGATAAAATAAAAGTCATACCAGAAGTGAAAAAAGTTCTGAAGTACAATAAAAAGCATGGAAAAATTCAAGGTATAGTAACCCATTCTCCAAGAAGTGTTGTTGAAGAAATAGCCAGAAAGAATAAAATTGTAGAGTATATAGACGGAATGATAACTTGGGATGAAATAGAGGAAAGAAACTTAAGACCAAAACCTGAGCCTGATGCTTTGATTTGCTTGGCAAGAGATTTAAATTTAGAAACAAAAAAATGTCTTTACGTGGGAAACAGCAAGGAAGATATTATCGCTGGAAAAAGGGCTGGCATGTTAACCTTGGGTTTTTGTTGTGAACGTGATTTAAGAGTTATAGCAAGATTAAGAGCAGCAAACCCGTACTTTGGTGTTATAACTTCGCCTCAACATCTTTATATATATTTCCAACGCTTAATTTTTTAGTATGAAAAGAAAAAAGTTGAACGAGCTTGAGTTTATAAAATTCATGAAAATTTCTGAA
The DNA here is from genome assembly GCA_038998335.1 of Candidatus Aenigmatarchaeota archaeon. Taxonomy (GTDB): domain Archaea; phylum Aenigmatarchaeota; class Aenigmatarchaeia; order CG10238-14; family SCSR01; genus JAVZHQ01. The sequence goes on along the minus strand of JAVZHQ010000001.1, from coordinate 157,229 downwards.
GAGTTCATACAAAATTTTATTGAAGAAGAAAACCTTTACTATTATCCAAACTAGTGGTGCTATGGCAAGAAGAGAAAAACTTTACATGCCCATGGGAGCAGGAGGGTTGTTGAGATATAGTGAAGAGGAAAAGGAAGTTATAAAGATTAAGCCAGAGCATGTTGTTTACATAGTTATTGCTATAATTCTTATGGAAATAATTCTCAGGATTGTTTTTCCAATTTAGCAAAAATTAATTCTTTTAAAACTTGAAAATAAATTAGTATGATTTGGCTTGGACCTGCTGGAATTCCTACAGTAGCGAAAGATAGAAGCACACTAGGAGGAATTAGAACTGTTTCTGAGCTTAAGCTTAACGCTATGGAAATTGAGTTTGTTAGAAACGTTTATTTGAGCGAGAAGGCTGCAGAAGAAGCTGGAAAATTAGCAGAAAGTTTAGGAATAAAGCTTTCTGTTCATGCTCCTTATTTTCTAAACCTTTGCTCAGCAAAAAAACAAACTGTAGAAGCGAGCAAAAAATTTATTCTTGATTCCATGGATAGGGCTGAAAGGCTTAAAGCTGAGGTTGTGGTTGCTCACCTAGCTTATTATTCTGGTTTAGAAAAGGAAAAGGCTTTTGAAATAGTAGAAAGAGAAGTTAAAGATATTTTGGAAAAAGCAAAAGAAAAAGGAATAAAAAAAGTTTTGCTTGCAGGAGAAACTACAGGAAAAGTAAGTCAGTTTGGAACTTTGGAAGAATTGATTAAGTTGAGCAAAAGAGTTAAAGGTTTCACTTTAGCTTTAGATCCTGCTCATATATTTGCGAGAAATTGCGGAAAAATAGATTACAAGAGAATTTTTGATGAAATAGAAGAACTAAAACTTAAGCACTTGCACATGCATTTTTCTGGCATAAAGTTCACTCCTGTAAAAGCAACAGGTTTTGGTAACGAGAAAGAGCATGTTCCTATGGATAATTCACCACCTTTTGAGCCTTTAGCAAAAGAGATTTTGAAAAGAAAGCTAAACGTTACCATAATTTCTGAATCGCCCGTATTGGAGCAAGACAGCTTAAAGATGAAAAAAGTATTTGAAAGTTTGGGTTATAAGTTTTAGTATGAAAAGTAAGCTAGAAGAATTGATTGAAATATTTAGCGAAGAGGTTTTTAAACCATCTCTTTATGATAGCAAGTTGGTAGAAGAAATGATTGAAAAATCAAGAAGCGAAAGTTTTGATAAATTTTCAAAGTATTTTGAAAAGAGTGGATTAAAAAAAGAGGAGAGAAAAGCGGTAAAAGATTTTCTTGAAAAATTGTGTAAAAAAACTGGCTATGCTTGGAGGCCTGGCTTATGTAGATACATTCCGAAAGTTATTGAGTTAGCAAAACAAACTTTGAAAGAGTCTTGTGCAAAAAATTATTTTTATGAAATTGTCTTGAAAAATTATGATGATAGGCATTTCTTCTTGCTGATGCTTTCTTTTGAAGGAAAAAAATTTGTTGTTGACCCTACAGGAGTTCCTGAAAAAGAAAGGACATGGGTTTTTCCAGACGATATAAAACCTTATTTTGGTTTAATAGAAAAGGCAAAGGGTTTTCATAGAGTAGTTTATCAAAATTCACTCTGAGAATTTTTGAGAATTAAAGTGAAAAGAAAGCCGAAGATAAAACCACCAACATGGGCAAAAAAAGCGATTCCGCTTCCTATTCCTCCAAGAAAGCTTATAGTACCAAAGAGAAACTGAATAAAAAACCAAAAGCCTATGACTATGAAAGCTGGGATTCTTACAAACATATAGCCAAACCTTGTTAAAATCGTTTCTCTTGGGAAAAGAAGCAAGTAAGAGCCTAGAATTCCTGAAATTGCTCCGGAAGCTCCTATTGCAGGAATTTCTGAGTTTAAGTTTGTTATGTAGTGAAGGAAAGTTGCTCCTATTCCTGAGAGAAAGTAGAGCAAAAGAAACTTTATTTTTCCTAGCTTATCCTCAACGTTATCACCAAAAATCCAAAGGTACCACATGTTTCCAAAAATGTGGTCTATGCCGCCATGCAAAAACATAGAAGTGAAAATCGTTGCTATCGATGAAAAAGAGAAAAAGGAAAATTTTGCTGGAATAAAACCATACCTTATGTAAACTTCTGGAATTAATACACGCTTGCCTTCAATAACATAAGGAACTTCTTCTGAAGTTAGGCTCCAGATAAAAATCGAAACGTTTAGAATTATTAAAAGAATTGTTAAAATTGGGAAAGTTTTTCTTGGAGCTGAGTCTGTATAAGGAAAGAATTGACCTTTTTTGCTTTTAAAACCCATACTATATAATTAATCTCTGAATTTATTTAAGTTAAGTAAAGTTAGTTCTAACTTTTAGGTAGTTATAAAAATTTTTTAAGTGTTTGCATGTGTTTTTGTTTAAAAAACAAAAGTTTTTAAGCTTATTTCACTTAATTTTATTTAGTATGATAGAGCAGATAAGAATCTTGGGAAAGCTGATAAAAAGGCTGTATAAAAAAGAAGTATATGCAATCAAGTCAGAAGAAAAAGAGGTTTTAGTAGACGGAAAAGTAAAAAAAGTAGAAGAGTACAAACTTTACACATCTTATCCTTACGATGAAAGAGAAACTATAGTATTAACTTGCGAAAAAAATGGTTTAGGAGAAAAGATAAAAGAAATAGAAAATGCTTGCGAGGAAAGAGATATTCTGCTTGCAAGAATTTTGAGTTATTGCAGAGAAAACAGAATAGATGTGCCGACAGACTCTTTAGAATATCTTGAAAGGACTAGCCCAGAAGTTCTGAGAAAGATTTTAAGAAATTTGGAAGATGATTTGACTGACCCGCAAATAGCTAGTGCCAAAAAAAGATGTTTGCTATTGCACTATGCTGTTGAAAAAGGAGAGCCAGTTGTTTATGGAGCAGAAATAACTTTATACCCAATTCCATCTAAAAATCCATTAGAAGCCTTACCTCCTGAAAAAATAGAAAAATTGAGAAACATAGCTCCTTGGGGTCGTGTACCGATAAAGCATTATGAGTTAAAGGAAATAATTAACGGGATAGAGGAAGAAGAAGAATACCCTGAGTATGACTTTGAGATAAAAGATTAAGAAACATAAGGAAGCTTTTCTTGCTCAACTTTTGTTTCTTCTTTTTTATAACCTAATGGGATTAAGTAACAGTCTAAAACTTGCATTTTTTTATCGTAGAAGATTGCGTCGAAGAAAAATTGCCAGATGAAAACTGGGTTGCACAACCTTTTTCTTGCAGCAGGAATTCTTGAAATGTACTCTCTTAAGACTTGAGTCATTTCTTCTTTTCTGCTTTCTATTAAAGTTAAAATGTAAGGCCCTGGGTAGACTTCCTCTATTCTGTACTTTCTTATGTTGTTTAAGAGCAAGGATTTTACGTCTGGCATAAGAGCTAGGGAATTTATCCTTTTCTTTATTTCTTCTATTTTGTTTAAAGGCTGGTTAAGTAAAATAATCGAGGGCTCGATGAACTGAGAAAAGGAATAAACGATTTTTCCTTGGCCAAAGGGGCTTGTATCGTACTTTGCCTTTGATATCATTATTCTTGGGTTTACTTCTTCTCCTTTCCTTGCTCTTTCTTCAATTTCAAGAATCTTTCTTTTTTCATAACTTGAAGCGTAGCTTAAGGAATCGATTAAAAGCTCTCTTTGAATTCCTCTTATCCTAAAATTCCTTAGCCAAGCGTTTGTTTTGTAAATCCTGCTCATGTAAATCGGAGCCATGCATAAGTTTAAAGTTTGAGCCCTAAGAGGTGATAAGTGAAAAGTCCACTGAGTTATGTCTTCTTCTGAAACTATCTTTTCGCTAAACCTCATAGCTCCTTTTATTCTTTCGCTTCTTTTTTCCTTCCATTCTTCTGGAATATCTGAGCATAATCTTGTCGTTTCGTAAAGTTGCGAGAGTACTCTTTTAAATTCTTCCACTGTAGAAACGTAAGCATCATGATTAGTCGGAACCCTTGCCCCCAAATCCCTTATTTTTTTGAGTAGCTCGGAGCAAACTTTCGCTTCCTTTTCTAGGCTTATCAGTTCGCTCATACTAACACCAAAATCTCAAAAAAAGTCATCAACTTGGTAAAATTAAATATTCTCCTTAATTTTTAAAGTTTTCTGTAGGTAAAAATTCAAAACTGCTACTTTTAGTGGTAAGAAAAGTTTAAATAGAAATTATAATAAATTATAATAGATGCCAGAAGTGTTCAAAACAAAAATAAGAGTAGTTGGAACTTCTTTAGGAGTTTTAATACCTAAGAAAATAGCTGTAGAGCAAAATGTTAAAGAGGGGGAAGAGGTGGAGATAGCCTTGTTAAAACCAGACAAAAAAGCTGTTGAAAAAGCCTTCGGAATTGCTAAAGGAAAGTTGAAGTTTGAAAGAGAACATAAAGGATGATTTATGCTTTTGGATACTCATGCTTGGGTTGAGTTTTTTAACGGAAGTGAAAAAGGAAAAAAAGTAAAGAAAATTCTAGAGGAAAAAAGGTGTTTTACTAGTATTGTTTCGCTTGCTGAAATAGCTGAATGTTGTTTGAGATGTGGTGAAACTCCAGAAAAATTTGTTAAAAAGATAAAGGAACTTTCAACCATTTTAACTTTAGACGAAGCTACAAGCGTTTCAGCTGGAAAAATAAATTTTTACAGGAAAAAAGTAGTCAAAAATTGGGGTATGCTAGATTCTTTTATTTTGGCTTCCAGCTTGGTTTTTGGTTTAAAGATAGTCACAGGAGACTTGCATTTTAAGGATTTACCAAACGTTGTAATTTTATAACAAGTATTTTCTAAGTTGAGATTACAAATTTAAAGGCACCTTTATATCCGTAACTTATAAATATTTTAAGTAATTTTTATAATTTATGGAAGAAGCGTATAAAATCTCAATAAAAGATAAAAAGTTGTCCTTGCAGAATGAGTTTAGAAGTGTGCCCTTCACCTATTGCAAAGAAATAAGCTACGAGGATCTTCAGCCTTCTGATGTTCCTATAAAAGCCTACTGGCTTAACTGGTCTACAACTACCTAAATCTTTATATGATAATTTATGATAATAGAAAGGCCCTTTTCTCATGTAGAAATAATTACAGGTAAAAATTTATCTACATTTAAATTATCACCCGCGGTTAGGGTTATTATTAAAGAATCAAAAATATTTTTGTTAGACGATCACGCATCACGAGTTTTTGAAGTAGAATACTCACCTTGTTTGGAAAAATTATTCCAAAAATTAGAAAAGGGAAAATTGAAAAAATACCAAATCCTTAATATACTTAAACCTTACTTTAAAAATAATGCTAGTAAAATTTTAGACGAGCTTATAGAGATGGGAATAGTATGGTAAAAGTAGAAGTACTCCCTTATTCTTCATGGAAAACTAAAAATGGTTATGTGATATTTTCTCATCTAACAGGAGGTTGGGTACATATTTCTAATGATATTTATAGGAAGTTTACAAATAATGAATGGAATGAAAATCTTATTCGAAAATTTTTTTGGAGAGGTATAATAAAGTTAGACGGACAACTTCGGCCAGTTTCTGTAAAGAGATATGACTTTAACCCAACACTTATAGAGATCGAACTTACTAAGAAATGTACATTAAGGTGTAAATACTGTTATGCCGATGCTGGAAAGGGAAAAAGTATGAAAAAAGAAACTCTCGAGAGAATTGCTGAGTTAATTGCAAAATTACCTAATAAGCGAATAGGAATTCAACCTTCTGGAGGTGAACCTTTATTAGAATGGAAAAAAATTGAGTGGTTAATAAATAAAATTAGAGAGTTAAAAAAAGATCTTGCGGAGTTAAAAGTTAATATCGAAACAAATGGGACAATTTTGACACCTAAGATTGCAAAAAAACTTAAAGAGTATGATATAAAAGTTGGTATAAGTATTGATGGTCGTGAATTTGAACATAACTCAGCGAGAATTTACGAGAACGGTAGAGGAAGCTACGATAATGTAATTAAAGCTATTGAAAATTTAAGAAATGCTGGTTTCAATTGGATATCTTCTATTACTACTTTCCACAAGTTTAATATGAAGGAGCCAGAAGGTATTTTACGTCATTTATGGCTTGATCTTAACATTTCTGCCTCTAGGTTCAATTACATAATTTTAATGGGGAGGGCGAAACAAAATGCTTCATTACTTATTTCTCCTGAAGAATTTCTTACTATTAAAAAGAGGATTTTTCTAGAAGCATACAAACTTAAAAGAAAAGGCTGTAAGTCAAAACTTTTAGACGAGTACTTCGACAACTTAACAAGGATGTATGATAAAAATATATGTTTATCGAGAGGGTGCGCTGCAGGGTTAAGAATGTATTTTGTTGATATAAATGGGAATTTATATCCTTGCACCCGACTTCAAATACCTACATTTAAACTTGGTAATGTAACTGAATTGAATTCTTTTCAGGAAGCTTATAAAAATTTTATTAAATTTCCATTAAGAGCTGCAAGTACGATAAAAGAATGTACAAGCTGTCCATGGCAATTTTTTTGTAACGGTGGTTGTCCTGGTGAATGCTTGCATTTTTATAATGATACTTTTAAACCTTCTCCTTTCTGTAAATTTATAAAAGGATACTACAAATTCTTATTAAATTTCATTATCAACAACTATAAAGATCCTTGGACTAAAGAAATTACATTTTAATTTATTAGCCTTAAAAATATGGAATGATGGAAAGAGTAAAAAAAGCTTATAATTCATTTGCACCTCACTACGACAACTTGATGGAAAGACCTTATCAAATCTTCTATAGAGAAAGAGTTAAACGTATATTAGACAAATATATTCCCAAAAATTCTAAAGTTCTCGACATCGGTTGTGGGACTGGTTTCCCTAGCATATATCTTGCTCAAAAGAGGAATTGCACCGTTACTGGAATAGATGTTTCAACAAAAATGATTACGAAGGCTGTAGAAAATTTGCCCAAGGAGGTTGAAAACAAAGTTAGTTACAAAGTTCTTTCTGCAACAAAATTGCATTATTTCAAAGATGAGGAGTTTGATTGTATAGTGAGTATTTACGGGTCTCTAAACTATGTTAAAAGGATAGAACCCGTGCTTAAAGAAATCAAAAGAGTTATAAGAAAGGATGGTATTTTTTTATCTACTTTCTATTCCAAATACTCGTACATAAGACTTCAGAATAAAAAACATTTGGAAGCTCTTAAAAATAACTCAAAAATTTATCCACATTACATAGGAGATAAAAAGTTAGAAGTTCGGCTCTACGATACAAATGAACTGAGTTCTCTGATAAAAAAGTATTTCTATTTAATTTCTATGGAAGGAATATCATTTATTCCTTTTTTCTTTTTTCTAGAAAATTCCAAAGAATTGATAGACAACCTTTATTATTATCTGAATTTAGAAGAATCTCTCGCAAAAACACAACCTTTCATTAATCTTGGGATGGATATATTAACTATAGGAAAAAAACGCTAGTTTATTAAGCTAAATTGGTACTAATTAAAAAGGTACCAGCTCCCCAAAACCAACTAAATTTGTATATCTTTTCCATAGACCATCACAAAAATTATCATATTTACAAAGTTTACAGTTAGGGCTTTTTGATTTCTCCGTATATCCTACTATTCCGTTGAGATTACGCGGATCATAATACTTTGTAGGAGCTTTACAAAGGATTCCACGTAAACTATTAGCTATTGGAAAATATTTTTCATCTTTTAGGATGCATAATGGTATAAAATATAGAACTAAGTTTTCTTTATCATCGATCATATCTATGGCTTCTCGAAGATAAGGAGATGCTTCACTTAATCTTACAAATACTTTATCAAGATTTTCCAAAACACGATTTGAAATGTCCAAAGAACTTATTACTAAATAGTCAGGTTGGGGAAATTTTTTTTGTATGAATTTAACAATCTTAGAGATATACTTATAGGTAGGTTTACAAATTAATACTTTAAGTTCTATCTCAAAATCAAACCCATAATCGTCTCTTAACTTAAATAAATTAGTTACCCCTTTAATAGTTTCCTTAAAACTTCCATTTGATTGAGTTAAATAATCGTGCATACTTGATGTGTAACCATAAATAGGGACGGAAACACAACCACCTTTTATTTTTTTTAAAAGCTTCTTCGAAAATTCCAAATCCGAAAGTTTTCTTCCATTTGTCAAGAAATATAAATTTGACGAATACTTTTTACATGTACCTTGAACTATATCTATTATTTCTGGGTGAGTTGTTGGCTCACCTCCACAATATACTACTCTATCTTTAGGCCCTACTCTTTCTTTCTCTAGAATTTCAAAAATTTTTTGAGAAGTTATTAGTTCATAACCTTCGTCAGCATCACAAAATAGACAGTTATTATTACAGGTACTTCTGTAGTTTATGTTAAAATAAATTTCTTTCTCGAATTTTTTTAAATCACTCTTTTGCATATTCATTTATTAATTTTAAAAAATTTAAAATAATTTATGAAATCTACCAAGCTTAGCGTCGAAATCAACTTTAAATTAAATCTTTTTTATCATCTTGAGAAGCTTAGCGGAAGCGTTCCTCAAAGATTCAATCAAAAATATGCCACAGAATTCTCAAACTTTGAAAAACTAAGTAAAGAGTTTGGATGGGAATTTGACCCTCAAAATATTTCTTGGTATTTTAAAAAAGCAATAGGTAAAAAGAAACGTCTTAAAAAATGTATGAGTGAATTTGAAAAAAGAGTAGAGAGAATTTTACTTAAGAGTAGTAGGCTTTATAAACCCTTATGGAAAAAAGAGATTGAACCAAAACTTAAAAATTTTTCAAAAAAAATAGATAAAAATTTTGTCCTCGATACTTTAAATAAAATAGAAACTTTTACTAATTTACCATTCCCAAGAGAAATTAAAATTTATTTGATAGAAGCACTTTCTTTCGAGTATAAATTTGGTGCTGAACCTGTACCTCCTAATGGAATTGCTATTGGAAGAACCAACGATAATAAATTATTAAAACTTGCTATAACGCATGAACTCGTGCACTTAAATTTAATGAATAGAATAATCAAACAAATTCCTAAAAAATACAGGAAAGATGAATCAAAAATAAACGAAGCCATAACAGATATAATAACCTTTCGCGTACTAAACATTCCTTTACCAAAAAAGACAAGAAATCCGTATGTTAAATTATTTCAAGTTCATCTTGAAGATGTTAAAAGTATTGGGAATTGGAAGAAATTTATCGGAAAAATTCTAAGTGAAAAAGAGTAAAAGTAGCATTATTTAACACTTCTATAAACTTTTTTGATAAAATATTTTTTGGGCCGAATATATTTTTTAATATTTTTCCAAACGAGCTCCGGATTCATTTTCTCGTTACAAAGGAATATTTCAATCGCTGCATACTTATATTCTGGCCATGTGTATACTGATACATGACTCTCTGCTAACAAAACTACAACACTAACTCCAAAAGGTTTATAATTATGAACCAACCAGTTTACAACCTTAGCACCAACTTTTTTTGCGGATTTGATTAAAATAGATAACAATAGTCTACTATTGTTTAAGTTTCCAGAACAGTTATAAGCATCTATCAAAAGTTCTTTAATTTTCATTGAACTATTTTAAGTAATTTAATTATTTAAATTAAATTATGAAAAAGAATAAACTAACTGAAAATAATTTTAGTGGACAAATACTTTTAGATTGTATTACACCTACGATGGCAACCATTTATAGAATAAAAAAAGTAATTTATAGAAAAAAAACAAAGTATCATAAAATTGAAATTGTAGAGACATATGACAGAGGCATCTGTTTTGTTTTAAATAATCAAATACAATCTTCTTTAAACGATGAATGGATTTACCATGAAACCCTCGTACATCCTATAATGATAACACATCCGCGCCCATCAAAAGTACTAGTAATTGGTGGGGGTGAAGGTGGAACTATCCGTGAAGTACTTAAACATAATATTGTTAAGAAAATAAAAATGGTTGAAATAAGTAAAGATGTTGTCGATGTGGCCAAAAAATATTTAAAAGAAATTCATCAAGGATCTTTTTACAATAGTAAAGTAGAAGTTATATTCAATGATGGAAGAAACTATCTCATCGAAGAATCGGATAAATTTGATTGTATAATTATCGATGCTACAGACCCTTCGCCGTGTGGAATTTCTGCTGGACTATACACTAAAGAATTTTACGAGATTGTTAAAAGAAAATTGGAGAAAAATGGGATATTTGTTACACAAGCCACATCACCTTTCTATAATTCTCATACTTTTAGTTCTATATACGCAACCGTTAGTAATGTTTTCCCGATAGTTCGTGGCTATTCTTTTGGTGCAGGTTTTGTTGCTGGATCAAAAAAGTTTGATCCGCTTTTATTAAGCAAAAAAGAGATAAAGAAAAGGATAAAGAAAAGGATGATAACAAATTTAAAATTCTACAATGAAAATATTCATAAATTGTTATTTATTATACCCGAGTACTCAAAAATAAACATAAAATCTTCAGGAAAGGTTATGACTGACAATGAAATGTTAAGCTCGAAATACTCGATTAACAAATGTAGAAATTAATTTAAAATTAATTTCTAAAAGAGGTAGAGCAGAAATTATTTCATGAGTCTTAAGAGCATATTTGGTACATTCGGACGAACGATAAAATTTTATCGGAATTATAAAATAACTCTGAGCTATTTTATATTCTTCAAATAAATGCCTACATTTCTTGCACTCATTTGGGAAATCTTTATAACACATAATATTTAAACTCGATTTGAAAATATTTAAAATTACGGGTTTTAGAAATATGTTAAACATCTAACTTAAATTTTTCTATCATTAGGATAGAAATTTAAAAAAAAGCATGGTGAAGATTAAGAAATTTTTTAAAAGAAAAATATTTTAAAGAAGTTGTAATTTTGTTGTAAAAGGAAAAAAATTGTTAGACGTCTAACAGAAAAGCAGCCAACAAACATTTCATAGATTTTTTTGGAATATTCCATACATAACTTATAAATACTTTATGGAATATTCTTAAATTATGGAAAAAACCTTTGAAGAAATGCTTGAAAGCGTAAGAGTAAAAAAAGTCTCTCAACTTACAGCAAAAGTCTTTGAAATTATTCATTCTAGATGGCCTACAAATCCGCTAGAAGTTGCTGAGATTTTAGGAGATAAAGGAAAAGAGAAAACGCTTTCTGCAAAGTACCTTTACCATTTTCGCAAGCTTAAGGAAATGGGGTTAATAGACATGAAAAAAGTTGGAAACACTTACATAGCATGGCCTACTGAGATTGAAAAGCTTAGGGTTGTGCACGAATTATTAAAAGGGTTGTGAGGTGAGAGAATGGGAATAGCTGTTATTTTGAAAAAACTTTTGCTTGGAAGGGCTTTTTCTGCTGAAGAAGGAAGGGTTACGATTTTGGGAAGATACAATGTGACTTTAGTAGAAAGTTGTGGATTTGCGTATCTTCATCAGAAAATATTTGAAGAACTTGGAGAAAAAAAAGCCTTTAAAATTTTAATGGAAGCCACAGAAATTGCAATCGAAAACGCAACGAAAGCATTTGGTTTATCACCATCCTCCCTAAACATAGAGAAGCTTTTACCATTTGCAGACTTTTACGGGTTGGGGAAATTTACTTTGGTCAACAAAAAAGAAAATAAAGAAAAAATAGTCTATACAGTTAAAGTCGAAAATTCTCCGCTTGTAGAATATGCTAAACAAAAATGGGGAAAAAATTCAAAAGTATGTAAAATAGTAGAAGCAAATTTACTTGCTCCTCTAAAAATATTATACCATTCTACACCTAAAATACAAGAGCTTTCCTGCTACACTAAAGGTGCTCCATATTGTACGTTTCAAATAGAGGTAAAAAAGTGATACTATGATAGAGAAAATAGCGCCCTTTTATGTTAAAATAAAGCAGAATAGCATAGCTAAAAAAGTTAGGGATGCTATGCTTTCGATACCATTTTATAGAGAAAAGTTAAGGGAAAACTCGATTGAATTTTCCGAGGTAAGAAGAATTAACTCGATAGAAAAGCTTGATAACTTCCTTCAGAAGTATAAGGTAAACTGGGTCGAAGGTACAGACCTTATGGGAAATGACTTTTCATCCCATTTAAGCCTTGTACCTCAAAATAAAAGGACGTGGGTACAAGTGTCTTCAGGTTATAGCTTAGTAGAAAGATTAAGAAGCGGGGAAAGTTTTCTTGAAACAATAAAGAAATTTAAAAGAAAGAAAATAGCCTATACACAAAAAGATGTTAATACTGTGATAAAAGAACTTTATCTCCGTGGTCTTAGGAGATTTTTTGCAAACATTTCTACGCCAAGTGTAGCTATTTTTTCTCGAATGTACATTTATGGTGGCTCCGGGACGTATCCTTTCGCCTCTCTTATGCGAGTCTCGCAAAAAATTCCTTTGAGAGTATTACCTTATGGGGAACCTTTAAGTCATGAACAACTTTGTGATTATGTTTTAGATTCTATAGAAAATGATGCAAACGGGGTTTTGATTACACCATCAATTTTAAGGGATATAGGTACTTTTATGGTCGAGAACAAACTTAGGTATAAGAACTTGATGTTCATAGGTACCGGAGGCTTTAAACCAAGCAAAGAGGTTATAGACTTGGGACATGAAATAGGAGCTAAAATAGTTATAGACGCCTATGGTGCCCAGGAATGTATGCCCTTAGGCTGTGTAGCTTATGGAATTATTTCAAGTGTAGATAGAAACTGGGAAGCTAGCGATAGCTTGATGGTGATGGGAAACCTGTGCCATATCAGAGTTGTTGACGAAAAAGGTGAAAATGTTAGCGAAGGCGAAGAAGGCGAAATCAAAATAACCTCTCCCTTCGAGGGAACATGTCTAATTGATTATGCACCAGGTGATGTTACAAGGCTTGTAAGCTATTCCACCACAATCACCCTAAACAATCAAAAAATAACACTTCCCTTTCCGTCCCTTTCTATTGACATAAGAAGGAAGCACGAGAGTGGTTACGTAAAAATAAAAGAGTATCCTGTTTCTGTTGACATTCTAAAAGAAATCTTAACATCTTATGCGGGTTATAATTTTGCGATTTGCAAGCCACAAACAAAAGAAGAGCTGCTGATATTAATTCCAAGTAGTATGGAAGAGAGAAATTATGAAGAAATGTGTAAAAAGATAAGATATACTGTTTGCCCTTTACGATACAGCCTCCTTAGATTCAAAAAAATAGACGAGGGTAAGCTAAGAGAAATCGTTTTTCCTAGTCTCCAATTTAAGCCACACAATCTTATCCTCTCGCCCTCAAAAGAACTCGAAAGTGAGCTCTATGCCAGCTAGCTTAACTGATTTGCTCTGGGAAATCTATCCATTTTTTTACGACTCCCTAAACAACTTTGCTCCATACAAAAAAATGATAAGAGATACTGCTGAAAGCTTAAACTTTAGTAAAGGAAAGAAATTTCTTGACGTTGGTTGTGGAACAGGAAATTTGATTCAATATCTAGTTAAAAATTCTAAGGAAATTGAGGTTTGGGGTATAGATGCTTCAGAGCAAGCGCTTAAAATTGCCTCAAAAAAAATTAAAAATTCAAACGCTAACGTCAAGCTTTACAAGTACTATTTTGAAGAAAAGCTTCCTTTTAATGATAACTACTTTGACGGAATCGCTGCTGTTAACTTTATAAACTACTTAAGCCCAAGCTCTTTACAAAATTTTGTAAGAGAAGCGAGGAGAATTTTAAGAAAGGGAGGAAGGCTAAGCTTAGTCTACACAAGTGAAGTAGAATACTCTAAGGGAAAAAGCGGCTTTAAGTATTCCTTAAAAGAAAAACCAAAACAAACGATTTTATCCCTTCCTTTCTGCGTAGTTGTTGGCTTGATGAACATTCCCATGAAATTAAAAGTCAACCTTACCCCTTATTCTAAAACTTATGTAGAGAAACTTCTTGAGGAAAACAACTTCAAGATCCTTAACACAAAAACAACTTATTATTCTCATAGTACCTTGCTAACAACTAGCGAAAAAATTTAAAAAACTTTTGGAATATTCCAATTTATCTTTTAACAAACAAATTAATTATATGTTTGAACCTCCAAAAGGTTATGAAAAATATTGCGAACCAACTTTTTTGTGCGAATCTAACCTGCCAGAAATAAAAGAGCTAGCCCAAGCTTTAGCAAAAGATAAAAAAACTCCTGAAGAAGCTGCTAGAGCATTTTTTTATTGGGTAAGGGATAATGTTGCTTGGAAAGTAGAAGAGATAGTTGGTGCTAAGGAAACGCTAAAAAGAAACCCTATGCATGGAGTATGTGCAGATAAAGCTAATCTCTTCATAGCTCTTTGCAGAGCTGTTGGAATTCCTGCAAGGTATCTTTTAATACTTAGATGCGAGCTTAACGCTAAGGTAAAGGATTTTCCAAAAAAAGTTGGACATATAGCTGCTGAAGTTTACTTAAACAATGAATGGAAAGTTGTAGATCCAACTTTTGGAAAGGATACGGAAAAGCTAATTCCTTTAAGCGAGTTTGACAGACCAAGCTGGAAAAGAATTTCTGGAGTCTTGAGAATAAGGGAGCTTTCTGTTTTTTTAGCTCTTTTTTCCATGCTCATTCTAAGGTTTAGTCGCTCTAGCCTAAAGATGAAAGAATTGATAGAAAGTTTGAGAAAATGAAAAGGTTGTTAATGTTAGACGTCTAACATAGAAAAAAATTGCTACCATCCTGTAACTTTTTTGGAAGAATAAACCATTTTTAAAAAAACTAAACTTCTAGCAACCACTTCCACAAAGGTTTGAAAACAATTTTTTTGTTTTCTATTTTTAATTGATCTTCATAATCCCAGGTTATTACTAGCAAATCTTTGCATTTAAGCAAGGAGGAAGCTTTAAAATTGTTAGACGTCTAACGTATAAAAAACTCATTCACCCAAAACCTCAATTCCGTTCATGTAAGGAACCAAAACTTTTGGGATTTTCACGCTCCCGTCTTCTTGCTGGAAGTGTTCAAGAATAGCTAGCATGGTTCTGCTTGTCGCTAAGGCAGTAGAGTTTAAAGTATGGACAAAACCTTTTGGCTTTTCTCCTTCCTTTTCTCTAAACCTAATGTTAAGCCTTCTTGCTTGATAATCTGTGCAATTAGAGTTTGAGCCTATTTCCCTAAACTTTCCGTCAACCATCCAAACCTCTGTATCGTACTTTTTTGCCGCTACTGTTCCTATATCTCCTGTGCAAACGTTTACTACACGGTAATGCAAACCTAAAGCTTGATAGAGCTCCTCACAATTTCTTTGCAGCTCTTCGTGCAAATTCCAGGAATCTTCTGGCAAGCAAAAAATGAATTGCTCAACCTTGTTAAACTGATGCATCCTGAAAAATCCTTTCGTGTATTTTCCATGCGTGCCTATTTCTTTTCTAAAACATGGGCTTATTCCAACAAACTTCAAAGGCAAGTCTTTTTTATTTAAAATTTCATTCATAAACATTGCTCCTATAGGATGCTCAGAAGTTGCTATCAAGTATAAATCTTCATTCTCTATTTTGTAAGTTACCATTTCAAAGTCGCTTGGGTCTATCATTCCTTCGTAAGCTTTTCTGTTTATCATGAAAGGAGGCTCTACAGGAATATAGCCTTTTTTTATCATAAAATCTAGAGCAAACTTTTGAATAGCTAGATCGAGCAAAACCAATTCTTTTTTAAAGTAGAAAAAGCCTGCCCCAGCAACTTTTGCTGCCCTTTCTTGATCTACCAAACCCAACTCTAAAGCAATTTCTAGATGATTTTTTGGTTTAAAGTTAAACTTTGGTGGGGAACCAACTCTTCTTATTTCAACGTTATCGTTTTCATCTTTACCAAAAGGTACAGAATCGTGCAAAATGTTCGGTAGCCTGAGCAAAATATCCCTTACTTCTTTTTCCAGTCTGCTCGACTCTTCTTCCATTCTTTTTATTTCATCGTGGATTTTCTTAGCTTCGTTTAAGATTTTGCTTGTATCCTTGTTTTCTTTCTTCAACCTTGAAATTTCTAAAGTAAGTTTGTTCCTTCTGTTTCTCAGTTTGTTCATTTCTGTTTTGAGGCTGCGCAATTTCTTGTCAAGCTCTAAAAGTCTTTCGAACATTTTCAATTTTTCCGGGTCTTGCCTCTTTTCCAAATTTTTCCTTACAAACTCTGGCTTCTCTCTTATCAATTTAATGTCAAGCATGTTTTACCTTAATTTCAATTAATTAAAGGTTGCTCAAATATTTTCTTTTGTTAGACGTCTAACAATAAAAAAAGTCAATCAATAGCCACTTCCACAAAGGTTTGAAAACAATTTTTTTGTTTTTTATCTTTTGTTGACCTTCGTAATCCCAGGTTATTACCAACAAATCCTTACATTTAAGTAAATCGGAAGCTTTAACCAAAGACTTAATTTCCCTCTTCTCAACCTCATCTTTACTAGAAGCATAGGTAACTTGAATTAATTGTTTAACTTTTAATCCCTCTTTTAAAACAAAATCAACTTCATTCTGCTGATAGTCTTTCCAGTAGAAAATTTCCAAGTTTTTATACCAATAGTTTTTTCTCCTAACCAGTTCAACCCCAACCAAATTCTCCATCAGTTTACCGAAATTTTCAGAAGTTCTGAAAGAAACAGCATTAACTATTCCTGTATCCACACAATAAATTTTTTTTGGTGCAATAATTTGCTCTTTTAGTTTGGGAGAATATCTTTCTAGAATAAAAAACAAATAAGAATTTTCTAAGGCATCGATCCAATTTTTTAAAGTATGCGAATCCCTTACTTCAAAAGTAGATGAAAGTCTTCTCATTGTAAACTCAGAAGCTATGTTGGAAACTAGATACTTTGCAAACTGTTTAAAAGTATCCTTTCTCTTTATTTTAAACCTTCTTAGCACATCTTTTTCTATAATATCTCCATAAATCCTAACAAGAATTTCTTTGCCGAAAGTAAAGACTTCTGGCAACCCTCCAAGCCTCACATAATTTTCAAGAAGCCTCTTTATCTCTGCTACTTTCACTGTTGAATAAAAATCTTCTTTTTTCATTTCAACTTTTTTGTATTTTAAAAATTCTCTAAAACTAAAAGGCATGAGAGTGAAATCTACATATCTTCCTGTTAAGTGAGTTGCTAAGTCACCTGCAAGAAGTTTTGAGTTGCTACCAGTAACTATAACTTTTTTACTTCTTCTTAACCTATTAACAAACAACTCCCAATTTTCTACGTTTTGAGGTTCATCAAGAATAATTCTATCTACCCTTCCGTAAAGCTCGTAAAAAGCTTGAAGAATTTTATCCAAATCTTTTGCTTCAATCCCAACCAATCTTTCATCGTCAAAATTAATACTACCAAACTTGCCATCTCTGAAAATTTGCCAAGAAAATATAGATTTTCCGCATCTTCTTACCCCTAGAATAACTAAAATGTTAGGACGAACAAGAAAATTTCTCAGCTTTTTTACTTCCACTTCTCTTTCTATTATTTCCCCTCTTTCAAACTTTTCTTCCATTTCCTCTTTCTGAGACACTATAACTCTTTTAATCTCCTCTGTTTCCATATAATTTATATTCACAAACTTTTTTAAAAAGTTTGTGGTTAAGAAAATCAGCAAAATTTATTCCTTAGACTCAAGAAAATCCTTCAAGTATTCTAAAGCTTTTTTAAAGGAATAAACCATTTCAGCTATTTCATAAAGAGCTAGAAGTTCTGGGTCTGTTATTTCCCTAAAATCTTTTCTCGAAACACCTTCTACCTTTCCTTGCTCTATCGCTTCTGCTATTCTGTGAATTTTATATTCTTCCCCTTTCTTAACTCTTAACGCCATGTTTTTCTAATAATCTCTCATAAGCAAAATATTTAAATTTTATCTCTTTTGTAAAAGAAAAATTTTAGACTAAACAGAAAAACTTGAAAGAAATGCTTTAAAATTGTTAGACGTCTAACAATTTCTAAACTAACTTTCTAGCAGCCATTTCCACAAAGGTTTGAAAACAATTTTTTTGTTTTTTATTTTTAATTGATCTTCATAATCCCAGGTTATTACTAGCAAATCTTTACATTTAAGTTCTTTGCTTGCCTTTATTAAAGACCTAATTTCCCTTTTCTCAACCTCATCTTTACTAGAAGCATAGGTAACTTGAATTAGTTGATTGATTTTTAAACCTTTTTTCACAGCAAAATCTACCTCAAAATCGTTCGATTTGAAGTAAAAAATTTCATCAACTTTTCCTTCAAACTTTTTTCTCAAAAGAGAAATAGCTACCAAGTTTTCCATTTTTTTCCCAAAATCTTTTGAAAACCTTGGTTCAATCGCAAAGTAAACATTATCTACCAAATAAATCTTTGCAGGATACTTTGCTCTTTCTCTGTACTTTAAAGAAAATCTTTTTATCGGAAAAAGGAACAAAGCCTCTTCCACATACTTTAAATAATTCGCTAAGGTTTTTTTGCTAACTTTCAAGCCAATCGATTTCAATTCTTTTTCAATTTTTGTTAATGAAATATAGGAGGAAGAGTTTGCTATGCAATACCTAACAAAATAATCCATAAGTGCAACATTTTTTATTTTAAACCTTTCTATCAAATCCTTAAAAAATACGGTAGTAAAATAGGTTCTTGCTATTTCAATTTTCTTGTTTTTCTCGTCAGCAAGAAGAATTTCAGGATACCCTCCAAAATCAAGAAATTCTTTCAAAAGCATTAAAATTTCACCAACCTTTGCCTTAGAAATTTCTTCCCTAACTACAAACTTTTTTAGCTTAAGAAACTCTTTAAAGGTAAAAGGAAAAATTATATAAGGAATACACCTTCCTCTTAGCTCGGTTGAAATCTCTCTGCTTAAAAGTTTTGAAGAAGAACCAGAAATTATTATTTTATATTTTTGGAAATTGTACAAAGTTCTAACGAACAAAGACCATTCTTCTAACTCTTGAATTTCGTCCAAGAAAAGAAAAACTTGATTTTTAAACAGTGAATTTACTTCCTTTAAAAACTCAGAAACACCAATTTTTCTTACTCTTGGGTCGGTAAAATCTATGTAAACAACATTATCTTTGGAATTATTCTTTTCAAAAAGCTCTTTTATTAGCTGGAACATAAAATAGGTTTTACCGGCTCTTCTTGGTCCTATAAGGGAAACTATGTGCTTGTTTATCCATACCTTTAAATCTCTCTCGATTATATCTTGCGGTAGTTCTTTCTCTTTCCACTCTAGTAAAACCTCTCTTAGCATAAAAGAAATATAGGAAACAAAAATATATATTTTTTGTTTCCCTTAGGGAAATTTTAGAAAGTTGGTTTTTTGTTAGACGTCTAACACAAAAATCCTTATTTATACTTTTAAATGCTAACTTTCGTTTAAATTTTCATAATTTTTATTCTCTCCAAATTTCTTTTTTCCTAATAAATAGCCTAGAATAGCTCCATAACAAAAAGCAAAATCTTTTTCTTTTCCTTCTGCTAGCTTTATTCCGAACTTTAAGCCTTTGATAAAAGAATCCAAGTACTCTTTTCCTTCTGCCTCTTTAAAAAATTTTTCCATCAAAACTTTTGTAAAATTTAAGTATCTTTTTTCTTCTTCCACAAAGAAAAAATAAAAGAAAAAGTATTTAAGTACTTGAAAAAACTCAAAATTATTCCATTTTTTTCCCTTCTTTATATCCTCTTAAAAGCTCCTCCATCTCTTTTTCATATTCTTTTCTAAGCTCAGAAATCTTGCCCAAATAATCTAGCGTTAAAGACCTTATTTTTTCCTGAGCTTCGCTTCTACCTTCCAAAAACTCCCTAAACAAAGAATAAGCTATGTTACCAGCCAGAAGAGAAGAAATCAGACTTTCCCAATTCCTCACGTAATCCAAATCCTTCTTTATTTCCTCAAAACTTCTCATACTTTTAAAATAAAGAATAAATTTTAAAAAACTATTCTTTCTTAACAACAATTCCTTTATTAGTAATTTCTATGGGATAGATGTCAGTTCCATGCTTAGTGTGACGCATCTTTCTTATAAGTAAGCTTCTTGGTGTTCCTCCTCCTGTAAATTCCAAATAATGCAAAACTATTACCGCATCTACTATAAACTCTTCAAAACCAAATCGCGATAAGGCTTTTGTTGCTTCTGGTATCTCTCCAACTATCAAGCTTGTTACTCCATACTGTTTTAACCTCATTATTAGCTCGAAAACCTTTGCCCTTAGCTCAGTAGGGTCAGAAGCCTTTGCTGCAAAAGCTACTAAGCTTAAACCATCTAGAACAAAACGAGTAGCGTTTACTTCCTTTATCCTCTTAAAAATTTCATAATCCAAATCGTCACAAGATTTAGGAAAAACATACTCTATTATACATCTTCCTTGTTGAATGTAAGGCCTGAAGTCCATCCCAAACTGTAAAGCTTGCGAGATTATATCTTCTGCTGGCTCTTCCAAGGTTATGTAAACTACATTTTCACCCTTTTGTAAGCCATGCCAAATGTATTGAGTACAAAAAATCGTTTTTCCTGTTCCTGTTTCTCCTGCTATCAAAACTGCTGAGCCTTTAACAAAACCTCCTTCTATTAGTCTATCCAAACCAGGAATTCCCGTTTCTACCCTTTCAGGTTTTCCTTCCTCTTTTGGTTTTTCAGAAACTTTTTTCATCTTTTTCTTCATTAAAATAAAATTTAGTTTTTTGGGTTAATAAATTTAAAGAAAAAAAGAAAAAAATTTAGCAAATTATTTCACATTAAAGGTTTAATTGTTTTAAATTGTTCCTGACTCTACTACTCCTGTAATTCTGGCTGTAAAGTCATGAGTTGCCCCACCCGATGTATAGGTCCCTGTTATATCAATAGTGTAACAATCTCCCACAGAGACGTACCCATTTAAGAAGTTCACCTGTAAAGTTAATGTTTCTCCTGATTCAAGCGGATCTGCAGAAGTCACCAAATCGTTACTTACAGTTTGCACACCAGAAGGTGTCATTTTGAACGTAAGATCCAAATCTGTTAGGGCGTCAGGCAAACCATTTGTTAATTTCATCTGTAATTTGTTATCATCTACTGCGCCATCACCGTCTGCATCTTGATTTGTTACTTTTATATATGCTCTATCAGTTGAAAAACCTCCTGGAACAGTTACTTGTGTTCCTGTCCATCTGCAAGGCTTTGTTAGCCCTAGAGCATACAAAGCAGCTACTACGATTATCACTATTAGGATTGCCCATCCATAAGTCATCAAATACTCCAAAGCAGTTTGTCCTTTCCTCATTTTCTCACTAAAATTGAATTTCTTTTTCTTTAAATATAAGCTTTATGCTGGCAAGAAAAACATGCTCGCAAGCAAAAGCCTTGCTCCAATAAAAACCAAAAGCCCTACTGCGATTAAAGCAAAAACAAATTTTATTCCTGCCTTTTCCTTTCCTGCCTCTATTAAACCAATAATTATTCCTCCAAAAGTTGTTGTTATGATAATAGCTGCTATGGAAAAGTTAAAGATAAATTGAGGATCGATAGAAGGAGCAGCAAATTTAATTATGCTTAATCCTCCTACTGCAGAAGTTTCGGGCATCTCTATTCCTGCGCTAACTTTTATTATCATTTCTACTAAATGAGTTGAAATTGCATAAAGCAAAGGAGCACCAATTGCTACAGCAAATAAAATAAACATTCCGTACATAGCAACATTTGCTCTAACTTCTTTTCTTAAAGATTGAGTTTGTCTTGCATCGTTTGCAGTTTCATCAAGCAAAGTAGCTAGTTCTCCTCCTGAACGCAAGCCTTCAACTATAAGCTTTATAGCTCTGTTAAGCATTTTCGACTCAATCCTCTTAGGAATTTCAAGCAAAGCGTCCTCTATGGTTCTTCCTGTTAAAGCTTCCTTTGCCGCTCTTTTTATTTCTATTTCTAGGGGCCCAAACTCGGGCCTTGCAGCAAGAAGCAAAGCTCGATCAGGAGTAATTCCTGCTCTAATGTTTGCTGCCATTAGTTGCAAGGCATCTGGTAAAATTTCATCAACAAAGGAAGCTTTCCTATCAGCTATTAGAATTAGAATAGCATGCTCAACCAAAACAAAAACACAGAGAAAACCAAGAAAAGCAACTATAAAGTAGAGAAAATTGATAAAACCTATTAAAAACAGTGAAAGGCTTATTATGAAGCTGAGGAAAATTTCTAGCAATAAAGTAAAGCCGATAAAAATATCAACGCTAGTTGGAATTCCACAACAAACAAGCTTTCTTTCTAGATATTCTCTATAACCTTTTGGCATCGCTCTTCCGATTTTCCTGTAAATCTTAACAAAGCTAATCATCTTATACCTCCAGGCTTGGCCTCCTAACTTTTATCAAGCCAATAAACATGAATTGAAAGATTATCAAGAATCCCAAAATTAGGTACAAGAAAATGTCTAAGGGCAGGAATGAAAGACCAAAGAAAGAAGAAAGAATTATTATGAAAGTTATTCCTAGAGTTGGAATAATAACTGCAGTCATCAAATACATCAAAGCCATAGGATTAAGTTGAGCCCCATACCTTCTAATCTCAATTCTTTGGTCTATTGCTAAGCCATTAACTATTTCTCTTAAAGTTGTTGCTATGTCTGAACCTGCTCTCATTCCATTAACTAGTTGCCAAATAACCCTTCTAAAGTAGAGAGAGGGGTTCCTAAAAGACATGTTTTCCAAAGCTTCTATCTCAGAAACTCCTGCGTTTATTTCCTTTACTGCTTCTTCAAATTCTTCTGAAACCAAACCATAATCTCCTGCAGCAACAGAAACCATAGCGTTAAAAAGAGTAACTCCTGACCTAACTTGAATCAGCAAATGTCTTAAAGCATACAACAAATCCCTTTCCAAAAGCCTTATTTTCTTGATCAAGAGCATTTTTGGGTAAAGAATTACATAGTAAAAAACAAAGAAAGTTATTCCTATATCTAAGGAAAGCATGGTAACAAGATAAGTTGGAGTAAAGGCAGCTAAAGGATTTAAAGGATTAGAAATTATCCCCAAGAAAATTGTTATGAAAATCATTAGAGCAAAATAAAAAAATGCGGTAAAAATTGCTAGGGCAATGTATTCCCTAGGGTTCAAATCAACCTTTGCTTGCTTAAGCTCATAACTTAAAGAAGGAAAAAACTTTGCCATTTCTTTGCTTACTCCAAAAAACTTCCTTGCAAAATTCAAAGCTACTTCTGTTTTGAAAGGAAGTAGCGGAATCCTCAAGTTTTCAACTCCTTCATCAAATCTCCAAGTATTCTCTCTGGACTAATATTAGTTTTTATTGCACTTATTATTTTTTCCGGTTCAGAATAATACTCAGAAATAACAAAGCCAACAGTATTGACAGTATTAATATTGTGCCTAACTAACCAATCAAGAACCATTTGCCTTTGAGCAAGCTCCTGAGCTATTTCTTGATCTGTCATTCCTGTGTAAAGTCTTAAGTCGTCCATTATTCTCATGCTTGTCTTGAAAGGAATAATTTCATCCTTATCGGCTCTCCACCTAAACAAAGTGTTGAGCTGAACTCCCCTTTCACTTGGAATAATTTCAGAAAGCTGAAAAACTCTTCTTATTCCTTTTCTTCTATCTCTGTGCATTGCTAGTATGATATGTAAAGCTTCTAAGAGCATTTCTGGCACGTTTATCGGTGGATTAACCAATCTTCTAACAGTCTGCTCAGCAGTATCTGCATGCAAGGTTGAATAAACTGAATGACCAGTATGCATGGCTTCGAACAAAACTTCTGCTTCCCTTGCTCTTCTTATTTCTCCTACTATTATTCTGTCAGGCCTCATTCTCAAAGCGTTTACCATCAAGTCAAGCATAGAAACTTCACCTTTTCCTTCAGGGTTCGGCTCTCTTGTTGTCAAAGGAACCCAGTGTAAGAAATCTGGCAACTGAATCTCCCTAGTGTTGTGCGCTATTATATTGTTACAAACAAAACTTTCATTTCCTGGAACACTTATATCATAAACATAACCTTCAAACTCTCTTTCCTTTATTTCTTTTACTCTGTCCCAAAAGATGTCGTTATTAGCTAACTTTATTAAAGTTTCATTTCCACCATCGTTTGCAATCTTACTCACAATTTCTTTCAACAATTCTCTCCCTATGTTAGATTTCATGTAATTTCTGTGCCAAGATTTCCATCCCTTATAACTTCTCTTTACTCCAACCTCTTCTTTTAACAATTTTTTAAGTCTGAGATAAAAGTGCTTTGGCAAAGGAACTACATCAGAAACATCATGGACTTTTTTATGCAACAAACTAAAAAGTTTTTCGTTGTTTTTCTCTTGCAAAAATCCAACTTCATAAAAGAAAGTTTTTAAAAATTTTGAACCAGAGATTGTTGCTTGGTAAGTATTATCCTTAAACTTTTTTCCTATTCTTAAAGGAATCCCAAACCTTAGCAAAAGTGTTTGAATATCTTTTAGAAGATTGAATGAAACAGAAGAAACTGCAACATCCTTTGACCTTACCCAACCATCTCCTGAAAAGTATCCTTTTAAAAATGCTGCTAGCTCTTCTTTTTCCAGACCAAAAACCCAGCTTGGAACTCTTTTGGTATAGGCATTTCCTTCTAACCCTAAAACTTCTTTGAAAAATGTTTTAAACAGTTTTGAATTAAGCATCAAGGAAATTTTATCACTATGCAATTTACAACCCATTCTAAACCTTTTTGCAATTTTCCTAATAATTTTTTTACTTTCCTCATCAGTAACAGAAAAAATAACAGAATTTCTATCGTAACAGCCATCTGCAAGCCAAAGCCCAGCTACTAATGCTAAATCTTTATTTACGCTAACTTTTAAAGGTAAGAAAGAACCGCTTCTAGATTTTATTTTTCCTTTTCTTGGTTTAACGTTTAGCTTCTGCAGCACTTCAGCTTTCAAAACTCCTTTTTTTAAGTAATAGTAAGCTTGTTGCTTTGATAAAAGTTTTGATTCTACCAGCTTTTTAAAGTTTTTTCTAATAAATTCTTTGTCCACTTCAACAAAACATCCTTTGAATTTCTCAAGCTCTAAGGAAAGGTCAAAAACTTTCTTTTTTCCTTCATAAGGGAGTATTCTTGGTACTGCAATAAAACTTCCAACTTTTATTTCTTTTCCAGGAATTGGCACTATTTCACCGTTTTCGTTCAAACCAAAAAGAGAATGATCTTCTGTAACTGAAATCTTTCTTCCGCTAGCTAAAATTATATCTAAAACTTTCTTTTTTACTTTATGCCTAATAAAGTGGGAAGGTAGAGCAAGCTTAATTTTTCCATCTTTATCCATGGAAAAAATTTTTATGTTATCTTTGTTTTCAACTTTTTCTTCACCATCGGGGAGTAAAGAATCTATTAGTTCGCCAATAGCCTTTCTAAAGATTTCTCCTTTCCTTTCAAAAAGGATTTCACAATCGCCAGTGACGCTATCCTCTATCGAAACAATTCTATGGTTTGGTGGAATGAAAGTTGTTAAAACGTTAAGAATAGAAGTTTTTCCTGTAGCAGTTCCTCCTGAAACTATTATGTTCATTTCATAATGAATGGCAAGCCAAAGCAAGGAAGCTACTTCTTTATTTATTGTATTGTTTTTTATCAAGTCAGTTATAGTCCAAGGCTTTCTTGCAAACTTTCTTATCGTAATAGTGTTTCCTTTTGTTGAGATCGGAAATAAAGTTGCGTTAACTCTGTCTCCTGTTGTTAGGTGCGCATCCATTAAAGGGTTAAGGCTTGTTATTTGTCTTCCAACTTTCCTTCCTATCATGCTTGCATAGTTGTAAATTTCCAGATCACTTTTTATTACTATGTTAGTCTTAAGCCAACCATATTTTTTATGGTAAACCCACAAAGGCTCTTGGGAATTGTTTATAACTATTTCTTCCAAATTTTCATCCTTAAGCAAAACTTCAACCTTTCCTAAGCCTAGCATTTCATGAACTAAAGTACCTGCCAAAATCTTTTTCTCTTCCTCAGAAACTCTTGGCAATTGCCTTTGAATAAGCTCTAAAGATTTAGCAAAAAACCTTTGCTTCAAATCTTCCATAACTCTAGGGTCAAGGATTTCTTGAACTTTAACTCCAACTTCAGTTATTAGCCTTTCCCTTATAGCAGACAAAACTGCTAGGGTTGCTTCCTCAAACTTTGGCAAAGAAACCTCATAAATAGGAACAAACTCTCCTTCTATTTTAACTATGTTAATTTCTGCAGGCACACCCTCTGCAAAAAGCTTATAGCTATCTAATATCCTCATTTTCTCAACCTAAGTTCAGGTTCACCTATGGCAGGATAGAAAATTTCAGCTAAACCATGATCTTCTAAAATCTTTGCCCACTCTTCTATAACTTCTTTGCTTACGTTAAACATTTTTTCCAGCTCGCTAAACTTTACTCTTTTCTTTTCCTTTATAACAGCAAGTATTCTGTCTATGTCTGTTTCCATCATACTCGGAACTTTTTCCACAGTAGAGACTTTTTCAGGGACTGCTTCTGCCATGAGCTTAGCAAGAGATTTTATTATATCGTCTCGAGCAATTATTCCTACAATATTATTCTTTTTATCAACTACAGGAAGCCTTTTAACTTTGTACAAGCTCATGAGCAAAACAGCTCTATCCAAACCATCCTCTTCATTAGCTACTATAACTACTTTCTTCATTATTTCCTTTACTTTTGTCACACCTTTTTCTTTCAAAGCTCCTTCATCTACAGCAAGCAAATTTTTCTTTCCTACCAAATCCAAAATGTCTGCTTCTGTTATTATTCCAACTATTTTTCCTTCTTTAACAACAGGCAAGCCTGAAACTTTTGATTCTGCAAGAATCTTTACAACTTCCATTATGCTTTGCTCAGGAGAAACTGTAATTACATTTTTTGACATAACATCCTTTACTTTAAGCATACTTATCTAATAATTAATTTGATTTTTTAATTAAAATTAAATCACTTAAGCAAACCTTCAGGAATTCCATAAGTAGTATGATGAGGACAATCTAAACAGAAAGGATCTTTATCGATTTTAAACCAATTTACTTCTGGGTCATCTCTTATATCAGGATGATCTATAGAATAACCTTTATAAGCTTGTGTATCCCAATAAAGATGGTCTATAACAGATTGGTTCGCTTTTTGATTATAAGTAGGATCATCGGTAGGCAATTTTAACCTATTGACAAAGAACTCAAGACCAATAATTGTATCTGGAGATGGAGCAAGATTTTGATATTTGCTAGATGTTACTAAACTTCCTTCTAATCTATCTAAAAAACTTGCTCCCACTTTAGAGGGATGATAATAACCGTTTTTTATATCTTCTTTGAGATTTGTAAAATCATAATTTCCATCTGCTTGTTCCACATGTTCAGAAAATGGACATTTAATTATGATTTTCCTATACTTTTTTCCAGTTTTAAGAGAGGGTAAAGGATCTTCTATTCTTTCTATTGAAATTATAATACTCTTTTCAAAAAACCTATCGATTCTTATACTTCTAGTACTTTCTGTAAGATTTATTGTTACGTTAATTTTAAAAGCTAAATTAAAACTATCTAATGGTCTTATATCAACAGAACTTATATCTAGCTCCATTATATAACCAGCTTGATTTGCAACTTTTTCAATGTTAGTAGTCCAATTGCCTATTGTATTATCCTTCATATACAAAACTGCCTCATTATATATGGTACCATTTTCCATTAGTTCTTTTATTCTTTTGATCGAATCGTCTAAAAATGTATTATTTTTTATAACATAATTTACAGCAGCTACTAAGGCTCTTTTACCACTCGCGTACAATGCTCTTTCTATATCTTCTTCTATATTTCTTTCAAAATAATGAAGTTGATCTGAAACAATCTTATTGGAAATATCTTTTGTAAGAGAGTAAGACATATTTACGTACATAAAAAGAATACCTATAATTGTTGCTACTATCAAAATTGTTATTAACGTATAAATTAAACCTTTCATGTCCAAACCTTTATTTTAAGATTTGCCGGTCCCCACAAACTTTTTATACCTCCCACGTATATCCAATCAAATTTTATATCTGGAGGAATTTCTATATCGATTGGATTGGTTTGGCTTCCGTCAGGATTATCAGGCCAATCTCCCTTATCCCCGTAAAAGTTTAAAATATCTAAAAGCCTAGCTAGAGCATCATCGATAGCATCTTTGTCTGGATCAAAGTCATCTGGCTCAGGGCCAATTTTCACCTCTACGAAATTATCAGCAGAATCGTCAAAATTAATATCATACCAAACTTTAATAGTACAACCGTTTGCCTTTTCGAATTCCTTGCCATACTCGACAGAATCTTTGATTAAAAACGAGTAAGAAACGGTTCCTGAATGAGCAAGATTTTTTGCCAAGTCTTCCATAAAAACGGTGTTTAACCCAGAAGTGTTTAAAAACTCTACTGGAATAAAAACAGTTGTTGGGACCACTCTTCCGCTAGGTGAAATGAATGCCTGCTTAGAATTAACACTATAATTAACTCTCCAGCTATAGCTTGCAACAAAGTGTGCGTTCGCTTCTGTAACAATCTCATAGGGAGGAGTAAAATTCAGAGGAAAAGTAATAGTAACTGTTTCTTCAACACCTTGAGAGGAAGGAAGTATTCTAGTTAAATCTATATAACCGTACGGAGAGGAAGGTGGTTTATATTTTATTTCTATTATTCCTTCAACTATTTCAGCTTTATCTTCTATTTCGTTAAATGTGTCTATATAAACATCATCGGTAGTTTTTGTGTCAAGATAGATAGAAATTATATTTGTCCTACCTATATCAATTTTACTTGGGTCTAAAGTTATTTTTTCTTGAGCAGCTGGGGGAAGTTGTGGTATCGCCCAACTTGGATTATTTATGAAGAATTCTCTGTCGTATTCCTCTAATCCTCTTTCTTTTTTAGTTTCTTTCTCAAATAAAACATAATTCGGGTTATTCATATTCGATAAAGCTAACTTGGTGTAATAGTTAATATTTTTTACTAGTAAATAACCAGTAATTTCAATATCTTTTGCTCCAATAGGTATACCAAAGGAAACAAAACTCCAAGCAGTTGGATGACCTATAACATTATCAAAATAATATCTTTTCACAATTTTATCACCATCCCATTCAATTTCAGACTCTCTTGTCTCGTAACAAACGTCTAACCTAAAACCTGGATGGATATGAGAATGGTAACTATCAGGCTTACTCATGTTTATAAAAAGAGTATTTTCGCCAGGTTTTAGAACACTGGGATCTAAGATTATCTCATCTACGAAACCTTCACTTATCATCTCCTCCCATACTTTATTACCGTTTATACTTATCGATACTGGTTCAGGAGTGCCGTAACCTTCATGTAGACTTATAACTAAATTAGCTCTTTTGATTACTGCATCACTTGGCAAAGAGAATTTTTTTGTAACATATAATGGTCCTGTAGCACTTTTTGGAGGAGGTATGTACGGAAACGGTGCCTCTCTTGCAGATACTTTTTCCTGCATCGAATAAGGATTTATTGTTAAAATCCAACAATTTCCAGATCCTCCTTGATAGAATCTAAACTTCTCATTCCCTTCAAATATCCATTTTTGAGCAGTAGCCACGTATGGACTTTCTGGTGGCCTTTTTTCTAAACCCCAGAATAGATTAGAATTGTTTCCTCCTAAAATAAATTTTCTTAAGCTTCCTTTAACTTCAATTTTTTGAGGAGTGTATGTTGTATTGTCTAACACATGCAGACCAGCAGAATCTTCAATCGCACAATAACCTGCACAAACGTAGGTGATATTAACATTACCAATTTGACCTTCAGGCTTAACAGTAATCTCTACAGGCCCTACCGTTGCTAGAAATTCTTGTCCGCCATAAGGCCACCAACAATTTCCATTAGGAGGACAAGTTGTTCTACAATCTCCTGAACAACTGCATCCCCATGTAACATCATCGCTCCAAGGATTCCCGCCATAAAGCATGTGTGTTTCGAAAGTCGTCCATTCTTCATCAACTGCGGGAAGTTCCATATATACGTCTGAAATAGTTCCCCACATCCTACAGTTTAAATCTCCTCCGGCCAAAGCACCTATATCTACATCTGAAATCAACCTCCAGAAAGATTCTCTCCCCCCTTTGTCAGTTCGAGCAAGTGTACCACAACTTTTATCTACATCAATAACATTCATGTGCCCAGCATCTAGTGAAATTTCTGTACAGTCATTCCATCCAGGAGTATAACTTCCATAAGACCTAGCACCAGTAGTGTAATTAAACCCCTTATAAACTTGTAATTTAACTTTCCCTGCATTCTTACCTCTATTATAAACATAGAAAAGTAAAGGTCTTCGTGGATCATAATTACCTGACGAACTATAGCATTCTTGATACATAGCAAAATACAAAATTTTACCCCAATTCGTTCCTGTATCGGCTATCATCATATCCATCTCGTCCATATGAGTGGCCCTATAAAGCAGTATTGGTTTATTTGTAACAACTTTTAACGCGGTATAAGAATTTCCGTTAGGCACGTTAATACAGGTTTGATTACTGTCAAAAGGTTGAGTAGCGTTTGCCCTCAACGTTTTAACTAAAGTCCATCCCGGCTCGTCCCAAAGAAAAACTGCTACACCTTCAAAAGGAACTTTGTTAAGGTAAGAGATGTTTATTTCTGTGTTATCCTCAAATGCAAACCCTCTTACCATAAAACAATGTCTTCTATCATTGCACCCTCCTCCACGAATATTACACTGACCTTCAAAAGTTCCTCTTGCGTTACCAAGTAAAATAAACTCTGTTCCTGTGTACTTTATTGAAGGATCTGTTGACAATGTAGTTATATCAGAACCTTCTGCGGTCATAACATTTATACTTACTTCGTACGGAGAAAGTACTCTAAAATATCCAGGCTTAACACTTATGGGAAAATTTGCTGTAGAATAATTTGATATCACATGTAATGATTTGTTTAATATTTCTTTTTGTAGTATAGTTTGCCAACCTTGTCCAGGATTGTAGTACTGAAGAATGTAAATTGAGTCATTTAACGCCATTATTGTTATTGTCGGATCATCACAACCAGACCCTGGAGCTCTAAATAGATGAAAAGGATAGCTTACTCCTATAACTTTTTTTAGAGATGACCAACCACTTCCTTCTTGTTCGACAGAAATTACTTTACAAGTTTCTTTTTTCTCTACTTCTCTTAGAAAAGCTGTTGACATATATCCTTCTACAGGTTTTCCTATAGCATAACCTGAAACAGTAGTCGTAGAGACAGAAAGTAGAGCCTTCAACGGCTTTTCTCTTTTAGCTATGGTATCTTCATCTATAGAAACTTCATAACCTAGATTTTCAGGAATAGACAAGTTTAGGATCAATTCAGTTACTTTCTTTGCATTTTCTATATCTCCTTTGGTCCAAAAGCTACCTATAATGTCGAGCAAACTTTTATCCAAATCGTTTTCTGTTAAAACTCCCTCATCAAACAACTCTTGTAGTTTTTCTTTCCAATCAGAGACTCTTGTTTTGATTAAAAGTTGAACGGAATCTTGAGAAATATAGTGAAACCTTTCATAAGTTTGATGTTGGAAGAATGAAGTTACACCAATAAAAGAAACAACTATAGCAAAAATTACTAATAAAGAAATTGCCAGAATTGCCTCTAACGAAAAAACCTGGCCTTTCATTTTTATCGCCACACAATCATTTGCATCATAGCCAAATCTCTATTTCCGTTAAAATCTATCAGGAAATACCTCTTTATTGAAACTACAATTTTTGGGTTGTTCGGAAAGCTTCCTATCTCATAAGGGTTTGCTGGGTCAAAATCATCTCCTGTAATGTTAGCAAATCTTATGTATAAATTGTAGCCACCAAAACCAAGACTACTTTTAATTTTATCTATACCTGCGCTCAAAAATTTTGAAATTTTCTCTTCGCTCACTATATATTCTGTATCTCCTGCTAAACCAAAAGCTTTCACGTTATTTGAATCCCAATCTTCTGGTACTCCTTTGCTTCTTATAAGCAGGTCAGAAGCCCTTTGCAATTTTTTATCGAGCATGTTAATTTCATAAGCATAACTTGCCTGTTCAACTAACTGATTGGTTATGATAAGCCAAATAACAAAAACGCTAACAAAAAATATTAAGCTCATAAAAACATCAAAAGTGAAAACCTGAGCTTTTTTCTTAAGCACTTATGTTCACCATCCCATCAATATTTTTTATTAAATTTTTTCCAAAAGTAAAGTTTCCATTAATATTGCTTGTGATTAATGCAACGGAATAGGAAGTTTTTGTTGTGTTTATGATTAAAACGTTTCCGTAAATGGTTATGTTATAAATAAACGTCCCTATTTTTTCAGGCAAGTAATATTCTTTTGAAAAACCATCTCCACTTAAATGAGCTAAATTTATTTGATTTGCAGCCTCATCACCTATTCTCTGAACCTCAAAAATCATGCTTTGCTCTTGAATTTGAGTATTTCTCCAAGTATAAGCTGCTATGAAAGCAACTAGAAAAAAGCAAAAAGCTCCGAATAAATAAATGAATTCTCCCACAACCTGAGCCTTAAAACCTATAGGTAATGTTAACATAATCACCCTGCATTTTAACAAGAACTCTATAGTTTCCTTCTCCTCTTGGTAAAGTTCCGTTTAGTTTGCACAAAGCTTCCCCATAAACATGAGTCACACTAGAATCAACAGTCAAGTTATAAACTATTTTTTTATCATCAAAATAAGCGTCTTTTACTCCTGAAGGAATGTAAACTTGAGAAATAACGCTTGCAGGCTCGCCTTGCATACAAACCATGTTAGCTGAGCTTATCATCCAATCGACTGCATTTCTGAGTTGCGAAACTCTTACATCATTAGAAAAGCTGTTTTTTGAAATTTGAAAATAGTAAAGAATTCCACCAAATATCAAAAGTGCAACTGAAACGAGAACCAAATACTCCAAGGCAGCCTGAGCTTTTCTCATACTATTAAGTTAGGTTTTCTAATAAAAAAAGATAATTTTTTAAATTTTTCGTAGTTAAGTTCGAGGTTTAGAATTTTTGACTTTCCTCAGCTTTTTATAAGCCAAGGAAAGCGTAGCTGTTAGCTACTGAATTCTAAACTTCCTCCTTAACTACATTTAACTTTATTTTTTTCTCAACTTATAAGCTTTTCTAGAAGTGCCTAAACACTGCAAACTTTAACAAATCTAAAACATCTTTTTTTCCTTCAGTAGCAGGTAAAGCTTCCTCTACTTTTACTATTCCTTGCTCATAAAGCTCTTTTGCTTTTTCTTTTGCCTCATCTATCACACTATACTTATTCATGATTTCTATGACTTTTAGCTTAATTTCATCAATTCTTCCTTGAACTTTTCTATATTGAGAGGAATTTTCCAGACCTTTATCTTTTAAAGAATCTCTCATAGCTACAAGCCTTTTCATCCTTCCCTCATTATCCAACATTCTTAGCAAGTATTTTTTGTCTTCGCTATCAGCTTTTTCTAAAACTTTTGCTATCAGCAAAGTTCTTTTCATTTCCTCCAAATCCCCTGCCCAATCCTTTCCAAACTTTTGAGCTTTTAAAGTAGCTTCACCTTTTTCTTGTTCTTTCTCTACTGTTAAATCAAGAACATCATCCTGAATCTGAAAAGCAATTCCTATTTTCATTAAAGCAGGCTTAAGCTCTTCTATTTCCTTATCATTTACTCCTGAAATTATTGCTCCGTAGCGGTAAGGTGTAAATACTGTGTAGAAAGCTGACTTTTTCTCTAGGATTTTAAAAACTTTTTCTTCTGTAGTTTCTCTCAAAGGTTTTTTCCTTAAGACAAACTCTAAGTCTTGTCCTTCACAAGTTGTTTTAAGCATTTCCTGTCTTGCAGAAATAAGTTTTGAATAAGTTTTAAGCCCCCAATTTTTCTTTCCTTTTTCCAAAGCCATTTCTGCTAAAGTTCTTAAGTAATCGCCATAATTTATTGCATTATCTATTCCATAAAGTATGTGTAAACAAGGCTTTCCTCTTCTTAGCCTTGAATTGTCTTCTATATCATCGTGAATCAAAAACCAGTTATGATCGAAGCTTAATGAAATCGCTGCCCAGATGGAATCTTCTGGTTTTCTTACTTCATATGCTTTAACTGTCGACCAAACCAAACCTGGCCTAAGGTATTTTCCTCCCCTGCTTAAGTATTCCTCTATAGCTAAACCCATTTGCTCGTTTTCCTTAGGAATTCCAAAAGTTTCTATAAGGTTAACTTTCATATAATTTTCTACTTCTAACAAAGCTTTCGGTATTCTTTCCATGATTACCAATAAGCCTAAAAAGTATTAATATTTAATTTTTTAGCTTAAAAACCAATTTTAAAGTATGAAGTTTAAGTTTTTGGACATAACAACAGCAGACATAGCCTTTGAAGCTTATGGTAAAGATTTGAACGAGTTGTTTGAAAATGCAGCCTTAGCAATGTTTGAAGTAATGGTTAACACTAAGCAAATAGAAACAAAAATTGAAAGAAAAGTTGAGGTCGAAGGTTCAGACTTAGAATCTTTAATGTTTAACTGGCTAAATTATTTGCTAGTTTTTGTTGATTCGGAAAACTTAGCTTTTTCTGAATTTTCGGTAAAAGTTAATGAGAAAAAATTTAAGCTAGAAGCTATTTGCAAAGGCGAAACCATAGATAAGAATAAGCATGAAACTAGAACGCACGTTAAAGCTTGTACCTATCACCAGCTAAAAATTAAAAAAAATAAAGTTTGGAAAGCAAAAGTTATTCTTGACATTTAGCTTAACTCTTCAACTTCCTCTTTTCCTTTTTTCAATTCTTCTTGTTGCTCTTCATCTTTTTCTAAAAGCAAGGCTTGAAACTCGCCGAGATGAGTTTTCTCTTCTTTTGCTATATCCAGCAAGACTTTCTTCATTTTTTGATCTTCACAAACAGCTGCTAGTTGCTCGTATAAATTTATAGCATCTAGCTCTGCTATCATCCCAACTCTTGCTATTTCTTTTTCCAAGTCTTCTTTCTTTATTTTCTCAAGTTCAAAAGGTATTTGAGAGAGCATTTTCTCACCTTTAACTTAATCTTTTTCAAGAGTATTTAAATTAATATGAGAAAATGTCCAAACTGCGGGAATAAAAGCTTAACTAAAATTTTAGGTGAATGGGTCTGTTTTGAGTGTGAATTTCATTCTGAAAAATTGAACAAGGGGGTTGACAAAACTTTTAGGTAATTTAACCCTTCATCACAGCTAAAGGCCACAATTCTACTACACGCTTACTTATGCCTGCTTCTTCTGTTGCTTTTACAACTTCTGTCGATAGCTTATAAGCTTCTGGCCTCTCTTCAGCGAGAACTTTCATGCTGGCGGCCTTAGCTAGTATACCTTTTTGTTGCAATTGTCTTAAGACTTCTTCGCCTCTAATCTGCTTAAGTGCTTTTGTTCTGGACTCTACACGCCCGGAGCCATGGGCAGTAGAGTAAAATGTTTCTTTTGCGGTTTCTGCTCCAACTAAAACGAAGCTAGGGGTAGCCATGCTAGCTGGAATAAGTACGCATTGCCCTACTTTTTGATGATCTCTTGGGATTTCTGGATGCCCAGGAGGAAATGCTCTTGTAGCACCTTTTCTATGAACATAAACCTTAACTTTTTTTCCGTCTATTTCATGCTCTTCTATTTTCCCTATGTTATGAGCCACATCATAAACTGTTTCCAAGCCTATATCTTCCAATTTCATTCCTAAAACTTTTACAAAACTTTCCCTTACCCAATGAGCAATCATTTGCCTATTAGTCCAAGCATAGTTTGCAGCACAAACCATTGCAGAAAAATAATCTTCACATTCTTGAGTTCCAGCAGGAGCATAAACTAGCTCGCGGTCAGGTAATTTTCTTAGCTCATCTCTAAACCTAGATTCCAAAATTCTTAAATAATCAGTACAAACTTGATGACCAAATCCACGACTTCCGGTATGGATCATCACGCAAATCTGATTTTCCTTTTCTATTCCAAAAACTTTCGCAACTTCTGGTAAAAATATTTTATTCACAATTTGAATTTCAAGAAAATGATTTCCTGCTCCTAGAGTACCAAGCTGAGGAGCTCCTCTCTTTTTTGCTTCGTTAGAAACTTTTTCTGGGTTTGCACCTTTCATGCAACCCTGCTCTTCCAAGTGCTCCAAATCCTTTTCGGTTCCGTAACCTTTTTCAACGGCCCATCTTGCTCCATTGACTAAAACTTCATCTAGCTCAGAAAAGCTTAGCTTAATTTTTCCAACTTCGCCAACACCAGAAGGAACGTTATGGAAAATTGATTCTAGCAATTCCTTAAGTTTTGGTTTTACTTGCTCTAATGTTAGGTTTGTACGCAAAAGTCTTACGCCACAATTGATATCAAAGCCTATACCTCCTGGACTTAAGCCGCCTTCTTTATAATCTAAAGCTGCAACCCCCCCGATAGGAAATCCTTAGCCGCTTTATAAGCTATAGCCGAAATGCATATCAGGGAGTGCTATACTATGCTTGTAAATTCCTGGTAAGAAAGCTACATTGGCTGCCTGCTCTATCGCTCCCTCTTCTACTTGACTTAAAAGCTTTTCTGACAAGAAAAGCCATGCTGGTACTTTCATTCCCGGCTTTGTTTCCCTTGGTAATTCCCATAGACAAGGGCCAATTTTTCTTAACCTTTCTTTAAGCCTTATCTTTCTCACCTCCTTAATTTAATTAATTCTTTTTGCTTAAAAGATAAACAATAATAAATTCTTCCCCTATTATTTTTCCAGGGACCATACATCCTTGCATCAATACCATACTTTATTAACTCTTCTTTTAATCTTATTAAATTATCTTTGATGATTGAAAAGAATCTAACTTCTTTTGTATCATTTCTTAACTTCCCTTTATCATTCACAAATTTGATAAATTCTTCTCTTTCACTTGGTATCAACCATTCGTAATTTATATATGAATTAATAGCTTCTAAGAGTTTTTTGTTTTTATTTGGGTGTAAAAATCCAATATTTTCTTTGAATTTTAGAAGATTTTCCTTACCACAAATGTAAATATACCAAATATTCCTATTCTTCCTTTTTTTTACATTAGATACCTTAATCCCAAATTTAAGCAAAGAATTTCTAATTTGTTCCAGGCCATTTTTGTTAACAGATTCTAATCCTATTACTCTACTTTTACCTTTCTGAACATTAACCCATGCTTCACAGTCGAAAAAAGCTCTCAACCAACACCTTAATCCTTTTAATGAAAGCTTTGGCATGGTCCACTTATCTGAGTAAAATGAAAAGTTTTTTGTGAGTTTTAAAAATAAATTTTTATTTTGAATTTTGCATCTATCTTTTTCTTTTGTAATTATTGGTTTTATTCCAAATGCCCTTTCAAAATTCTTTTGAAAATCTTGTAAAATTATTTCGTTCGTATTTCTTAAACCAATATAATAATATTTATGCTTTTGAGTAGGTGGATTGGTTATTACATAACCATCTGCGCATAAGTATGCGTGAATAGTCGCTAAGCTTTGATTAAATTTCATTCTTTAAAATTGCCAACATAACTATTTAAATTTTTCCTAATGCTTGTCTGGTAAAAACAAGTATCGCTGAAGATAAAAATTAAAAAACTTATTCCTATTCTTAAAACATTTCTTGCAAAAATGAACCTCTATTTTAAACCCTTTATTTTCTAACCAAACATGCCAAGCTTTTCTTATTACTCTTTGACACTTAGCACATCTAAAACTTCTGTACTCAGGTTTTTTGCTTATCTTCCACTTTCTTACAATCTCTAGTATTTTTTGCTTGTTCATTCAGGCTCCTCAACTACAAAAGCAATTTTCATGTGGGCTCTGTATTCTGCTATTTTATTGTCCTTAACAACAGCTTTAAAACCCAAAACATCTATTCCTGTTATATTCCTTACTGTTTTGCTCGCTCTTTTTAAAGCGTTTTGAACCGCATCTTCCCAGCTTTTTTCAGAACTTCCTATAACTTCAATAACTTTGACTACTGCCATAATTTAAAATTTCATTTTTTATTTAAATTTATCTTCACAAACCTTGCCTTTTCTTTTGCTTTTTTAATCTCAACTCTTCCTTTCAAAATTTCAACAAATTTCTCGTAATTATCAGCCAAAACCAAGGCAGGACCTCTCAAAACTTTTATTCTTACCGAAGAATTTTCCGGAATAACAAAACTCTTGATTTTTTTCCTATGCAGATTGTTGAAAGAAATTCCGATCCCTTTTTTAAACGGTTTTCCTCCTGTTGAAGAATAGTAAGCTGTTGAACCATAAGGCGTTGAAACTATTACACCATCGCCAAGCAAGTTTTCAAATTTTCTTCCTTCAGCATAAACAGAAAATTTTATAGCTCTTGCTGGGTTTTTATTGTGAAGTTGAATTTCGTTTAAAGCAAAAAGCTTTTTTCCTTTTACCCTAGCTTCAAGCTTCACTTCTTCTACTATCTCATAATTCCTTTTTGATACTTCCCTCAAAACCTTGTTTAGCTCGCTCAACTTATACTCACATTTTTTACAAACACTTGTAGGCTTTTTTATCACAAGCTTAAGAATTCCTGGAAAAACCCTTTCAGCATACAATATTGTTCCATCTCCTCCGTAGCAAACTACTAGCTCAGGTTTCTTATCGCTAATCTCAAAACCAAACTTTTTGGCAACTCTTAAAATTCTTTCCTTTTTTAGTGGTGAGACTATAGCTATTCTCATCTTGATTCCATCGCTTCTCTTACCCTTTCCTTTGCTAATTCCATAGCAGCTTCTCTTGGTTTTATTTGCTTTTCTTTTGCTCTTTTCAAAACTAGCTTTGTGTTTTTCTTTATCTTTCTCTCAACAAGCTTGAACATCTTGTTTTCATCATAACCTCTATATTCTGCGTAAGAAGAAATTACTCCTCCAGCGTTTGCAACAAAATCAGGAACTATTAAAACCCCTCTTTTAAAAAGCTCTTCCTCTGCTTTTTTTGTTATTGCTATATTAGCAGCTTCAACTATAATTTTTGCTTTTATTTTCTCATAATTGCTTTCGTTTATAGAGTCTGATAAAGCTGCTGGAATTAATACGTCACAATCCAAACCAAAAAGTTCCTCGTTTTTTAAAACTTTTCCTTTTTGATAATTTGTCACACTTCCTGTTTCCTTTTTAACTTTTAGCAATTCTTCAAAGTTTAAACCTGCTTCGTCATAAATACAGCCTTTGCTATCGCTTACTGCTATAATTTTTGCTCCATGCTGAGCTAAATGCTTGAAAGCAAAAGTTGCAACGTTGCCAAAACCTTCTATAGCTACTCTTGCATTATTTATTTTTAATCTTGCATGCTTGCAAGCAATCAAAGTGGAAACTGCAACACCATAGCCTGTTGAACCAAGCTCATGTGGTAAGCCTCCTAAATCCTTTGGCTTTCCTGTAGCTGATTTTAAAGAACCGTTACCTTCAACAAACCATCTCATCTCTTCTTCTCCTGTGTTTACATCAGGAGCAGCTATGTAATATTTTGGACAAAAAGGTTTCAAGGCTTTTCCAAACTCGAAAAGCAATTCTTTTTTCTTTTCTAAAGAAATTTCTTTTGGGTTTGCTATTATTCCAGACTTTGCTCCTCCAAAAGGTAAATCAGCTAAGGCAGTTTTCCATGTCATTACCCTTGCTAACCTAAAAACTTCTTCCACGCTTACTGTAGGAGTCATTCTTATTCCTCCCTTTCCTGGGCCGCGGGCTGTCGAATCTATCACAAGAATTCCTTTAAGTCCAACTTTTGGGTTATAAACTTCAACAACTTTTTCAGGTCCAAATTCGTCTGCAAATTTTTCTATCATACTAATGCCCCCAATCAGTTGTTACAGGAACATCAATTCCTTTTATATAATTATAAGCTTGTAAAGCTGCTTTTGCTCCTTCGGCGGCAGAAGTAATTATTTGCTTAAAAGGATTGTCAGTTAAATCACCTGCTGCAAAAATTCCTGGCCTGATTTTATCGCTATTAGGATAAAAAGTTTCACATTTTTTGTTCACAACTATTTGGTTGTTTTGATCGATTTTTACCAACTCTCTTACAAAATCTATTTTTGTTTCAAAACCAATTTCAACAAATACGCCATCAACCTTTATTTCTCTTTCTTCTTCTGTTAAAACATTCTTGACTATTATCGCTTCAACAAACTTTTTACCCTTTATTTCTTTTACCACGCTATCTAAAACAAACTCAACATTTTTCTTTTTCCTTACTTTTTCAACAAGCTCTTCAAAACCTCTAAACTCTTTCCTTCTGTGAATCAAATAGACTTTTGAAGCTATCTCACTTCCGTTCAAAGCAGCATCAAGAGCAGAATTTCCTCCTCCGATTATTGCTATAGTTTTTCCTTTAAACAAAGGTAAGTCACAAACTGCACAATAAGAAACTCCTTTTCCCAAAAATTCCTTTTCTCCTGGTACATTCAAGCTTCTAGGGGTTTTTCCAAAAGCTAGAATCACTGCCTTAGTTTCGTACTCTTTGCTTGCCGTTTTAACCAAGTAATTCTTTCCCTTTTCTTTTATTTCCAAAACTTCTTCAAAAATTACTTCTGCCCCTGAGTTTATAGCTTGCTGATAAAACTTCTGCATTAACTCAAAACCTGGAATTTTTAAAAAGCCTGGGTAATTTTCAACTTGAAAAGCCAAGCTTGCTTGCCCACCTATATCTTTTGTTAAAATTAAAGTTTTTAGCTTTCTTCTTCCTGCATAAATTCCTGCTGTTAAGCCTGCTGCTGCTCCTCCGATTATTATCACATCGTACATAACATCAACCAAAATAAAATTTATATTCTAGCTATAATTTAAAAATATGCCTGTCAAACTTGAAGATTACCTCTTGCTCATGTTTTCCATGAAAGGGGTAGGAAAGAGAGTTGATTTTAATCACGTAAAAGAAAAGGTTTCTCGTGATCTAAAAAAATTTTCTGACGAAGAAATTAGAAAAATTCTTAAAAATCTAATAAAGGAAGGTTTTTTGGAAGAAGTAAAAGGACTTTATGGGGTAACAGAAAAAGGGAAAGAATTTTTTGAAAAAAGAATAAAGGAAGTTGAACAAGATTTAAGAAAAGTGAACGAGCCTTGGGTAATTGTTTACAAAGCAAAACAGTACTATCCTTTCGTTGCTGATACTGTTTTTGAATTTTGTAAGAATAGATACGTAGGATTTTACGCATTATTCACTGAGAAACGATTTTTTAGGAGGGATTTTAGAGGCAAAAAAATCGTTCTAAATTCTGTAAAAGATTTGCTTTTTTTCATCAACATTCATTATATTGATGTGATTCCTTGTGTTCACAGAATTGGAATTAACAAGCCTGACTGGCTTGTTGTCGACATTGATCCAGGACCAAAAGTTTCCTGGGAAAGAACAAAAGAAGTAGCAGAAATAACCTATAAGATTTTTGAAAAATTGGACTTAAACCCAGCCATGAAATTTTCAGGGTCAAGAGGCTTTCAAATTTGGAGCCTTATAAAAGAATTTGAAATTCCTGAATTTTATCAACCTTTAACCTTAAGAGGAAAAACTAAAAGGGAAAGAAACTATTTCACCTTATTCTCTGACTTTGTTAGAGTAATTCAAAGAGAAGTTGATAAAGAAATTCCAAGAATAACAACCTCTGAAACTTTACTAAAAGAAGAAAGAGAGGATAAAATATTACTTGATCCTGCAAGCATGAAACCTTTAGGATTGGTAAGAGCTCCTTACTCTGTTCATTCAAAAACTGGTCTGGTCTCTTTACCTTTATCTGTCAAAGAAGTGAAAAATTTTGAACCTTTTGATGCTTCTACAGAAAAAGCTTTGGAAAGGTATGAGAAGAATGGCAACGAATTTATACTGAAGAAATCAGAACCTTATAAACTATTAAAGTTATTCGAATATTAAGTTAATAATAATGAAAAATGGAGGTAAAAATGGAGCGTAAAATGTTAATTTTCTTTTTTTCGCTACTAATAACTCTCTTAATTTTTTCTGGATTTAAACCTATAATTAACTCGTCTACACAAGCCCAAGTACATGGAACTTACAACAAAAATTCATGGTTTATCTACGAAAGACAGAACGAGACAGACTTGGATAAAGATGGAAATCCAGACATAACCACTATTATCATACCGATAAATGAAAGTGTTCTAGAATTCGACATAAAACAAACTACAAAGGAAGAGACATACGAATGGTCGTTTGTTATTTGTAATATTAGTGGTGTTTATAATATAGAGATTTTAGAATACGACATTACTACTAAGGTATGGAATTATGGCGGGACTTTAAAGTTTGAAAAATTAACAGACTATGAACTACCTTTGGGATGGTGTAAAGAAACCGACAATTATGGGTTTTTAGTTCAAAGCAAAACAAACGGTGACAAGAAATATAAACTCATTTTTCCAGAAGGTCATAAGTTTATTCGAATTTTCACAGGAAAAGAAGGTGAAGTTAAAGAAGCATGGACTACTTACTATTATGAGAAGGAAAGTTCTAAAGATTTAGAACTTTCCAATTGGGTAAATAATTTAACAAGTAAAGCGTATTACGAAGGTAAAGAAGTTTATTTAAAAGACGAGACTTTAAATATCGAAGTTGTTGGAAATACGGTAAAAGTAAGAGACAGCCTTACTTATAGGAATGAAAATGTTTCAAAAATGCTTAATTTTCGTGTTATAATCAATAGATTTATTTGTATCAATTATTCTTCAATTCTTGACCCAACATTTCCGCTAAAAAACTTAACAGTATGCCCGAACAACTTTACTCAAAAGAGAATTGAAATTGTAAAAGAAGAACTCAAGTCAGACGTGAGGACAACAAGGGATACAGGTATTGACACTTTTTCGCTTCCTTTTTTAATAGCAAACGACAAACTAAAAGGAGAACTAATATATTATGTTTATGAAAGAAATCCTACAGAGGAAGAAATGTACAAAAAAATGAGAGAAAATCCAAACTCTATTTGGGAGTTTTCTACTCTTACCGGTAAGATAGAATTTGAAGTCAAATTTCCAGAAGAAGTAAGGTGCATAAAATTCCCTATCTCTGCTTATTCTAACTTAACTTTGAACGTAACTATGCCCTCTCTTATAAGTTTTTTTAACTTGGGAAATTATCCTGAAATAATAACCGAAAGTTACTTAGAAAAAAATTCGCTTATAGCAAGAATAAGACCATATCCTTTAGAGGGAGTAACTGGAATGGAAGAGCAGGTGGGAGAAGTATGTATGTAAAAACAAGTTATGTAGAAGGTGAATGCTCCTTTTTTACTTTTGCCAGAATGAAACTAAGTAAACTGATAAGAGATTCTTATACAAGATTTATTAAAAAGTACAGAAAAAATTATGTAAAATATAAACTTAAAAAACGAAAAGGTTTTTGTTCTCGTTGTGGACTGTGCTGTCAGTTTAAAGGTTTAAAATGTCCTCACTTTAAAAAAAACTTATGTTCTATTCAAAAAAGAAAACCTTTAGAGTGTAGAGAATTCCCTATAGACGAAATTCAAAAATTCTTCACACTTGGAAAAAATTACAAAAAATGTACTTTTTTCTGGAGGTGAAGTTATGAGAATTTTAGATAATACTCTAGCTGTTTGTATTAAAAATTTAAAAATTATAAGAGCAAGAATAGTGGAAAGAAACAATAGAGTTTTTCTAGAAAAAGAGTGTGGAGAAAAACTTTTGATAGAAAGAGATGCTAACTTTTATAAAGAATTTATTCTTCCGTTTAAAGAAAAAGTAAAAGGAAAAAATTTAGAAGAAATTTGGGAAGAAATAAGAAAAAGAAAATTTTCTACAGCTCTATACATAACCTCTCGTTGCAACCTAAGATGTAAGATTTGCTACTTGAATTTTGCTCACTCTATGAAAGATATGACGATAGAAGAAATAAAACACTTTCTAAAAAAGAACAAGTCTAGATTTATAAGTTTAACTGGAGGGGAACCTACAGTGAGGAAAGACTTGCCTAAAATAATAAAGTTATTAACTAAAATGGGAAGGAAAGTTTTAATCATAACAAACGGGATAAAACTAGCGAATAGAAATTATGTAAAAAAGCTTAAGGAAGCTGGTTTAGTTGGAGTTTACCTAAGTTTTGACGGTTTTGATGACAAAATCTACAAAGAATTCAGAGGAAAAAACCTACTTAAACTTAAGTTAAAAGCTTTAGAAAACTTAGAGAAAGAAGGAATAAGTACTATTTTAGTTCCAGTAATAAGAAAAGGATTCAAC
This sequence comes from Candidatus Aenigmatarchaeota archaeon, assembly GCA_038998335.1. GTDB lineage: Archaea > Aenigmatarchaeota > Aenigmatarchaeia > CG10238-14 > SCSR01 > JAVZHQ01. The sequence continues at coordinate 113,055 of JAVZHQ010000001.1, read as the reverse complement.
GAAGACCAGATTAAGAAAATAATAGAGTACGCAGATAAACATACATTCGTTGAGGAAGTAAGATTTTTAACAGAATACCCAAACAAAAATTTCTTCATTTCTGATGGGTACAAAATATTAGCTAAAGAATTAAAAGTAAACCCAGAGTACTTTCTTAAGGTTAAGAAGCTTCTTTGGAGTTTTAGATTTTTACCTTTTAAACTCAAAAACATGTTGGGAATTGAACATTGCGTTATTCCTTTAAAAAGAGGAGACTTAAAACCTTTGTCTTTTTTTGATTTTCTAAAAGAAGGTATAAACATTTTCTTGTGGAGAATCTTTGGGAAAAAAATAAAAAGTATTCTTAAGCTATGTTTTTGCTCGATTTATACACCAGTAGAATGGGATCTTATGAGAAATTTTATCTTCTCTGAATCTAACGAAGGGTTTGAAAAAGTAGAGAACAAATTTCCCATCCAAGCCATGGTAGGGTCTCCTCTATGAGCGTGAATACAAATCGCAACCTTTGGCTTCAAGTAATATTTCATAAATTTAAAGAATGGTTTCACATATTAGGTTTAATTTTTTTGGGAGTAACCTTAGTTAAACTCTTTAATTTTCTCGCTGTTTACTATTTTATCTTAGGCTTTTTCTTGCTACTATTTGCCCACTCTTTGGACGACAAGAAACTTTTTTCATCTTTTTTTTCATTCTCCGGAATAATTCTTTTAAGTATTGTTCACATTAATTCTTTTCAAATTCTTATCGTAACTTCAATAATGCTTCTTTGTGTCCTTTACAAAGTTGCAAAGAAATATCCATTTTCAGCTTTTTACAAAGGTTTTGGTTACTCATTACTATTTTTACTCCCTCTCAACTCCTTTAATTTCTTTTATTTTCCAATTTCCTTTTTAGCTACAGTAAGCGAAATCTTTCATGAAGCAGAACACTTTGAGCAGGATAAAAAAGAGGGGAGATTTACCACAGCACATTTATTAAATTTTAAAATAAGCAAGGAGGGAAGGAGAAAGTGGAAATTAATTTTAATAATAATAGGTTCTGGTTTATTCTTATACTTTTACTTTCTTTAGGGTTTAGAGTTTACTTATTTGATTCTGTGGGCTCCATTTTAGGAGCTGATGTAGGTAGATTTACTATAATTTCTCATGTTTGGTATTTAAAAAAGCAAATTGCAACAGACTTAAGACCCTATGATTTGGCTAGAGGGTTTTTTTATTTTCCAGGAGTGTTTCTTTTACCTTTTATCTTTGAGTTTATAGGGATAGATCCTGTAACCTCTGTGACTTTTTTTTCTTTTCTATTTTCCTTTTTAGGGACTTTAGTTTTTTATAAAATAGCAAGAGTATTTCTGAGTGAAAGTAAAGCTATAGCCTCTTTCTTTTTTTACTCTCTTGGTTTTGATATCGTTTTAATTTTCAATTTTTTTGGACTGTTTTCTTATGGTTTTGCCTCTTTTTTCTTTTTAGTGGTATTATGGCAACTGCTAGAGAAAAAACCTAACTTTTTTTTGATGACCTTGGGTTTGTTTGGAATTTTTATGTTCCATTGGTATCTTTTTATGGTTCTCTGCATCGCTTTGCTTTCAATCTTCACGTATCAATTTGTTGAAGATAGGATAGATTTGAATTTTTGGAAATTGTTTTGCCTTTCATTTATACTTGCCTCATTAATTTCTTTACCTTTCGTACTTCCTTTTCTAAAATATTTTAGAATTAGCTTCGATGTGGAAAGAGCAAGTGAACTATCTAAAGAGAACTACGTAGACCTGTTAACTTTTACTGCAAGGAGACTTGAAATGAATGCCTGGGAAAGATTTAAAACAATCTTTTTTGTCTCGTATGTTGGAACTATTTTTTCTCCTTTTTTATTACTTGGTTTTTTCTTCTCAATTCTCACAATCATTTTAAGAAAAAAAGTAAATTTTTTAACATATTTTTTCCTTTTTCTTTCTATAGCCTCTGTTTTAGTATTTGGTGAGTTAAACCTGCTTAGGGCAGCTTCCTTTTTATGGTTGGTTTATTGCGTATTTTTAGGCTACTGGTTCGATAATCACTATTTAAACCTAGCTTTTATTCCTTTGTTTTTCTTTGTACAATCACCATCAATCTTATTTCTAATAAATGCTTTAAGTAATTATCAAGAAATTTTTGTTCCTTTCATAAACTTCCATAATTTTAACAAAGTTATGAATTGGGTTAGGAATAATCTTCCTGAAAATGCAACCTTTCTCATAGATGGTGGTGGCTCAGGTTGCACCGGAGCTTCAGCAAGTTATGGTGAAAGAATTTTTCCCTTAACCTCTAGGAAAATATTTTACTTCTCCAACTATTGCTGGGCAGATTATGACAGAGAAGAATACAGAAAAAGAGTAGATTTGTACAGAAGAATAAGTATCAACGCATCATGTTGCATAAATGAACTTAAAGCTTACAATATTACTCATATTTTCATAGGAGAGAAATGGGTTGGTTTAGACCCAAAGCAATTTGATAATACCACATACTTTAAGTTAGTCTATAGTGATGAAAATGGGTACAAAATATATGAGGTTCTATAGATTTTTGCTAATTTTTATACCTTTTCTAATATTTTGTAGTCTCGTCTATCCTTATTTTAACTTTGAACCGACAGAACTCGAAGTGAAAGCAAAGTGTACGAAGATTTATCAAAATGAAAACTACTGCATTTTCAATTGTTCTTTTATTTCAACACATAACTGTAAAGGTATCATTAAAGTAACTCATACATGCTGGGCATCAATTTATGAAAATAAGATTTTTTTGAAAGAAAACAAGACAAAAAATATATCGATTGAATTGCCAAGAAGAAATTATATCTACTGGCTAAGGGCAGGGTTTTATAACACAACTTATAAGTATGATTTGCTGGAGGAATTTTTACCATGTTAAACAAACTTTTGCTCTATATCTTAGCTTTCCTTTTCATTATAGTTATTTCTTACATTGTACCAAAATCTCTAATAATTCTCGCTACACCATTCGTTTACAACCCACAAATTTTTAATGAAAGTTTGATAGAGATTTCAGTAGCTACCTATCCTCAGAAAGTTATCATAAGAGCTAATGTCAGTGATAGTGAAAATAATTTAAACTATGTGTGGTTAAACCTGACAGCAAGTAACGGAAGTCTAATTTATAATAATCTCTTAATGACGAATACGACCATTTCTTGCGGAACTTATTGCTGGATTTTTGAGAAAAATTATAGTTTAATTCAAACAGATCCAGATTCCACTTGGATTGTTAACGTAAGCGCTAATGACACTTACGGAAATGTTAAAAGAAACTCGACGACTTTCTCTGTAAAAATCCCTCCTTCTTATTCTTTAAACTCGACAAACTCAACATTGGCAGGGACTTCGGTAAGTCATAATCTCTTGTGGACAGATTATAACTTAAGTTATGCAATTTTTAGCTTCGATAACTGTACAGGCGAATTGGAAAACATAACTGGTATGAGTTTAGAAGGAGAAAAAGCCTGGAGCAACTTTACTGTAACGATAAACTCAACTGTAGGTTGTACTATAAGATGGAAGGTTTACGCTAACGATTCTTTTGACAACTGGAATGAAAGTGAAGTTTTTACCTATACAACAACTTCTGAATGTGCAATTGCTTTGGGTTTATCCAACACCCTAGCTTCAGGAGTATTTTTTGGAGAAATAAATCCAGGACAAAAAAAAGATGCTTTAGGAAATAATGGCAATGCTGCAACAGATTATTATCTTACTGTTTTTATTAGCGGTTGTTCCCCAAATACGGTTAATGTTTATATGAAAGCAAATGGAGATTTTATTTCTGATTCTTATTCTATTCCTTTAGCAAACTTTAAGTTTAGGAATTCAACTACAGACAATACTGTCCCTAGCTCTCTTCAAAACATATCCTTAACTACAAGCTACTTAGATAATAAAATAGGCTCGTTACTTTCAGACGGAAGTTACGTGTATTTGAAATTTGTTCTGGAAGTACCTTCCAGTCAGAGAGCTGGAAATTACACTAATACTATCTACTTCTGGGCAGGAAGGAGTGATTTGTCCCCACCTAGTTAGATTTTGGCTTTTTATGAAAAAACTATATATATAAGTTTAACATTAATATTAAATAGTGATGAAAAAATGAAAATTGGTAAAGGAGCCACTAAATTTGCTTCCTTAACCTTCTTTTTACTCTTCCTAGCAACGATTTTCTACTTATTGCCCTTAGCTTTAACACAAAGCGATGAAAAATACACTGTTTCAACCGCAAACGTAACAAAACATGTTGCGATAGCCATGTCAAACAACCTCACTGCTGGAATAATCTTTGGGGATGTAAACACTGGTACAACAAACAATAACGCTACAGGTAATTTTAACTCTACCGGGCATACACAATACTGGATAACTATTGACGGAACAACCAATGTTGATGTAGACCTTTGTATAAGAGTTAACCAACCGTTAACCTCAGGAAGCTATCAAATACCAAACACAAATTATCATTATAGTTTCGATGACGATACCAACGATTGGACGCACCCAGCATTTCCACCAACTACTGATATAAGCGAAACTTATCAGAAAACAGTAGAAGATAAATGGGTAGGTGGAGTTTCAGATGAAATTTATTTCAGGTTTGCGTTAGACGTGCCAAGCAACACTCATGCAGGAGAGTATAGCAACTATGTTTACTTTAAGGCAGTAGAAAATACTACCTTATGTTAAAGTATAAAAATTAAATGAGAATATATTTAATTATGCTTAAACAATTTATTTCTCTTCTTTTGACTTCTATTTTATTCTTTCCTATAGTGAAAGCAGACGTTGGTGTTGGAATAAAATGGAGTTTGGAAGAAATATTCCTTAGAGAGTTCGAGGAAAAATGCATTTTTTACTCTGTTTATAATCCTTTCGATACCGAAGTAACTGCACAAATAAGTGTTGATGAAAAATTAGCATCACTCATAACGAAAATAGAACCAAAAGAAGTTTACTTACCACCTTATACAGGCGACCCAAAGGATAATGCTGCAAAACTTGCAAACAAGCAAGATGTTAAAATATGCTTTTACGCTAATCCTTTTAGATGGCCACCTTTCTATCCAGTAAACTATAGCGGAGCAATATTTGCAAGTGCCATCCCTGGAAAAGCTGCAGGCCTTGGAAGTACTGCTGTTTCTGTTGTACAAGCTCCTTTAACTGTTCGAATAGGCAACTTTCTATCATTTTATATTTTTGTGATAAGTGTAGTAATATTAACGTTCATCCTACTGGTGATAGCATTAAGAATAAAGAAAAAATTACTATCAAGTGTGAAAAAACCAGAAATTGGAAAAGAGACTCAAGAGTCTAACCTCAAATATTCGGAAAACGAAAAAATTATTAATGAAAACTAACAAGATAGTTGGAAAAGCTTTAATCATTCTTCTCTTACTTCTAACCATTTTCCTTCTTGCTCAATTTAAAGCATTTATAGAATTGATAAAAACAGGGAAAATAATTGAGGTCTTTGCAGCTTCACAGGTAACAGTAAGAGAAAACTTGGACGTATTCAATGTTAGTGTAAATGTCTTAAGAAAGAAAGTTAATCCTGGTGAAGTAGTATACGCGAACATAAGTATAAAGAGTGAAATTTACGAAGGAGAAGTAACAGTCAAATGGATTGTAGAGGACAATCTTGGTAATGTTCTTAATTCAAACTTTACGACTTTGTACCTAAGTTATGGGTATGTTTGGAACTCGATTAAAGGTTTGCTTATTCCTTCTAATACTTCTGAAGGAACTTATTTGTTTAAAGTTGAGATAACCGCACCTGGCTATTACAGTACAGGAAAAGACATTTTCGAAGTTGCTTTGCCTTCTGTAGCTCTACCACAGCCAGGAATACCTTCTCCGCCCTTCCCTAGAGAGTTAAGAAAAGAGGTAGAAGTTTATTATCCTGAAAAAATCATAGCATTGCTTAATACAACAAAAATTTTTTACATAAGCATTAAAAACTTAGGTGAAACTAACATTAGTGAAATTTTTCTTTTTCTAGAAGGTTTGGAATTGAGTTGGTTTTCCATTTACCCTCATAACATAACACTCAAACCAAATGAAACTCAAAACTTTACTGTAAGGTTAACTATACCACCTAACGCTCTGATAAAAGATTACCCAATCTCGATTACCCTAGTAAGTAGAGAAATTCTTATGTCTTTTCAAATAACTGTAAGTGTGAGAAGAGTTTTTAACTATTCTGAACTTCAAAAAAAGTTGGAAGATTTAAAAAGAGACATTGAAATTTTAGAAAACCGAAGTAAGGTCCTGGAGGAAAATAAAGTTGATGTAAGAGAAATAAAAATGATTCTATCTTTGGTTAAAGGAAAACTTACAGAAATTGAAGAGGAGATTGCGAAAGAGAACCCAGAAAGAGCAAGCGAGCTTGTTTATGAAACAGAGAAGCTAGTAGAGATTCTCAGATTTATAATAGAAAACAAGAAACAAATAACAATTCTTTGGGGTTTGCCTCAAATCTACGTTTTTCTACTTTTGATTTTAGTCTTAATTCTAAGCTTAATACTTTTCATACGCATTAAAAAAAGTAGACCTAGCCATACCATTGAGGAAATAATTAAAAAAGTAAAACCAAACTCTTATATAACTTTATATGCAGAGCTTAAACCCCACGCATACGGCATTCCAAATATTTACGCCTTGGAAGACAACACAGGAATTATTTATGCTACTTCACCTAGGTTAATAGAAGCTGGAATTTATACGATTGAAGGAATAGTTAAAGAAGAAAATAGAAGAAAATATCTTGAAATAAAGAAATTGAAAAAAAGATAAAGTTAACTTATTTAATTTCTAAAACACTAACTATGATTAGGTGATGGTATGCCAGTTAGCACTGCTCCTTACAGAAGAAAGTATGCTCACACTAAGGCAAGAGGAAGTGAAACCACTGTGACATGCGGAGTTTGTAAAAGGGAAGTACCTAGATACAAAACTTTTGTTGTAACTAAAGGGTTAAGAATTACCGACCCTTTAATCCTCCAGCAAACTGACAAAAGATTTATTCATCTTATGAGTACAAAAATGAGGATTTGTCCTGCTTGTGCAAGGTTCTGGGGAATTTCTAAGCCAGGAAAAAGCATAAGAAAAAAGCACATGAGATGATTATGTTGAACAAAGTAAAAAGTTTGAAAGGAGTTCTTTACAGAAAACTGATAAAAAAAGAGAGGAAGCCTTTTCCTTCTTTTGTGTTAAAAAAACAGGAAAGAATAGTGGAAATCCCTACTTATCATGATTTGACAAGAGTTAATGTTATTTATCCTTTGATCGAGCCCTTTGCTTTTGCCCATATAAAATGGGACAAACAAAATCAAGAGTTGGTTTATAACTTGATAGAACCTGAGCTAACAGAAAGTGAAAGAGAAATTCTAGAGAGAATTTCCGAAGCTTTAATAGAGTTAATAGAAGTTGAGCTTACTGCCATTAAAGAAGTTTCAAAAGCTATGGAATACTTGCAACAAAACGTTTTAAAAATAATAAAAGAGTTTGGGCTTAAACTTTCAAGAATAACTTACATTAAACTTATGTATTACATCTACCGAAATTTTATTGGTTTAAACGAGATAGAACCTTTACTGCAGGACCCAAACATAGAAGATATAAGTTGCGATGGGGTTAACATTCCAATCTACATTATTCACAGGAAATTTGGTTCGATAAAAACAAATGTAATTTTTACAGAGGTTGAAAAGTTGAGAGAATTTGTGATTAAGCTAGCGGAAAAATGCGGAAGGTATGTAAGCTATGCTGAACCTATACTTTCAGGTACTTTACCAGACGGCTCAAGAGTTTCTGCTACTCTTGCTGGAGATGTAGCAACAAGGGGACCAACTTTTACCATAAGAAAGTTTACCACAAAACCAATTTCGCCAATAGAGCAAATTGAGTTAAACACAGCAAGTGCTGAGCTGCTAGCATATTTTTGGTACTTGATAGAACATAAAGCTTCAATTCTAATCGTTGGTGGAGTAGCAACCGGTAAAACCTCTTTTTTAAATAGTTTATGCATGTTTATTCCTTCAGAAGCAAAAATCGTTTCGATAGAAGATACAAGAGAGATAAGAATTCCTCATGAACATTGGATTCCTACTTTAGCAAGAGTAGGCTTTGGTATTCCTTTACCTAGCGGAGAAAAGTACGGCGAAGTCACACTTTTTGACTTACTTAAAGAAAGTTTTAGACAAAACCCTGATTATGTGATAGTTGGAGAGACAAGAGGAAAGGAAGCTTATGTTATGTTTCAAGGAATGTCTTCAGGACATCCTTGCTTAAGTACTTTTCATGCAGGAAGTGTTGACACTGTTATTAAAAGGCTAACTTCTCCACCAATAGAGCTTCCTCCCACGCTTTTAGAAAGCTTAGATGTCATTGTTATAATGACTCATGCAAAAGAAAAAGGAGAATCTGCAAGAAGAGTTAAGGAAGTTGTAGAGATACAATCAGTAGATCCTAAGACAGGAGAAGTAAAAGCAAACCCTGTTTTTAGGTGGAACCCTACAAAGGATACTTATGAAAAGTTTTATGAAAGCGTGAAAATAAAGGAAATAGTTGAAGAGCTGGGCGGAAGAGTTGAAGAAGCAATAAAAGAAATAAAAAGAAGGGAAAAGTTTCTTGAAAGTTTAAGAGAAAAAGGAATAAAAGATTATATTGAAGTAACAAAGTACATTAAGTTTTATTATAAACAAGCCAAAATTTTGAAGAAGAAAAAATAGGGAAATTAATGAGTTATGTTGGGTTTGCAACTTTATTGTTTGGAAAAATTGTAGATAAAAATCCTGAGCTCTTTTCTTTTTTAAAAGAAAGTTTAGTAAAATCTGGAATTAAAATTCCTTTAAGAAGTTATGTTAGCATGAGCATTTTAACTACAATATTGGTTTTTATTGTAAGCCTTACTTTTTTCTACCTTATTTTTATTTTCTTCCAATTACCAGAAGCTCTTTTCCTGCTTTACGTTATAGCTATGCCTATAACCTTTTCTTTTATTTCTCTTTTTACACTCTTTTTTTCTCCTTATCAAATAATGCAATCAAAAAAAAGAAACATAGAAACTAACTTGCCTTTTGTTTTAACTCACATGAGTGCGATAGCAGAATCCGGAGTTCCTCCCTATGTTGTTTTTAAAATCATAAGCAATTTTAAAGAATATGGAGAAATTGCTGAAGAGATGAAAAAAATAGTTAGGAATATCGAAGCTTTTGGTGTAGACCCAGTAACAGCAGCAAGGGAAGTTGCTAAAAGAACTCCTTCTGAAAGTTTAAGGCAATTATTGCTTGGTTTTGTAACAACGACAGAAGCAGGGGGAAGCATGAAAGAATACCTTAAAACTTCTGGTATAAGAGCTTTGTTTGAGTGGAGAATAAAAAGAGAGAGATTTTTACAACAGCTAACAACTTATGCTGAAATTTATACCGGATTACTAATAGCTGCCCCTCTTTTTATAATCTCCCTTTTTGCTGTGATGAACACTATACCAGGAGCTACTACCATAGGACAGTTTGAAATCCTTAATCTAATGGAACTGATAATTTACGTTATTCTTCCTGCTCTAAACATAGGTTTTCTAATGTTCTTAAGAGGTGTGGAGGTAGAAATGTGAAGAAGAATGAAGTTTTACTCCTTGTTCCAAGTAGTTTTTTAGCAGTGTTTTTAATTACCTTAGCTTTTGTTTACTTTTCAGGAATAGCCAACGTGTTTCAAATTCTCTTGATAGTTGCTTTTGGGGTTTTTATTTCACCTTTAATTTTTCTTAGGTACAACGAGCATAGAAAAGTAAAGGAGTTGGAAGAAATTTTTCCAGTATTCTTAAGGGATTTTGTCGAAAGTGTGAGAAGTGGTATGACAATACCTCAAGCTTTAAAATCGCTTTCTTCTAATGACTACAAGACTTTAAGTCCTTACGTAAAGAAAATGGCTGCTCAAGTTGATTGGGGAATTAATGTTGATAAAGTTCTTCAAAATTTTGCTAAGGAAAGCAAGTCAAGAGTTATAGCAAGGATTGTTTCAAGCGTTATAGAAACTCATAGGTTTGGTGGTAATTTAACCGATACGCTAGAAGCTTTAGCAAACACTGCTTTAGAAATAGAAAGGTTAAGAACAGAAAGAAAGCTTTATCTTCAATCACAAATGATTACCGGCTACGTAATTTTCTTTGTTTTTTTAGCAGTAATGATAATAATGCAAAGGTTTTTGATACCAAGCCTTTCTCAAGCCAGAAATCCTTTAGAGCAAACTCAGCAAGGAAGTCTTACCGAAAGGTACAAACTTCTGTTCCAAAATCTTATAATTATTCAAGGGTTTTTTGCTGGTCTGATAGTTGGAAAAATGTCAGAAGGAGCAGTAGTAGCAGGAATCAAGCATAGCCTTTTCATGATAAGCGCTGGTATAATAGTTTTTCTTATATTTGGTTAATTTCTTCTCTAGTTGCTCTCCCATAAACTCCATAAGCAGAGCAGTTTGTAGTCAAAGTCAATACATCATAATTGTTTGGAATTTTTATACTAAAAGAAATTATGTCTCTTGGTAAAAGTGTTAAGTTAGATTTTTCACATGGTAAAACATTTCCTTCAGAATAGCATAACTCTATTTTTTCTACCGTGGAGTTTAAGTAAAGTATTTGTAAGGCCAAGCTTCCAAGAGAAACTGAACCAGTATTTTCAATTTTTCCCAAAAGATAAGAAGACGATAAGTTATACTTTAAGTCAAAAAGAGAAATACCTCCTCTGCTACATTTAAGCTGAATATCAGCTTCTTCTGTAGTTGATTGGGAAATTGAAGTTAAAAAGGGAATTAACCAAAAAGAAATTATGGCAGCTGCAGCTACGGTAAAAGCTATTAACAATACAGTAGCTACTAGAGGAGAGATGCCTTTTAATGGCATGGTGACTCTTCTTCTACGTATGGACAATGAGTGGTTATCACAAGTTTGTCAAACGGTAAATCAACGTCTTCTATAGTGAAGCCTTTGTAAATGTTTTTTGGTAAAATATTATCTGGTTTTAATGGATAGTTTTTTATTGTAGGACCATAAAATACTGTAGCTGTTAGATTTCTTAGTTCAACGTCCATAGCATTCTTTAAAATTAATGTTATGTTCCCTTTTGTTGGTGTAGAGTTTGTGTAAGAGCAGGAATAAATCTGGAAATCTGCGTATAGGCAAGGGCTATAGCTTTGATTGGCAACTTCTGGTAAAGAGGATTGAATAAATCGGGTTGCCCAGTAAGTTAGGATTGTTGCTATTCCCATTGTTGCTGCTATGAGCAAAACTGCAGCTACGAGTGGGGATAATCCTTTCCTCATACTTTTATTTTTATTTTTAAGGGTTAATAAATATTATCTTAAGCGTGCCAATTTTAATTGATGAAAGGACAAGCTATTTTAATAAGCTACGCTTTAACCATTTTGCTTTCGGTAACCCTTATAATATTTTCTTCCTTAATTTTTTCTTCTTTTTATTCAAGCTTTCTTAAGAATGAGATTAAAAATGATTTGGAATACATTTCTTTAAAATTATACAACTCAATAATAGAAGCTTACGAATTTGCTAGCAACTCAAAATTTATACCAAAAAATAATTCTTGCATTATTCTTCAAGAAGTTAAACTTAACTTTCCACCAAAAATTTCAAACAAGAACTATGAGATTATTGTTCAAAATTCTGAAGAAAATTTGATAATAAAGGCTTTTGGAAATTCGGAAACTTTTGAAATAAAATTCCCAAAGATTTACGTTAACTTTCAAGGAAAAATTAAAAGTGAAAGAAAAACAGGTATGTACTATTACAGATGTAACTTAGATAATAAAGTAAGCGATAAAATTGTGTTCGAAGAAATGGTGCTATAATGCCAATTCAAGCTGATTTTGTAATTGCTGTTGGAATTTTTTTAATAGCAATTACCATAGCTTTAAGTTTTGTTTTAAGCTATGTGGTAAAGTATTCACAATACTCCCAAACCCTTAACCTAAAAACTATTGCTCATAACATTTTCCTTGCGTTAAAGCTTAACTTAACCACAGAACTTTATAAGTTGCCAGTTAAAATCACGGAAATAAACGGAAATGAAAGAACAGATGCGATAATAAATTTAACCATAAAATTTGACGAAAAATGCGAGAATAAAGCTTGGATTTCCACAGTAAGGGTTTACGACGAAAATAACAAAGAAGTTGAGTTTAGTATTTATAATGAAACTTTTTGTGAAGAAAACTATTTGAAAAACTCTGACCTAGTTTTAAAGTCAAATTTCTCAGCTTACCAAACAAAAATCTTCTTCATTTACTTTTCTGGAGAAAAAGAAGTAAAGGAAGTGAACTATTACGTTCCTTTCGAAGAAGCTTCTGGTTTAAAAGTAGAAGTATTCCCTCTTCAAGAACAAAAAATGTTATCTTTAAGTAAACTTAAAGGACTTAGGAGCGTTAATTATGATGATTTAATTAAAAGCCTTGGAAATTATGATTTTTATTTAGAGGTAAGTGAAAAGTAATGGCTTTGAATGTTGGAGAAGCAATAATAGCAGCTTCTTTTATATTTATATTTTTAATCTTAATTTTTGCTCCTGAAGAACCTAAGGGAGAAATTAATCTTAAAGAAATCGGACTTAAAGCTTTGAGAGCTCTTGACAAAAGTAATGAACTAAGGAATTATGTTTTAAAAAACGATACAGAAAGCATAAAAAGTAAGCTTAAAAATTTAATTCCCTACCAGTTAAGTTACGAAGTTTTTATTTGTGAAGACTGCCAAAAAACCGATTTTGAAGGAGAAAAAGTAAGAGTAAGTTATTTTTTAGCTGGTAACTTTGGAGAGTTTAAACCTTTAGAAGTTGTTTTATTGGTGAGCAAATGAAAGGCCAAGCTTTCTTGATAATTGCAATAATTTTCATAACAATTCTTGCTTTAATCAAAGCAAGTATAAGTTTTTTAGAAATCAAGCAAGATAAAAGCCTTTTCTTGGAGTTTGAAAACGTTAAGGAAGAGATGATAAGAAGTGTAGAGTTCTCGATTAATCAAAAAGAAAATATAACAAAAAATTTAGAAAGTTTTGCTAATTTTGCAAGAAAATCTTTTAAAAGAAGAGCTTCAATTTTAAGTTCGCTCCTCTTAGAGGTTTTTGCAGAAAATAGCAGCCTAAACGTAAGTGTAAAAAACCTTTTAGGAAGTGATATAATTTTTCTTAATATAACACTCAACAACTCTTTTAATAGGCTTGAAAAAGTAAGAGATGGAGAAAAAGTAAATACAATCTTTACTGTTCCAATCGAAGATGCAAACTATACTTTAAAAATTTTTTATGAGACTCCTTATTCTAAAGAAGAAGAGGAATTTCTTGTAGAATCCCTAAAAGGAAAAACTCAACTTATAGTTTTTCTTGACATCACACTAGAAACGGAAAAGATGAAACTCAGAGATAAAGTTTTGAAATATTATGAACTTGCTTAATTAAATAAAAAATCAAAAAATTAAATATGAGGAAGGTAATTTTTTGTATTTTCTTAATTTTAGTACTTTTCTTTTTAACCACTTCGCTTAATGCTCAAAGCAGAGTAAGTTACGTAAAGTTTAGGTTTGCTTATCATTTAGGGGAAAACAAAAATAACGACTTTTACAAAATTGATGGAATTAATGGAAGCGTGGAAGAGAACCTTTACATAATAGGCTATCCTACAAACTTATCTCACTTTTATGCTTGCTCTTATGATGAAGAAGAATTCGAAAAAGGGATGCTTGCAAGCTTAATCTATTCAGGAAAAAGGCAAGACTTAAACTTTATTTCTTTTTCAGTAAACCAAGACTATAAGGTTGAAGTTAAACAAAAAGCTGAAGGAACTAGCCTTATTATAGCTTTTACAAATGGTACATGCGAACAAATTGAAAGAAAAATTTATTCAGTGGAAAAATACGGCTTGCCTTCACAAGCTTTTTCACTTTATTCTAAAGATTCAGGTTTAATCTTATTAATCTTGAGAAATGATAAAATTTTGATAAAAGGAAGTGAAATTTTTAGCTCAGGAACAAATAGAGTTTGTGTAGAGTATTATGGGACAACGAAAGAAAATAAGCCGATAATAGAAGTGAGAAAATGTTAAAAGGAGTTAGCCCGTTAATTGCTTATGTTATGGTTTTTTTGATAGTATTCTCTGGCATTGTTCTAGTTCTTTTTTTAGGCATGCCTATAATAGAAAGGGCAAGAGAATCTTCTGTAATTAATGAAGCTTGGGGAAATTTAATGCTTATAGAAAAAACTATAGAAGAAGTTGCTTCAGAAGGTATAGGAAGCCTTAGGACAATCTCTTTGAAAATCTCAGACGGAGAATATAAAGTAAATGAAAAAACAAACAGTATTGAATTTTACTATTTACCAAAAAGCTACTCCCTAGAATCAATATTCCTTAAAGAAGATAATATTCTTCTGATTTCTGGGAAAAGCGCAGTAGCTAAAGAATATGATTTGGATAACGATGGAGAAGATGAAATTGTTTTGGAAAATGAGTTTATGAAAGTTGGGATTTTAAAGAAAGGAAGTAAAGAAAATTACGAATTCATAAACACAAGCAAGCTTATTAAGTTAATTAATTTTAAAATGAACGACATAAACCTAATTCCTTCGGACACCTCTATTTTTATAGACGATGAAGAAGAGAGTTCTTACGGCTATGGCTACTCTGAAGCGTTAAATGAGAATAAGAATTCAGCAAAGGCAGAAGCTATAGTACATTTAAACACTAGCTATGCTAGCTATGAAATTCTTTATACTTTATATTCAGATGTTGATTTTTTAACTGTAAAAGTTCTAAATGTAGTTTACGCGTGAGGTTATGGTTAGAGTTAAGAAAAGGTTTTTCCATGTCAAACAAAGTTTGAAAAGGACTAAAGTTTATTGGTTCAGGAAGATTTACGATAAGTTCTGGAAAAAGAGAAAAAGATATTAATTCTTATAATACATACAAAAAAACAATGAGCAATTACATTTTCGTTACCGGAGGGGTAATTTCGGGGCTAGGAAAAGGAATAACTACCGCTTCTATAGGAAAAGTTCTTCAACTTAAGGGTTACACTGCTACAGCGATTAAAATAGACCCTTACATTAACATGGACGCAGGAACCTTAAGACCTACCGAGCATGGTGAAGTATGGGTAACAGAAGATGGTGGAGAAATAGATCAAGATTTAGGACATTATGAAAGATTTTTAGATACTAATATAAGCAAAGAGCATAACATAACTACCGGACAAATTTATTATGTTGTAATAGAAAAGGAGAGAAGAGGAGAATACCTAGGAAAAACCGTTCAGCCTATTCCTCACATAACTGATGAGATTAAAAGAAGAATTAAAAATGTTGCTAAAAAAACAAAAGCAGATTTTGTTTTGGTTGAAATTGGTGGAGTTGTAGGAGATTATGAAAATGTTTTGTTTCTAGAGGCTGCAAGGCAAATGAAGTTTGAAGGAGAAAAAGTCATTTTTGTTCATGTTGCTTATTTACCAGTAGTAAAGAGTTTAGGTGAGATGAAATCAAAACCTGCGCAGCATTCTATAAAAGAACTAAGAGAAATAGGGATTCAACCTGATTTTTTGGTTTGTAGGTCGGAAGAACCTGTTGATGAGATAAGAAAAGAAAAACTTTCTCTTTTTTGCAGTATTCAAAAAGAATACATAATTTCAAACCCAAACCTTGAGAATGTTTATGAACTGCCTTTGATATTCGAAAAACAAAAGTTTGGGGATAAAATACTAGAAAAATTTAACCTTAAGGCAAAAACATCTAAGATAAACGAGTGGAAAAAGTTTGTTGAAAAAATGAACAAAGCAAAAAGAATTGTTAAAATTGGTATAGTTGGGAAATATTTTGATATTGGTTTATATCGCTTACCAGATTCTTACATTTCTGTTATAGAAGCAATAAAGCATGCAGCAGCTAACAATAATGTTAAAGCAAAGATAGAATGGATTGATTCAAAAGAATTTGAAAGAGATGAAAAAAAACTTTCTGTTCTTGATTCAGTTAATGGAATAATAGTTCCAGGTGGTTTTGGAAAAACTGGAATAGAAGGAAAGATCCTAGCTATAAGATATGCTAGAGAAAAGAACATTCCATTCTTAGGCTTATGCTTAGGCTTACAGTTAGCAGTAGTTGAATTTGCAAGAAATGTTTGTAACTTAAAAAACGCTAACAGCACAGAATTTGACCCAAAAACTCCTTATCCAGTTATTGATATCTTGCCTGAACAAAAAAAAATATTGAAAGAATCAAGATACGGAGCGAGCATGCGATTAGGAGCTTATCCAGCTATTCTTAAAAAAGGTAGTTTAGTTTGGAAGCTTTATGGGCAAAGAGAAAGAATCAGCGAAAGACACAGGCATAGGTATGAAGTAAACCCAAAGTTCCATGAAATCTTACAGAAAAATGGCTTAGTATTTTCTGGGGTTTCTCCAGATAAAAAGCTTGTGGAATTCATAGAACTACCAAATCATAAATATTTTGTTGCAACCCAAGCCCATCCAGAATTTAAATCAAGACCTTTAAGACCTGCTCCATTATTCGATGGGTTAATTAAAGCTTGTTTATAAAGAATAATTATGGTTAGTTATTTTTACCTCATAAGACCTGACTCAGCAAGGGCCTTAGAAAATCCTATAATTAAAAAAATTTTACCAAGGTATGTTAAAGCTGTTGAAAATCAAGCTTGGGCAAATTTTCAAATAGCCAGAAGAATTGTTTTTGATTTCCAAAAAAGCTTAAGCTCTGAAGAGCTCTGGGAAACTCATTCTCAACTTATGAAAAAATTTTATGAAATTAAAGAAGTATGTGAGAAGAAAAAAATGAAGTTAAATGAACTTGAAGTCCCTCGCTATTCTTTAATTGACTTAAAAATTATACTTACAAGAGAAATAATGGAAGCTTGCGAACTATGCGAGAGAAAATGTAAGGTTAACAGGCTTAAAGGAGAAAAAGGCGAGTGTAAAGTTGGGAAAGAAGCATTAATATCTTCTGAAAATATTCACCTCGGAGAAGAAGCCCACATTACTCCAAGCCATACAGTTTTCTTCATGGGCTGCAACTTTCATTGTCAGTATTGTCAGAATTGGACTATAAGTCAATGGTTTGAAGAAGGTTATTTAATTACTCCAAAGGAACTAGCAAGAATCATGGAAAAAAGAAGAGAACAAGGTTGTAGAAACGTTAATTTTGTTGGTGGTGAGCCTACACCTAATCTTTTAACAATTCTTGAAAGCTTAAAATATTGCAATGCTAATATTCCAGTAGTTTGGAACTCTAACTTTTATATGAGCGAAAAGACTATGAAAATTCTTGAAGGAATTGTTGATCTTTACTTGCCAGATTTTAAGTACGGAAATGATGAATGTGCTCTTAGACTTTCAAAAGTAAAAAATTATTTTGAGATAGTTTCAAGAAATCATTTGATAGCTTCTAATCAAGCTGAACTAACTGTTAGGCATTTAATTTTACCCAATCATGTTGAGTGCTGTAGCAAGCCAGTATTGGAATGGATTGCAAAAAACATTAAGGATAGGTGTATTGTTAATATAATGGACCAATACAGGCCAGAGTTTAAGGCTCTTGAACAGATTGATATAAATAGAAGTATTACTCAAGAAGAGTTTAAAGAAGTTGCGAATTATGCAAAAAAGTTAGATTTAAATTATATCACATAATTTAAATTGTGGGAAAATGAGAGCAATATTTTCAGGAAGCATATCTTTTGGCTTAGTGAATATTCCAATAAAAATTTACCCTGCAACAGAGAGTAGAATAATCTCTTTTAATAACTTACATAAAGAATGCGGAACTCCTTTGGTTTATAAAAGATGGTGTCCAAAATGCGAGAAAGAAGTTGCCTATGAAGATATAGAGAAAGGATACAAGATAACAAAAGAAAAGTATGTGATAATTAAAAAAGAAGACTTAGAAAAGCTCAGGTTAAAAACAACAAAAGCAATAGAAATTCAAGAATTTGTTGATGCTTCTCAAATAGACCCTATTTTCTTAGAAAAAAGCTATTATATTGCTCCTGAAGAAACAGGAGTAAAAGCTTACTCTCTTTTTGTTGAAGCTTTAAGAATAGCTAATAAAGTTGCTATAGGAAAAGTTGTTATGAGGAATAAAGAATACTTGGTTGCGATAAGAGCTTTTAAAAAGGGCTTGGTAATGCATATTCTACATTATCTAGGAGAAGTAAAGGATATAGAAGAGATAAGCGAGCTTAAGAATTTAGTAACTGTAAAAGAAGAAGAGCTTAAGTTAGCCCAAGCTTTGATATCAAAGTTAACTGAGTCAGAGTTTGATGTCTCTAAATTTAAAGATAATTACACAGAAGAACTTATGAAACTGATAAAAGCAAGAGCAGAAGGAAAAGAAATTGAAGTTAAAGAAGAGAAAATTCCTGAAACGAAAGAGCTTGTAGAGGCTTTAAAAGCTAGTGTAGAATTTGCTGAAAAGAAAAAGAAGAAAGAGGAAAAGAAAGAAGTGAACAGTAGATGAACTTTGGATAATTTTACCTAATCCAATTTTCCAGAGTTTTGAGATTAAAAAGAAGAAAAGAAATAATTTCTTTTATAAAATCTAATTATGCCACTCTTTGAACAAATAATAAAACCGATGCTTGCTTATATATCAGAACCTTTTGACTCTGAAGAATTTTGCTTTGAAATCAAGCTAGATGGCACAAGAACTATAGCTTATATAGATAAAGAAAAAAAGGAAGTGAGGTTTCTCAACAGAAGGCTTAAGTTCTTCGAGTCAAACTATCCTGAACTTCTTAAAATTTATGAAAACATAAAAGCGAAAAGAGTTGTGCTAGACGGAGAAATAGTTGTCTTTAAAGAAGGCAAACCAGATTTTTTTGCTTTGCAGACAAGAGAGCATGTTGGAGAAAAATTAAGAATTAAGCTTTTATCTGAAATCATGCCAGCTACTTATGTAGTTTTTGATATTTTACATTTGGATGGAAAAGACTTAGTTGATAAACCTTTGATTGAAAGAAAAAGGATTTTGGAGAGTATTGTTAAAGAAAATCAAAGAATAATGCTTTCAAGCTATATAATCGGCAAAGGAAAAGAACTTTTTGAGAAAGCCAAGGAAAGAGGTTTAGAAGGGATAATGGCAAAACGCTTAGATTCAAAGTATGAAATAGGAAAAAGAAGTAAAAATTGGCTAAAAATAAAGTTCTTAAAAACTTTAGATTGTATTATTGTAGGGTACACAAAAGGTGAAGGCTGGCGTGAAAAATACTTTGGAGCTTTGATCTTAGCTTGTTTCCATGAAGGAAAATTAAAGTATGTAGGAAGATGTGGAACTGGCTTGGATGAAAAAGGTTATGCTGAGCTTACAGAAGAGTTGAAAAAATTGAGAATAGACGAATGTCCTTTAGAAGAAAAACCAAAACTTCCTTCTGATCTAATAGTAAACTGGGTTAAGCCCAAGCTAATATGTGAAGTAAAGTTTATGGAGATAACAAAAGATTTACAACTAAGAGCTCCTTCCTTTGTAAGGTTAAGGAACGATAAGAATTTGGAAGATTGCATCTTAGAGATTTAAAAGCCTAATGCTATTTTAAAATTATGAAAAAAGAAAGGAATTTTTACAAATTCACAACGATTTTTTTAATTTTGATATTGGCTATTTTATTCTTTTGGTATTTGCTAAGCAATCTCTTCTCAACTTTTTTTGCTTTGCCCCAACTCTCAACAATAGGTTTTGCCCCTTCTTCTGTTTCTGTTGAAATAAAAGAAGATGAAGGAATCGTTAGGTTAACAAGCGATTGCAAACAAATAAGTATGTTGGTTGATAAAAACCAAGCAATTTCCATAGGAAGGGGAATGGAAAGAATTTTAGGACCAAGACCTTATACTCATGATTTGATAAAAGATATGCTAAAAAACTTTGGAATTCAAGTTTTGATGGTAAAAATAACAGAAGCAAGAAACGAGACTTGCTTACCAGAAGAAAATTGCAGCTGGAGAATAACTTACATTTCAAAACTTTTTTTAAAACAAGGTAATTTGATTCTTGGCTTAGATTCTAGACCAAGCGATGCTTTAGCTATAGCTGCAAGAGTTGATTATGAAGTACCAGTTTTTGTGAATGAAAGTATTTTTGAGATTTTGGGAGAAAAAATTTGTTGAATTCTTAAATTAAGAAATTAAAACAACCAAATAAAGTTTTTTTCCACTCGAATCATAAAACCAAGTGTTTGGTTGCAAGTTATAAAAAGAGAAAACTTCAGTCAGTTTTTTGCCGTTAGCCATAACATTTGTTGGCTTACTTTGACTGTAAATTTCAATCAATTGGTCATTACTGATATTTAAATTGAAGGAGATTTTGTTGTTTGTTTTACCTATTTGGTTTAAAAGATTAAAAAGGTGAGAAGATATGTTGAGAGATAAAAATTTAACCCAATAATCAGAAACGGAAAAGTCTAAAAAGCTAAACTTGACATCGTACTTCCCTGTCAATATATGAAGAAGATAATTACCAAAATCGTCGGTCTTGACTAAAGATACTATATTTTCTGTATTTTCTTGGTAAATTGTGATGTTAGCATGAAGAACCATACCATTATTATCTTTCAGTTGCCCAAAAATTTTCTTGAATTTTTCGTACTCACTTTTTATTTCTTCGTTGCTTAAAGCTCTGTTCCAGATTCTAACTTCGTCTATGGCGCCGTTAAATTGTCTTTCGTTAGAAGGGTTGTTTCCTATCAAAAGGTTTGTAGAAGCTGGTTGGAAGTTGTAATCAAGTAAGCTTTGAGTGCACTTTTCAACACCGTTTACAAAAACGCTTAAGTGCGTGCGATTATATCTTCCTGCTACATGCTGCCATGTGTTTAGAGTAATTATGTTGTTACAAGCTGAACCTATAGTGCAAGTTTCTGAAGTTCCGTTTCCTATGCAAAAGATTAAGCCGTTTGTATAAGCTTCTGTTGTGTTTCTTAACTCTAAGGCATAAGGGTTTGCTGTAGTTCCTGTTTCTTTAGAAACCACTCTTCCTAAGCCGTTTCCACCGTAAGATCTTGGATAGATCCAGGCTTCTACTGTTATGCTTCCTGTTGGGGTTGGGTTTAAAATTGAAGAATTCGAACAGTTGATAACATCATCAATACCGTCAAAATTAAGGCAATAAATTGAAAGACAGTTAGTTAATGACCATGACGCATTAACTATACCATTATTTTTATAAACAGAGGAATCTTTTGCTTCATAACCAGAACCTTCGTCAAACTTCCAGTAACCGATTACATCGGAAAAAGGAACAAAATTAGCAATTTCTGTTATTGGTGAATTCATCGTTATCGACGCAGGATTTTCTATGCCAGTATAACTGCCTGATCCAGAACCATTCCAAGAAGAGAAGCCATAACCTGGATTTGGACTTGCACTAATGGTAATTGACATACTAGAGTTATACCATCCGTTACCTGGGGCTACATTACCACTTCCTACGGGATTTACGCTCATTGCCAAGAAATATTGAGTAATGTAATTTGCTGAAGTTGTATTATACTCTTGGCTAACGTAGCCAGAACAATCTGAAACACAAGAGTATCTAGTTCCTGATACACCAGGAACAATGGTATCATAGCTGTAAGAAACAGTTCCTGTCAGCCCAGATACAGTTAAACTACTTGCTGTAGAAGTATACCTATTACTAGCAACAGTCACACCCCATGGTGTACCAGAAGGAATTCCTGTTTGATAAAAGGTAGCAGTGTAAGTTGGTTCCCAACCAAGCACAATTGAGTTTGAAGCCCCTGTAATGGTTATGTTATTACTATCAGTATAATAAACCCAACCATCACCTTCAGATTTTTCTATCCCGTCAATTTTTACAGAATTGGGTTTCCCATAATTACCAAGAAAGATGACAGTTTGTGTAGGTAAAATGGCTTCTGAAGTATCTAACATAACGATTAATTGGTTATCATAATTGAACGACTTAATTTTTGCTGTGCTATGAATAACAAAATTTTTTTCTTTGAGGATATCTAGATGAGAAATAACTCCGTCAAAAAAGGAAAGATAATAATCAAAACCGTATAACTGTTGTCTGGCCCCATAAGTGCTACTCCACACAATCGTTTCTACAAGATAAGAAGAAGCATTATGTTTCCATGTGACATAATAAGTGGCAAAAACATTATTACAACATGCTCCAGTATCCACTCTTCCAAGGAAATAATTTGTTCCTCCATCAGTATAATAGCCCCAGTGTTTTAAGTTTGTAAAAATTGTCTTAGCAAAACTAGTAGCTCTTTTTGCAAAACCCATGTAAGGCTCTTTTAAATTAGAAGCATAATAATATTTATTGTACTCGTAGTAAGCACCCTCATGTCCATTTATGTAAATTATAGGAGTATAATTTGCTGCCAGGTTTATTAAAGCTTTAGTTTCTGGTTCGCTAGCGTCAGCACCTGGTGGAAAATCACGGTTTAAATTACAACATGTTGCGTTGCAGCTCCACGAAATGTTTGTGGGTGTGGTTACTGGCGAGCCATCAGATTTCCAAGTCAAACCAACTTTGAAATGTGTTTGATTAACACTCAAAACTGTTCCATTAACATTAGAATCTTGAGGAACAATATTACACTTATGACCTTCAACTTCTGCCCTATTTGGTATGCCATGAGCAATCCATTGGTCATTCACTGCCATAGCATACCCAGATTTTTGATAATCTGAAGGATAAAGATAACTTCTAGCATTTTGTCTCCAATTATGGACAAATCCGTCAGGATTTAAAATGGGTACTATGATTACCTTTAATTCTTGCAACCTATCGTACCAATAACCTCTAGCTTTATAATTTTCGATAATCATTTCAGCAAATCTCAAGCTTGCAAACGTTGACAATTTTTCATTACCATGAATTGCTCCATCGATTATTACATACCGATTGCCTTTTCCGATGAGAATAGCGCTAATATCTCTACCTTCAAGACTTTTACCTATAACAATTTTCGAAACTATTTCTGGATTGTTTGTAGCTAAACTATCTGTAAAGGTGTTTACCCAGTTTATATCCCACCAGTATACTCCATTACTCATCCACATCGCATATTTACCGGTCGGAAAATTTTTTACTAACTTGACTGCAGGAAAAATATGCCAAATTCCGGACCATTCCGTTTCGTTTCTCGTAACCTTAAGGTCAAGAACATAAAAGCCAGTATTTTCTGTTAAACCTTTCTTTTGGAAGAAAGCAGTTCTTGTAGCATCGAATTGAGCAATTTTTTCAATTGTTGGATCGCCCTCTAGAGAGCTAGATAGAAAAACGTATAAAGTGCCGTCTTCTCTTTGAAAATGAGCTTTATCGTTTTTTCTAAAATTTCCCCAGTCCTTAGTGTAATTTACTGTACTTCCTGAGACTTTAAGATAAGAAGTTGAGTAAGAAGGAAAATAATAATTTGCAAAATCGTAAGCATGACATATAACAACATGGTTTTTTGCAAACTCGATTACTGTGGAGGAATTTGCTACAGGAAAACCTTCATCTATAAAAGAGACTATACCATTTACATCGCTAAAAACAGATTCGCTTGTTACTTGAGAAGGTGAAAAACTTTTGTAAGTTATACCTAAATTTTTAAACATTTCGTATATGTTGTTTACTTCTGGTACATTAGTTGTGTTTATTATTGCAAAATCGTAAGCACCGGACTCGCTAATGAAAAAAATTAAGCTAACAAGAAAAGCTAATAAAAAAGCAGGGAATTTTCTCATTAAAATATTTTTATTCTCCTTTAAATATCAACATTTACCTTTGACTATATTCGCTAGAAATAGTAAGCTATCGAATCGTTGAGTCGAAACAGAAAATTGTAAGAACAAAGAATAAGTGGGTTAGAGTTTTTTAGTTATGGTTAAGAAAAGAACTTTAAAGTTATTGTTTTATTAGAAGAATCGTATTTCCAAGAATGGAGTAAAGAAAGAGAATCGTCGTATGTTACAACAAGGTTATTTATTTTAATTTTCGAAGGTTTTTTTGGACTGAAAATCTCTATCGTGTTTTCTTCGTTCAAACCAAATCCAATTTCTTCAAGATATATTCTTAAAATTTTATTTTTACTATCTTGAAGTATTGAAGAGAAGATAAACTTATTACTTTTTAAAGAAATTGGAAAATAAAACTGTTCAGGATAAGAGTAATCATTATCATTAATTATGCTACTTGGTGCAAAGATGCTTTTATTATAAATCCAGTTGTTAGTTATAATCCATACATTACTTTCTTTCTCTGTAAGAATGCTGTGTCTTGATAAGTTCTTAAAGTCTATTATCTTATTTCCTTTTATTACTACTTTTCCAACACTAACATTATTATCATAAATCCCTACATCACCACAGTTGATTAGAGTGTTATTTTCTATTAACGTGTTTCCGCTTCCGCCAACCTGCCAATTATTAAAATCGATACAATAGTTTTGTGGGTTCAAAATAATATTATTTTGTAATATCGACGATTGCCAAACTCCGGAACTTATACCTGTTTGCGAAGAATCCGAAGACGCAAAGAAATGAATAATGTTGTCCCTGACGGTTACGTTTAAAGCACCACCTAGAACAATACCTCTTTTTGAACTTTCTATCGAATTATTTTCGATTGCTATGTTTATGGGTCTTCCTGCACCAGCATCTACACTGATGCTTCCATATTTGATAAAGTTCTTAATTAAGGTAATGTTTAATGCACAAGAAATTCTTACACTTGCATTTTTAAGCTTATTACCGACAACATAAATTTCCTCATGAGGTTTAAAATCACAGTCAGAAGTTATATCTATTCCTGTGTCGCCGATATTCTCTAGATAATTATTTTCTATTAAAGCTTTTATAACGCTGAGATTCGATGAACGTCTAACTTGTGGAAAAATCCCATCCCCTCTAGTATTAACAATTATGTTGTTTTTAATCGAAGCATTTATTCCCCCAACCACTGTTATTCCTGTCCATGTGTTATTTATTATACAATTTTCTATTACAAGATTTTCAAAGTTTGGAATCGCTATACCTGCTCCAAAAGCGTTTATAGATTTAACATTTCTAATAACAATATTTTTGTTCGTGCCATTACCTCGAAAAGTTATGGCACTACTTCCCATGTTGTCTGGCACACCTAAAGTATCAACAGTTAGATTTTCGATCCGAACATTTTCTAAAGGAACATTACTAGTGAAAATATCGTACCTTTGTCCTATGCCAGAGCTAGAAAGCTTATTTCTTATAATTGTTTTGTCTATACCATCGCCTACGATTGTGATGTTGCTGTATAATTTGATGTTGTTTTCTGTGTATACGCCTTCCTTTATATAAATCATATCTGCTCCTGGAGTAGTATTAGCGTAATTTATAGCTGAGTAAATAGAAGTAAAGTTACACCCAGAAGAACAAACGGTTATTAAATTTGAGTCTAGAGGGTAAAGTTCAGAGTTAAGAAGCGCTAATTCATAATTAGAAAGAAAATAGTAACTCTGAACTTTAGAAGTATGGAGGTCATAGAAAGTTGGTAAGAGTAAAATTAAAAGAGCAGCAGATAAAAGGAAGATAAAAAATTGACTCATAATAATTTTATTGACAGAAGAACTTAATAATGATTGTTTTATTCGATGAAATGTATTTCCAAGAAGGAATAGAAGAAAGAGAATCGTCATAGGGTATCTCAACCCCATTAACTTTTACTTTGTTTGGTTTGGAAGGGCTGTAAGCCTGAACACTTTGAGAATTAAAACACTCGACAACGAACGAAATTCTATTGTCTTGCTTATCAACATAATTTACTATATTATTCAAATCTGAATCGATTAAGTAGTTGAGAAGTTTCAACCAAAATCCCTGAACAGGAAAGTTGACTAAAGAGTATATAATATCATAATTTCCTGAATCAATTCTGAGAAAATAATTTCCATTCTCTATGCTTCCTGCGCGAGAGTCGATTGATACTATTCCTTGGTATGGTTTACCATTTTTATCGGTAAGGAAACCTTTGAAATAATTTTTACTTTCATTTGAAAAAATTTCTAATATTTCACTATCAGTTAAAGCATAATTGTAAATTTTAATTTCATCTATCGTTCCGTTAAACTCTCTTCCAGTAGCATAAGTACTTTTTCCTATGTGAAATGGTGCTAGAGTATTGTTGAAAATTTGCGGAATTGTTCTGTTGTTTATTGTTTGTTTAAGTTCGCCATTCACGTAGAACTTTGGTAGTTTATTTGGCTCCCAAACAACTGCTAAGTGATACCATTCTCCTAAGTTAGGCTTGAAAGAAGTGTACCATTCACTATAATTAACTCCATTGTAAGAAGCAAAAAATCCTAAAACATCCCTATAAGTAGAGTGATTTTGGTACTCCAAGAACCAACCTCTTTGATTACTTCTTGTATCATATTTGTTGAGAATCGCCTGTCTTCTATTTAATTCGTTAAACTTAACCCATAAGCTCAAAGACAAACCATAAGAAAAACCACTAATCGAATCGGCTTGCAAAACTTCAAGATAGTCGTCTATTCCGTCAAAACTTAAAGCAAAGTCGTGTTTGCCTTCTATCCAATTTGCCCCAAAAATATTTGCATGATTATTAAATCCAGAGTTATCGTAAGCTACTAACCCCAGACCTTCACTGAACTTATATTCTAAAACTAGTTTTTTTAAGACAACGATGTAACTTCCTGAAGCCTCTCCAAAATAATTGCTTAGTAAAGAATTTGTTGCTCTAACAGTAAAAATATAATTGCCTTCTGAAGCAGAAGGACTTGAAGTTATTTCTAATGTAGTATTAACTGCATTTCCGGGCAAGATAGCTAAGGTATTATTAATTAAGCTACAACTTATACCAGCTTGGCAGACTAATGACAAATTAAATACAGAAATTCCACATGCTTCATTATCATTACTTTTAACTGAAACTATGTAAGTTGACTTATACCCAGGTAAGTTACTTTGAGATGATGGAATAATGAAAACTGAAGGGTTGCCTCTTGAGCAACCGCAAGTATGGCCAAAAGAAACAGATTTGACAGTTTCTACATTGTTAACCTTATCTGCTGAACGGTATCTTAAATAGCAACAACCAGTACAAGGAGTTGTTATAGGATTTAAGTATACATTCGAAGGATTACAGGAATTATCGGTATCTATGCAATAATAAGTGACATTACAACCCACACCAGAATCCTCGCAACTTAAAATAATGTTATAGTTTCCTTCGATATTTACTGTAGTAGTTGGTGCTACGCTATCCTTAATCACGCTAAAAATACACGTACCAGTTTGCTGTGCTGTATCGTAAACTGTAACTGTAGCTATTCCAGAATAAGTACTCTGGGTATTCCAACTATAGGTCCAAGAATATGGAGGAATTGTGTCATCCCCTCCTGAGGAAGTAGTACTCGGAAAGCTCACTTTGCTTATTCCTTTATCATCGTTAGTCTCTATATTGACAGCAAAGCTTCCCGTAGAAAGATTACTATACCAAATAGAATTGTCTAAAGCATAAGCATAAGGAGAAGATTCATCTATACTTAGGACACTACAATTGGGTAAAGAATCTTCAGGTATTTTTTCTGCTATATATATGTTGGTAGCCACAGTTATCGAATCATTCATATAATTTTTAAGAAGCGTTTTTAATTGAGTATAAGATAAGCCACTTGGAATTGTCTTCATCAGTTCATCGTATTTTTTAAAAGTGTAATTTTCAGCGTAAAAAGAATAAGACTGAATCTCTCTCACTCTTGTGCCGTTCCATTGCTCAGAACTACAACCATTTCTAGCATAGTTCCTCTTAACTTCTACTAAAGCTCCTAAACCGTTTCCAGAAGTAAAAATGCTTGGTATGTCTGAAGAGGAATCTATTACCCCAGGCATTAGGGGTAAGAAGAGACCTATAGTAGGATTTTCTCCAAAAGTTAGCCACATTATGTTAAGTCTGCCTTCATAGCTACTATTTCCCGAAACTGCTACCATAGCTGCTCTTGTTATTCCTCTGCTAATACAATCACTATAGCTGTAACAATTGTTGTTGGTTTTTTCTCTATCAAACTCATCTTTACTTATTTCTTGAATTACATCCTCCCAAGAAATGTAACCTTTTTGGTTGTAGATTTGGTCTAGAAGTTGCTTTGCTCTTGCTCCTCTAGTTCCGTAAACGCCGTTTGGAACCCAACTGTTTGCTGCAGCATCGTGCGAATTATTGACCCAAGTTATGTATTTCTTATCACCATCTATCCAAACAAAAGCACCTACGCTACTATTTTGACCTATTATTCCTATACAATCGCATAATCCGTAAGTATTTTCGACTATCCACATAACTGCTTTTTCCACATCTGAAAAATGAGAGAGAACATACTGCATAGCTACTGATTTATCATTAGTGTAATTTCCATGAATGTTATAATGCCAAACATTTAAACCAGGACAAGATTGAAGAGTGTTCATAATAGCTAACCCTACTTCATTCATTCCCATATAAGCAGACATTAAGATATAACTGTAATTTCCTCCAGCATAACTACTAACAAACCAAGGTTTTTGGTACTGAGTATCACTCCAATCTCTATTCTTCATCATTATAGCCCTTCCGTCTTTTGCGTGAGTTCCTGTAACTATTACAGCTGTACATTCTTCTTCAAAAGAAGAATTTTCGTTATTTATTTCATCTTTTTTAATGAAAGTTGGGAGACTACATAAAAGAACTATAAATAGAAGAAAAACGATTATTTGAGAACATATTTTCATAAATATAACTTAGTGTTCTTTGAACAAATATTTTAAGAAAAAGAACAACAGCATTTCCAGTATGGCAAACAAGTATTTTGGTCAATTAAAATTTCTCCGTTTAGGCAGGGATTAATTTCTACAACTTTTTCAGAAGCTTCGCACATCGCTATAAAAACTGGTAAAACTCTTGGAAAATAAACATTTACTATATCGTCATAAGTTACATTAACATCCCAAGTTTCTATTTCGAAAAGCCAAGAAGTAGCGCCAAAATAATTTGCATCGGCTAAAGCCATACCATTTGCTCCAACTGAAGTGGCAGAATAAGGTGTCACACCCATTTGTAAGCTTAATTCATTAATTCTCTTGAGTAAGGAATTTACAATCGACATATTATTGCCAGAATAATAGTACAGAATAGAACCACCTCTATGAGTGTTAACATAAAACTCTGGTCTATAAGTTTGAAAAGCATATCTTAATGCTTTTGTTTCATTCTCACTTGCAGGAGACTCTCCAGAATAATCATAGTTATTAACACAAGTGTTATTCCTACAAACATAAGAGCTGCCATAATTATTTTCGCAATCTGTATCGTTTGTACACGTTCCTATTGTACATGCTCTTGAGCGCCATCCTGTTACAAAGTTTCTATTCAAATCTACTCCGTATTGACATGCGCTAAAATTCCTGTTTTGTCTTGCGTAAGAATCCATATTCACCACAGGAATAAAAAGAATATAATTTCTTTGAAGTATTCTATTAGCTGTCTCGTTCCCACTTTCAAGAAGCCATTTTGCAATTATATACATTATCTCGCTTCCTATATCTTCGGGACCATGGATGCACCCATCCCACATAACTTTTCCTCCTTCTGGATTTCCTATCTTAAACATCAATATATCTCTACCTTCATGCGATTTACCTATAGATTCGTAAGAAGCGTATTTTGGATGAGCATTTGATAAGTTTTTGAAAAGTTCAACCAAAACTTCATGTCTGTGCCATAAGTAAGGAAAATATCTCCATAAAGTTCTTCTTGCATCAGAAAGATCTAATGGAGCTGGTTTCGGGAAGCCTTCCATGGTATTTCTACATAAACCATAAGAAAATCTTTTAAGTTTACAAAGAAAATTACAGTCTAAAAAATTTTGTAAATGAATTATTTTTTTAAATGACTCATAAAACCAGCTGTTATTTTTCAATTCTTGCAAAGAATTAACTTTTTCCAATTCGGTTCCGTTTATTAAAATTTTGCTAGGAGGTTTGTCAGTTGATATCTCAAGAGTAATTGTTTTGTCTAAGGTGGCTTGAAAAGATATTTTATTTGACTCAAAAGATATGTAATTTAAAATGTCGCTTGTATCCTGATTTAAATTAAAATCTTTTATTTTTATCCACAAGTTTTGGCCAGATAATTCATACAAGATATCATAACTTCCATAGTAAGCTGACAAAAAATAACTTCCATTCTCGTCTGTTCGATTTATCAAAATTATTTCGTTTGTGTCTTTGTCTAAAAATGAAATATTTGCTTGTAGTGGAATACCATTTTTGTCTTTAAGTTGACCTGAAAGAAAGTATTTAACAGTTTTTAGATATTCTGAGTAGATTTCTTCGCTGCTTAAAGCTCTGTTGTAGATTTTTACTTCGTCTATTGTGCCGTTAAAAGTTCTGTCTAGGCTTTCTCTGTTTCCTATAATTAGGTTTGAGTTAGAAGATTGCAAGCTTCCTGCTTTCATTGCTGTTTGTCCTGAAAGTAAACCGTTAACGTAAAACTTAATGTATTGCCCATCATAAGTTACTCCTACATACTGCCATTCGTTTAGTTTTGTTGAGTTTATGTTCGACCAGGCTTGATTGGTTGAATTAGAGGAATTCCAAAAGTAGAAGCTTAGTCTGTTGCCATCTGAATAAACGTAGAATTGGTAGGAATAGTATTTGGTAACTATTCTTCCCATTCCGTTTTCTCCCCAGCCTTTTGGATAAATCCAGGCTAGGATTGTTATCGAAGAAGGATTAAGAATAGAAGAATTTCCACAATTTATGTAATCGTCTATACCGTCAAAGCTTAAAGCTTGATTTATTTTTCCTTCTGTGCAGATTGCGCCATAAATTGTTCCGTTGTTATTATAGCCAGATAAATCTTTGGCTGAGCAATCGTCAAAGGAATAGTAAGCTACTAGATCTTGGGCTGAAACAGTGATTGGTAGAAATAGGAAAAAGAATAGAATGAGCAAGATCTTCTTCATAATATTATTTTATTAACAGGAGAAGTTAATCGTTATTATTTTGTTAGCTCTATCATATTTCCAAGAAGGAATAGAAGAAAGAGAATCGTCATAGGGTACAATAAGATTGCCTATTTTAATTGAAGAAGGCTTGGTATTACTGTAAACTTGAATTGTGTTTGAACCTTGACATTCTGATTTGATAGAGTACCTGTTTGGCTGCCAAGTCACAGATTTCAAATCTATATCGGTAACGCTTTTTATGTAAGGAGCAGTTAAATCAGGAAATGCTTCTAATACTGCTACCGTATAACCATTAAAAGTAAAATCTTGAACATTGTTTTTGGTAAGAGATATATTATCGATAGAGGATTTGTAGATGATAGTTCTGTCTAAAGAAGGCTCATATCTTTGAACATAAGTTGTTTTATCTAAAATATGTAAAGTAGCGTTTTTAATAGTGAAGCCAAGAATTGGTAAAGTAAAATTAACTGTTTCATTAACCTTATTTATAAGCAGGATGTTTTTTGAACCTCTTGATTCTACGGCAAGAATGTCTATTACATCTGAATCTGAGGATTTAGAGAAGTATAATTTGCTTCCTTTTGGGATATATGTAGTAAGTAAATACATAGACCAATAGGGTGCATAAGGATTGTAAGGATAAGAGGAATTCATCATCCCAAAGCCAAAACCTCCATATTTTGCCATGGGTTTGTCTTTATGTTCTGGTCTGTCCCAAGAAGCAACAGTAAAATAAACTAAACTTGTTTCAAAACCATCTAAGATATAAGCTTTAACTTTTGCAGCCCACCAAGTTGCACCAAAAATATTATTTTGCCTATGGTCTGTTCCGTTTCTCCATGCAGAATTCAAATTAAGTTCAGTCCCTATAACTTCTAAATCTTTTCCAGTTTTTTGCTTCCAAAGTTCTCTAGCTTTTTTAGGAGAATAAGTACACCACCAACTAGAACAGTCTGTACCTAATCTATTAACTCTATACATTATAGTTTCGTCCCTGTCCCAACCATTCACATCATTAGGAGGGTAAAAAATGTTTTCTAAGTTTGATGAGTTATGAGGATACATACAAGTTCCTCCAGCAGCGTAATGATGAAAACTAAGGAAGCCTACACCTTCTGCTTTTTCAAGCATTTCATCAGCTAAAAGATTTGTCATTATCCTATCGTTAGAAATTTTTATAGTTGGGTCAATTTCATGCATTCTTCTTTGAGCATTGTTAAAAAGATTTACAAATTCATCTATATTTACAGTTGGGGAAGGTTCGTTCCATATTTCCCAATATTTTACATTATATCCTTTTTCTACATTTAAGTGTCTTACGATATCTGCAATATAATTTCCAAAATCTATATGAGAAGGATAACCTGTTCCAGAATAGTTTCCTGTCATTCCTGGAGGCAACCAATAGGATTTATTTGGATCAAAAGTAGAACTGCCTATATCTCCACCAGCTACGCATATTATTGGTTCCGCACCTGTAGCTTTAATCGCTTCTATAAGCTTGTCCACTTTTGTCCAATCATATTCTTTACAAGAATGGGTAGTTTCATTCCAATATTTACATGCCTCGTAATACTTGTACTGGAATCTTATGTAACTGAAGTTAAGCGCTCTAATTTTTTCTAAAAAGGTTTCGTTACCTAAGTATAGTATTTTATCATCATGAACTCCATAAGATAAATTGCTTACTCCTAAAAATTTGTTATAATCTGCTAGAAGTTTTAAGTTAGTAAAATTTTTTTCCAGTCTTTCTTTCCAGCCAGGATAATTATCATGCTGCTTAACAAAAACATCATCGTATATTCTTTCTTTTATTCCACCTTCGTGATAATTGCAAAATATAACTATTCTTGCGTACTTTGCTCCTTTTGGTATGTAGCCTTTTCCTTCGCCTAGAGAAGAAGGATACCATAAGTAGCTTACTCTAGACCACATTCCTGTGTTCCAGCCCCCAAGCTTATCCTGACCCCAAAGTCTTATGGAAGAGCCGTTTTCGAAATAGAAAACTATAGAAATATCATCACCGTAATATCCTTCTTTAACATAGGCCCATAAACCTGCTTCCAAGTACTTGTTTTCATCTATTGGAATCAGTTTTGAACGGTTAGAAGAAATGCTTAAGCTTATGTTAGTTGAAGAGGGAGCTTCTGTTCTAAAACCAAAAGCTTTACTTCCTGAATGAACGTTGGAAGTTTCTACCCATGTTTTAATTAACCCATTATGAGAGTAGCGAGAAATCTCCCAATCTTCAAAGTTTGTATTATTCGGATCTACTTGCCAAGTATTTCCTTCGAAAGAAGGATTAGTAACTAGATTACTTAAACTAATAAAAATTGGTGATGACCATACACTTTTACCTGCAGAAGTGGTTGCAACGACATAGTAATATGAATTTGTATCGGCAAATGATGAATAAAACCATGCACAATTTTGGAAATTGCAATCTGTTTTTGTTGCGATTGTTTCTCCATTTTTCTTAATGTAGATACGAGTGACGTTATAAGTTGCATTAACTATTATTTCAAAATTTAGTTTAGAACCATAATTAAGCGAAATTTCTTCCCCCATCCAATGACCATTTATTTTAAAACTTAAATTCATGGGAAAATGAGTTCTGTTAGCTCCAGAGCTTGTAGCAAAACATCTTCTTGCTTTTAAAGCTTCCAAAATTCCTTTTCTGGTAAGCTCACTAGCGTAGCACCCTGTTATTCCGCTAGACCCTGGCCTTCCGTCATGAGTATCGCTAACCCCTACCACCCCTAGTTTTAAACTGTAATTACTCCACGCCTCAATCATTTTAGTTTCATTAGCATAAATTTCACCTGCAACTTCTACTTCATCCCTTACAACACTCCAGTCAGTAGCATTTTGACCTTCCCAACTAGTTGCAGGATGGGCGGTATGACATAACCCACCTTCTCTTTTAACTTTTTCGTAAAGTTCATTAGTTTCATCACAGTTCTGAGAAGTTGCACTGCAAGAAGTAGAAATGTTATAGCAACATTTGTGTCCATATTTAGGTGAAGACCATTCGTTTCCTGCAAAAGCAATAAAAGTGGGAGAAGTAAACTTATTAGCTTCAGCAGAGATATTGTTCAGGCTGGTCTGACCCACATTATGATCTGTAATTGCACAAAAATCTAGTTTTGCTACATCTCTGCAATAAGTGAAATACTCGGCTGGAGAACCTTTACCGTCAGACCAAAAAGTGTGCCCGTGCAAATCACCAAAAAACAATTTATAATTCTCTGCTCTGACTTCAAATGATATTATAGAAAATATAGAAAAAATTAAAAAAATAAAAACCAAAAGTTCTAATTTCTTCATAATTTTAATTCTATTTTTATTAAATTAAACAACTGCAGCAGTTCCTCCTGCATGCCATGAAAGTCTAGGCCTAACGCAAACAGTAAAAATTTTTTCCAGATTATCGTCAAGAATTAAAGCAGCTCCAGGCCATCTTGGGAGCTTGTTAATCATTTTCTCAATTTCTTCAGCCATATAAGTTTGATAAACAGCATGCAAAGCTTGTAAATCATCACGAGAAGTTAAACGATGAGAAATTACTAAATCACATTGGCTTAGAATGTCTTGATGAATTTTGTTTGGCATTTGGGTTATTACTACCAAGCTTACCCCAGGTTCTCTTCCTTGCTTTGCTATTGTTAGAAATGGTTGAGAAGAAACTGTTTCAAAATCTGAAGGACAAAAGTTGTGAGCCTCATCAACAATAAGCCAAACCATAGGATATCTTTTTTCAAGTTTTCTTCCCTCAAGCTTTGCTATTTCCTCTTCTTTTCTTGCTAGCAAACGATACTCATAAACTTTTCTTGCTATCATAGCAACAATAAAGTTTCTAACGCTCCAGGCTTCTGTTGCCCTTAACCTAGAAACATCAACCACAGAAATTTGACCTGGTTGAACAATATCATCTATATTAATTCCTTTTTCTCCAAAAACTCCCCATTGCTTAGCTACAGTTAACATGTTTTCTAAAGCACTTTTCACTTCTTGTGAAGTTTCTTTGTCGTCTCTAACTTTTGTTATTATATCATCTATGGAAAAATTTTGTTGAGATTCTAAAAGTTGGTTTATAACTTTTTCTAGAGCAATTCCTGCAGGTTCTGTTCTTTTTAAGTTAAAAGCTAGTCTCCATTCTTCGGCTGAAAACTCATAAGGCAAAATAGAAATTCCTTCGTCAACGGGAATTCCTGCATTTTTAAAATCTTCTAGCTGAGAATAGGGAACGAAAACTTTCACGTTTTCAAAACCTTTTGGTTCTAGACCCCATTCTTTAAGTAAAGATTTTTGCTGTTCGTTTGGTTTTTTTAAGCTCCAGAAAATCCCCATAGTATCTATCATAATTACGCTTAAATTTTTTCTAAATTCTTGTGGAAGTGAAGCAATTTCTTCTGCTATTACTCCTGCATCATAGCTTTTACCTGTATTATGGGACAAGATACCATTTGCTAAGAAAGAATGCGTCTTTGGGACGTTAAGATCATAAACTTCTTTAATTCCCTTGACTTTTTTAATTTTTTTGATTTTAATACCTACTAACTCTTCTGTGAAAAATCTAACTCCTTTCTTCATCTCAAACTTTTTAAATTTATGACTTTGCAATCGTTTGTTTTTCCTGTCATGAATCAAGCCGATTTTCTTGAATTGCTCGATAGAAAAATGATCAGTTATGTAAAGTGTATAATTTATGAACAGTTTTTTCTTGAGTTTCACTATTTTTGGTCTAATTGTTGATAATATTTTAAAATGAGCGAGCAATAATTGAATATCTTCTAAAAATTTTCTTGACTTTGAATAATAGTACAACGCACCATTTTTATCAACATAACCGTCACAGGAAAAAAGAGCGCTCAGGAAGTTTGCTTTAAAATCATTCGAACTCTCCCAAACTATTGGTGGTACTCTTATTTTATCTGCCTTAGAACCTACAGGAACTCCCAATTCTATAAATTTATCGATTACTTTGCCATTTCTCACTCGCAAAATAACATCCCTTGTTTTTCTCTTTTCAACCCCAACTTTAACCCCAAATTCTTCCTCTAAATCTTTTTTAGCTTGACGTAGGACACTTTTATTAGCGTTAAAAATTCTAAGTCTTTTTATAGTTCCATTATACCAATATCCTTTGCTATCTTTCTGTTTACCCTTTTTTATATAAATGTTTCCATCGGCAAGAACGAAACCAAGTAATCTAGCTATTCTAGTGCTTTCCTTGTCATTACTTATTTCTGGAACTTTTAAATTTACAACAAGTCTGTCGTTGACCTTCAATTCTTGGGCTTTTTTCCACCTAAAATGGCCGTCCTCAAAGGTTAAAAGAGGATGATCATTGGTTACTATTATCCTTCTTCCGTCTTGAAGCTCCATCTCAAACAATTCCTCGTCTATAGGGTAGCTAATCAAATTTGCCTCAGTCCATTCAAAAGAACCGGTTTCAGAATTCCAGGTATAAACTTTATCCTTCAACCTGTCAAATTCCATTATTGGTTTATATCCTTTATCGGTAAAAATGAGTGTATCCTTAGTAACACAGCCCCTTTTTCCTGAAATTAGAATTACATGACATCGAAGCAAATCGATAAAAACTTTTGTTGTTAGGTGAGCGTCTTCGCCAGTTCCAACAATATGCTTACCCAAGTAGCCTGAGCACTTGTTTCCAAATTTTTCTCTATCTTCTTTTAGTCTACCAACAATAGTTTCATAAACCATAATTTATTTTTTAATTTGTAATCAAATAATGTTTGATTATCGGGAGGATCTGCTAGCTTGGTCTAGGCATCCGGCTTGGGGTGCCGGCAACCCGGGTTCAAATCCCGGTCCTCCCATATCTCATTAAGGTAAGCAAATAAGACTATTCCACAAGAGTAAGAAAATAAAAAGCATTTATCATAAACTTAAAATTATAATAAGGGGGACGTCGTCTAGCTTGGTCTAGGATCGGGCCCTTGGGAGGCTCAGAGTGCTTTGCACGAGAAAACCTGGGTTCAAATCCCAGCGTCCCCATCTTATGACCTTTTCGATTAGAATTCAACTTTGAGTTTGAGTACTAACTATGTAATTTCTTGTAAAAGAATTCACCTGAAACAGTAGGATTATAATCCCAATCAAGCAAAAGTTTTGGAGTCCATTCAGGACCAAAATTCCAAGCTAGCCAACCAATACCTTTTTCTTCTAAATATTTTATCAGTGGTTCTGCAAAATTCTCAACAGTTCCGCCAATATTTGGGTCGTTTGGGTCAAAACCTATTTCTCCAACCAATATCGGAATGTAAGATGAAGCGTTACCAAATGCTTCGTCCCAACTTACCATCCAATTCGTGTTATTATAAATATGTACAGAATAAACCACATTTGATCTGCGAACAGGATAATCTACTGCATGATTAACATAATAAGAAAATTGTAACCCACCAACTAATACAGCACGATTAGGGTCATTTTTACGGATAATATCTATTAATTCTTCAGCAAAGTTACGCCATTCCAACCATGCTTCAAGGGTTATATCATCTCCCACACCTCCTATATTTGGATTATCCTTTGCAGGTTCGTTAAAAAGGTCGTAAAATGCGATGCGTGTATCGTTTGCGAAGTACTTTGAAACCTTTTCCCAGAAATCTTTTAACTCATCAGAAGTAAATTCGTAAATATTAGCTCTCCAAGTAGGGTCATATTCTCCACCAAAATGCTCACCAGTAACAGGCCAACCACAAGAATGAAAATCGATAATAGAGTAAATACCATTTCTTGCAGCCCATTCTATTCCTTGGTCAAGTGATTTTAAAAAGTATCCTGGCTTATGCTTTTCGTACCATTTATAAGATGCATAATGAATTGGAAACCTTACAATTTTCACATTCCACCCTTTCATTTTTTCAAAATACTCTTCATTCCACCTATCATAATACATCATCTCGCCAACCCCGATAGAATTTACTCCTCGAAAAATGATTTGAGTATTGTTTTCGTCTAGAATTTTATTTCCTTGAACATGAAGAATAGGAAGTTGACTTCTTTCAAATTCCTCTTTTGGAAAAAAGTAATAATAAAAACTGATTAAAGATAGAGAAACAATTACAACTACAAGAGCAAAAATTATAATTTTTTTCATGAACTCATCTTATTTTAACGATTTCAACATTAATTATTAAGTTTTTTCTTATTAAATTTTGAGTTTAGAATTTTTAGACGCTATTTGACTAAAATGGCTTAAATTTATTCTCTTTAATTTCATTTATGAGAATAAGAGCAGGAAAGCCAAAATGGCAGCAAAAAATCGCAAAAGAAAGAATTCAAATCCTTTTTGATTTGGCAGAAAAAGAATTTAAAAAATACCCTGAAAGGAGTAAGCGTTATATCGAGCTAGCAAGGAAAATTGGCCTAAGGTACAACATAAGGCTCCCAAAAGAACTAAAAAGAAAGTTTTGCAAAAAGTGCAACTCTTTGCTTATCCCTGGCTATTCTTCCCAAGTAAGGATAAAAAGCAAGAAAAAAATTGTAGAGGTTAAATGCTTAAACTGTAAAAAAATATACAGATATCCTTACAGATAAAAAATTATTTAAGTATTGTATCCTTAAAGGATATGTATGGTTACAGCAAGAGAAGTTAGTGCACAAAAGCTTATAGAAAAAGTAAAAGAGGAACTTAAAAAGTTTGAAGAGATAAAACCTTTACCTTGGAGTAGGTTTGTTAAGTCTGGTTCGCATAGAGAAAGACCTCCTGAGCAAAAGGATTTTTGGTACATAAGAGCAGCTTCTATATTAAGAAGAATTTATTTAGACGGTCCAATAGGGGTTGAGAGATTAAGAACTTACTATGGAGGAAGAAAAAGAAGAGGACATAAACCTGCACATTTTAGAAAAGCTGGAGGAAATATAATAAGAAAAATTTTACAACAACTAGAAAAAGCTGGTCTAGTAGAAAAAGCAGGAAAAGGAAGGAAAATTACCCCAAAAGGCCAAAAGTTTTTAGATAATATTGCTTATGAAGTGAGCAAGCATGGATGAAGAAAATTTAAAACAACTAGAAGAACTTAAAAAAGTAGTTTTAAAAAAAATTCTATCGAAAGAAGCTTTCGAAAGGTTGGGAAGAATTAAGCTGGTTAAACCAGAACTTGCTGCTCAGCTTGAGCTTTACTTACTTCAACTTTACCAGCAAAATA
This sequence comes from Candidatus Aenigmatarchaeota archaeon, assembly GCA_038998335.1. Lineage (GTDB taxonomy): Archaea > Aenigmatarchaeota > Aenigmatarchaeia > CG10238-14 > SCSR01 > JAVZHQ01. The sequence continues at coordinate 73,831 of JAVZHQ010000001.1, read as the reverse complement.
AAATAAAAAAAGAGATTAGTGATGAACAATTAAAACTTATACTTGAAAGTTTAACCTCAAAAAAAGAATTTAAAATAATAAAGTGAGCTTATGGGAAGAAAAAAAGAAATAGCAATAGCAGGAAGGTTTGGTCCAAGATATGGGAAAAGGATAAGAGCAAGCGTAAGTGAGATAGAAAAAATTCAGAGACAAAGACATCTCTGCCCAAAATGTAACATGCCCTATGTTAAAAGAGTTGCAAAGGGGATATGGAAATGTAAAAAATGTGGAACAAAATTTGCAGGCTTAGCTTATTATCCAACAGGTGAAATAGTTAAAAAGGAGGAATAGACTTGTATAAGTGCGTGAAATGTAAAAGAATAGTTTCAAAAGTTGATGAAAAGATTCGTTGTCCTTATTGTGGTTATAGAGTATTTGTAAAGCTTAGACCAGAAGTTATTAAAAGAGTAAGAGCAAGATAAATTAATCAGTGGTTTTTATGGAAATGACGGAAGAAACGAAGAATTTACTAGCACAATTTCAAGCTTATCAACAGCAATTGCAAACCATTTTGATTCAAAAAGAAAGTATTAAAATTCAAGTTATGGAAACAGAAAAGGCCTTAGAAGAATTAAACCAAACAAAAGAGAAAAATGCTTATAAAATTTCTGGGCAAATAATGGTTTTAAAACCTGTTGAGGAATTGAAAAAAGAATTAAGTGAGATGAAAGAAGATTTGGAAGTAAGGATTAAAGCTTTAGAAAAAAGTGAGGAAAAATTAAAAGATAAGTTAAAGGAATTACAAAATAAGTTAAAGGATGTCTTGAAGTGATGGATATGAAAGAGATGGAACAAGCGATTGCATTGCTTGATAAAATAATAAACGATAGAACTGTGCCAAAAAACATAAGAAAAGCTGCAGAAGATTCAAAAAATGCTTTGAACAGCAACGAAGCACCAGAAGTTAAAATAAGCACCGCCATAAGTATTTTAGACGAAATAATCAATGATCCGAACATGCCGATGTACACAAGAACACAAATATGGAATGTTGTTAGTTTGTTAGAAGGAATAAGAAGAAACTTGAGCTAAATATTTAAAGTTAAAAAATAATTTATAATTAGATTAGAATGGCGCTAAAAGACCTTCTCCAGAAAATCAAACCAGTAAAAGAAGAGAAAGAGGAATTTGTAGAGTTAGACACAAGCCTATTAGAGGAAGATAAAAGGATAAAAATAAAAGTTGAAAACCTTACAGGTTTTGTAGATACAGAAAAAGTTCAACAGCTTTTGAGAGAAGGGAATGTTGTTTTTCTTAAAATAAAAGATTTAAGAAATAAGGACATAAACGAGTTGAAAAGATGTGTAGAGAGATTAAAGAAAACTTGCTTGGCTATGAACGGTGATATGGTAGGAGTAGATGAAGATTTCTTAATAATAACTCCTGATTTTGCCAGAGTTTTTAGAGGAAAGGCTGCTTAAATTACTTCTTTCAAACTCGCTTCCTCGTAAACTAATTTCCAGATAATATTCGCTAAATTTTCTATCTTTACTCTAACTTGTTCTGTCGTATCTCTTGAGCGAATGGTAACTGTGTTATCTTTTAAAGTTTGGTAATCTATTGTAACAGCAAAAGGCACGCCTATTTCATCTGCCCTTGCGTATCTTTTTCCTATGCTTCCTGATTCGTCATAAAAAACTTCAAAGCAATTCTTGAGTTGAGAAAAAACTTCCTTAGCTTTTTCCGGTAAATTATCCTTGCTTACCAAAGGAAAGATTGCTACACTATAAGGAGCAATTCTTGGTGGAAATCTGAACCAATCCCAACCTCTTTTCTTATCCTCAACAAAACAATGGAGCAAAATTGCATAAATTGTTCTGTCTATTCCAAAACTTGGTTCAACAACATGAGGAATTATTTTCTTTCCGTCTTCTAATACTGAAAAATCTTCTCCAGAAAGTTTTGCGTGCGAGCTTAAGTCATAATCGCTTCTGTAAGCATTTCCAACAACTTCCTTCCAACCAAAGTCAAACTCTATCTCTAAATCAAAGTTTCCTTTAGAATAATGTGGTGTTTCTTCAGGAAGCATGTGCCTAAACCTTAAAGAATTAAAAGGGATTCCAAGCTTTTGGTACCATAAAAATTCTTTTGCTAGAAAATAACCCATAATTTTATTCGGTAAAATTTTTTGTTTCACAGCTTCTCCTGCAGTAATTTCTAAGACTTTTCCCCCTTTTTTCTGTTCTTCTCTTGTTAGAATTCTTATTTTTGTTTTTGCAACTTCTTCAAACTTTTCAAACTCATTTGCTTTTTCTGGGTTAAAGAAATACTCTATCTCCATCTGCCTAAACTCTCTCATCCTTGAGAGAAATTGTCTTGGAGAAATTTCATTTCTATAAGAAGTTCCTACTTGAGCTACACCAAAAGGAAGTTTTGCTCTTGTCGAGTTAAAAATATTCTTGAAATTTACAAAAATTCCTTGAGCAGTTTCAGGTCTTAGGTAAGCTATACTTCCTTTTACTGGCCCAACTTGGGTTGAAAGCATTAGGTTAAAAATTCTAACATCGCTTAAATTGCCTTTACATTTTGGGCATTTCAATTTTTCTTTTTTTATTATCTCTGTAAGCTCTTCTGGCTTTGCTCCTTCAAGAGATTTTCCTGTTAAATCTTTTATTAACTCATCAGCTCTAAAAGTTGATTTACATTTTTCGCATTGAGTTAAAGGATCAACAAAATCTTTTAAATGACCAGAAGCCTTCCAAACTTGCTCAGGCATAATAGTGCAAGTTTCTACTTCATAAATGTTATTCTGTCTAACAAAGAACTCACGCCAAAAATTTTCTATTTTTTTCTTCATTAGAACTCCTAAAGGACCATAATCAAAAAATCCTGATAAGCCGCCGTAAATTTCTGAGCTAGGAAAAATAAAGCCTCTCCTTTTTGTTATTGCCATAATTTTTTCTATGTTCATAATTTCAAATATGAGTGAATAAATTAATAAATTAATTTACTTAAACCAACCTTTCAAGCTTGTTTGTCTTCCTGAAGCAAAAGCTTGCTCTAGTTTATCAACAACTTTTTCTACTCTTTCTCTAGAAAAATCGTGTTCCTCTACCATAAACTCTATTATTTTTTCTCTGTTTGGTTCTTTCCACTCAATCTTATACTTATCACTTACAGGAGGTTTAAGAAAGAAGTTAAGAATTTCTTCTGCATCAACTTCAGCTTTCCATTCCACATTTTTTAAAATTTTTTCTAAGGTTTTGTGTTCTTTTACTAGTTTTAAAGCAGTTTTTGGCCCAACACCTTTTATTCCTTCTGCATAGTCTGTACCAACAAGAATCCCTATTGTTATAAGCTGCTTTTGGTCTATACCTAAAGCCTCTAAAGCTTGGTTTAGCTCTATTATTTCAGGTTTAATCTCGATATAAACTTCTTTTCTAGGCAATTTTCTTTTTCCTGTTATAGACAAATTTCGAACTAAACGAGGAGAACCAAAAAGCAAGCTATCAAAGTCTTGAGAAGCAGTGAAATCCACCGAACCTTTTTTACACATGTAAGCACATTGAGCTTCACCTTCGCTCAAAGCTTGAACCCAGGGAATCCCCATGTACTCTAAAAGCTTTTTTGAATCTTCGACCATTTCCTCTGTTAAAGCTGCTGCTGCTTGAGCATAAGTAATCGCTTCCTCTCCTTTTTCCAGAGCTTCTTCCCATTTTTTTCTTGCTTCTTCCTTAGACTTTTCTCTTTTTTCTATGGTTTTTTTCTTAAATTCTGGAGGCTTACCATCAAAAACAAATACTGGCTTAATTCCTGCCTCTATTAGGTTTGAAGTCCTGTAAAACAAACCTGAAAGATGAGATGTGATTCTTCCTTTGCTATCTCTTAAAGGTTCGCCCGTCATTCTATCTCTTATTATCGATAAAAATTGGTAGAGAGTATTAAAAGCATCTATAGCAATTTTTTTGCCTGACAAATCTTCAAGCTCAACTTCTCTGCTTGGTAATAAACCAGAAAGTTGAACTCCCATAATCTCCACTCAATAAAATTTAAAAATAAAAAGAGTAAAAAGAGTTACTTTTTAGCTTTTCTTCTTGCTGGTTTTTCTTCTTCTGCTTTAATTTCTTTTTCTATCCTTAACTCGTCCCACTCTAGCCAAACTATGAAAACTCCTATTAATAGTACACCCAAAGGAATAACACCTTTTAATACTGTAAGCAAAGCTGGCCATCCTGGTTCAAAGTACCCTGGTACTCCGTTGATTATGTAGTAAATGCTTGCTGCTATTAGTATCAAACCAATTATTATTTTCGCGATTGGATGCAACTTATCACCTTTAAAGATTTTAATATAAAAGAATATTTAAATGTTTAAGTAAATAAGGTTTTAAGCATGGTAAAAGGGCTTTACCAGTATTTAAAAGAAGCTTGGAAGTCTGGAAGTTTAAAGAAAAGTATAAAGGAAAAATTAGTTGAATGGAGAAAACAGCATACAGTTGAAAGAATAGAAAAGCCTACTCGCTTAGACAGAGCAAGAACTTTAGGATATAAAGCAAAAAAAGGTTTCGTTTTAGCAAGGGTTAGGGTAAGGAAAGGGGGGAGAAGAAGGAGGCTTTACGGAAGAGGAGGAAGAAAACCAAGTAAAGCTGGTTTGGTCAAATTCACTCCAAAGAAATCTTTAAGGCAAATAGCAGAAGAAAAAGCCCAAAGAAAATTTCCAAACTTAGAGGTTTTAAATTCTTACTATGTTGCTGAAGATGGAAATTACAAATACTTTGAAGTTATTTTGGTTGACCCTAACCATCCAAACATAAAATCTGACCCAAAAATAAACTGGATTTGTTTACCAGCAAACAGAAAAAGAGTTTTTAGAGGTTTAACTTCTGCAGGGAAAAAATCAAGAGGTTTAAGATAATTTTTTTGAATTTTTTATTTTTGAAAATTTTGACCAAACAGTAAATTGTAAAAATGCAGGAGAAACTTTAAGTTTTCTTGTTATTTCTGAAATTATTTTCTCATACTCTAAGTATTCTCTTGGTTTGGGTCCACTTTTTTTCTTGTAATCAGGTATTTCAACTTCGTACCCTAAACTTCTTAAGAACCTGAGCATCCACAAATCTATAGGAACTACATTTTCATAACCACATTTCACCATAAAAAGAGACGCTCCCTTATAAGAAATACCAGGACATTCTTCTGCTAATTCGTTTCTTAGTTCAAACTCTTTTTCTCTTCCAGAATTTATGTCTTTTAATATTCTCTTTGGTAAAGAGTTTTTAACCCACCATGAGGCAAAGTTATATATTCTTTCAGTTTTTAAGTTAGGGAATCTAGCAACTGAAACAATTTTCCTTAACTTTTCTTTATTGCTTAAAATCTTTTCAGGTATATCTAGGGTTTTTACTAGCTTATTGTATACAAGAACATGTTTAGAATGTTTTTCTGCTGCTGAAAGTATACAGTAAATTCCTGCGACGAACATATTTTCGTAAGTGATGGGATATATTTTTTCCTCTTCCATCAATCTTCTACCAACTTTAAAATCTTCTTTCGATAAATAAAGCTCGAGCATATACTTGAATTTAGAAGGAAAAAATTTTAAAGATGTTGAATAATTTTAAGTATTAAATTAAATTCTAATTATGAAATTTTTTGATTTTCATGTACATTCGGCTTTCAGCGGAGGGGAATCAAGCCTAGAGGAATTAGCCTCTATGGCAAAAAAACTTGGCTACTCTGGGTTTTGCTTTACTGCTTACCCTCTAGAGAAAAGGGAAGAGGAAATTTTAAAAACTGAAATTGAAAGAGTGAAAAAAGAATTTGGAATAGAAATTTTTTTGGGGTTTGAAGCAAGAAACTTAAGGGAATTAAGAACTTTAGCTAAAAGAAGAAAAGATTTTGATGTTTTGTTAGTGAGAGGTGGAGATTTAGAATTAAACAGGGAAGCTTGTGAAACTCCAGAAGTTGATATTTTAACTCATCCTGAGTTAGGAAGACAAGACTCTGGCTTAAACCATGTTTTAGCAAAACTTGCTGCAAAAAATTTTACTGCTATAGAAGTAAATTTTAGAGAAATAATGTTTACTACAAAGAAGACAAGATGCTTAGTTCTGAAAAATATTCAGCAAAACATAAAACTTGCTCAAAAATATAAAGCTCCTTTAATAATCTGCTCTGGAGCAATAAATCATTTCGAAATGAGAGACCCTTATTCGCTAGTATCTCTTGGCTATGAGCTTGGTCTGGAGTTGAAAGAAGCAAAGCAAGCTGTATCAAAAATTCCTCAAGAAATTGTTAAAAGAATAAGAGAAAGAAAGAGCAAAAACTGGATAATCCCTGGTGTAAAAGTGATAGGATGAAGATTAAAAAGTTAAAAATCTTACCTCCAACTTTAAGAGAAAAGGAAAGATACATAGCTTTTCAAATAATTTCAGAAGAACCAATAAGTTATTCTGACTTAGAAAATGCCCTTTGGGAATGCGCGTTAGAGTTTTTTGGAGAGTATGGAATTTCAAGAACAAGCTTATGGTTAATCAAGAATTTGTACGATGAAAAAAAGCAAACAGGAGTTATAAGAACAAACACAAAATCTGTCTCAAAAGCTATAGTTTGTTTAAGTTTAATTTCTCGTTTAGGTGATGTAAGAATAGTGCCAAAGATTTTAAAAGTTTCTGGAACTATAAAAAAGTTAAAGTTAAAAAAAGTTAAAATACAAGTAAATTAAAGGAATTTTGTGTAGGAGGTTGGTAAATTGGTAGAAATAATGCCTGAGTACATGGGCTATGATAGAACTATAGCTGTATTCTCCCCTGATGGTAGACTTTTCCAAGTAGAATATGCTAAGGAAGCTGTAAAAAGAGGGACAACTTGCTTAGGAATTGTTTTTAAGGATGGTGTTTTACTGGCAACAGTAAAACCAACAGCAAGCCTTATGGTTTCTCAAAGTATAGAGAAAATTTTCAAGATAGACGAGCATGCAGGAGCAGTAGCTTCTGGTTTGTTAGCTGACGCAAGAATTCTGGCAAATCAAGCAAGGATAAAAGCTCAAATCCATAGAATAACTTACGATGAACCAATAGACATTTGGAGTTTAGCAAGAGTTATTGGCGACAGAATGCAACTCTCAACCTTATACGCAGGATTAAGACCTTTCGGAGTTTCCTTCTTGATAGGTGGAGTAGATAAAACTGGTACACACTTAATAGAGTCAGACCCTTCTGGAATGCTTTACGAATGGCACGCTTATGCTATAGGAAGGGGTGGAGTAATAGCCAATAAAATATTAAAGCAGAAATGGAAGCACGATTTAACTGAAAAAGAAGCTATAGATTTAACGATTGACATAATTAGTAAAACAGAAAAAGAGAAAAAGGAAAATGCAATAGACATAGCAATAATAAAGAAAGGGGAAAGATTTAAAAAGTTAAGCGAAGAAGAAATAAAGAAGATTTTAAAGTGATTCTTTGAGCGTGAGTATAGATAAAGCTGTAGTCTCAAGGCTATTTATTTCAGGAAGAAAATTTGAGATTTTGGTAGACCCTTTTAAGGCTTTGGAATTTAAGAAAGGGGTAAAGATAAGCATGGATGAAATTTTAGCTTACCCTGCAATTTATCGTGACGTAAGAAGCACAGAATGTGTGCCTGAAAGTGAGCTTCAAAAGTTTTTTGGTACTACTGATATTTTTAAAGTAGCGGAAAGAATAATAAAAGAAGGCGAACTTCAATTAACAACTGAGCAAAGAAGACAAATGGTTGAACAGAAAAAAGTTCAAATAGCAAACATAATTTCAAGAAAAGGAATTAACCCACAAACTAACACTCCTCATCCTCCTCAAAGAATTTTGAATGCTATGGAGCAAGTTGGAGTAAATGTTGACCCTTTTGTTGATGCTGAGTTGCAAGTTGATAAAGTTTTAAAAGAAATAAAAACTATTTTGCCTATAAAGTTTCAAAAAGTTACTTTACAGTTTAAAATTCCGCCTCAGTATGCTTCAAAAGTTTTTTCTATAATTAAGAAGAGTGCAGAAGTGAAAAGTGAAAAGTGGTTAAACGATGGTAGTCTAGAAATAAGTTTTGAAGTTTTAGCTGGTTTACAAGATGAAATATTTCAGAAAGTTTCTTCTTTAACGCACGGAAACTTTGAATCAAAGATAATAAAGAGGGAAGATATATGAACGAGAAAAACTTTATGGAAATTGTTTTGCCGGGAGAATTTATTGCTGAAAGGGAAGGAAAAAAATTAGGAAGAGGTGTTTATTTAGAAGGAGAAAAAGTTTATTCAAAAGTTTTGGGAATACCAAAAATAGAAGAAAATGAGATATCTGTTATTCCTTTAGCAGGAGCTTACATTCCAAAGGTTGGTCAAAAAGTTGTTGGGATTGTATCAGAGGTTGAAATCTCTGGCTGGGGTGTCGACATAAATTCTCCTTACGCTGCTTTCTTGCCCTTAGGCGAAGGTGTAGAAGAATTTGTAGACATTTCAAAAACTGACTTGAGCAAGTATTATGATATAAATGATATAATCTACTGCAAGATATTGAAAGTTCCAAAGAATAAAATAGTACAAGTTTCTATGAGAGACGTTGGTTGTAAAAAGTTAAAAGAAGGAGTAATAATAAAAGTTACTCCAACAAAAGTTCCAAGAATAATAGGAAAGGGAGGAAGCATGATAAACTTGATTAAAAAGAAAACTGGTTGTGAAGTAATAGTAGGTCAAAACGGTGTTATATGGTTAAGAGGTGAGAGAAAAGATAAAGCAATAGAAGCGATTTTAAAGATAGAAAAAGAATCTCACATAATAGGACTTACAGAAAAAATAGAAAAAATGTTAGGCGAATAGCATGGAAAAGAAAGAGTTGCTTAAAAATGGAAGAAGAATTGATGGAAGATTACCAGAAGAACTTAGACCAATAGAAATGAAAGTCGGAGTGGTGAGTAGAGCAGATGGATCTGCTTTAGTAAGGTTTGGCGATACTGTAGCGATAGCCTCTGTTTATGGGCCAAGAGCTCTTTTTCCTAAACATTTGCAAGAACAAGAAACTTGTGTAGTTAGATGTAGATACAACATGGCACCTTTTTCTGTGGATGAAAGAAAATCCCCTGGTCCTGATAGAAGAAGTATAGAGCTAACAAAAGTTATAAGGCTTGCTTTAGAGCCTGTTATTTTCCTTGAAGATTTTCCTAGAGCCACTATAGATGTTTTTGTTGAAATAATTCAGGCAGATGGCTCAACAAGAGTAACTGCAATTAACGCTGCTTCTTTAGCTCTAGCAAGTGCTGGAGTTCCGATGAAAGATTTAATTGCAGCATGCTCTGTAGGAAAGATTGACGGAACGTTGATATTGGATTTAAATGGTGAAGAAGACAAAAATTCTGAAGCAGATTTAGCCTTTGCTATGATGCCTTCTAAGAACAAAGTTACTTTGTTGCAAATGGATGGAAATTTAACTAGAGAGGAAATAGAAAAGCTCTTAGAACTTGCAAGAAACGCTTGCAAGAAAATTTATGAGATGCAAAGAAATGTTTTGAAAGAAAAGTACAGGAGAGTAGAATGATGGAAGAAAAGTATGCTCTAGAACTTATAGAAAAAGGGAAGAGAATTGATGGAAGGAGGTTTGATGAATTCAGGAAAATAGAAGTTGAAAAGGGAATGATTAAGAAGGCAGAAGGTTCTGCAAGAGTAAGACTTGGGGAAACAGAAGTTATAGCTGGAGTTAAAATGGATTTTGGTACACCTTTCCCTGATACACCAGAAGAAGGCACTTTAGTTGTAAACGCTGAATTTACTCCTTTGGCTTCGCCTGAGTTTGATGTTGGTCCTCCTGGAGAAGATGCTATAGAATTAGCAAGAGTTGTTGATAGAGGAATAAGAGAATCTAAGTGCATAGAATTAGACAAGCTTTGCATCACTCCAGGAGAAAAAGTTTGGTGTGTGTACATTGATATTCATATAATAAATGATAAAGGAAATCTTTTAGATGCTTCTGCTCTGGCAGCAGTAGCTGCTTTACATAACACAAGAATTCCAAAAATAGAAGGGGAGAAAATAATAAGGGGAGAATTTGAGAAAAGTTTGCCAGTAGTTTTTAAGCCGATAAACATAACGGTTTGTAAAGTAGGTAAAAACTTTCTTTTAGACCCAACAATAGAAGAAGAAAAAATTCTGGATTCAAAACTTAGCATCTCTGTAAGAGATGATGATAAAATATGCTCGATGCAAAAGCAGCTTAAAGAATTAGAGTTTGATGATATATTAAAAATGATTGATATAGCTAGAGAAAAAAGTAAAGAAATAAGGAAGTTGGTGTAAATGGGGATAAAAAGTTTAGCAAAGAAAGTAAAGTTAGGAAAAATAAGGAAGATAAAAACAGCACCAAGATGGGCAGATATAAGAAAGTTTGGACTTAAAAGAGCAAGAACAAGAAGGATAGATGTAGATAAAATTAAGAGATGGAGAAGGGCCAGACTAAAGGTTTGAAAATGGAAGAGAAAATAGTAACGATAAACATAAGGAAAGAGCTTTTGAAAGCTCCTGTATGGAAAAGGAAAAAGGCAGCTATGAGAATCTTGAAAGAAAAGGTTAAAAGAGTAAGTAAAACTGAAAGAATAAAGTTAGATAACTCTATAAGCAAGAAAATTTTTTCAAGATCAAAACCTCTAACAAAGTTTAGACTTAAGATAGTAAAAATTGATGAAAAAACTTCAAAAGTTGAAATGATGAGCTAAATGAAAATTCTTCAAACAAACTTTTTTGGAGATTATAACTTAGGAATATACGGAAAAGCTTGTGATAAGTTTTGTTTGTTAGGCAGCTTTATTCCCTTAAACCTCAGGAAAAAAATTGAAGAATTTCTTAAAGTAAAGGTTTACCCTGTTACTCTATCAAGAACTGATTTGGTTGGAATATTTTGTTCCTTTAATTCTAATGGTATAGTTGTACCAAAAATTGTAACAGAAAAAGAGTTCGATTTTTTAAAGCAATTAGAAAAAGATTTTAGCGTTAATTTGGGAATTGTTAAAACAAAGTTTACAGCCTTGGGAAATTTAATACTGTGTAACGATAAAGGTGCAATAATAAGCAAACTTTTTTCAAGAAAAGAAAAGGAAAAAATCGAGGATTTGCTAGGCGTGGAATGTGAATACTTAAGCATAGGCGAGATTAAAACTCTTGGGGCTTGTGGAATAGCTACAAACAAAGGTTGTGTAATTCACAGAGATGCTAAAGAAGAGGAAATTAAGACTGTAGAAGATGTTTTGAAGGTGAGCGTTGATGTAGGAACAGCAAACTTTGGTTCACCTTTTATAGGAGCTTGCGGGTTTGCTAATAGTAATGGAGCAGTAATAGGAGAATTAACAAGTGGGCCAGAATTTGCAAGAATATCCGAAGCTTTAAGTCTTGTTTAACTTTAGCTCTGTGTAGCCGCATTTTCCACAGTAATATCTATTATCATGGTAAGCTAACCAAGAATCTCCACATCTTGGACAAGTTCTTCTCAACCTTGTTACTTTATTTCCTTCTATTTTATAATACTCACTTTGCTTAACTGGCTTGTGCTTCATTTTTCACTTCCTCTTTTTTCTCTTCTTTAACTTCCTTCTTCTCGCTTATCTTTTCTTTAATTTTTGGTGCTTCTTTATAAATTTTTGCTTTTGCTATTGCTTCGTTCAAACCTTTTTTGCTTAGAATATAGTCTAACACAACATGCTCTTCTGGAACAGAATATTTTGAAGCTAGCTCTTTTTTCAATTCTTGTTTAGAAGGGGTAGGTGCTTTTTCATGAATTATTCTTACCTTTAACTCTTTCCTCTCAAAGAATGGGTTTTCCCTTTCCTCCAAGATTTCAAGCTCCATAATTCTTAAATTATTGAAGTTAATATTCAAAAAGCTTTTCACGAAAAGTATAGCTTAAAGTATTCGTAAATTCTCGAAAAAATTCTTGCTTTTGGTAAGGAGTACCTTTCGCCTAAAATTTCTGCAGCCAACTTTCTAAAAGCTATCGCTGAGGGAGAATATTTGCTTATTCCAACTATAGGTTTTCCTAACATAAGGCTTTTCTCTATATTTTTATCGTAAGGAATTGTCGCTATCACAGGAATTCCTGTAAGCTCTTCCACATCTTTGCTTGAAAGCTCATAAGGCTCATTTTTAACCATGTTTAAAACTATTCCTAAGGGAATTAGGTCAAGCTCCTTAACTATTGTATAAGCTCTTTCTATATCTGAGACTGCACTTATGTTTGGATTAGTTATAAAAATTACTTCATCGCTTGCGTTTAGAACGCTAACAGCTTCCCTTCCAAAACCTGGAGCAGAATCTAAAAGTAAAATTTCAACATCCTTTAGCTCGCTTAAAAAATACTTCAAAGTGCTTATGTTTACTTCAACTATATCATCTAAGGATAAAGAAGCTGGAATAATTTTAAGACCAGAAGGATGATAACATATAGCATCTTCTATCTTTGCTTCCCCCTTTAAAACATTGTTTATTGTTTTAGGGAAGTAGAAAAGACCAAAGTGAAAGCCTAGGTGGGCAGTTGTTAGGTTGCAGTCAATTATAGCAACATTTCTGTTAAACTCTCTTAAAGCTAAACCAAGATTAGCAACTAAGGTAGTTTTACCTACTCCACCTTTGCCAGAAATTACTCCTATTTTTCTCAAGCTTATCAATTTTTATTTAATTTTTAACCTAAAAATAATTTTCACTTCTCATGTTTTTTTAGCCAATCTGCTATTAATTGATTTACAACATCCTTTATCTTTAAACCCATCTCTGAACATTTTATCTTAAGTCTTCTGTGAAGCTCGTCGTCTACTGCTAAGGAAGCCATTCTCTCACTAATAATAAATTATTTATATTTAATTATTTATAATTTATTAGGATTAGGATGGAAGAAGACCAATGGGATCCTTTAGAAGATTTTGACGAAGAAGAGGAAGAAGACTGGTAATTCATTTAACAAGACTTTCATAAACCTTTAAAGTATTTTTAGCAGCTATGCTCCAAGTAAATTCTTTTAAAACTCTTTTTCTTCCGTTTTTCCCCCATTTTTTTGCTTCTTCAAAATTCTTAAAAGTTTCCTTTATCCCCCAAGCTATATCTTCTGGACTTTCTCCGTTCACATGAGTACCTGTTCTCTCCTTACCAGAAGGAATTACTTGTTCCCTTAACCCAGAAACTCCTGCCGCCCCAACAACTACTGGTTTTTCCATTGCCATAGCTTCTAAACTTACTATACCAAAAGGCTCGCTTATACTAGGAAAAACGCAAACATCAGCTAAAGCATAGTGTAAAATTCTTTCTTCTTCAGAAACCCATTCTGAGCGAATTTTTACCTTATCGCTAATACCAAGCTTTTTTGAAAGCTCGACAAGCTCAGAATATTCTTCACCTTTACCAAGGATTATTAGCTTAGATTCAGGAAAATCTTTTAGAACAATTGGCATAGCTTTTATAAGATTTTTTATCCCTTTTACCCAAGTCAACCTTCCTATAAAAAATATCATTTTTTCTCCTTCTTTTATTCCGTAATATTCTTTCAACTTTTCCAGCTTCTCTTTCTTCACTTTTTTTGGGTTATATTTTTCTGGGTCGCAACCATTATAACATACTACTATTTTTTCTTGAGGATAACCAAGTTTTATCAAGAACTCTTTCATGGAGTTTGAAACAGTAATTATTTTGTCAGCTTTTTGAGCCATTGTTTTTTCAAGATATTTCACAACTTCTGAACCGGAACCTAAGCTTCTCTGTTCTTCCACAGAATGAAGATGAAAAACTATTGGAATTTTTCCTATTTCTTTCCTTATTGCTAAGCCTGTAATTGAAGAAAGCCAGTCATGAATTGCTACTATATCAAACTTTCTTTTCTCTTTCTTTATACAGAAATTCACAAACTTTGTTGCTGAAAGCAAGTTGTAAGCAAAAATGTCAGAAAAAAGTTTTATTGAAGTTCCCCATTTTTTTAAATCTTCGGTAACTATGAAAGGAAAAATATCGCTAACGTCAAGGATTAATGGCCTGTGAATTTCTATTCCTTGCCATTCTTCTTTTGTTTTTAAAGTACCATCATTCAAGGTAAAAACTGTTACTTCATTTCCCATTTCCTCAAATTTTCTTGAGATTTCTACTGCATAAGTCCCTAAGCCACCTACAAGCCTTGGATAGAATTCCCAACAAAATATTGCAATTCTCATAAATTTTATTTTTGTTTAATAAATTAAATTTCTGTTTCAAGAACAGGTTTATAAATTCTGTAAACATATTCCTTTGCAACTTTTTCCATGCTTACATCAGTTTTCATACAATTTTCTATTAGTTTTTTCCATTTTTGAGGATAGAAAAGAAATATCTCAATAGCCTTAGAAATTTTTGCATAAAAAGCTTCTGGCGAGTATTCTTTTTTTGGAACTTTAAAACCATTCCCTCTTAAAGTTTCTGGGTCAAATTCTTCTATAACCTCTACTAATCCGCCAGTATCTGTTCCAACCGTTGGTGTCATGTTTACCATTGCTATCATATAGCCAGTACCACAAGGCTCTTTATCAGGAAGAGAAGGGTAAAGTAAAAGGTCTCCACCTTCGTACATTAATTTTGCAAGAGATTGGTCAAAAGTATTGATGAAAACAAAGTTATTTTTTAACTCTTTTACTAATCTTTTAAACTCTCTTACCCATTCTTGACCCAAAGGATCGTTTTCATGAGCTCTTCCAAGAATAATTAGTTGTGCTCCCAAACCTCCTTCACTTCTTTCTTTCACTATTTCTTTCAAAATTTTTAGAACGGTATCCCAACCTTTTTGGTAGCTTATCCTTCTTGGGATAACTATTGTAAACTTGTTTGGGTTAAGGCTTACTCCATATTTTTTCATAGTTTTTATCAGCTCTAGCTTCGCTTCTCTTTTCTCTCTTTTTATCTTCCAGTATTCTACATCGATACCATTAACTATTCCTATTATATCCTTTTTCCTAAACATAGGTCCTAGGCCTTCACCATCGCTCCTTAAAGTTAAAGCATAGTCTTTACTTACAGTATTACATTTTTGACAATGGAACAAAGCAGCATAAGTTAAATTTATCTTACCATTCCAAACTATACCATCCCAGTGTATTCTATCTATGCCAAGCTCGTCAAACCTGTTAGCATCGAAAATTTGCTGATAAGCATAGCCTGCGTTGTGAACAGTAAAAACGAGTTTTGCTTTGTTTAAAAACTCATCTTTCGAATACCTTTCGTCAGTTCTAAGAAAAGTGACTAAACCAGTTAAACCATCATGCATGTGAATTATTGTTGGCTTAATCCCCATAACTCTCAAGGCTTCTAAGGTTCCTCTTCCTATGAAGATTGCTTGTTTTAGCAAATCTCCACCATAAACTAGCTCACCATACTTTCCGTTTTCAAGAAAAATAACATCTGCATTTCCTACTTTTGACTTTTTTATTTTTGCAACAACTTTTTCTCCTGCCACATCAACCTCAACTTCCTTACCTGTGTCTTCTATAGGCAAATCAGAATAATCTGCATCAAAAGTTTTTATAACAATTTTTCCGTTTTCCTCAACTTCTTTTCTAGCTTTTTTGTAAAGAATGCTTACGATTGTTACCTTAATTCCTAAGTCTGCTAAAGCTTTACTAAGCTCTTCTGCTACATCTCCTAAACCACCAACCTTTGACTTAAAACTTTTTAACTCAGGGGTAACCATTATTAAATTTTCCAGATTTGGAAGAATTTTATTCTCCATCATAAAACCTTAAAAATTATTTTATTGTTTTTATACTTAAAATATATGGGAATTTTTAGAGCTTACGATATTCGCGGAATATACGGAAAAGATTTAACAGAAGAAACTGCTTTTAAAATCGGTAAAGCCCTAGGAACTTTTTTAAAAGGAAAGGAAAGTGTTGCTATAGGCTATGATACAAGAGCCTCTTCTCCTGCCTTGTTTGAAAAGTTTTCTTCTGGCCTAGTTTCTACTGGCTGTAAAGTAATTTCCTTAGGAATGGTTCCTAATCCTGTAGCTTATTTTTATTGCTGGAAGAACAAAACTTTTGGTTGCATGATTACAAGCTCCCATAGCCCAAAGGAGTGGAACGGCTTTAAAATGATTAAACCAGATGGTACAAGCTTTCTTGAAGAAATAAAAGAAATAGAAAGAATTTTTGATTCAAAAAATTTTTTGGAAGGAAAAGGAAGTGTTTTAAAGTATGGAAATGCTATAGAAGACTACAAGAACTTTTTGTTTAAAAGAATAGGAAAATTGAAAGGGAAAATAGTAGTTGAATTTTTTGGTGGGGCAGGAACACTTGCAAATTCTTTGTTTAAAGATTTTGGGCTTGAAGTTATAGGCTTACATGAAAATCCTGATAAAGACTTTTATGGTGTTGAAAGACCTGAACCCAAAGGGGAAAATCTAAAGCTTCTTATTCAAAGAGTTAAGGAAGAAAAGCCTTTGTTTGGAGTTGCTTTCGACGGCGATGCAGACAGAAGCATTTTTGTTGATGATAAAGGCAGAGAATTAAACGGAAGTATAGTAAGCGCAATTTTTGTTAAAAACTTTCTAAAAAAGAAGAAGGGGAAAGTAATTCTCACGGCAGATTGTGCAAGCAAGCTTAAAAAAATAGTAGAAAAAATGAAAGGAAAGCTTATATGGTGGAGAGTTGGTCATGGTTTTATAGAAAGAAAATGTGTAGAAGAAAAAGCAATCTTTGCAGGAGAGCAAAGTTCGCATTTCTACTTTAACGAATTCTATCCTTTTTCAGACGGAATACTTGCTACTTTATTAATGGTAAAAGTGTTGAATGAAAGTAAGAAAAAACTTTCTTATTTTGTTGATAAAATCAAGCTTAATCCCACTGAAAAAATATACATCAACGCAGATGACGATGAAAAAAAGATAAAGGTAATAGAGAAAATAAAATCAGAATTTCCAAATGCCTTAAACCTTATGGATGGTGTTAAGATAGATTTAAGCGAAGATGAATGGGTTTTAATTAGAGCAAGTCAAACTATGCCAGAAATTAATCTCTGTGTTGAAGCAAAAAATGAGAAAAGATTAAAAAAGTTAGTAAAAAAATACTCAGATTTTATAAAGGAAAAATTAAGGGAAGTGTATGGCTAAAGTAACTGTTATTGGTGATATAAATGTTGATGTTTTGACTTCTCCTATAGAAAAATATCCAAAAAAAGATTCTCAAGTTTTGATAGATTGTGCTAAACTTGAAGTTGGAGGAGGATCTGCTCACTTTGCTATGGCAATTTCTAAGCTTGGGGTAAAAACAAGGTTTATCGGTTTAGTTGGAAATGATTTTTTTGGAGAGTTTGTTGCAAAAGAGATCAAAAAGTTTGGAGTTGAAAGCAGAATAAAAAGAATAAGCAAAGAGACAGGAATAAGTATAGGAATTCATTTTAAAGACGGCTCACGCTCTTTATTAACTTTTAGAGGAACGAACTCTTTGTTTTCCTTGAAAGATTTTAAATTTAAAGAAATAAAAGGAAATGTTTTGTACATTGGAGGCTACAATCTACAGAAAAGTTTTCAAAAAGATGTAAGAAAAGTTTTAAATTATGCAAAAGAAAAAAGAATGATAACCTGCTTAGAGCCTGACTTAAAAAGTGGAATAAACTGCGATTTAAGAGAACTAAAGAACAACTTGAAATTTGTTGATTTTTTCTTCCCAGATTTTGAAGAAGGAAAAATTTTAACAAAAGAAAAAGATGAAGAAAAAATTGTTGAAAAAATTTTAAGCTTTGGTTGTAAAAATGTTGCTTTGAAATTAGGAGAAAAAGGATGTCTAGTTTCTAACCATGAGAAAACTTTTAGGATTAGTGCTATAAAAACTAAAGCGATAAACCCTACAGGAGCAGGTGATTTTTTTAACGCAGGTTTTGTTTTTGGTTATTTGAAACACAAAAAAATTGAAAAAGCTGGAATTTATGGAAATGCGTTAGCTTCTTTTGCTATCTCAAGGTTTGGTGATGAAAGATTTCCAACAAGAAAAGATGTTGAGGGAATAGTAAGGAAAGAATATGGATAAAGTTGAAAGAATTTTTAAAAGAAGTATAGAGGTTTTTAAAGAATGCTCTTTGAGAAATGGAGCGATAGTTGCTTCTAACATTTATGACCCAGACTATCCAAAAGGTGTAAAAAATTACTTTTATGTTTGGCCTAGGGATGCAAGCTTTGTGTGTTATGCTTGTGATTTGCTAAAAATCAAGAAAATTCCTGAAAAATTTTTCGAGTGGTGCTGGGAGGCTGAAAGATTTAAAGAAGAGGGAATTTTTTACATGCGATATTATCCTAGTGGAAAGATGTATGGAAGGCAATTTCAGCCCGACCAACTAGGAACCTTGCTCTGGGCAATTTATAATCATTCTGAGATTTTTTCAACTAACCAATTTAACGAATTAGCCAAAAGAATTGCTGAGGGAATTTGTAATTCATGGAAAGGAAGTTGCTTCAAAAGACATTATGACTTATGGGAAGAAAGGGTTGCTACGCCAAAAAAACAGGAAAACTTTACTTATTCTTTAGCTATGTGTATTAAAGGTTTAGAGTGTGCCTTAAAGCTAATTGGCCCGAACAAAAGGTGGGAAGAATGCCTAAAACAAATGAGAGCAAGAATAGAAAGAGCTTATGATGAAGAAAGTAAATGTTTTGTTAGAAAGTTTAACTCAGAAAAAGATAAAATTGTAGATTCTTCTTTACTAGGCCTAGTTTGGCCTTCTCAAGTTTTTGACGCGAAAGACTCTAGAATTGTTTCTACTGTAGAAAAAATAATAGAAGAAAACTCAACAGAAGGAAAAGGAATTATGCGTTATAAGGGAGATAAGTACGCAGGCTATTTAAGAAGAAAAGAAGGGGGAGCTTGGCCTGTTTTAAACTTTTGGCTTTCTATTTATTTTTGCTTAGCTGGAAATAGAGTTAAAGCTTTAGAGTATTTTAACTGGGTTTTAGAAAGGGTTGAAGAAAAGCTACCAGAACAAATTAAAAATGGTAAGCCAGCTTCTATAATTCCTTTGGCTTGGAGTCATGCTATGTTTATAATAGCAGGAAAATATTTGGGTTTATTTTAAATTTTACTTGATTATCCTTTTCCCTTGTTCCCAACTTTCCCATTCTAGCTTGCATTCTCTACACTTCAAAACATTAAAACCTTTTTCATAACTCGCAAATCCAGAACAAGTATCACTTTTAGCATGTGTAAACTGATCTAGCTTGTCAGCATGCTCGTAGCAAACCGCTCTTCCGCAAACTATGCATACTCCGCGAGCGTCCTTTTCACAAAACCAACATTTCATTTTTTCACCTTGTAATAATACCAAATTACTTTAACCCTTACTTAAATTTATCGGTCAATTAAAAAACTATCCTACTAACTCCTTATAAACTTGCTCCGTGTAATAAGCTATCCTATCCCAGCTAAAAGCTTCCTCTGCTGCTTTTCTTCCGTTACCTCCCATCCACCTTGCCTTTTCGAAGTTTGAGAAAATATATTTTATCCCCCAAGCAATTGAATTGGGAGCTTGATAAACTCTTAGCCCTGTAACTTCATGCCAAATTATTTCTCCTGCTCCTGTTCCATGAGTAGCTATTACTGGTTTTCCTGCTGCCCATCCTTCTAAAACTACTATACCAAAAGGTTCATTCCTGCTAGGAACAACAACGCAATCACAAGCTTTTAGAATCTTCATTTTCTCTTCCTCTGAAACATAACCAGTAAATCTTATTGCATGGGAAACATTTAGCTCTCTTGCTCTATGCTCTATTTGAGACTTCATGTAACCATCACCTACGAAGAAAAATTTTGCGTTTGGGAAAGAGTTTAAAACATCAGGAATAGCTTCCATAAGCAAATCAGGACCTTTTTGATAGGTCATTCTTCCGATGAAAACAGCAACAGGATCTAAAGGTCCTATTCCATACCTTTTCTTCACGTCATTCCAAGGGTCTATAAAACCATTGAACTTATGGGCAGAAATTCCATTATGTATAACCCTGATCTTCCACTCAGGAACTCTATGAACCCATTGAGCTTCATTTTTCATAGTTTGGGAACAAACTATTAGCCTGTCAGCTATATAGGTTCCGTACCATTCTATATTTTTTATATCGTTTGCCTTACCGTCATGAAAATGATTTCCATCTCTTCCAAACTGAGTTGAATGTAAAGTCCAGACTATTTTTTTATTTCTTATTTTTTTAATCTCGTCTAAAGCGCTGACAACATGCCAGTCATGACCATGAACTATATCAAAATTTCCTACATAATTTTCTGTTTCGCAGAAATAATGGACCATAGACTTGCTCATGTTATGCATTTCTTGAATGAAATCAGAATGAAAGTTGAAAGGGCATCTATGGTAATGCACACCATCTATACATTCATAAATTTGCTGATTCGGTCCTATTCTTGTGAAAACATGAACCTCATGCCCTCTTCTTTGAAGTGCTGCCGCAAGCTCAGTTACATGAACTGCTATTCCTCCTACCGGAATCGAATGCAGCGATTCCCAAGAAAAGAAAGCAATCCTCATTCTTTAACCCCGATATTAATATATTAAACTTTATTCCCCATATAAATTTTTTCAAGATTTTTAAGCTTTTCCTCTATTATTCTTATAGTTTTTTCTCCCTGGTTATACCAAAAATCAGTCCCCCAGTAAACATAGCAAGATGTTTCTGCTATCAATAATAATTTCTTAATTTCTTCTGAACTCTTTTTATCAATTTTTTCTTTTAACTTATGAAATCTTTTACTCAAGCTTGCTATTTTGTTTGCAATTTCTAGTTTTTTTGTACCCTCGAGCCAAAGCCTATGACCATTAATCCAAGATGCTCCTAAGGTTTTCACTCTTATCTCATCTTTAATTTTCTTATAGTATTCTTCAAGAAATTCAGAAATTGTTAGTGAAGATACTTTTTGATCAATTTTTTCTTTAAAAAATGGAATGAAAGTTTGGGGGAAAAATTCATTCATCATAACGTTGCCGTTTTCCCCGTCGCTTGCCGGAACTATTAAAGCAGGTTTTTCACTGAATTTTCTAAAAATTTTTGCGGTTTGAAAAGCTCTTTTATAAACTTCTTCAGCGTTACAGCCAGCTTGCTGGTCTATTATATAGCTTGGAAACCTGAAAATCACTTTAAAGGAAATGTCTTTTATTTTAAGCATGTGTGGCTGGCAAGCTATTCTTATCCTTTCTTCATAACTTAAGTTTTCATAATTCTCGACTGCTTGTAAAGGCAAGATAAGCCATTCATAACCGTTATCTTCCAAAACTTTCAAAAGTTTATAGACTCTATCCTCAAAAGCTGGCAAGCCTAATTCAGGAAGCCAAAATCCTTTCACTTTTTCTAAATATTTCTTTCCAAAAATTCTTTCAAAAGTTTTTTTCCATTCTTCAACTTGCAAGTTCCAATCTTCTTCGGGAGTTGCAGGAAAATAGCAATGAGAATAAGCTGAACCTGCTATTTCTATTCCGTCAAACCTAAAAACTTCCTTGTAAATTTCTATTATATTTCCTACCTTTTCTCCTTCAACTTCTATTCGGTCCAAAATTCCTCTATTTCCCAGTTCTTCTAAACTTTCTAGTAGGATTCCAGAAAAGTCAAGGATTATTCTTGGTTTATATCCTTCTTCTTTAAGTTGTTTAAAGTATTTTGCAGGGTTTTTGTAAGCTCTTGCTATAAGCTTAGCATCCCAACTTTCTCTTGTATCTTGAGAAAGAAGCATTTTTTCCAAGTTGCTTATTAACTTTTCTTCTTGGTTAGTTTTAAACCAAATTAAAGGTTGATGCATATGAAGCCAAGGAACATAAATTGCTAAGCTCATATGATTTATTTTAATTCTTGACAATTTTAAATTATGGCAAAGTTAGATTTTGGGTTTAAGTTAAAAGAAAAAGATAATAGGTTAACTTTAAGTTTTAGACAAAAAGTTGAAGGATGGAAAAGGTTTGCTTCTCAACTGATTCAAGATAAGGTTATTCTTGATTTGAAGAATGCAGAAAAAATGTTGAGAATTAAAGGGGATTTGATAGTCTATGAACAATACAACTTATGGAAGAGTTTAGAAACTTTTAAAAAAATTTTTGAGAAAACTAGAATCGCTTCCGACTTAACTTTACTCAAGTTTGGGGTTTACTCTGAGTCTAAAGAAGGGGAACTCTTCTCAACCTATGGGCATGCTCATGAAACTTATTGCGGTGAGGCTTACTACATAATTAAAAATGATTGCTTTCTTATCCTAACCGAAAAACAAACTTTCAAAACTTTTATAATAAAACTTAAGGAAAAAGATTCCATTTTTGTTCATCCAAAATTTTACCATAGAACAGTTTGCTGGAAGAAGGATACTCTTTTTGCTACTTTTTACCCAGAAGTTGCTGGTCATGATTATTCTTCTATTAAAAACAAAGGATTCCCCTTTCATCTTTTCCTTACAAAGAATAAGTTGGAAATAAGACCAAACCCAAATTTCAGAAACTGCACTTTTTCCTTCATGAAAAGATTAAAGAAAAAAGAAAATCCATTAAAACTTCTTGAAAAAGATGAAGAAAAGCTAAAGGAAATACTTTTTGATCCTTTCAAGAATGAAAAAATTTATTTTATAGGAAACCAAACCTAATTTTATGAAGCCTGAGGAAGTTTTTGGTGTTAACGCAGGAAAAGTCTGGCATGTTTTAAACTCTAAAGGACCTTTAACGGCTAACATGATAGCAAAGGAAAGTAAGCTAAAGTTAAACGAAGTTTATGGAGCTTTAGGATGGTTAGGAAGAGAGGGAAAAATAGAGATAATAAAAGACAAAAAAGGGACTTTTTACAAGCTTATTTAGCATGGAGCAATACTTTATACTTTAAGTTATTCTCACTTTTGTAGCTTACTTCTACTTTATTTTTCACTCTTTTTATCGTAAAGTCAACAAAATCATTACCTATTCTTTTTCTCCTTGAAATTTTTGCGCCTGGCCAAAGAGAAGGTGAAAATAAAATTGTCCTCTCCTTAGCATCGACTTTCATTCCTAGCAAAAATTCATCTACGCATCTTACAACCAAAGCAGAACTCCAGCCTTGCAAGCAAGCCCCAGGCTCAGAAAATTTAACTTTCCAAAGGTTTATGTCGTTATTTTCAGAATTCCAAGCTTCGCCCAAACTTTTAACACAATCCTGGTTTAAATTTCTGTAAAGGATTTTTAAATAATCTAAAGCTTTCTTGTAATTTTTATTTTTAAATTCTGCGCAAGCTACTAAACCAATAATCCATGCCCAGGAGCTTCCTGTGTGATAGCCTGCAGGATTGTATTCAGAATCTTGCTTTGATATTGTTCTTACCCCATACTCTGAGGTAAACTCCTCGCTTTCTACTATTTTTAAAACCTTTTTTGGTTTTGTTGAGATTTCAAAGAACAGAGGAAATATTGAGTTTATTGTTCTAGCTTTTCTTCCGTTTATAAAATCAACGTAGAAACCTTCTTTCTCATTCCAAAAAACTTTTTCAAACTTTCTTTCAAGTTTTACAGCTTTTTGCCATAGCTCATTATCGTCCCAGAAAATTTTTGCTATCTCTGAGGCAGCTTTCAAGGAAGCTACAAGCATCGCTTGAATTTCTAAAGCGTTTTTTCTTTCTAGAGTGTCCATCCAAGTTTCTTTTTCTTCGTGCTCTATAAAGCCATCTTTATTCTCTTTCGACCTTATCCATTCTAAAGCTTTGAGAAAATTCTTCTTTAAACTCTTGATAAAAGTTATATCGCCTGAATTCTTTAAATAATGGCTTAAAGCAATTATCCAAAGGGGTGTCGAGTCTGCTGAGCTATAATCAACTTTTCCGTTCATATAAATAACATTAGGAATTTTTCCTTCATCTGACTGAAAGCTTGCAAGAGTTTTTAAAGCTTCTCTTGCCTCTTCAAACTTACCCAAATCAACTATTGCAGGAATTATCCATCCTAAATCTCTACCCCAAAATTGGGTGAACCAAGGATAACCAGCAAAATAACCAAACCCAAACTTTGAGTTAAAAGCAAGCTTTTCAAGGTTGATAACACTCCACTTGAAAAGCTCATCTAGCTCTTCTATACCAGATGAAAACCTTGTCATGTTTAAAAGCTCTTGATATTTTTTCTCCTTTTCAAAGAGTAATGAGAATAAAGATGTTTTTGTCTTTTCGAACTCTGTTAAAGCCTCTAGTTCGCTTTCTCCTAGGGAAAAAATAAAGAAAATTTCCTTTGAAGATTTAGGAGCAAGAGCAAAATCTAAGAAATAATTCCCTGGAATAAAGCATCTTTGTTTTTCTCCTGAAGGATAGTGATCTTTATAAATTGGTTTTTGTTCAAAAATGCCTGCAGGAGAGCTTCCAAACACTAAACAACCTTTATCAGACTCTACTATTAACTTATTATCTTGAAACCTTGTTAAGTAACTTCTATCGTGCCAATTCTCTTCCCTTTCTCTTATGTTAATTCCAAGCTCAACCTCGACTCTAACCTTTTCTTCTTTTTCTGAATTGTTTTGAATTGTAAGCAAAGAAATAAAAGAATTCAAATTTTCAGGAACTTGTAAAAATTCTTTTACTTCAATTTCTTTTAAATTGAAGAAGTGAGTAGCGTCTATTTCTCCAAACTCAAAACTCTTACAATTTTCAGGAGAAAGCCAAGCTCCATTTATTTTAAAGCTAAAGTAATCCAAAAATTTTTTCGAATCCTGCCATAAGCCTGTCCATTTAGTTTTAAAACCAGTATCACAATATCTATAGAAAAAAACTTTTTTTCCTGCTAAGATATAAGAGTTTTTTGAAAGGTTGCTTGCCAATAAAAAGCTCATATATATTTTTTCTCTTTTCTTAAAACATTAACTTTATTTATAAGCTCTCTATTATTTAATATCATGACTTCAATAAGCCTTTGTTTTCAGGTTCATCAGCCTTTTAGACTAATGAATTTCCAGTCTAACGGCATCTTAAGTAATCAGGAAGCTTTTTCAAAGTATTTCAATCATGGTTTGGATAAATACATTTTTGACAGAGTTGCAAGCAGATGTTACTACCCCACGAATAGAATCTTGTTAGAGCTTATAGATAACTTTAAAAAAGAAAAGAAGAAGTTTAAGGTAACTTTTTCTGTTACAGGAGTTTTTCTTGAGTTGTGTGAAATGTTTCACAAGGATTTGATTGATAGCTTTAAACAATTAGCAGAAACAAAATGTGTGGAATTTTTAGGCGAGACTTATTATCATTCCTTAGCAAGCCTTTTTGAAGAAAAAAACGAATTTATAGAGCAAGTAAAGATGCATTCTCAAACGATAAAAGATTTGCTAAATTTTAAACCAAAAGTTTTTGTTAACACAGAAATGATTTATAACAATTTAATAGCAAAAGTTGTCGAAGACCTAGGTTTTAAAGGAATTTTCACAGAAGGAGTAGAAAAAATTTTGGGATGGAGAAGTCCAAATTATGTTTATGTAAGAAAGTACGCTTTCCCAAACGACCCTAGGCCTGAAAGCAGAATAAGAGTTTTGCTAAGAAATTATAGGCTTAGTGATGACGTTGGCTATAGATTTTCTTCAAGAGACTGGGACCAATGGCCTTTGACTGCTGATAAGTATGCTGCATGGCTTGCTGCAACTCCTGGTCAATGTATAAACATTTTTATGGATTATGAAACTTTTGGTGAGCATCAATGGGCAGAATCTGGAATATTCTGGTTTTTAAAGGCTTTGCCTTATGAGGTTCTAAAGTATGAAAGCTTAGAGTTTTGCACACCAAGTGAAATTATTGAGAAATATGAGCCTGTAGGAGAAATAGATGTTTTTGAGTTTAGCACAGTTTCCTGGGCTGACATGGAAAGGGATACTTCTGCTTGGCTTGGTAACAGAATGCAACAAGTTTGTTTCGAAGAGTTAAAAAACCTTGAAAAAGCTATCAAAAGCTTGAACAATCCTGAGCTAACAAGAATATGGCGACTCTTACAGATTAGTGACCATTTATATTATTGTTGTACAAAATGGTGGGGAGATGGTGATGTACATAAATATTTCTCTTGTTTTCCAACTCCTCAAGATGGTTTTGTAAACTTTATGAGTATAATTTCTGATTTTAAAGCAAGGGTTTTGACAGAGTTCATCAAGAAACACTAACCTAATTTTTCAAACCTACTTTCAAGCCTTTTTCTAACTTCTGGCAGAGTTGTATATTCCATTTCATCCAAGGGTAAGCGATGAGGCTCAAAGGTTCCGTGTTTTCTTATGTAATCCATTATTTCGTTACATTTTTGTCTTACATAATCGAAGGCAGGGTCATCAAATAAATCTACCGGACCTTGTAATTTTCCATTATTAAGCTGAAATCCTAAAGCTATAACTCTGGCTGGCGCATCAAATCGTGTAGGATGAGCATCTTTTAAACTTACTGGCATGAGAGGAACATTATGAGAACCACGCATTCCTCCTGCTACAAGATAAGGAAAGGCGAAAGGTTCTAAAATTTCACCAACAGCTGGGAAACCAGACTGAGCCCTTACTATTAAAGCCGGGTCATCTTTTCCCACATAATGACCTGCGATTAGGCTTAGCCTATCGGTAGAAGAAACAGCTGCAATTTCGTTATCTGAGTTCCTAAAAACTGATTTTATACAGTACCTTGCTGGAGCTCCTATAAAAACAAGTAAATCATATATTTCTGAGGGAGCTGAAAACCTTATCTTTTTATGTTCAAACAAATCATGAACCTCAAAGGAAAAACCTGAATGCATGCTCGGATCTATAACTAGGCCTGGAGTGTTAAAAGGATCGGCAAATATTTTATACAAAGCCATGTTCCAGGCTCCTGGCTCTGTTTTATCTGCCATAAAGCAAACTATTGGCTCGCTTTTTCTTTCCTCAAAAGCTATTTCACAAACTCCTGGGCCCATACCTTTTATATTGCCAGAGAAAGCAGTTTTAAGCAAGTCTTGGCCTGCTCCATAAAGCTTTAAGGATTTAGCTATTTCTGCGCATTTCATAAAAGTATCAAAAGCAAGCTTATGAATTTCTGGGTTCTCTATAAATTTTTGATGAGTCATTATAAGTTCTAAATCGTCTCCACAGTTGGTGACAAAAAAATCTATTATTAAATTCTCGTCTTTTGCTTTTTGTAAAAGTTCTTCTGCTGTTTTGATTATATCCGGATGAACTCTCCCATGCCCTACAAGGCTGCTTACACTGGCTCCTATGAGCCATCTATGTCAGCCTTTATTAAAGATACCGTAATTTTCTCGCTCATATTATTTATTTGTTTTTAAACTTTAATATTACTTTATTCTTGCCCACCTTCCATTTTTCTTTTTATAAAGTTTTAACCAAGCCTCAGTTCGCTCTTCCCCAGATTTGAAATCTTCACATATCCTAATTGCATCAAGCAACTTTTGGTGTTTCCTTTTTATTGAAAACCCCACACGAGAAGCAAAGAGTTTCACATCATTTAATTTAGTTATTACTAAATCATACATGTCTTTTTTGCGAGTAAATTCTTTACCATTCCTCCAAAATTTGCTTCCTGCTTTATAGCTAGGCTTAATAATACTTTCTATTCCTAAATGTTTTCTTAAAAGCTCATGAACATATAACAATAATTCTAAATTTGTATTTGTAATAGCCACATTTACTGTTAAAGCTCTGTAAGTTTTCCATCGCCAGACACTTATTTTCACGCTTCCCTCACTATCTACAACACCTTTAATAAATTCTGTCGGATAAGCTTCGATGAATGGTTTTAATGTATCGAATTGTTTTTTCAAAAATTCAAAGAGATAAAAGCTATAACCATAAACTCTATATTGATTATTTTCAAATACGACCTTGTAGGGTTTTCTCTTTCTGAGCAATTTGCTCATGGCTAAAGCAAACTTTTCTACGAATTCTTTGTCTCTTGCTCTTAGTCTAATTACCCTTCCAGACCTTTCACCACTTTTTTTCCTTTGACTTAAATTTCCATCACCTAGAACAACTCCTATTACATATGCTAATTCAGGGCTTGGTGTTGGCTCAAATAAATGGGGATGCCCTTGGCGAATTGGAATTCTTCCATAATATAACCAATGCCTGACAACATCTATTGGAACAGAGAGTTTTTTGCTTATGCGCACATATCCCCAACCATATTTTTTGTGTAGATCGATTGCTTTGTTATATAGTCTTATTCTTTCTTCTAAAGGTAAACTACGGATTTTTATTTTTTCTGATGGACTTTCGGATCCCATCTTAGGCCACTTGATAGTATGTAAATAAGTAGTTTACCTACCACTAAGGTGGTAAACATTTACTAAAGATTATTTATTTTGACTGATACAAAATAAATTATGAAACTTCCTTTAATACTTGTTAACTTTAAATGCTACAGAGAAGCTACAGGAGAAAATGCTTTAAAGCTAACAAAAATTTGCGAGAAAGTTGCAAGAAACTATAGAATTAACATAGCTATTGCTCCACAATTTACCGACCTTTATCTTGCAAGAAAAGTTAAAATACCAGTTTTTGCTCAGCACGTTGACGCAATAGAATATGGAGCTTTTACTGGACACGTTTCTTTGTTAGTTTTAAAAGAATACGGAGTAAAAGGAAGCTTAATAAACCATTCAGAAAAAAAGCTTGAGTTAGAAGAAATAGGAAAACGTGTAGAATTGCTCAGGAAATACAAGCTTATTTCAGTAGTTTGCGCTGATAGCTTGGAAAAAGGAAAGGAAATCGCAAAATTTAAGCCGAATTTTATAGCTTACGAGGATCCTATTTTAATCGGAAGTGGAAAGGCTATATCAAAAGTAAAGCCTGATAGTGTTAAAGAATTTGTCGAAGAAATTTACAGAATTAATCCAGAAATAAAAGTTTTGTGCGGAGCAGGAATAACTAACGGAGAAGACGTTAAAAAAGCTTTGGATTTAGGAACAAAAGGAATTCTTGTTGCTTCAGGCGTAGTAAAAGCTAGAAATCCAAAAAGAGTTCTAGAGGATTTTGCAAAAGCTATTCGCTAAATTTTAAATTTTTACAAGAATCTAAAAGAATTTTCCTTACTATCCTTAGTAATATTTCTCTCTTTCCAAACCTTTTGAGAAAGCTAATAAACTCCCTAAAAAATTCCTCATCACTTTTTACTTTAAAAATTAACTCTTCTATAAGTGACTTTAAATCTTCCATAACCAAGAAGAGAATAGTTAAGGATTTAAAGTTTAAGGTTTTATTTTTTTGTTATGCCAGAAATAAAGATTCCAAAAAAAGAAGAAGTTCCAGCAAAGGTAAAGATTGTTTTTGAGGATTCTGAGAAAAAAGAGAATAAAGAAGAAGTTAAACAGGAAGTTAAAACTGATATAACAGAGAAAGCCTTAAGCTCTTTCATAGAAACAGCAAAAAATAATGAAGAAGTAAGGAAGAAAATAGCAGAGCTTATATTTTCTTCCCTTGACCTAAAAAATTTCAAGGAAAAGCTTGTAGAAGAAGCTTTGAAAGATTCTGAATTGAGAAACAAGATAATGCTGGAACTTCTTAAGAAAATTTAGTAAAGGATGTCAAAAAACTTAAATTCACCTTTATATTCTTCTTCTATTACTTCAACGTTTACAACTTTTGAGCCTGGTGGTCCTTTTTTAAGAAAATCTAAGAAATGTTTTATTCTTACTTCACTTCCTTCTGCCACAACTTCTACTCTTCCGTCTTTTAAGTTCCTTACCCAGCCTGCAATTCCCAAACCCTCTGCAAACTTTTTTGTGTTGTATCTAAAGTTTACACCTTGAACTAAGCCAGAAATAAAAGCATGAATTCTAATCTTTTTCATTTAATCACTACTTAAAATGATAGCTGGAAAATTAAAAAAATTACTTCCTCTTTTTCTTTTTAACTTTTTTAGCTGCTTTTATTAAAGCTTCAACCCCTGGCATTCCTTTTCCTGAAAGGGAAGTTATTAGAGCTCCTCCGCCTAGGCTTATGTAAGAGAATTTGTTTTTATCTATTCCCAATTTTTCTATGGCAACTAGAGTGTCTCCTCCTCCAATTAAAGAAAATGCTTTTGAGTTTGCTATAGCTTCGAGGATAAGCTTTGTGCCAACCTCAAATCCTTGCTTCTCATAAACTCCTGCAGGCCCTTTAACCACAACAGTCCTTGCCTTTTTTATTATCTCGGAGTATTTCTTAGCTGTTTCGCTACCTATATCTTGCAAAAGTTTTTCGACAGGCAAATTTTCTACTGGAATTTCTTTTCTTGTTCCATTTTCTTCGAAAGCAACATCTACAGGCAACTCTATTTCAAGCTCGTAATTTTGGAGCAAACCTTTTGCTTGTTCTATGAGCTTATCAAAACCTTTTTTTGCAAAAAACTCTTTTGTTTCCTTACCCAAATCATAACCTTTTGCTGCAAGGAATATTTCTCCTACTGTGCCGCAAGTCAAAACTTTTTCTATTGAGCCAGGCTTGTTTTTAAACATATAATCTATTATATTCAAGCAATCGTCAGGTTTTGCTCCTCCCAAAACAAAAACGTTTGTTCCTAAAGGATCTAAAGCTCTTTCTTCTGACTTAAGCTCTTTTTCCATTATCCTTCCTGCATAGCTTGGTAAAACCTCTGTAAAACCAACTATGGAAGCATGGCTTCTATGAGAAGCAGAAAAAGCGTCGTTAACAAAAATCTCTGCAAGCTTAGAAAGCTTTTTTACCAATTTGCTTTTTGCATGTTCTTTTGGGCTCTTTTCTTCGGTTTCCTCGTCTAAAAACCTAACGTTATCTAAAAGCAAAACTTCTCCTGGCTTAAGAGATTTTATTTTCTTTATCGCTTTTTCTCCTATTATATCGTCGACAAACTGAACTTCCTTTCCTACATATTTTGATAAAAGCTTTGCGTGCTGGTCCAAATGAATAAAGTCTGGATCCCCTTTTCTTCCTTGATGCGCAAGAATAACTACTTTTGCTTTTTTATCAGAAAGCTCTTTAATAGTTTTTGCATGCTCCCTTATTCTTTCTGAATCTTGTATTTCCTTTTTCTCCAAGTCATAAGGAACATTAATGTCTACTCTTAACAAAACTGTTTTGTTGGCTACTTTAGCCTCATCCAAGGTTAAAAATTCCATTCTTAACACTTGATTCCAAGCGATTTGTTTGTTTTTTCTATGCTTTTGAACTTATCTTTCTCTATTCCTGTTATTGCTCTTATCGCATCTATGTTTTCTGGAATTACTATAGCTTCTGAATGAACTGCATGAATCCAGTAGAACTTCTTATCTTTTACTGTTATTGATTCGTCCCAAATAGCTACTTCGTACATATCGTGTCTTGGCCTACACAAGTCTCTATATCTTTCAATAATTCTTGAGGTTGCTGTATAACCATGAGAAGCTTTTAGAAGAACTATTCTTCCTGCTTTCTCTAAGGCATTTTTTATTTCATCTAAGGAAGCTTTTTTCTTAAGAGTCCCGCTAACAAAGTGTGTGTGAGCTAAAGTTGAAGGAACTTTGCATGCCATTGTGGTTATGTTTATGTGTGGCAAAACAGTTTGTAAGTCAGGACCTTGATGTGATGGGATGTGAACTTCTGGTACTACAGCATTTATTGGCCCTGGCTTTTCGTCCCAAGGGTCTGTAGCTCTTCTTACCAAAACTGCTAAAACTTCTTCTATTCCAAAGTTTGTGTCTAAGGCGTGCAAAGTTCTTACTAGAGAGGTTGTGTTACAGCTAACAACCCTTACTGAGTTAGCGTTTAAAGCTTTTTCATAATTTGCTATAGCAACAAAGCTAACTTGAGCCACATTAGCCTCTTCTCCTCCCTGATAAACCACTTTTACTCCATATTTCTCGTATAAAGGCTTATTTTTTGCGCCTATTCCTGCAGGCGTACAATCAACAACAACGTCAACTTTCTTTGAAACTAGTAAATCCTCTAGTAAGCCGTTAACGAACATTCCTGCATTTCTCATAGCTTCTAAGCCTTCTTTATTCGAAGCATACAAATCAGTTTTGTACAAAGGACCTTCTGGCTCTAGGACTGTTCTTAGCCAAGAAGTTGCTGCTACATCTGCTATAGCTACAAGCTTCATATCATCCTGCAATTTTATGGCATGGGCAACTCTTTTTCCTATTGTTCCTATTCCGTTAACAGCAACTTTTATTGTCAACTCATCACCCCTTATACTATAAAATTATCTCTTCCTTAAGATAAATGTACCAGTAAATCAAGCCGACAAAAATTGCTCCACCTACAATATTGCCAAGTGTTACTGGAATTAAGTTTCTCAGGAAAAAGCCCTCAAGTGTAAGGTTTGCTATATCTATGGAAACTGAAACAGAATCTTTCAACAAAATTCCCAAAGGAATGAAAAACATGTTTGCTATGCTATGTTCAAAACCGGAAGCAACAAAAGCCATTATTGGAAAGTAAATTCCAACCATTTTTTCCAGCATATTGCTTCCTGTTAAAGCAAGCCATACTGCTAACGCTACAAGCCAGTTGCAAGCTACTCCTCTTAAAAAAGCTTCTAAAAAGCTTAGGTTTGTTTTATTAGCAGCAATCTCTACTGCATAGCTTGCTATAGCATTATTATATATTCCTGAAAAGAAGATTAGGAAAGAAAAGAATAAGGAGCCCAAAAAATTTCCAAAGTATACTATTGCCCAGCTTTTCAAAAATTGCTTTTTAGTTATTTCTCCCTTAAGCAAAGGAATTACCATTAAGCAGTTTCCAGTAAAAAGCTCTGCACCCGTAAGAACAACAAGCATTAAACCAAAAGAGAAAACACTTCCTGCCAAAAATCTTGAAAACCCTAGGCTAAAATTTCTTAAGTCAAAGGAAACTATGGTCGAAAGCTCAGCACCAAAAGCAATAAAAACTCCTGCAAGGAAGGAAAGAATAAAAATTTTTTTAGCGCTTTGAGTAGCTTTTGAGGTAAAAACTTCTACTGCTTCTTCAGCAACATCCTTAGGAGTTTTAATCATAGTTTATCTTAAAATTAATTTTGATTTTAATAATATTTTTTATTGAATTATGAAATTAAAATTCTCGTTCAAATTCATTTTCCTTTCTGCAGCCTCTTTAAGTATTTCCAATCTTTCTTGTTTTTCTTTCGCAAAAATCATCTTAAAAGTACTTGAAAAAGTAAATACATTTCTAATAGCCTTAGAAATGTTAAGAACAACGTCACATTTTACACCTTTATTATCAACTACTTCCTTTACTATTTTTGCTTCTGATACTTTAATTCCAAACTCTTTAAGCAATACACCGATTTGATTTAAAAACCCGATCAAATTTTGTACTTCTTTCTTAGTTTTACGCATCTTAATTCTTATACATGGCATCTGCCCATTCTTTTCTAAATGCCCTATCCCTATTTCATTTGACATAAATACTTCTAACAATCTTTTCTTTAACTTAGGTTTTAATAAAAAGACCCATTGAGGCAATAAGAAAGCCTTTTCTACTTTATTTCCTACCGGGGCACCTAGACCTTTTAACAATCTACAAAGTGCACGAGTTCCTTTTCCTCGTATAATTAAAGCACAGTTATCTTTATTTTTACTTCCTGGGGCCGTCTTTATTTCACATTTAAAGCCAAAAGCACTTGTAATGCTTTTTGCTATTTTTTCTAAGTCATTTTTTCTACCAGAGAGAGTAATAGTATTTAGTGTTTTACCTAAATTGCCATCACCAAATATCCAAGAAAAAATATCCAGCAATACGATGAACCTCTTTAAGTCCGTTCTCATCGGTAGTAATCCTCTTTTCTTGCATATTTCTATAGCATTAACGGCAATAGGCTTTTTATTAGCAAATAACCAACTAGCTACTCTTTGTTTTGGAATGCCTAGTAACCTACTTATTTGGCTAGGAAGAAATCCTTTTTGCCTTAAAAAAATTACTTTTTCAAATTCTTTCATCCTTCTTTTTTCTTTTTCTGAAAAAGTAGTTAGTAATATTTCTGAATTAAATTCTATTTCATTTTCATTGTTTATTTTAAACAATTCGCCCATTTTTAGCACCAAAAAAAAATAAGAATTTTTTAAGAATATTTAACTTTTGGAAGTAAACTTCCGATATTGACAGATGAAAAAGATTAATTTAATCGAGAAAAAATTATTTAAGAGATAATGTTAATGTATCTCAAAAAATCAGTATTAAAAAAAATCTATAAAAAAAGAAATTTGTGGAGCCACAAATTTCAGTTTGGCCACTTACTAGTAATAGGGGGAAGCAAACATTATTCTGGCTCGCCAGCCTTCAACGCTTTAGCAGCTTTAAGGGCAGGTGTCGATTTAGTTACTATCTTAGCTCCTGAGAGAGCAGCGAACATAATAGCTTCCTTTGCTCCTGATTTAATAGCTTATCCTTTAAAAGGAGACCATCTTTGTAAAGAGCATTTGGAAGAGTTGTTAAAGTTTACCCACAACAAAAATGCTGTTGTTATTGGAGGTGGACTAACAAGAGAAAAAGAAGTTTTGGAAACTGTTGTTGAGTATTTGGAAAAAATAGATATTCCAGCAGTGATAGATGCTGATGCTATCCATGCAGTAGCAACAAAAAAAGAAGTTTTGAAGGATAAAAATTTTGTTTTAACTCCTCATGTTCACGAGCTTTTGGTTCTTTCAGGAATCCAAGTTGGTAATGATTTAAACCAAAGAATTAAAGTTGTGAAAGAAACTGCAGCGAAGCTTAAGACAACTATTCTTTTAAAAGGTCATGTAGATGTTATTTCAAACGGAAAGGAAGTAGCTTTGAATAAAACTGGCTCACCAGCCTTAACTAAAGGTGGCCTGGGAGATACCTTAGCAGGAATTTTGGGGGCTTATTTAGCTAGAGGAAATGATGTTTTTACTTCGGCTTGTGCTGCAGCTTACTTGAATGGGAAGGCTGGCGAACTTGCAGCAAAAAAATATTCTGAATCTTTGATTGCAAGTAACCTTATAGAAGAAATACACACTATAGTTAAACAGGTTATCAAATATTGAAACTCGTAGCAATTTTTTTGATTCTTTCTTCACCTTTTATTTTTTTAATATAGTTAGCCACTTTCCTAGGAACCAAGTCTTCCCATTTTTCCCCTTTTGCAATCTTTTCTCTAATTTTACTCGCTTTATATTTCCTTGGTTTAAAAAATTCGGGGCTAATAACTTTCTTCTTTCCTCTAAAACATTCTTTTACCCACTCATTTCCAGAAATTACTACATCAAAATCTATTTTGTTTAAAATATAGTTTGTCCATTTCTTGCAATCGTGAAAATCGGGAATTGGAACTATTTTTTGCTTTATTCCAGCAAGCCTGAGCATTTCTTTTCTTTCTTTAAAAGAGAAAGGGTTTTCAAAAGTGTTTTTTACGTTAGAGCTTCCTATTCCAATTATTACCTCAAATTTTTTTGCAGCTTTTTTTATAGCATACAAATGACCTTTATGAAAAGGTTGAGCTCTTAAGATGAATAAAGCTTTCATAAGATTTATTATCTAAGCTAAGAAAATTTATTTTATGATGAGTTCTATCACTCCTTATGATGTTATAATAGTTGGGGCAGGTCCGGCTGGAATAACTGCAAGCATTTATCTTGCAAGAAAAAGGCTTGACATTCTTGTTATTTCAAAAGATTTAGGCGGACAAGCAGCCTTATCTTCTTCCATAGAAAATTATCTTGGTTATAGACTAATTACTGGCCCAGAATTTGTCAAAAAGTTTGAAGAGCATGTAAAAGCTTTCAATATTGAAGTAAAGTATGAAGAGGTAAGGGCAGTAAAGCCAAAAGATGAAATTTTTCTTGTTGAAACAAACAGGAACAATTATTTAGCAAATGCCGTTATAATAGCTTCTGGAAAACTTCCTTTACACTTAAACGTTCCTGGAGAAGAAGAATTTATAGGAAGGGGAGTAAGCTACTGTGCAGTTTGCGATGCACCAGTTTTCAAAAATTTACCAGTAGTAGTTGTTGGTGGAGGCAATTCAGCCCTAGATGCAGTTTTACAGCTATCAAAATTTACTAAGGAAATTTATCTTGTTAACATAACTGAAAATCTAGGAGGAGATGAGCTAACAAGAGAAAAAGTGAAAAAGCTTTCTTATGTTAAGATTTTCAACAATTGTAGGATAACAAGAATTGAAGGAAAGGATTTTGTTGAAAGCGTTGAAGTAGAAAATATAAAAACAAAAGAAAAGTTTAAGCTTAACGTTAAAGGAGTTTTTGTATTGATTGGACTAAGACCAGGAACTGATATAGACTTGCCTGTTAAGCTGAACGAGAAAAAAGAAATAATTGTAGATAAGGATTGTAGAACCTCTTACCCCGGAATTTTTGCTGCTGGCGACGTTACAGATTGTACTTGGAAGCAAATAATAATTGCTGCAGGCGAAGGAGCAAAAGCTGCTTTGGCTGCTTACGAATATCTAAAAAGTAAAAAAGAGTTTTTGAACGGAAAGTACTTTTAACCAACATATAAAGCATACTTTCCTGCTTCACTAACTCTCAATATTTTTGCTACTTCACTTTCTGGGTTTAGAATTATTACTAAACCTTTCCAGCTTGTTGAAAGATTTGTTGACTTACAAAAAGGACAAGCCTGCTCTGTTGTAAACCTTCTACAATTCCTGCAAACTTGTAACCTTTTTGCCATTTATTTTCCCTTCTTCTTTTTCTTCTTTTCTTCCTCTATCCAAACCAAGTTTCCTAAGCCAGCTTGTCTCATGGTTAAACCAATTTTATTCTCAGTCCCAAAACTAACAGAAATTATTCTAGCTCTTACCTTATCCCCTTCTTTTAATGTTTTTTTAGTTTCTTTTCCAAGAAATATTGCGTTTTTTGAATCGTAGCTTACAAAATCATCCATAAGCTGAGAAATGTGAACTAAACCATCAAAAGGACCTATTCTAACAAAAGAACCAAACTCAGTGTTATCTATTACTTCACCGAAAACTAGCTCGTTAACTTCTGGCTTAAAGGTTAGAAGCTTAAACTTAGCGTTATAATGAACTCCAGGGTCTCCTGGAACAATTTTTCCTTCACCAATTTCGTCTACTGAAACAACAGAAAGTATTATTCCTAACCTTGGGTCTAAAGTTCCTTCTAGTTGATCAGCTATAGCTTCTTTCACTGCTTCTTTAACTTTTAAACCAAGCTTTGTCGGAGGAACCCTTATTCTTTCTTCAACTGTAAAAATTTTGTACATATTTTATCACTATTATGATAATCTTGAATAATTAAATTCTTTTTCTAAACCCATTTCCAAACCTTCCTTCCATAAAATATTTCAGGAAGTATGAACAAGCCAAGAGAGCTTACTGCCATAACTAAGGCTAAATCTTGAAGAGTAAGAGGTACTGTACCGAACATTACTTGAAATATTGGAACATAGCAAAGCATTAAAGTTAAAGCAAAAGAAGCTGCTACAGCTATTACCAAATATTTGTTTGTGAAAGGAGAATACCTAAAGACAGATTTTCTTTCTGACCTGCAGTTAAAAACTGTAAACAACTCTTGGAAGCTTGCTTGAACAAAGGCCATGGTCATAGCCTCTTCTAAAGGCTCTTTCCAAACATAGTAAGAAAGGCAGAAAATAAAGGCTGTTCCGAAAAACTGAGTTATGAAAGATGCTAAAATTTGAGCAAACCTTCCGTGCAAAATTCCTTGTTTTGGGTCTCGAGGCTTTCTTTTCATCAAATCTTCTTCTGGTGGGTCCATGCTCAAAGCTATTGCTGGTGCACCGTCAGTAACCAAGTTAATCCATAAAATCATGGCAGCGTTCAAAGGCAAAGGCAAACCTAATAAGGCAAAAATTCCTATTATTCCTAACTCATCAAAATTGCATCTTAATAAAAAGAAAACAAACTTTCTTATGTTTTCATAAATTCCTCTTCCTCCTTCAACTGCTTTAACTATTGTTGCAAAGTTATCATCAGCTAAGATCATGTCGGAAGCTTCTTTTGTTACTTCTGTACCAGTAATACCCATAGCAATTCCAATGTCTGCTTGCTTTAAAGCTGGAGCATCGTTTACTCCATCGCCTGTCATGGCAACTATATGACCCTTTTTCTTTAACGCTTTAACAATTCTTAACTTATGTTCAGGAGAAACTCTTGCATAAATTCTAACTTCTTCAACAATCTTTTCAAATTCTTCGTCGCTAAGCTTGTCAAGCTCCTCGCCAGTTAAAACTTTAGCTTCTTCGTTGTTATCAAGCATACCAATCTCTTTTGCTATTGCTATTGCGGTAAGCTTATGGTCGCCAGTAATCATCACAGTTTTTATTCCTGCTTCCTGACATTTTTTATTAGCTTCTTTTGCTTCTTCTCTTGCTGGGTCTATCATTCCCATTAGACCAACAAAAACCAAACCTTTTTCAGCGCTTTCATCGTCAAACTTTTCTTTCAGCTCTTTAAAAGCAAAACCCAAAACTCTTAAGGCTTGAGAAGCAAAATCTTCGTTAGCCTTTAGAATCTTCTTCTTTTCTTTTTCATCCAACTTTTCTATTTTTCCATCTTTTAAAATAAAATCGCATCTCTCAAGAACAACTTCAGGAGCACCTTTCATGTAAGCAAACTTTTTGTTTTCAAATGAGTGAATTGTAGTCATTCTCTTTCTTTCAGAGCTGAAAGGAATTTCATGAATTCTTTGATACTCATTTTCCAAATCTTCTTTTTTCATTCCTGCCTTTGCTGCTGCAACTATCAAAGCTCCTTCTGTTGGGTCTCCTTTTATCGTTTGCCCATCGTAGCTTGCATTGTTACATAAGCAAGCAATTCTAAGCAAAAGCTCTATTTCCTTAGGGTTAAAACTTTTTCCCTCGAGCAAAAATTCTCCTTTTGCTTCATAACCAACGCCTGTAACTTCTATAATCTTATCGTTAGCATAAACTTTCTTAACAGTCATTTCTCCTTTTGTTAAGGTTCCAGTTTTATCGGAGCAAATAACAGTAACTGCTCCCAAAGTTTCGGCGGAGGAAAGTTTTCTTATTATAGCATTTCTTCTTGCTAGTTCTCTTGCACCTAAGGCTAAAGTTATTGTAACAACTGCAGGTAAACCTTCAGGAACTGCACTAACTGCTAAGGCAACAGAAGTCATGAAAGCGTCTAAAGACTCTTTTATAATTTCTCCGAATTCTCTTATCTTAAAAATTCCTAAAATCTCGTAAAGTTCTAAAGCAAAAATTATTATGCAAATAACAACAACAAACTTCGCAAGCTTTTTTGCAAAATCGTTTAGCTTTCTTTTCAAAGGAGTTTCTTCCTCCTCTATTTCCTGAACTTTTTCTGCAATTTTTCCAAACTCTGTTTTCATTCCTGTAGCTGTTACTAAAACTTTTCCTCTTCCGTAAGTTGCATAAGTTGCCATAAAAACATAATTCTTTCTTTCAGCTATTGGTATATCAGGCTTTAACTTTCCTACTTTTTTTCTTACAGGAGCTGATTCTCCAGTCAAAACTGCCTCGTTAACCTCAAGCTCAACGCTTTCCAAAAGTAAACCATCTGCAGCAATTCTATCCCCTGCTTCTATTAGAAGAATATCACCAGGAACAACTTCCCTTGCATCTATCAAAACCTCTTTTCCTTCCCTTATAACCCTAGCCTTAGGAGCAGTAAGTTTTTTCATAGCTTCCAAAGCTTTTTCAGCTCTGTATTCTTGAGTAAAGCCGACTATTGCGTTTAATACAACTATTGCCCCTATCGCTACAGCATCAGCATAAGCTTCAAAAAAACTTTTTTCTGGATTTTCTTTTATTTCGTACCATCCTATCAAAACAGAAATAGCTATTGCAACCAAAAGCATTATTACAAATATATCTTTAAATTGATTGAGAAAAATTTCCAAAGCTGAAACTTTTTTCCTTTCCTTTAACTCATTATAGCCATACTCTTGCAACCTTTTTTTAGCTTCTTCCTCGCTTAAACCTTTTTCACTTGCTTTCAATTTTTCCATCGCTTCTTTTGGGTCCAAAGCATGCCACTTCTCTTCTTCCATTCAACCACTCAATAAACTATATTCTTACTCAAATAGTATAAAAAATTTAATGTTTACTTAAAAAAACAAAAAAAATTTAAAGGTATCAGAAGAAATTAAATAGCTATGAGCATTTTACATAAAATTCCCTTAGGCGAAAAGCCGCCAGAAATAGTTAATGTTGTTATAGAGTGTATAAGCGGTTCAAGAGACAAGTATGAATATAATGTAGAGTGGGACGAGCTTGTTCTCGATAGGATAATTCCTTCTTCTGTTGTTTTTCCTGTAGAGTATGGTTTTATTCCCCAAACTTGGTTTAACGATGAAGATCCTTTAGACGCTTTAGTCTTAAGCTATGAGCCTTTGGAAGTTGGTTGCATAGTAAAAGCAAGAGTTATAGGAGCTTTGATAATAGAAGATGAAAAAGGTGAAGACCCAAAAATTCTTTGTGTTCCTTTAAACGACGCAAGATTTGATGGAATAAAAGATATAAAAGATGTTCATCCTCACAAGCTAAAGGAAATTCAGGAGTTTTTTGAGACTTATAAAAGGCTGGAGCCTCATAAATTCTCTAGGTTTAAAGAATGGAAAAATTCAAAAGAAGCAAAAGAGATTGTTATTTACGCTAATAACTTTTACAAGAAAAAGTTTCAGAAAACCAAAGCATAAGAAACTATAAGAGGAGCGAAGACTGAAGAAACTAGTGACATTACTGTTATCATAGTGTTTAGCGAAGGACCAGCAGTATCCTTGAAAGGATCTCCTACGGTATCGCCAACAACTGCGGCCTTATGAGCTTCTGAACCTTTTCCTCCAAAGTTTCCTTCTTCTATAAATTTCTTAGCATTATCCCAAGCTCCTCCTGAGTTTGCCATGAAAAGAGCAAATATTATTCCTGTAACTATGCTTCCTGCTAAAAAGCCTGCTAAAGCTTCTTTTCCAAGAACAAAACCAACTATTAAAGGAACTATTATTGCTAGCGAGCAGGGAAACATGAGCTCTTTTAGCGCACCTTTTGTTGCTATATCAACGCATCTAGCATAATCTGGCTTAGCCTTTCCTTTAATTAAACCAGGAATTTCTTTAAACTGTCTTCTCACTTCCTCTATCATCCTAAAAGCATTTTTTCCTACTGCAAGAATCAGAAGAGCAGAAAGCAAAGGAGGCATCATCGCTCCTATAAATAAGCCTGCTATGACTTTTGGGTTAACTATGTTTATTATGTACATGCCATTAGCATCTTTTTCTATTCCCACAACCTCAGCATAAGTTCCAAACAAAGCTAAAACTGTTAAAGCTGCTGCTCCTATGGCAAAACCTTTTGTTATTGCTTTTGCTGTGTTACCTGCAGCATCTAATTTATCAGTAATTTTCAAAACTTTTTCTCCAAGCTTTGATTGCTCAACTATACCGCGAGAATTGTCAACTATTGGACCATAAGCGTCTGCAGAAATTATCATTCCTACTATGGAAAGCATTCCTACTGCTGCAACAGAAATTCCGTAAAAGCTGTTAACTCCGTAGTAAGAGGAAAGGTACCAAGCTGCTATTGTTGCTACCGCAATTCCAACTATGGAAGGAACTATGCTTATTATTCCGTAAGAAAAGCCTGAAAGGATTGTGGTAGCAGCTCCTGTTTTTGCTGATTCTGCAGTTTTCTTAACAGGGTTTCTGTCTATTGAAGTGTAATAGTCAGTTGTTATTCCCATTATCGCTCCTGCTAGCAAGCCTGCTAAAGTTGGGAAGAAAATTCCGTAAGCTTTTTCTCCAAGGTTAAGGAAGTAGAGAATAGCAAAAGTTAAAATTGCAAATATTATGCAAGTTGAAAGGGTTCCTCTGTTCAAACCTTTTCCAGGACTTTCTTTTTCTCCCACCCTTACAAAAAGAATTCCTAAAAGCGAGGCAAAAATTCCTGCAGCAGCTATTAGTAAAGGCAAAAGTGCAAAGCTTAAGCTTATGGTTGCACCTATAACCATTGCAGCAACAATACTTGCGATGTAAGAGTCTATTAAATCTGCTCCCATTCCTGCCACATCTCCAACATTATCACCAACGTTATCGGCAATAACCGCAGGATTTCTTGGATCGTCTTCTGGAATTCCTAGCTCGACTTTTCCCACTAAATCAGCGCTTATGTCTGCAGTTTTTGTGTAAATTCCACCTCCTGCCTTTGCAAAAAGTGCTAGAGCGCTTGCCCCAAAGCTGAAACCAAGTACTGCCTCTAAAGCAGTTTCATGGGAATAAAACTTGTTAAAGGAATAGTAGACAACTGTTATTCCAAGCAAAGCCATACCAACTATACAAAAGCCCATTATTGCTCCGCCATAAAAAGCAATAGGGAAAGCTTTTTTCAAACCTTTTCTTGCAGCGTTAGCAACTCTTACGTTAGTTTTAACAGCTGCACTCATTCCAAAGTAGCTTGCTAAACTTGTACAGAAAGAACCAAAAAGATAAGCTAAAGAAACGTGCAGGCCCAAAAGAATTCCTAGGATAAAAGCCATTATAACTACAAAAACTGCAAGCGTTAAGTTTTGCCTTTTTAAGTAAGCGTTGGCTCCTTCTTTTATCGCTAGAGCAATTTCTCTCATTTTTGGGCTTCCTTCATCTTGCTTTTTCATGTAGAAATAGAGGAAAACTGCTAAAAGAATTGAAAGCAAGCCTGCTATTCCTGAAATTATTAGCTCCATTTTCTTAGCCTATCTCTATTTTTTTGAGAGATTTTAAATAAATATTTTTTACCTTTAATGCTTTTAAACTTTTTCTCAATTTTCTGTCGTTAGTAGCAACAAAAGTATTTTCATCAGAAAACTTTAAAATTGCTTTGTCTGCACTTTTTTCTTTTGTACTTATTAGCTTGCAATTGCTTTTAACAAATTCTAAAGCGAGCTTTGCATACTTTGCTTCTTTTTTTCTTGTTTTTGCTATTTTTTCAAGTTCTTTTAAATTTGGTTCGAGAACAAAAAATTTGAAAGGCTTTTCTATTTTTTCTTCTATTTCCTTCAAAAAATCCACTTTAAATTTAAGGCAATCTATTAAAAAATTTGTGTCCAAAATAATCTTCTTCACATTTCTTTAAAAGTAAAACATTTAAATAAAGATTTCCAAAATTGAATAAGAGAACATGAAAGGTATTTCTACTGTGCTTGCAACGATTCTTTTGTTAATGATAACTTTAGCATTAGTAGGAATGGCTGCAGGTTTTATATTCGGATGGTGGGGAAGAGCGCAACAAGTAGTTGAACAAGTTGGAAGTGGTGAATGTAGAGAACAAGCTGTCGACGATGAGAAGGACTTGGTAATAATAAAATTAAGGAATCCTTCTCCAACCTCTCCTGTAACTATAGATATAGTTCAAACAGCACCCTCAACAACAGACACAAAGATTAATAGCTCTTTAACAAATTGGAAAGAGACGGAAAAGTTCACCACAACTATAGAACCAGGTCAAACTTTTGATTTCCAAGATGTATGCGAAGGTTCAGGAACTGATAGGTCTTGCGTTTATAAAGTTACACCACCAACAGGTATCTTTTCTATCGATGTTTATGCTATATGTCGCTAAATTATAGTCCCATAACCTATTAATCTCCATCTTCCAGAAAACTGTCTTGAAATAACTACTCTTTCGTTCTTTTCTGCATAGACAGGAATTTTAAGCTTAAGCTCAATTATATCTTTTTTTACTTGCGTAACTGTTCCAAGAGTTCTTGCAGTTCCTACGTTTATCAAAAGCTCTTCTTTCAACTTGATTGGAGATATTTCCTTAAGCTCCTTAGCTCCAACTAACCTTTCAAAAAGTTTTACTTGGATTTCCAAACTATCCTTTGCTTCCTCAAGCCTTTCGGGAAAACCAACCACATTTCCTACTAAAGAGTCAGATTTTGTTAGGCAAGGGTCAAGAGTTGTTAATACTCCTACTAAACCTCCTGGACCAGCTTCTTTCAAATTCCTTCTCGCTTTTTGCAAACCTTCTACCTTTGTAATTAAACTTTTGTACTTTCCTCCTAACTTTATTCCTGGTTTTATTTCTATCTCGTCTCCCAGCTTAAGTTTCCCTTGAATTATAGAGCCACCTAAAACTCCTCCTACCAGTTTTTCTATTTCTGTTCCTGGTTTGTTAACGTCAAAGCTTCTAGCAACGAGCATTTTCAAGTCTTTCTCTTCTTCCCTTTTTGGAGTTGGAATTCTTTCTTCTATAGCTTTAATAACTAAATCTATATTTGCTCTTTGTTGCGCAGAAGCAGGAATGATTGGCGCATCCTCTAGTATTGTATTTTTAACAAAATTTTTAATTTCTTGGTAATTTTCCAAAGCCCTTTCCTTAGAAACTAAGTCGATTTTGTTTTGTACAATAACAACATTTTTTATTCCTGCAACTTCCAAGGCAGCTAAATGCTCTCTTGTTTGGGGTTGAGGGCATTTCTCGTTTGCAGCTATAACAAGCAAAGCTCCGTCCATAAGAGAGGTTGCTGTTAAAACTGTAGCCATTAAAGTCTCATGACCAGGAGCATCAATAAAACTAACAGTTCTTAAAATTTCACAATCAGAAAAGCAGTAAGGACATTTTTGGCTTGTAGAATATCTTGAGCATTTGGTACACTTATAAAAAGT
Organism: Candidatus Aenigmatarchaeota archaeon; assembly: GCA_038998335.1. GTDB lineage: Archaea > Aenigmatarchaeota > Aenigmatarchaeia > CG10238-14 > SCSR01 > JAVZHQ01. The sequence goes on along the minus strand of JAVZHQ010000001.1, from coordinate 29,338 downwards.
TGCGTCAGCATAACCTAAGCGAATCGTTATTCCTCTTTTCAATTCCTCAGAATGAGTTAAGGTTAATTTTCCGGTCAAAGCTTCGGTTAAAGTTGTTTTTCCATGGGCCACATGTCCAACCAAACCAATGTTAACCTCTGGAATTAGCTTTTCATCCTTTACTTTCTCCACCCCCTTCCTTCTTTTCCTTTTGCTTTATAGGAATAAGCTCTTCTACAGGTTTTTCTCCCCTTTTAACTATCTTGCAATTTATTTGAACTATGTCTTCACTTATTGTGTTTCCTCTTACAGTTTTTCTTCTTCTCTCCCCTTTTTTTGTTGGATGGAAACAAGGTGGTGAAGATAACAAAACTTTTTTTCTTCCCATACCTTTAACATCAGGATGCATGGGAAAACCATCTTTATCCGTTCCACCTGTGATTTTTAAAGTGTAGCCTATTAAACCTAAAATTTCGCCGTTAAATTCATCACCAATTTTCTTTCCTATTAAACCTAAGGCTTTGTTTTTTTCCACTTCTACTTGATAAGTTTTTCTTGTTTCTGGATCAGCAACAACAAACTTAAACGCTGCCATAATCTCACTTAATTGAAAATAAATGTATATTTATTCTTAAAAAGCTTTCAAATTTATTATTATGAAGGGTTTTGTAGTAACTCCATGGGAAGTTAAAGGAAAAATAGATTATCAAAAACTTGTGAAAAATTTTGGTGTTGAGCTTTTAGACGAAAAAATTATAGCACAGATTAAACAGCATACTCATGAGCTTCACTACTTTCTTGAAAGAAAGATTTTTTTTGCTCATAAATACTTTGATTTGATTCTCAAAGAATACGAAAAGGGGAATAAATTTTACCTTTACACAGGAAGGGCCCCTTCTGGTCCTGTTCATCTTGGTCATTTAGTTCCTTGGATTTTTGCAAAATGGTTACAAGACAAGTTTGACGCAACTCTTATCTTCCAAATTCCTGACGAAGAGAAATTTTTCTTCAAAGATAATCTAACCTTAGAAGAAACAAAAAAATGGGCTTATGAGAATATTCTAGATATAATAGCAATAGGTTTCGACCCTAAGAAAACAAAAATATTTTTAGATACAGAGTATGCAGGACATTTGTACAAGTATGCATGCTTAGTAGCAAAAAAAGTAACTTTTTCTACTGCCAAAGCTTTGTTTGGTTTTAAAGAGTCAAATAACTTGGGGGAAATTTTTTATACTTGCATGCAATCTGTTCCTGCTTTTTTGCCAACTATATGGGAAAATAAACCAACTTATTGCTTAATTCCTTGTGCTGTTGATCAAGATGTACACTTTAGACTTACTCGTGACATAGCACCAAAGCTTGGTTTTCCAAAACCTTCAACAATACTTTGTAAATTCTTACCAAGCCTGACAGAAGGAGGGAAAATGTCAACCTCGCTAGAAAACACAGCAATTTTTACTACTGACACACCAGAAAAAGTTAGAACAAAAATTATTAAGTACGCTTTCTCAGGAGGGAGAGCAACTGTAGAAGAGCATAGGAAAAAAGGTGGGATTCCAGAAATAGACGTTTCTTACCAATACTTGACTTTTTACCTTGAAGATTCAAAAAGACTTAAGCAAATTTACGAAGATTATAAATCTGGAAAAATGCTTACAGGCGAACTAAAAGAGATTACTATAGAAGTAATAAACAAGTTTTTAAAAGAGCATCAAAAAAGAAGGGAAGAAGCAAAGAATAGAATAGAAGAATTTATGCTTAGAGATTGAGCACTACCCTTAAGTGATTTCATTTAAATAACGAGAAGAAAAATTTTTAATGTTTAATTGAAAATTTAAGAGCATGAAACTACCTTTCATTTCAGTAATAGTTCCTACTTTAAACGAAGAAAAACTAATAGAAGCTTGTTTGAAGTCGATAAAAAATCAAGATTATAAAGGAAAGTATGAAATAATCGTAGCAGACGGAAAAAGTAAGGATAAAACTGTAGAGATTGCAAAAAATTATGCTGATAAGGTAGTTATAGCTGAAAAGAAAGGAATAGCGATAGAAAGAAATACTGGAGCAAGAGTTGCAAAGGGGGAAATTCTGTTTTTCGTTGATGCTGATACTATTCTTTGCTTTAACACCTTAAGTGAGATAAGTAAAGCTTTTAAGAAGAAAAATGTTGTAGGAGCTTGCTGCCCTTTGGTTCCTTTAAGCTCAAAGGCAAGAGATTTTTTAATTTACTGGCTTTATGATCAGTTGGCCAAAGCTTCGATAAAAACAAAAACCCCACACATAGCTGGAGGGTGCTGTGCTTACAGAAAAGACGCTTTTGAAAAGATTGGTGGTTTTAACGAAAAGCTAAAAGTTTATGAAGATATTGATTTATCAAGAAGAATTTCCAAACTTGGAAAAATTGTTTTTGTAGAAAATACTATCGCCTTAACTTCTCCTAGAAGAATAGAAGCCTGGGGAAGAACAAAAGCGGCAGGAAGGTATATCTATTCTTACCTTAGCTATCTTCTAAGGGGGAAGAGCATAGGCTATAATAAGTACAAACCAATAAGATAACTAATTTTTAACTGTTTAAAACGATATTTTAAAATTATGGTAAAGTATGAGCTTACAGAAGAAGGAAAAGAGTATTTAAAAGAAGGCTTGCCTGAAAAAAGGCTTGTTGAGCTTTTAATTTCAAAAAAAGAAAAAGTTTTGGAAATTAAAGAAGCAAGCAATAAAATAAAAAATTTTTCCATAGCTTTAAAATGGGCTATGGAAAATGAGTGGGTTGAGAAAAAAGGTAATAAAATAATTTTAGTTAAAGCTCCTCAAAGAATTGAGCTTCAAGAAGCTCTAGAAAAGATAGAAAAAAGTGAAGAAGTAAGTGAAGAATTAATAAAAGTTTTGCTTTCTAGAAAGTTAGTTAGAAAAGTTGTTAAGGAAGAGGAAGAGGTAAAGAAATTAAAAGGAAAAGAAATAGCCTACCTTACTCCAGAGCTTATAAAAACTGGATTTTGGAGAGAAGTTAAGTTTAAACCTTATAACGTTGAAGCTATAGGTAAAAAAATTTATCCAGGAAAAAGACATCCTTATGTTAAGTTCTTGAACGAGATGAGAAGAAAGCTTGTAGAGTTAGGCTTTAAAGAAGTTAGGAGTTTAGCTGTAGTCACAGAATTCTGGAACTTTGACGCTTTGTTTCAACCTCAAGACCATCCTGCAAGAGACTGGAGTCAGAGCTTTAGTTTAAAAAATCCAAAATATGGAGAGCTTCCTGAAATAGCAAAAAAAGTTAAGGAAGTTCATGAGAAATACTGGAAGTATAAGTGGGATGAAAAAAAAGCTTCTCAGCTTATGCCTATTGCTCACGATACAGCTCTATCTCCTATGATCCTTGCTTCAAAAGAATTGGAAATTCCTGGAAAATACTTTCAAATAGTAAGAGTTTACAGGCCAGAAGTTCCTGACACAAAGCATAGTATAGAATTCACACAAATGGGAGGAATAGTTTTAGACGAAAACCTTAGCTTTAGAGATTTGCTTGGCTTACTTAAAAAGTTTGTCCAGGAAATAGTTGGAAACTATGAAGTAAAGTTTGTTGAAGGTTATTTTCCCTTTACTGAACCTTCTTGCGAAGTTTTGGTTAAGCATCCTGTTTTGGGATGGAGCGAAGTTTGTGGAGCAGGGATTTTTAGGGAAGAACTAACAGAAGCTTTAGGAATAAAATTGCCAGTTCTTGCCTGGGGTTTTGGGGTTGATAGGCTTGCTATGGTGAAAATCGGAGTAGATGATATAAGGGAACTATTTTCAAGAAACTTGAAGTGGTTAAGGGAAGTTAAAATAAAAAGGTGAAGCCATGCCAACAATAGAAGTATCTTTTAAAGACTTATGCAACCTGATAGGAAAAAAAGTTTCCTTAGAAGAGATGAAAGAATTAGTAAGGTTTGCAAAAGGTGAAGCAGAAAGTGTAGAAGGAGATTTGTTAAAAATTGAAGTTAAAGACACTAATAGACCAGAGCTTTGGTCAGCAGAAGGAATTGCAAGGGAAATCAAAGGAAGGATAAAAAAAGAGAAAGGCTGTCCAAAGTATAAGGTTGAAAAATCAAGAGTAGAAGTTATAGTTGATAAAAAAGTTTCAAAGGTTAGGCCTTTAACTGTTTGCGCAGTTGTTAAAGGCTTAAAAATAGATGAAAATGTTTTATCGCAAATCATTCAACTTCAGGAAAAGATTTGCACAACTTTTGGTAGAAACAGAAAAGAAGTTGCCTTAGGAGTTTATGAGCTAGACAGAATTAAACCTCCAATAAGATTCACAACTGTTAAGCCAGAAGAAATAAAGTTTGTTCCTTTAGATTTTGAGGAAGAGCTTACGCCAAAAGAAATTCTTGAAAAGCATCCTAAGGGAAAAGAGTATGGACATTTGCTTAAAGGATTTAAAGAATATCCAATTTTCATAGATTCAAGGAATGAAGTGTTATCTCTTCCTCCTATAATAAACTCAAACTATAGTGGAAAAGTTACTACAAAAACAAAAAACGTTTTTATAGAGTGCAGTGGTTTTAACTTTAACTTCTTAGTTCCTGCCTTAAACACAATAGTTACTGCCTTGGCTGAGAGAAAAGGGAAGGTAGAAAGCGTGGAAGTTGTTTATCCAGAAAAAACATTAATTACTCCTGATTTAAAGCCAAGAAAAGCAGAGATTAGCTTAGATTATATAAATAGAATTTCTGGCTTAAGCTTAACTCAAGCTCAAGCTTGCGAGCTTTTAGAAATGGCAAGGTATGACGCGATAGCAAAAGGAAATAAAATTGAAGTTCTTTATCCTGCTTATCGTCAAGATATAATGCATTCTAGAGATATAGTTGAAGATATCCTTATTTCCTATGGTTATAGTAAGATAGAACCAAACTATCCAAAAATTCACACTATGGGAAAAATTGATGAACTAGAAGAAATTTCAAACAGTGTAGCTGAAGTTATGATAGGCTTAGGCTTCCAGGAAATTCTATCTTATAACTTAACAAGCAAGGAAAACTTGTTCAAGAAAATGAACAGAAAAGAAGAAGCTTTAGTTGAAATAGAAAATCCTGTCTCTTCGAGCTGGAGTGTTTTTAGGACATGGCTTTTGCCTAACTTGTTAGAGTTTCTTTCTAGCAATAAACATGTCGAATATCCTCAAAAAATATTTGAGATTGGAGATTGTGTTGTTATAGATGAAACAAGAGAAGGAAAAACTAGAGAGATAAGAAAGCTTGCTTGTGCTATTTCTGATACAAAAGCAAGTTATGAAGATATTTCTTCTTTTTTAGATTCTTTGCTCTCAAGCTTTGGAATTTCTTATAAACTTAAGCCAATAGAGCATGAAAGCTTTATTCAAGCCCGAGTTGCAGGAATTTTTGTAGGAAATAAGCAAGTTGGTTTTTTAGGCGAAATTCATCCTTTGGTTCTTGAGAATTGGAATTTGGAAATGCCTGTAGCTGCTTTTGAAGTTGAAATCGAACCTATTTTTGCAAAAAAATGAAGATTGAATAGGCTTATTCTTTTATCATCCATCTCACAAGCCTTTGAATTAAATTAAGCCTTGGTTTTCTTGCCTTGAACGGAAAGCCACATAGCAAATAAGCTAGCCTTTTGATCTCAACAGATGCAGGAGAGTCTGGATAAACGCTAAGCAAAGGAAGCTTAAGAGAAATGCTTTTTTGTACGTTTCTATCTTCCGGAATTTCTGCTAAAACAGGAAGCTCAAGAATTTCTTCTATTTCCTCCTTTTTAAGCTCATAAGGCTTATTTCTTACTCTGTTGACAACAACTCCTATAATTTCCTTGTTGGAATTTTTTACTATAGAGGCAGTTCTTAAGGCATCTATAACACTAGAAATTTCTGGGTTTGTTACGAGCAAAAATTCTGAGCCAGAAAGAATAGCTGAAGTCGCTTCTCTTCCTAAGCCAGGAGCACAATCTAAAAAAACAAAGTCAGCTTTTCCTATTAAACTTAAAGTTACCTCTGGTAACTTGCCTACATCGACATCTTTTAATTCATTTACGTTTAAAACTGAAGGAATGAACTTAAAACCAAAAGGATGAGAATAAATTACATCTTCCAAACTTACTCCTTCTCTTAAAACATTTTGTAAACCTTTTGGAACAAACTGATAACCTAAGGCTAAGCCTAGGTGAGGAGTAGTTATGTTGGCATCTATAGCTATAACTTCTTGACCAAGCTGAGCTATCGCATAGGATAAGTTTGTCGTAAGCGTTGTTTTTCCTACTCCTCCTTTACCAGAAATTATTCCTATTATCCTTGTCATGATTATTAATTTGTTTTTCTATCTTTAATTCTTTTTTCTAATAAGAAGCAAGCCTTTTCCATTTTTCTCTTAAGCTTACCCAAATATCCTCTTCTTTTTCTTCAGGCTTTTTCTCTTCTTTTGGTTTAGCCTCTTCTTTTGGTTTTACTTCTTTTTTAATTTCAATCTTTCCTCCCAGCTTTTTCTCTACCTCACTTTTAAGCTCTTCAAGCTCTTCTTTCCTGACAAACTTTGTAAGCTTTAGGCTTAGCTCATCCAAGGTTCTAACTATTTCCATGCTCAAATCTTTTATTTTCTCTATGTCATTCTTCTGTTTTTCTATTAGGCTTGCTTTTTCACTTAGCTCGGTAAATATCGACTCTACTTTTGAAGCAGTTTTTGTTATGTAGATTTTTGCTTCTTCTATTTTATCCATTTTCTTGTCAAGCTTTTCGGAAGCAAGTATCAAGCTTTCAATATTTTTTATTTTCTCCATAGCATCAAAGAAATCTTTCAACTGTTTTTGAACTTCTTTTATCATTTCTTCAAGCTTTTCTAAGTTAGCTTTTATCTCTTCTATTTCTACATCTCTTTTCGAAACCATCTTCTTTATTTTGTCCAAATCAAGCTCAGAAATAGAATCCAAAACCATTTGTACATCTTTTTCCATTTTTGTCAAAAGCTTTTCTTTTTCTAGAAGTGTAGACCTTAGCTCGCCTAAGCCTTCTGATATCACTTCGACCCTTTCGTCAATACTTTTCTTGAAATCTGTTAAAACTTCTATTTTGCCTTCGATCTTCTCAACCCTTAAAAGAAGCTCAGGTAAAGTTATTTCTTCTACTTCTACTTTTGGACTTTTCTTAGGTTTAGCCTCTTCTATTTCCCTTTCAGGAATTTCCTCTATTACTCCGTACTTCTCTTTCAATTTTTTTAATTTCTCGTTATTTTCTTCTATACTTACCCTCTCCATACTTGCCTATCCAAAAATCGACAAGCTTCTTTCTTAAGGAAGTTATGTAAATCTCAGCCATCCTAAAGCTACCTTGTTTGAGCTTATCCTTAGCTAATTTTAATTCTGTTTTGAATTCAAATATATCCATCCCTGCCTTTTCTATTATTTCAAGCTCTCTTTCTATTTCCTCTATTGCTTTGCTAAAGTCTTTGTACATCTTAAGCTCTTTTTCTGGAATCTTATGAGGCATGTGTAATGGCGGCCTAAAAGAAATGAACCAAGGAATTCCCTCGTTATACTTTGGGTTTTGTATTAGGCCAACTCCTACCTCAAGTCTTGCAACCCTTTTAGCATACTCTAAACCATACTTCTTCTCAACTCTTGCTAAATCTCCTAAGCTTTTAGTGTGCATTTGAATTTCTGTTAAAACATTACCCTTTATTGCTTCCTTGAAATCGCTTAAAACTTGAGAAACCATTATTAATCCTATTCCCCACTTTCTAAATTCTCTGCAAGCCCTTTCTAAAGCAACATAACCTCCTTTTCCTCCATATTTTTCAAGTAACCTGTGAACTTCATCAAAAACTATTACTAATCTTAAGCTTGAGGACTCTTCCCATCCTTGAGCAAAGATTGTATCTATTATGTGAGTTACTGCTTCATCATATTGTCCAGGTTTAAGTTTGTCTAAAGTGAATATTGTAATTTCTCCTGGGTTCATTAGCTTTTTGAAATCTATTTCAACTTTTGGGGTTGTAACTTCAAATATTAGTCCTTTGAATGGTTTTGCTTCCTCAGGAGAAAGACCAAAAGCTCTGTAATACTTTAAGATTTTTGGGTCTTTGCATGGTCTAACAAATCCAGTCCACTGAGCTGTAGGGTCAAAAACTACTACAGGGATCTTTTTCTCAAGTAGTTCTTCGACAAATAAGCTTGCAGTAACAGATTTTCCAGAACCTGTAGCTCCTGCAACCAAAACGTGAGTTGTTAAATCATCCATAGCAAAAGTTGCCTTTGCCCTGATCTCAGCAACTTTTCCTAGCCAAAGCTCACCTCTTGGCAATTTTCCTGGCTTAACAGGAGCTATGTAACGTGCTGTTTTTAACCTCCATTTTTTATAGTAGCTTCTTGCGTAGAAGAATGAAAATACCGAGAATAAAGCAACTAAAAGAATTGTTGCTAGTTGAATTCTTGCAGGCGTCCAGAAAGGTTGAACTACTTCAAACAAATCAGAAGAACTTTTCTTTTTCCCGTCATACTCAGCTTCTACAACAAAAAGGTATTGGCCTAAGGAAATGTTTTGAGGAATATAAATTTCCTCGATGAAGGATTCATAAGATGATTGAAGAGATTTAATCTTGCTAGTTGAAAAGATTATTTCTTTTGTTTCAGGATTTTGAACGATAAAAGTAAAGTTTGCGTCAAAGTTTTTCTTTACTCCTAAATTATACAAAACAATCCTAAACCTTGCTACCCTATCAGGATTAACTTGTTTTGTTAAAGCTTCTGCCATTATGTCTAATTCAATCAAACCTTTAAGAGAAACAGTTAAAGTTACTGGTAAGTTTTGAGTTTTTCTTGCTGTTGTCACGTATATTGTGCCTGTATAAGTCCCTAACTCGGTTCTTGGAGGAGCGTAAGCTTCTATTAGTAACATACCTTCAGTTTTTGGGTTAACTGAGATGAAATCTCTTTCTATTTTAACCAAATCAGTGATAGAACCAGAAATCGAAACCGTAAAGTTTTGTCTTGAGCTCATTTCGTTCAAAATCCACAGAGCAAAATACTTTGTTTCGTTTATGTTTATTTGAGCTTCAGATAGGTTTGTCCTTATGCTAAACTTAATTTCTTCTGTTGGAGTAGTTTCAGGTGGCAATGAAGGAGCACCAGCTCCTCCACCTCCTCCTGCAGGAGGAGTATAGGTTGGACCACAAGAACCACAGTCTTCTGGGCAATTAACACAAGATTCTCCGTATCCACATTTTCCGTTTCCACATACCTCAATTTCTGCAGCAGTATAAACTGAGGGTGAAGTTTGAAGTGTAGAGATTAGATGATTTGTTAGGTCTAAATTGCTACTTACTTCAACCCAACCTGAATAGCAATTTGGGTAGCTCCAATTAGCACACTTGAAAATTTTGATTCCTGGCTCAAACCAAATTCTTCCTTCGTTCAAATCTTTTGAATAGTTGAAAGTTATTAGCAAGTTTGAGTAGGAAGCGTTTGTTTTTATTTCGAAAGCAGATATCTTATACTTCTCAGGCTTTGGTAAGTCGATTAGGCTTACGCTAATCAAGGAAATGTTTATCGGGTTTGTTAGGTTTGCATCGCTGCTATTAAACTGAAGCTCAGAAGTTCTTGTTGTGTTGAAATTGAAGATTTTTATCCAGTTTTCACCAATTTTTATCGACCAGTCATAAGTTCTTTTATGCAGAGTAAAATTGTAATTTCCTGGAGGATAAGAAAACCTATGGATTATTATTTCTTTTCCTGGCCTAAAGAAAGTAAAGTCTATCGGAAAGCTTGCGTTCAAATACATTTGAATTGGTTGATAAACCTCAAACCAGCTTGTTGCGTTAGCGATATTATTAGAAGTATCGTTAGCAAAAAGTACAAAATCGTAATCTCCTAAGTTTAATCCTGGAATTGTAACTTCCCAAGTTGTGTTGGTAATTTGAGAAGTTTTGTTTTGCAAATAATAAATTGCAAAAGAAGAATTTGGAAAGCTAACATTTACCCAAACTTTATCTACCCCATACTTATCTGAAACATTAGCTTCTATTTTAACGCTTTCACCAAGAATTGCAGGTTCTGCTTTTAAATTTTCTATTGTTGGAGCTTTTGTATCGTTTTCTATTATACTGAAAGTTATGTAACTTTCTTTTACAGAAGCATTATAATACCTATAAAAGGTTATGTTTGTATTACTTATGTTACATTTAACTTGAGCTAAATCGCTTATGTTAGTTATGTTCCAAGAATATTTTGCATAGCCAGTGAGGTTTGTTTTAACTTGAGCTAAAAACTCTTCTCCTGACGTTAAGTCCCAGAAGTAAACAGGATAATTCTCAAGCTCTTGAACAGGTGAACTTGGGTCTTTTACTTGACAAACTAAGTCTAGCATTTCTCTTTCTGCCTTGTTTACCTTACTTTCATTTAAAGGAAAGGTAAAGTTAACCTGACTCCAACCATAAATCCATACGCTAACGTTTTTTTGGTCTGAGTTGTAAAGTTCACCAGAGGCGTTTGCTTTTATTAAAAATATGCCTGGCATGCAGTTGCTTGCCACGTTATAAGATGAATTTTCTCCTTCAACGCTCATACTGCAAGTGCTTAAACCTGGATCTGTTTTACCATCCCCAAACCAAATCACGCTATAGTTATAAGTAGCTAGACCACAAGAATCGTTTATAGTCGAGTTCAAAAGAATTGTTTCACCAACATGATAAATTGAGTTAGGCAAAGGTGAAATTATTGTTATATTTAAATTGTCCTTTAAAGCTCTTAGAATTTCTTGGCTTGTTTGGTTAAGATAATAGAATTCGTTAACATTTCCTGAAAGCGTAACGTTAATGTTATAATAACCTAGTTCGTTAGAGCAATCTGTTTTCCAAGGATGGAAGCAAAAGCCGTAAGAGTCTGTTTGAGTTGTGTTTTCAAGAGTATCATTTATAAACCATTCACAAGTATAACCTGAAAGCTTAACAGGTTGATTAAATTCATCAAAAAGCGAAGCGTTAAGTAGAGAAATACCTCGAGTAAAGTTTGAAAGTGAATTCAACCTAATGTTAAGCTTGCCGTAAATTTTCACGAAAAACCCTGAAGAAATGTTTGTTTCATAATAGGAATCAGAATAAACTCCTGCCTTCCATTCTCTTTGTCCTGGCTGATAGGAAGAATTTGGAGTAAAGCTGTAGTTGCAAAAACCATTTTCATCGCTTTTAGTAAAGTAACTTGAGTTGTGAGTTTGATTCAGCCAGACCCAAAAGCTACAGTTTGCGTTAGGAATTGGTGAGGAATCAAAATTGTCTATTAGCTGAACAGAAAGCAAAGTTGCTTCACTTCTATTAACCCTTGAATCATTTCCTTCTATGTAAATTACAGAAGCGTTTCTCTTGGTTACGTTTGGTCCAGGATAAAAAGAAGAAATAATCCAGTCGTGAAGTTGTATTCCAGAAGAGCTGTTGAAATCTGTGTAGTTAAACCAGAATTCGTTTATTCCAACCCAGCTTTTGTTAGTGGAAAAAGTAAAGGTAATAGACTGATTTCCTGTAAAGTTTTTCTCCTCTATAAGCTGAGAAACATTCAAGCTTTTTATGTTTACCCATAGTTGTAAAGTAACATTATCGTTTTCTACATCGCTAACGTTTAAGCTTATGTTAAACTCACTTCCCCAAATAGCTTTGCTTGGTAAAACTGTAATGTTTGAAAGAATTGGGGGCCTATTACCTGAGCCGCTAACCTCGTATAAAGTTATGGAAGAGTGAGGCTGCTTCCAAACAAAAAGATCTTCTATTCCGTTAAAGTTTGTGTCTTGTTTGCAAACAAAAAATTCATCGCTTCCTATTGTTATTTTTTGGTAAGTTGGGTTAGTTGAATTGCAGTTATTACTTGACTGAGAAGGAGTAATATCGTACCAATTGTTATTCCAAAAAACTTTAAGCTTTGGTTGAGAAATAACAACACTTTCGTCTATGCTTGTGTTCGCTGTTATGTTGTAAAAGATTTGAGGGGTTGTGTTCCATATAGTTATATTCTTCTTCCAAAATGCTTCTATTACTCTGCCTTCTGACTCGTTAATTATTATTGGCACTCCTACGTTCATGCTATCATCCCAAAGAATAGCAGAAGGTAAAGAGCCAGAGGAAGGAATCAAAAAGTTAAGGGAAGAAATGTTGCAATATTTTTTTCCTCCAATAGTTGTAACATTGTAAGTAATATTGTTAAAATCGCATCTTGTTGCTGAATCGTTAACTTTTATATAGTTTATTCTTAAATCCAAAGCAGGGTTTCTTGTAAAGCTTATGTTTATCGTTTGGTTTCCCACACTTTCGTTAGCTCTTATGTTAACAACTCTTGACCAAGCGTTTATAGTAGAAGAGAAAATAATTCCAGATAAATTGTATTCGAACTCTAAGTAAACTGAAGTTATGTTCAAATCACCTGCAAAATCTGAGTGAAAAACTAAAGGAATGTCACAATTTCCTGTCGAATCTGGCTCGCAGTTTGATAGATACTTTTGAAAGGCAGAATTATTAGAAACCGAAGCTTTACCTCTAAACTTTCCTGAATAATACCATTCTATTTCACCATCGTTTCCTATATCAAGACTAACGTTTGTTGGGTAGTATTCAAAGTTTAAAATGTAAAGAGTGTAAGTTGCTGGGAGCATAGTTCCTGCAACTACTTCTTCTCCTGGGTCTTGACTTAAATTTCCTATTCCTAGCCCCTTAACAATATTTTGAGTTAAATAACTCCATATCAATTGACCTGAAGCGCTTATAACATAAACTTTGTTATCTTCACTTCCTGCTATAACTTCATTGCCTGGATACTCAGATGTAACTTCTGCCACTCTAATAGTTGTAACAGAACTACCAAAAGTATCAAAAGACCATAAAATATTTCCGTTAAAATCCAGCAAAAATATAGTTCCATTAATTGTTGCTATTGCGATTTCATCAAAATCGTTTGTCGGGATAACATTGCCTACTTCTATGTCGTTTATTTCCACATCTATAGATTTTTGAAACTTTAAAGAACCTGAGGAATTGAACAAATAAATATAACCATTGCTTGTGCCGACTACTATTTCGTTTCCTTCATCACTACTAAGGTTTCCTATACCAATTCCTTCAAAAGAACCAGAATACATCCATAACTGATTTCCTACAGAAGTTAAAACATAAGTTCCATTACCTGTTGCTATTGCGATTTCATCAAAATCGTTTGTTGGGATAACATTGCCTACTTCTATGTCGTTTATTTTAAAACCTATAGATTTTTGAAACTTTAAAGAACCTGAGGAATTGAACAAATAAATATAACCATTGCTTGTGCCGACTACTATTTCGTTTCCTTCATCACTACTAAGGTTTCCTAACGAAACAGCAGTACCAGTTACGTTAAAACTCCAAATTTCATTTCCATGATTATTTAAAAGTTTGATATAACTAGGGCCGACTATTGCGATTTCATCAAAATCGTTTGTTGGGATAACATTGCCTACTTCTAGCTTATAAATGTTTAAACCAGTTGTGGTTAACAAAGGTTTCATTATTCCTTCCAAGCTTATGTTCGAGTAGAAAACTGTTGAATTTTTTGGCAACCTTATCCATACAGTTTGATTTTCACTTCCAGAAAAAATTAAATCTTCAGATAGCTTTGAATTGTTCAAAGAATTTAAGGAAAAGTTAAAAATTTTAAGCTCTAAATCAAGAGTAAAGGTTTGTTGAAAAAAAGAAGAGATGGAAAGTTTTAGGAAAATGAGTAGAAAAATTGAGGAAAAGAAGAATAAAAGGAAAATTTTGACTTTTTCTTGCATGTTTTCCTATTTATAAATTTTGTTTTTGAATAAAATTAACTTTGCCAAAAAAAAGCTTATATATAAAGCAAATCAAAATTTATTTTATGGAAATGATTAGCAAAAATTATAACAAAATAAGCAAAGGGAGCTCGATAATTCTAACTTTCCTTTTTCTACTTGCAGCAATTTTAATATTAACAAGCGTGCCAAACATTTTTGGCCAGGTAGAAATAACCAAGGAAATGAACGCTAGTATCAAACAAGTTATCGGTATAGACCTCTCAACATATCTAGCAGAAGGAATACTTTTTACTAACACTACTACCATAGGAAGCCAGGTAGATATAACTATAATGACGACATGGAATAACGCAACAAGAAATTATAATGGAACTCCTCCTTACTATAACACAACACTTTATTACATAACTGCCTCTTCAGATAATAAAGTAAACATAACAATATGTCATTGCGCATGCGATCATTTAAAATGCTCTAACGCGACAGAATGCGGTACATCTATCTTAAACATAACAGGAGTTGGTTGGTCAAACTCTACCTTTAACAATGCTACTCTTCCTCAATTCCCACCTCTTCTAAACTTTACTGCACCTGATACATTCCAGCATATAACCGTGAACTTGTCAGCGGGTTCAACAATCTATTTAAGATACTGGATAGATCCTAACCCAGACAATGTTCCTAGTGGTAAATATAACACAACCTATCTTTTCAAGGCAGTAGAAGTTAGTCAAAGTTGTGGTTCTTGCTCTTGCTAGTAATAACGAAATTTTTAAATAACTTGAAATGTAGAGAATTATAAGAGAACTATGAAAAAATTAATTTTATGCCTATTATCCTTTTTTATCTTTTTCCCTATTTCAAAAGTTTTAGCGGGTGTAGGAATAGGAATGGGCCCTCCAAGACTTGAACTCGCAGCAACCATTCAAAATCCTTATTCCATTGGTCTAATTTTGTATAATCCAGGAGATTATGATATAAAAGCAAGATTAACTTTTGAGTGTGAAAGTTGTGATGAAAAGATTTACTTCTTTGGTTGGTATTTGGGTAAAGTAAGGACAGACTATTCCCAATTTTTCCATTTTGAACCAGAAGAAGTTTATGTTCCTACTCACACTGCCCCGGAAGCTCCTGTATATTCTTACCTTAAAGTTCACCCTAGTCTTTGGGTTAAAAAAGAATTTGTAATCTCTACTCCAGAAGAAATAAATTTTTTAGTTAGAATGGTGAACCCAAGCTATAATGGTGAGTTTTCGATTCCATTTTACACTCTTCTTCTAGACGAGAAGGAAATAAAAGGTGGAATAACAGCAACTGCTGTTTGGTCAAGCTTTGGTGCTTTAGGGGCTGCTCCAGCAGTTGGCTCCTGGCTTGATTTGAAAATAAAAGGTATGCCCACAGGTAGTTTAATCTTGATAATAATAGCCATCTTGATAATAATTTTGGGAATTATATGGAAAACAGGAATTTACAAGAGAATTTTTAGGAAAAAATTACCTTCTTCTTAATCTTTTAATTAAAAACAAAGTTAACAGAAAAATTACAGGAATGATTAAAAACCATGCAAAGCCCTTACTTTTTACCTTAACGTTTAACCTACTAACGAGCGAAACTTGCATCATCTCACCAGTAGAAGCTACTATATTAAAGTTAAGTTCTTCTAAGCTTGAAGCTAAGCCAAGCCAAGGAATTGTTTTATTGTTTAAAACTAACTGCTCTTCAAAAAAGTAAGGAACTTTCACTCTTAATTCAACAAACTTTCCTTCTTCAACCGAAGTATTTTTTTCTAATTCTATTTCGCTTGGCAGGACAACAAAATTTTGAGTTAAGTTAACCTTCCCCTTTAATCCAAAAAATTCAAAATCACGAAAACAATCCAAACAATAAACCTTTAAACTCACGTTTGTATCTCTATCGCTAGGATTGAACAAAAGCAAGTAAGCAATAAACTCTTCTCCTGGGCTTAATGTAACGCTATTTTCAAGAGGAGCTAATCCTACTCCTCTTGTGGCTAAAGCTTCTTTTAAAAAAAATACCGATACTATTAAAACTAAAATTTTTTTAAACACAAATTCCACCTTGGGGGACAAGCTGAATTTGATAGATTGTGCTGTAATTGTAAGCAGGAAAACCCGGAGGAACATCAAGCCAATATCTTAAGTAAATGTAACCTTCAGAGTTTGGTTTTGTTTTTTTCTGGTTATCGTAACCTAAAACCATTCTTGTTGAATCGAAAATTGAAGGGTTCTCTACGTCATTATAATGAGAAGCGCTCCAGCTTACATTACCAATCAAAATTTCAAAATTATTATAGCCCAAACAAGTTAGGTTTGAGCATAAGTTATATTTTGCTCCATGACATACTTCAGTTTCCAGAGAGGAGACATAAATCCAATACTCTGTTTTTTGGTTTGTTTTGTTGTAGTTAAAGGTTGCGTTATTGAAAAAAGTTCCCGCAACTAGGGGATACATAACATTTTCTCTTGCTCCTGTTAAGTTTGTAAACCAAATTCCATCAGCAAGTTTATCGCTTATAATTATATAGTAATAGCCTCTGACAGTTAAGTTTATAGGATAAGTCTCAGTTTTTGTTTCCTTTAATCCAAGGAAAAAAATTAAAACTATTAAAGCCAAGAGCCATCTCTTCATTTTTCCACTTAATACTTTATTTTATTGAAACTTTAAATTTAAATTATGGGTTTTGAGAAGTATTTGTCTGTTCTTTTATTTTTATTGTTTTTGGTTAAAAGTTGCTTTAGCGTAGAAACTTTTATGAATACTACTCTAGCTTCAAAGGAAAACGTTTTTCTTTCACTTTACACTGATAAAGATTCTTATTGCGAACCTGAACTTGTTAACATAACGAACATAATAGAAAACAGAGGAAACCTTAATGCTTTTGGAAATTTGACAACAAAAATTCTTAATCCTGAGGGACAGGAAATTAAAAGTCAAACATGGCAAGCCTCGATAGGAGGAGCAGAAATTAGATATTTTATAACAAACTATTCAGTAAGTGCTTCAGACTCGCCTGGAATCTATACTGTAAAAAGTAACTTTAGCTATAGCAATGAGTTTAAGTATGCAGAAACAAGTTTTAGAATAAAAAAAGGAATAGGAACCTTAGTGGTTTCTCCTTTAGAGATAGAAAAAACTCTTAAACCAGGAAATAGCTTTAACGAAACAATCTATATTTGGCTTTTATATCCTTGTTTTGGAGCTAATATTACGATAAACAAATCTTCTGGCTTCCCGGGGGATTGGTTTAACATTTCTAGAACAAACATTTTTTTACCGCCTACAGGTAGACCAGAAAATTTTACTTTAAGCGTTATTATACCAAAAGATGCGAACGGAAGTTATGTTGGTTATGTTTATGTTACTGCGGAGAATCAAGTAAAGACTATTAAGGTAACTCTTAATGTTAACGCAAGCGCTATTTTTGAGCTAAAACTTGAAGTTCCACAAGAAAAAAAGGAAGTTTGCCAAGGAGATGAGGTTTATGGAAGAGTAAACATAACGAAAATTTTTCCTGAAGAAGAAGTTCAAGTAAACCTAACTTACAAAATTTTAGATTCTAACGGAAGTGTCGTAAGAGAATCGAAAGAAACATTAAGTGTTATTTCAAGTCTTGTAAGACTTCCAAGTTTTAACACTTCTAACCTTCTTGGTTATTATACTTTCCAAGCTATTTTGGAGTATAAGGAAATTCAGGTTTTGACTAGCGATATTTTTAGAGTTATCTCTTGTCTTCCTCGACCCCCTGGTCCAGGTATAGGTCCAACTTTACCACCTCCTCCAGAAGTGATAAAAAAGCTTGAGTTAAACGTTAGTGAGAAAAGAATCGTTGTAATTTCTGGAAATCAATCTGGCCTTATAGCTACTGTTAAAAACCTAGGAACGCAAAAAGAGCTTGTTAAAATTTTGATAGAAGGGATTCCTTTGGAGTGGATAAGAGTTATCCCGGAAAATATTTCGCTCCCCCCGGAAGAAGCTTACAACTTTCTTGTTTTGATTACAGCTCCAAAAGAAGTTGAGGATAAAATTTTTTATCTTAGCGTTATGGCTTCAAACTCAGTAAAAAGTAATGAGGAAATAATAATGCTTATAATTGCTAAAGATTGGAAGAGTGCTGCAGATATTTTGCTAAAAGAACTAGAAAGAATAAAGAAAATTGCTGACCAAATTCCTTACCTTAATTGTTTAAACTTAGGTGATGCTTTTAAAGTTTATGAGAATGCAGAATACTTAAGAAAGCTAGCTTTGGAAGAATATGGAAATGAAAGCTATCAAAAGGCAGCAAGCATTTTAGAGTATTCTATTTCGCTTTATGAAAAAGCAATAAGCTTAGCTGAGGCTTTTGTTAGTTATGAAGTTGAAGAAATAAGCTCCTTCAGGCTAAGCTTTTATGCTTCCCTTCCTTTCTTTTCTCAAGAAATAAACTTAAACATTAATACTTTGAAAGAATATGTTGAGAAAAAAGAATTTCAAAACTTTTGCTTGATTTATAATAAGGTAAAGACATTAATAGGTTATTCAAGACTTTTCAACTTCTTGATAATTCCTTTAATTTTAATAATCTTGATTGTCTTGATTTTTGTGGTAATGAGAAAGCGAAAAATAAAGAAAGAAAGAAAGCTTGAGGAGATTTTTGAGAAAGTGAAGAAAAGAGTTGAAGAAATTTGAAGTAAAGAATTTTGCTTTTCTTGCTTAATTCTTTTTGTTCCATTTTATAAAATCTGGAAAAATTTTTTTCTAAAATAACATAAAGCCACTTTTCCTATTCTCCTTTGCTCTATTATTCCTGCCTTAGCTAAAGCAAAGACATATTTAGAAACGGTATTTCTATGAATACCAAGCTTTCTTGAGATTTCCATTATGGTTAACCCCTCTGGGTTTTGCTTTATTGTTTCTAAAATTTTTTCTTCTATTTCTAACATAATTGACCAGCCTCCACAGCCTTGAAAATTATAGAAGTATTATACTTGCCCGAAGGAACGTAAGGAGGAACAAAGAACCAAAACCTTAAGTAAAGGTATTGGCCAGGAGCCAAGCTATAGGCTGATTTGTTTTGTGAATAGTCTAGAGTTAATGGATAAAGAGTGGAAAAGCTTGGGTGAGTTGCGTTATTATAAGTTGAGTTGCTCCATGAAACGTTTCCTATGTAGATTTCGTAGCTTGGATTGGCACATTCATCGTAGCAAAGCATGTTTGAGCTTGCTTTTTGGCAAATGTCTACTTCGTAAGTTCCATCATTTCTTATCCAGTATTCTGTTTTTTTGTCTGTTGCATTATAATTCCAGGTTGCATTGTTCCAAGCGTTAATGTCAACGTTAAACTGGATGTTAAGGGAAGAACCTGTTAAGTTAGTGTAGAATATTCCTTTTGTTAGCTCTGGTGAAAACGTTAGGCTTATGAAGCCTGGGCTTACTTTCAAAGGAGCAAGAATTGCTGATTGAGTATAGTTTTGGGTTTCGCTTGCGTTGCATAAGTAATAATAATAGCCAGCTGTTAAGTTCTGAACGTCCGGATTGCTTACTAAAGTAGTATTTCTGTACAAGCTTGGAGTTACTTGCTGAGTATTAGAAAAGCAGGAGAAGTTTGTTTGAGTTTTGTAGGTTACTTGACTTTCGTAGAGCATTTTTATCTCATCTGCGGTTAAGCTCCTATTCCAAATTCTTACTTCGTCTATTGTTCCGTTAAAAGCAGCACCAGAAAACTCATAACCTATTCTTATATTTTTATTTGTTTCTTGAACAATTTTTCCAAGGAAAGATTTTTCTGCTACCAGACTTCCGTTAACATAAAGTCTTATTTTATCGTTAGCTTTAACAGTTCCTACTATATGATACCATTTTCCTGGAGAAATTTGGTAAGAAACAGAAACCCAACTAGTTCCGTTTGCAACGTAGAAAGTAACAATATGGTTTGATTGGTAACCTTCTCTCAAGAAAAACCCTTTGTAGTTTGTCCAATCTAACCTCTGAACTATTTGGTTGCTTCCTCCTGTGGGTTGCTGTTCGTCAGGATATATCCAAGCCTCTACACTCATTTCTTCTGTTATATTAAAAACAGATGAGTTAGGAATTTCTACGTAGTTTGTTGAGTTAAACCTTAAAGCATTTCCAAACCTTCCTTCTTGCCAAGTTGGGTTGTTGTATAAAGTCCCGTCGTTATCGTAACCAGAAGAATCTTTTGCCAGATTTCCAGAACCTTCTTCGAAGCGCCAATAGCCGACTAAGCCTGAAGTGTTTACTGAATAGGTAGCATTGCTTATTGTTAAAACTGGTTTGGCTTTTTCTATTTTATAAAGCAGAGTAGGAGTAGTGTTAGTAATTCCAAAAGTGTCGTTGCAAGTAAAGTTGTAATAATAACTGCCTGCTGGCAAATCTGCTAAAGTTATGTAATATTCGCTGCTTTGATTGCTCATTTGATAAATTGTACCGTTAAAAGTAAGCCAAGCGCTTGTTATTCCTGAATTGTCTGTACAAGTAATGTTGAATTGGTATGTTTTACCTTGCTCGTAAATAGTTGGACTTATCGGAAAAGTTTTGTTGTTTGAGTATTGAGGAGCTTCTTCTTGAACTTTTATTTCACTTTCTCCTGATAGGTAGATTGTAAAGCTTAGTGAGCCAGAAGAATCTGATTGTAAAGTGTAAGTTAAAACTGAGTTGTTGTAGATTAAATAGTATTTGTTTGGGTTTAGACCAGAAATGTTGTAGAAAGCTGTTATTGCTGATGAAGAAGAATCGTTCCATATCATTAAGGATTTTTCCCAGGAAATTAGCTTTCTTGTTATTGTTGCTGAAGAAGAAACAGAAGTTTTTAGCCATAGTTCTAAATCTGTTCTGTTATTGTAGTTGAACCAGCTTGTAGTATCGTAGAAGTAGATAGTTCTTGGTGCAGTAAAGTTTGTGTTAGTAAAGTTGTTGTTTGAAGAAGTACCTTGTAAGTAATAGTCGTAAGAAGTTCCTCCTCCTTTAGCAATGTAAGAGCCTCCTATTATGCTGTTGGAAAAGGAAGAGTTAATAGGGATAGCGTGAGCAGAAGTAGAAGAAGATGTAATTACATTGTTGTTTGAGAGAGTGTTGTTGTTGGAGCTGGAGTAAAGAAATATGCCGTAGCCATAGTTGCCAGAAGTTGAGATAGTGTTGTTTGAGAGAGTGTTGTTGGAGCTGGAGTAAAGATATATGCCACGGCCAGAGCTGCCAAAAGTTGAAATGTTATTGTTTGATAGAATATTATTATTAGAACTTGAGTAAAGAAATATGCCACGACCATGGTTGCCAAAAGTTGAAATGTTATTGTTTGATAGAATATTATTATTAGAACTTGAGTAAAGAAATATGCCGTAGCCATAGTTGCCAGAAGTTGAGATAGTGTTGTTTGAGAGAGTGTTATTATTAGAACTTGAGTAAAGAAATATGCCGTAGCCTTTGCTCGTGTTTATTATACTATTAATTATTTTGCTGTGAGTAACATTAAAGAAGTTTAAGCCGTCGTTTGACATAGTGATATTGTTTAAAGTAACGTTAGTAGACCAGGCAAATATTATCTGGCCGTAGGTGTTTGAATAGTCTTGGTTTTGCATTATGATATTATTGCAGTTGAAGCAGTAGTATATTGGTAAGCCTTCTGCTAGGTTGGTAGTATCTATGCTATGGTTGAAATGGCTTGAAGAAGTTCCGTAAACAACAAGGCTGTTTGTTGAGCTTGTGTTCATTCTGTTGTTTGAGAGAGTGTTGTTGGAGCTGGAGTAAAGATATATGCCACGGCCATGGTTGCCAAAAGTTGAAATGTTATTGTTTGATAGAATATTATTATTAGAACTTGAGGAAAGAAATATGCCGTAGCCATAGTTGCCAGAAGTTGAGATAGTGTTGTTTGATAGAATATTATTATTAGAACTTGAGGAAAGAAATATGCCGTAGCCATAGTCGCCAGAAGTTGAGATAGTGTTGTTATAGATATAGCTATTAACCATTCCTGAGGCATAGATGGCATAAGCATATGAAATGCTTAAATTGCCTTGAACGATATTACAGTTTTTTATTGTTATGTAATCATAGCCTGCTGAGTTGTTTATTGCATAGCCTGTTGAAGATTGAGAATAGTTAATAGTATAGCCCTGACAGTCTAAGGTTATATTACCAGCTTTTATGTTGAAGCAGGTATCTGAACTGGAAACATTTTGGTTAAGGCAGTAATAAGTATTTGGTTGAGTTAATTCTGAGCAGGAAGAAATAAATATATCGCAATAAGCTGGATATTTGTTGCTTAATGGTAAGTAGTCTATGTTATTACTTGCTAAAGTGTAAGGTTCATCGCAAAATCCATCTTTATTGTTATCAGCACAAGTATCAGAATAGCCGTTATTAGTGAAATTTGTCCAGTAATTACCGCCTATTTCATTTCCAGCAGAGTAGATTCTTTTTCCTTCTTGCTTAGTAGTGTTCCAGTAGTTGGAATAAATTGTTCCTGAAAAGTAGAAGTTTATTGTGTTGTTGAATAAATTATTATAGATTAGGTTGTTTTGTGAAGAAGATAAGTAGATTCCGTAATCGTTTGTTGAGATTATCGAATCGTTTATTAGGTTATTATCAGAGTAGTGAAGGTAGATTCCGTATAGCGAGAGAAGAAGGGATTCAGTTAAGTAGAAGCCTGAGTAGTTCCATTGGTTTATTTCTTCTGCTGGGTCGAAAAAGTTTATCTCTGGGATTGAGATGTTATCTATAAGCCAGTTTCTGAAGAATAGCCAAGAATTAGATTTAAATATAAACCTTATCGTTATTACTTTTCCTGTTAAGCTTGTTAGGTTAAACTTTGCAAGCTTCCAACCTTGGCTAGAGCCTGAGTATCCAGGTCCTTCTAAAGCTTCAACATAATTATAAGGATAACCTTCTTCTGGGTATAGGATTTCCCAATCATTTGAAGAAGAGTTGAAGAATTCGAGCCTTCCTCCATCGTACTCAGGCTCTGTTGCGTAAAAGTGAGAGAAGTAAAGGGTTGCGGAGGAAACGCTTGTCAAGTCAAAGGTTCTGTTCAAGTAAGAGTTTAAGTTGTCTGCTGAACCTGAGTGCCACATCTTTGAGCCGTTTACCGGAGATATAAGAGAAGAAGAGATTAGGTTGGAAGTTAGAGTATTGTTGGAGTTGAAGAGAAGGGAGAAGCCATAAATGTTTGAGTTGGCTGAGTTGTTTATTAAAGAGTTGTTGGAGCTGTAGTCGAGGTAGAAGCCAAGAGAGTTGGAGTTGGCTGAGTTGTTTATTAAAGAGTTGTAGTTGGAGTTGGAGATGAGGTAGAAGCCATAAATGTTTGAGTTGGCTGAGTTGTTTATTAAAGAGTTGTTGGAGCTGAAGAGGAGGTAGAAGCCAAGAGAGTTGGAGTTGGCTATGTTGTTTATAAAAGAGTTGTAGTTGGAGTTGGAGATGAGGTAGAAGCCATAAATGTTTGAGTTGGCTGAGTTGTTTATTAAAGAGTTGTTGGAGCTGTACTCGAGGTAGAAGCCAATATCAGAGTCGAAGTTGGCTGAGTTGTTTATTAAAGAGTTGTTGGAGCTGGAGATGAGGTAGAAGCCAAGAGAGTTGGAGTTGGCTGAGTTGTTTATAAGAGTATTATAACTAGAAGAGAATAAGTAGAAAGGATATTGAGAGTAAGAAATGTTTAGGTTTGAGATTGTTGAGTTGTTAGTTCCTGCTAGTAGTATTGATTCGGAAGGGGAAGAATCTTTTACTGTTATGTTAAAACAGTTAACAAAGCCAATGTAGCTATAGGAGGAGCCGTTTGTGAATATAGTGTTGTTAGTGCAAGAATTATAAATACTGTCTTGGTAGAGTATTGGCTTGTTGTTTATTAGGTTTGATTCTGAGATGTTTTGGTAGAAATGGGAGATGGAAGAGCCTTCGATGAAAAGGCCTTGTTGATGATGGGTTGAATTATGGTAGGAAGTTATGGTATTGTTTATTAAAGTGTTGTAAGAGCTTTCTTCGAGGTAGAAGCCAATATTAGAGTTGGAGTTGGCTGAGTTGTTTATTAAAGAGTTGTTGGAGCTGAAGAGGAGGTAGAAGCCAAGAGAGTTGGAGTTGGCTGAGTTGTTTATTAAAGAGTTGTTGGAGCTGTACTCGAGGTAGAAGCCAATATCAGAGTCGAAGTTGGCTGAGTTGTTTATTAAAGAGTTGTAGTTGGAGCTGGAGGAGAGATAGAAGCCATAAATGTTTGAGTTGGCTATGTTGTTTATAAAAGAGTTGTAGTTGGAGCTGGAGGAGAGGTAGAAGCCAATATTAGAGTTGGAGTTGGCTGAGTTGTTTATTAAAGAGTTGTTGGAGCTGAAGGAGAGATAGAAGCCATAAATGTTTGAGTTGGCTGAGTTGTTTATAAGAGTGTTGTAGTTGGAGTAGTAGTTGAGGTAGAAGCCACGAGAGTTTGAGTTGGCTGTGTTGTTTATGAAAGTATTATAGTTGGAGTAGTAATAGATGAAGAAACCATAATTATAGTTGGAGTTGGCAGCATTATTGATGAAAGTGTTGTTGGAGCTGGAGTCGAGGTAGAAGCCATGATAGAAATTGCTTATTATACAGTTCTTGATAGTGTTGTTTTTCGTGTTTGAGCCAGTTAAGTATATGCCGTAAGTGTTAGTAGTTTTGTTACTAGTGATGTTGAAGCCTAGGCAGTCTAATGTTGAGTTTTGAGTTCCTGAAGCAAAGGTTATGGCAGTTTGGTCTGGTATGTATTTATCTGATTCTAAGCAATAATAAGTGTTGTTTTTGTTTATGGTATAAGGCAAGTAGTAAATAACTTCTTCGCAGTTTTGGTATTGTACTGTAATGTTTCTTGATGTTGTTGTTATAGTTAAGTTGAATTCTAGGTTTCCTTGGGAGTCTGTGTATTGAGTGTAGATTAATTCAGAGCCGTTGTAGATTTTGTATTCTGTATTTGGATACAGGCCTGTTAAATTGTAATAGGCTGTTATTGTTGTGGAAGATTGCTCTTGCCATTTGATTAAGGCTTTTGTCCAGGAGAAGAGGTTTCTTGTTAGAGTTGCTGGAGAAGAAACAGAAGTTTTTAGCCATAGTTCTAAATCAGTTCTGTTGTTATAATTGAACCATTCGTCCACCTTATCAAAACGGATTTTTCTCAAACTAGTAAAGTTCGTATCCCTGAAAAAGTTCATTCCCTCTGTATCGTCTAAATAGTAATCGTATAGAGTGTTAGAATCTATCGACCCTCCAGTTATATTGTTATCTTTATTGATCCTTAAATGAATACCTATTTTATTAAATTTCATCGTACTATTAATCAAGGTAGAATTGTATGTCTCATCGGCAAGTTCGATTCCATCATCTGTATTATTATTGGCGATTGTATTTTCAATTGTAACGTAGGATGAAAATAAAACATAAATTCCATCGTAGTTAGCATTTGCACTACTATTTATTATAGCATTATAGGAGCTGGAAACGAGGAAGAAACCATAAGAGTTTGAGTTGGCTGAGTTGTTTATGAAAGTGTTGTTGGAGCTGGAGTAGAGGTAGAAGCCACGAGAGTTTGAGTTGGCTGAGTTGTTTGTAAAAATATTGTTTGAGCTGTAATCGAGGTAGAAGCCATGATAGTTTGAGTTTGCAGTGTTGCTTATGAAAGTGTTGTTGGAACTTGAGTTAAGATAGAAACCGAAATTAATGTTGAAAATTGCAGAGTTGTTGAGGAAAGTGTTGTTGGAACTTGAGTTGAGATAGAAACCATTATAGTTTAATTGTGCAGAGTTGTTGAGGAAAGTATTATTAGATGACGAGAAAATGTAAAAACCTATATTAAAGTGTTCTACATTGCAGTTTTTAATTGTGTTGTTTTTCGTAGTCGAACCTGCTAAGTATATACCATAATTACTCATGGCGTTACTAATATTATAACCTAGACAGTCTAATGTTGAGTTTTGAGTTCCTGAAGCAAAAGTTATGGCAGTTTGGTCTGGTATGTATTTATCTGATTCTAAGCAATAATAAGTGTTGTTTTTGTTTATGGTATAAGGCAAGTAGTAAATAACTTCTTCGCAGTTTTGGTATTGTACTGTAATGTTTCTTGATGTTGTTGTTATAGTTAAGTTGAATTCTAGGTTTCCTTGGGAGTCTGTGTATTGAGTGTAGATTAATTCAGAGCCGTTGTAGATTTTGTATTCTGTATTTGGATATAGGCCTGTTAAATTGTAATAGGCTGTTATTGTTGTTGAAGATTGCTCTTGCCATTTGATTAAGGCTTTTGTCCAGGAGAAGAGGTTTCTTGTTAGAGTTGCTGAAGAAGAAACAGAAGTTTTTAGCCATAGGTCTATATCTGTTCTATTATTGTAGTTGAACCAATTTGATGATGGTGCTTGAAAGTAAATTTTTCTTGGAGCAGTGAAGTTTGTGTTAGTAAAGTTGTTTCCTAAACACACACCGGAATAAAAATGATAATCGCCATCGGATGAAAATGCTATAGAACTGTTTATTATCGTGTTGTTTGAACTAGAAACCATAGTTATACCATACATATTATTATGTAAAGTTGAACTGATTACTGTATTGTTATTCGAACTTTCTAGATACACTCCTGCCCATGCATTATTATAGTTTAAAGTTGAGTCGATTATTTGATTGTTGGAGCTTGATAAAAGGTAAATGCCCACTAAATTATCAGATGATTGTATTCTTACGAACTTGGAATTTTCTGTTCTAGTAACGAAAAGTGCGTTATTATCTTTAGTTGGCGATCCGTCTATAGTTACATTTGTTATATTTGAAAAATCTGCATTGCAGAGTATTAGCGCAGATAAAACTTCATTTTGTAAGTTAACTGAATAGTTAAAGTATTTTATTGGCTTGTCTCCTGAACCTGTAATATTTTCAAAGTAGTTGTTACAGTGAGAGTCTGAGCTTGCGATAACGAATAAATCGTGTCTCGTATTTTCTTGAAGGATCGAGTCTTTTATTATATTGTTTGAAGAGGAATAAAGGTATAAACCACGATAATTGCTATCAACTTTTATGTTGGTTAACAAATTATTAGAACTGCTATCAACATAAAAACCATAATTAGAGTTACTACTCGCTGTAATGTTTGTAAAAGTATTATTATTAGCGTTTCTTAAGTAGATTCCGTAATACCAGTCAGTAACTATGCAGTTCTTTACTGTTATGTTTGTTGCTTGAGAAGAGCTTCTTGAGATGTTGATTCCGTATGTGTTAGAAGCGTCTGTTCCGTCTATTGTATTTCCTAGGCAGTCTAGGGTAATATTATTAGCTGAGATGTTTATACAGGCTGTAGAAGAAGAGCCTAGAATGCTTTGGTTTAGGCAGTAATAGGTATTAGGTTGGTTAAGGTCTGAGCAGGAAGAAATGGATTGCTGGCAAAAAGATATTTTTACATAAGCGTTATCTGTATCATTTTCAGGTATTCCTTCGACTGAAGAAGTGAAGTTAGCATCCAAAGCCCAAACCGACTCTGCTAATCCCGTAGCGTTTATTACCCAAGAAACCTGACAAGTCTCTCCTTTTTTTAAAATTCCACAAGTTATAGGATTAGGTTCGACATCTATATATGAAAATCTTATAGGATAAGGAATTGAATTACTTGATGAAGTAACATTTTCCAACCAAGCTACACCTACTTTACCATCTACAACAAACTGAGAACTTCTCAAAACTTTAATTATATTGAAAGAAGTGCCGAAAGGTGTTGAAGCTTTTGAATCCCAACCATAAAAAGGAGAATATTTTTTAAAGTAAATTGTGTCGCTTCTGTTCCAAAAAACAAACAAATTACCCTTTGAATCCGAGGTTATGGTTACCTTCGCATCATTAGTTGTATTGTCATCGAGCACAATCCTATCCCCCCATCCTTGTGATTCTGTCCAGTTTCTTACATAAATTCTTCCATCGCTACCTGTGAAGACAAAATATATTCTATCTTCAACAACAGTTGCGTAATAACCTTGATAGCCGCTAGGTGCTATCACAGAATTATCTATTATCGTAGGCGTCAACTCCCAAGAAACTCCGTCATACTTTTTACCTTTATAGGCTAAATCTTGATAACTATACCATATTGCATACATTTTATTGTTTGATAATGGTAGAAGAATTGGTGACATGTATCCGCTGCCTGCCTCGTCAGAGAGTAAAGTTGGAGAAGACCAAGTAGAACCATCTTGAGAAGAAGCGCGAACTGCCCATGGTCTATAAGCGGAATCGTTCCACTCCGAGTAAGCGATCCAAGGATAACCTGAAGAGTCAACAGTTGGAAAAGTACCTCTCCTGTAAACCGAACCACCTACCGCAGTTATTAAATTACCCCAATTTATGACAGTATTATTTATCGTTCCTCTTATGAAACGTACATAACCACCAAAACCAAAACTCGTCATGCTGACATATACAGTTTGCGTGGTTTCATTAAACCAAACACAGGGTATTAAAATGTCGCTCGCTATCTGGACAAGAGTAGCTGGACTGCTCCAATTTTTTCCGTCAAAAGAATAAGAATAAAGAGTCTTACCTTCTGCACCACTCGTTCTATTTGCAAAAAATATCCAAAATTTCGAACCGTCATAGAAAATATTTCTACAGCCTCCGTAGCCAAACATCTGACCATAACCAGGACTATAATCCAAAACGTTTGCTACTGTAACAGGATTACTACTTTTCATGAGAATATAAAAAGGTTCATCTTCAGTTGTGTTTATTAGTTTATTTGGTTCTACTCCGCTTTCATTATACCTCACAGAAGCCTTAACAATACCGCAATCCTCAATTTCACCTTCAGAATAACAAGTAACTTCAACGCTTGCCTTGAAAACTGAGTTTGGAATTATACTACAAGGTGAGGAAGCATTACAAATGTTTGAATTTATCTGAGAATCTTCTTTCCAATTAACTAAAAGATAAGTTGGCTTAACTTCAAAAGTCATTATGTCAGTAACATTTTGATTGTTCAAAGTATCATTAGCATAAATGCGCCAAGCTATTACTGTTCCTTCTCTAACACTGGAGTTTTGCCAAGTGAAATTACTCCAGCCTGAAGTTCCAGATAATGATATAGAAGTTTTATTATAACAAGGAGTTGGACCACAGCCAGTTTCGTTGGTTGATAGAATAGCTTTATCCAAACCTACATTATCTATCCAGTAAGTTGATAAGTTAACTTTACCTCCTACCCCTAATATATTGGTTGATTGGAACTGCTGAGACCATTCCGGAGGCTTAGTATCTACTGTTACTGTTCTTGTTTCTGTTTTGTTTGCGTTTCCTCGGGTATCTATAGCATAAGCATAGTATTGGTACGTACCATCAGATAAATTAGTGAAGTTTCTGTACAAGCGATATAAGCCTGAATTGTAAGAAGCTTTTATTTCTTCGTTGCTTAAAGCTCTGTTCCAGATTCTAACTTCGTCTATGGTGCCGTTAAATTGTCTTTCGTTAGAAGGGTTGTTTCCAATCAAAAGGTTTGTAGAAGCTGGTTGGAAGTTGTAATCAAGTAAGCTTTGAGTGCACTTTTCAACACCGTTTACAAAAACGCTTAAGTGCGTGCGATTATATCTTCCTGCTACATGCTGCCATGTGT